>NZ_JAANIG010000027.1 GCF_011174675.1 Perlabentimonas gracilis | reverse complement strand
TGAACCTTCGGTATAACAGTCACCATCGGTCGTTTGTCCGTTGGTAAAAATAAATAATAAAATTGTAAAAAAAATGCTTGGTTATTTAGGGTTAAAACATGATAGTTGAAATTTCGTGAATGGGAAAATCATCATCAAGCATTAGCGTATTCATGCTAGCATCGAAAAGATATGCTCCGCTAGAGCTAAAAGCGTAAGGTTTTTCCTTATGCCACCTTACTATTGGGTTGCTGTATTGGGTACCAGGAATAGCAATCTTAGTTACTTCATAATTATTTGCTTGTTGTTGCGTAACTAATAGTACATCAAACTCGCTTGAAAGTAAAAAGCGTTGGTTGTCGAACTTTATTGCACTCACAATTTGGCCATTATAGCCTTCAACTAAGGGGTGCAAAACCCATTCTTCACGCAACTTAGTTGCAAGGTAAGCCCCTCCATCTGCACCAAGAATAAAACTATTGGGGCTATCGGGCAATGGCTCAACAAAGGTTAGGTTTAGGTCTCGTACAATATGGTTTACCTTACCATCATCAACCTCAAACAGCCCAAGATTTGATAGCACGTAAAGTTTACCGTTGTATGGAAGGAGCTGCTTAACCTTACCCTTAACTGCCTGCACCTGATCGTAATGGTGGGTAACCGATTGGAGCTGGTAAATTGTTCGTCGTTGCGGTGGTAGATCCTTCGCCTCCTGTACAGGCGCATCTACATACTGACCACTGGACTGCACCTCAATATTCTCAGGCCTATCAGATCCTCGGCTAAACAATCGAGACAAAAAGCCCCTCTTCTTCTTCTCAATGGTTTCGGGCTCGGGTGCTGTGGGAGCAGGTTCCGGGTCGGGCTGTGCCACAGCAGGTTTAACTTTCCTCCTAATTGGCACGCTAATGGCCTTGTAGTCGCGCTTCTCATCGAGGGAGAACAGCCCCTCGCTGGTTCCTACGTACAGCTTGCTATTGTACATTGCAGCTGAGAGAACATTTCCCCTAAGGCCTTGGTAATAGCTATAGGATTTAACAGGAACGTTCAAATCGGCTCGTGAGATACCCATACCGTGCGATAGCCATAAGCCTTTGTCGCTATCTCTACCCAGCGAATAGATCTCATCATCGGGCAGGCCACTAACGTAATTGAGCGTATACGCTGTAGTACCGTCGTTGCTATTTACCAGAACGCTTCCCCCGTTAAGGGTTGCCAGGGCAAAGGTTTTGTCATCAACAGATACTCCCCCTGTGGGCACACTTGCCACGATGTAGTCCTGATCGTCAAAACTAAATGGAGTCAACCTATCACCATCAAACCGGTATAGCTTATTGTCGGTTGCACCGAAGTAAGCATTTTCTGAGTGAACAAACGAGAAGGTCATATCAAAACCTATGGGCAATCCCGCAACTATTTCGTATCCTCCGTCGGGCTTGTTTAAGCAGATTAAGGCCCTATTCTGAATGTGATAAACTCCACCCTCGAGTTCAAATAAATCGGAGATAAACACCTGGGGCCGATCATCGAAGTGTATTGTGTCAACCTTTATCTGCGGCTGAGTTGTTATCTTACAAATAGTTGTTGGTGATACTACAAGCAGCCCATCGGACAGGTGGCAAAACTTGTAAAAATAATTCTCATCTGTCGATTGGATCAAGAGATGCTCTTGGAATTGGCCCTCGGGGCTAATATCCATGTAGCCCACACCTCTGTCGGTACAGTAGAACAAGTCGTTACTATAGGCCAAGGCTATGGGTCTTCCCATAACCTTGAGGTTTTCCCACTGTAAGCCATCAAATGAAAATATTCCCTTGCGGTTAAGGATGTACATCAGGCCATTATCGCCCTGAACAAAGTCCCAATTCTGATTGCTTACACCATCGGGAAGTTTGTAATGCGTAAGGAAAGGGTTCCCATCTTGGGCTAATCCAACTTGAAGTTGGAAGGCCACAAGCAGAAGAAAAAGAAATCTGCGTACAGTTCTTATTGCTATCATACTAACTTTTAAAAAGCCAAATTTCATAAAGCCTAAAAAATCAACCTATCCAAGTATCCCTATCGAGGCTTCGATACTGAATTGCCTCGGCTACATGCTCGGGCTTTATGGCGGGGCTACCCTCTAAATCAGCTATGGTACGCGACACCTTGAGAATCCGATCGTAAGCCCTAGCCGAAAGGCCTAATCGTTCCATTGCATTCTTAAGCAGCGCCATCCCTGCGGCATCTAGCACACAAAACTTACGTATAAGCTTACTAGTCATCTGGGCATTGCAATAAACGCCCTTCCACTCAATAAAACGCTCGGCTTGGATATCGCGCGCCTTAACCACTCTTTCGCGCACATTGGCCGATGACTCAGCCGGAGGAGCCTCGGCCAGCTTCTCGAACGGAACAGGCACTACCTCAATGTGGATGTCAATCCTATCGAGCAGTGGACCCGATATTTTATTCAGATACTTTTGGACGACCCCATGCGAACAAACACAATCCTTCTCGGGGTGGTTATAGTATCCACAAGGGCAGGGGTTCATTGATGCAACCAGCATGAATGAGGCGGGGTACTCCACCGAGAACTTCGCCCTAGATATGGTTATCACCCTATCCTCAAGGGGTTGCCGCATAACCTCAAGCACCGTTCGTTTAAATTCAGGGAGCTCGTCGAGAAAAAGAACTCCGTTGTGCGCCAGGGAAATTTCGCCAGGCTGAGGGTACGTTCCCCCTCCCACAAGGGCAACATCCGAGATGGTATGATGAGGGCTACGAAATGGCCTTCGGGTCATCAAGGAGGTATCCTTATCAATCTTTCCGGCAACAGAATGAATCTTGGTGGTTTCAAGCGCCTCGCGAAGGGTCAGTGGTGGAATAATGGTGGGCAATCGTTTGGCCAGCATGGTTTTTCCGGCACCAGGCGAACCAATCATAATTAAATTGTGTCCGCCAGCAGCGGCCACCTCAAAGGCACGCTTAACATTCTCCTGCCCTTTCACGTCGGAAAAATCTACCTCGTACTCGTTGGCATGCTGCATAAATTCGGCACGGGTATCAACTACAAAGGGATCGAGCTTCGTATCGCCATTAAAAAAGTCGACTACCTGTCCAAGGTTCTCAACGCCATACACCTCCAGGTTATTAACTACTGCTGCCTCGCGCGCATTATCGTGTGGAACAATTAACCCCTTGAACCCCTCCTCCCTTGCCTGAATGGCAATGGGCAGAATTCCTTTAATGGGTTTTACTGAGCCATCGAGCGAGAGTTCGCCCATAATAACAAACTCGGACAGCTCATCGGGCCGGATAACCTCTGATGCAGCCATAATACCAACCGCCAGAGGCAAATCGTAGGCTGCTCCCTCCTTGCGTATATCGGCAGGGGCCATATTTATTACAACCCGCTTCTTGGGCATCTTCTGCCTAATGGATTCAAATGCGGTGACAATGCGCTGTTGGCTTTCTCGCACAGCATTATCGGGTAGGCCCACAAGGAAAAAGTTAATCCCCTGGCTAACGCTTACCTCAATGGTAATTGTAGTTGCCTTTATGCCGTGCACTGCACTGCCATAGGTTTTAACCAGCATCTGATGCTACGAGTTAGGGTTTTACAACAATCAAATCTGCTTGGTACCAAATGTAGTAAAAATTACGCTTATGCAAATAAAAAAAGCAGCCATTTGGCTGCTTCATAGGTAGATATTGATAGATTGCTTTACAAAGCTGCCGAAATGCTTTGCGCAAGATCAATAAACTCATCGTTTGTTAGCTTCACCCTTGGTTTCGTGAAACTTATATCGGTTTCCTGATTAAGGGGTACAAGGTGAATATGGGCGTGCGGGACCTCTAGCCCCAGCACGGCAACACCTATTCGCTTGCACGTTACAACCTTCTCGATTGCTAAAGCCACGCGCTTGGCAAATACCATCATGTCGGCAAGCGTTTTGTCATCAACATCAAAAATATAGTCAACCTCCTGCTTGGGAATCACCAGCACATGGCCTTTGGCCAATGGGTTAATATCAAGAAAGGCGAAGTAGCGATCGTCCTCTGCAACTTTGTACGAGGGAATATCGCCAGCTACAATTTTTGAGAATATCGATGCCATAGGATTAGTATTAATCTATCTTGAGATATCAATGATTTCGAAGGTTACCACTCCCGAAGGGATATTTACCTCAACCTTTTCGCCCTTCTTCTTGCCAAGCAAAGCCTTAGCGATGGGAGTGCCAACGGATAATTTGCCCTCCTTAATATTTGCCTCGCTCTCGGGTACAAGGGTGTACTCCACCATGGAGTTATTGGTTGTGTTCTTAAGCTTTACCTTATTGAGAATTTGCACCTTGCTTATATCAATCTTAGTCTCATCAATAACCCTCGCTTTAGCAATGGCATCCTCAAGCTTGGCTATGCGCATCTCGAGCATACCCTGCGCCTCCTTGGCGGCATCGTACTCGGCATTTTCAGAAAGGTCGCCTTTATCGCGAGCCTCGGCAATCATTTGTGAGATAGCCGGACGCTCAACTGTTCGTAGGTGCTCAAGCTCTTTTTGAAGCTTTTGCAACCCGTCCTTGGTTAAATAGGTTACATTCGACATAGCATAAAAACATTATTGATAAGTAGAATAAATAAAAAAGAATTCCGAGAAATCGGAACTCTTTTTCCGTTGCAAAGATACGGATTATTTTATAATAAAAACAATACTAGCTATTTACTCCTGTTGCAAAATATTTGGGTTTGATAATTTCCGAGAACACAATAGCTTTAGCAGCGGTAAAATCCATTAGTATATCGTTCTTCCTCTCTATCTCAGCCTGAGCCTCCTCTTCCTCTTCGGTAAGAACATCACCTATGGCAGTGCTAGCAATACTATCCTCCTCAAAATCGAAGAAATTCTTCTCATGCTTAAAGTCGATAAACTCCTGTGCCTTCTCCTGCATTTTGGTATGAAAATCGTTGAACTGAGGTTCGGGCTCAGGGGCTGGCTCTACCCTAGATGGTTCTTTCACCTCTACCTCATCCGAGGCTACCTCCACCATCTTAACCCGGTCATTCTCCAACTGCCCAAAAAGTATCTCTAAAGGATTAGCTGCAACTCGCTCCTCGTCGTGGTATTGCTCCTCATACTCTTCATCAGAATGCTGAAATTGCTCGTCAAAGTTCGCCGGTTTAGGTGCGGCACCAACAGCCTGCTCCTTCTTCTTTTTTTGGGCTACTGCATTCACAATGGCCAGAACTACGGCAATTATAATATAAATTAAGCTGTCAAATTCCATCTCTATTTTCTTTTTTTCCAAAATTGAACTCGTTCCCAAAAGGTCTTTCTCGAAGCGTAGCGTTGCTTTGTGTAGCGCTGGTTCTCCTTCATGCGTGCCTGCACATCGGGGTGTTGCTTTTTGATGTGATTTTCAACTGCCTGCTTACTGCCTTTTTCTGCCCTTCGCTTCTCCTTGGCTTGTGGGCGAAGCGCCTTTCGCTCTAGCCTTGCTGTGCGCCTCTCAGCCCTACGAGCCATCCGTTCGCGCTGCCTAACCTCTTTCTTGTAATTTTTCTGCGTACCAAGCAGGTTTCCTTCAAGCCCCGAGGGGTATACCTTTCTATTGCAAGAACCTAACGAAAAAACTAACGATGCTAAGATTACAAATATACAAAATGTGTTAGTACTTTTGCCAATATTCATTGTGTAAATATTTATTCGAAAAATAATACCTGAGCATTTTGTAAAGGTAGTGTATATTTGCAAAAAGGCAACGATCATGAATTGGACAAAGATAAAGTTTCTGGGGATAGCGGTAGGGTTAATGTTTCCTTTTGCCTCATGCGTAGAGGAGGAGCCCAAGATAGTTCCTGATGTTTACGTAAGTTTTAGAATCAACTTAGATCTTACGCAATTTAGTCATATCCAAGTACCGGGCAATGCCATAATGTACCCCAACGAGGGGTTCGATAACAATGGAATTGTTATTTACCGTTACACAACCGACGAGTTCTTTGCCTTTGATGCAACCTGCCCACAGCATATAGAGAAGAGCACGGCCATTGAGATTATTGAGGATGGTTTTGACACAGGGAAATGCCCACATTGCAACACAACGTACTCGTTCCACAACTGGGGGCAGGCATCAAGTGGTTATCCCTTGAAAAGATACAAAACCTCGCTAAGCGGATCCTTCTTGAACATTACCAATTAGGGTTTGTCTATCAATTTTCGGTTTTGATTATCTGGTAAATAGCAATTTTTGCTTACAAAAAAATCAACAAAGCTTATCCCATCTTGTATTATTTAACAAATTAAACTAGGTTTGTATCCTATCTATTTTTCAAAGATTATGCATATAAAGTAAGTGTTGTAAATGAATAAGGTTAAGCTAAATGTGCTAGGGATATCATATAGCCAAACTCAGTCGGGAGCATACGCTCTGGTACTAAGCGAGGAAGACGGGAAGCGACGTATACCCATTATAATTGGAGGGTTTGAAGCGCAAGCCATAGCCATACAGCTCGAGGGGCTCACCCCTCCCCGACCACTTACGCACGACCTTTTTTTAAACTTCGCAAAATCGTTTGGCATTGAAATTCTTGATGTGCAGATATACAAGCTCGAGGAGGGTGTTTTCTTCTCGAAGCTCCGCTGCGACAATGGCAAGAAGGAAGTATTTATCGATGCCAGAACCTCCGACTCCATTGCCCTAGCCCTAAGGTTTGGCTGCCCAATATACACAACCAACGAGATAATAGAAAAGGCTGGCATTGTGCTTGATGTGGAAGAGGGCGAAGCAGAAGCCACACCCACCACCGAGGAACCTCCAAAAACCGATACCGAATCCGAAGCGCTTAAGCACCTTACACTGGCGGAACTTAATATGCTGCTCGACGATGCCATATCGAAAGAAGACTACGAAAGGGCATCGAACATTCGCGACGAGATTAACAAACGCTCCTAATTATTAACTCCGAAATAAAATGATAAAGAAAATTCTTTTTGGTCTTTCCATTGGCATTGTGCTAACTGGAATGATCGTAGTGGCATCCGAAAAGCAGGACGACACCACCTTGCCGCAAGACACCGCGACCATTGAAACAATAGCCAACAGCCAACCGGTTGAAGCCTCCGAAGCAAATGATGGTCAAGAGATGAATCAAATCCTTATGGAAAGGAAAACATTCTCATTTAGCTTCGTATCGCTACTTAGAGGCTTGCTGGGTATGCTGGTTATTATTGGCATAGCCTACCTTTTTAGCGCAAACCGAAAGGCGGTGTCATGGCGAGTTGTGGGCATTGGGCTAGGTATTCAAATCCTACTAGCCATTGCCATACTTCAGTTCCCACCAGTTCAAATGTTTTTCGATTTTGCCGGAAAGTTCTTTGTAAAAATCCTCGATTTCTCCAAAGCTGGAACCGAGTTCCTATTCCCCGGCTTTTTGGATGTTAACACCTTTGGATTTGTCTTCGCCTTTCAGGTGCTACCAACCATCATCTTTTTCTCGGCACTTACCAGCCTGCTATTCTACCTAGGTATAATCCAAAAAGTAGTTTGGGCTTTGGCTTGGGTTATGACCAAGGCCATGAGGCTTTCAGGAGCCGAGAGTTTATCGGTTGCTGGAAACATCTTCCTAGGCCAAACCGAATCGCCTCTGATGATTAAGGCCTACCTTGAGAAGATGACCAACTCGGAGATTCTTCTGGTGATGACTGGCGGAATGGCAACCCTGGCAGGGGGTGTGCTTGCAGCATACATTAGCTTCCTTGGTGGCGACGACCCAGTACAACGACTGGTTTTTGCCAAGCACCTTTTGGCGGCCTCCATCATGGCTGCTCCTGGAGCGGTAGTACTATCGAAGATACTAGTGCCTCAGGATCAGAAAATCAACACCGACGTTGAGGTTCCTAAAGAGAAGATTGGGAATAACGTGCTCGATGCCATTTCGAACGGAACCAGCGAAGGCCTTAAGTTAGCCGTTAACGTTGCAGCCATGCTGCTGGTTTTTATAGCCTTTATCGCCATGTTCAATTTTATTGTACAAAAAATTGGCGACTGGACCAACCTGAACGATTCCATTGCCGCTTTTACTAAGGGGCAGTACAATTCGTTATCCCTTGAATTTATCCTTGGCTATACGTTTGCCCCTGTAATGTGGCTAATTGGTGTTGCCAAGGAAGATATAACCCTGCTTGGTCGGTTGCTTGGCGAAAAGCTAATCATGACCGAATTCATTGGATATGTTAGCTTAGCTGAATTAAAGGCAGCAGGGGCTTTCGCCAGCGAGAAATCGATAATTATGGCCACCTATATGCTTTGCGGATTTGCCAACTTTGCCTCCATTGGCATACAAATTGGAGGGATTGGCTCGCTAGCCCCGGGCAAGCGGGTTCTTCTATCGCGTTACGGTATGAGAGCACTTCTTGGCGGCACACTGGCCTCGCTAATATCGGCAACCATTGTGGGAGTTATTTTGGGTTAGTTTTTCAAAAATAAAATTTTTGCACACTAATAATTGTGTAAACACTAACCCAATTCCTATGAAAAGATTTTTGTTCTCACTGCTAGTATCATTAGCAGGTCTGTTCGTATCGTTACCTTCTGTTGCTCAGTTTGAGCAGATGAAGAATAAGTTTGATGATGTTCTGCTCGAAATAGAGGAGGATATTTTCACGCTCCGGTTTGCCAATGCTGTAACTGGCGACCCTGTGCCCAATGCAACCATTCTGGTTGAAAACCTAGGCGAATTCACCACCGATGAGGAGGGGAAAATCACTTTTCCCCGTCAGCCCGACGGCATGATGCGGGTGCTATTCAAAAAGGACAAGTTTATCTCGGCGGTGTTTAACGTTGAGGTGATTGTGGAAACCATATTCTTCAACCGGTTCTCGGTTTCACCCATCATGAATATCGACCAGTTTAGGGTGGTGCTCGATTGGGATCAAAGGCCAAACGACCTGGATGCTCACTTCGTGAAATCGAACCAGTACCACATAAGCTACCGAAACACTCGTGTACTAGCCGATGGAACGGGTATGCTCGACAGGGACGATATGGATGGCTATGGGCCTGAGACTATTACCGTGGAGCGAATCGACTCAAACGGTGAATACATCTACTCGGTGCATAACTACTCGCATCATGTAAGCAGCTCGGCAGTTCCACTTTCCCAGTCGAAGGCAACGGTTAGGGTGTATGGCAACAACAGGTTGCTAAAAACCTATCAGGTTCCGCAGAACCACCAGGGCAAAACCTGGAATGTTTTCAGAATTGCTAATGGGCAGATAATTGACTTATAACCAATTGTCAACGCAACAGTACAGAGCAAGGCGCAGCTTCAGCTGCGCCTTGCTTTGTATTTACCACTTAATGTTCTGAAAAAGTGCTACCTGTACAACGAGTTTTGCAGCTCCTTAATTTTATCATCGGCTATGTAATCGTCGTACTCCATAATCTTATCAATTATACCGTTTGGTGTAATCTCAATTATTCGATTGGCAACGGTTTGAATAAACTCATGGTCATGCGAGGCCAAAAGGATATTCCCCTTAAAACGCGTTAGCGTATTGTTAAATGCCTGAATGGACTCGAGGTCGAGATGGTTTGTGGGCGTATCCACCACCAGCACGTTGGCGTTAATAAGCATCATACGGGCTATCATGCAACGCTGCTTCTCACCACCCGATAGCACTGTGGAATCCTTGTAAATCTCCTCGCCCGAGAAGAGCATTTTGCCCAGATACCCACGCAGAAAGGCTTCGCTGGTATCCTCCGAGAACTGTCCCAGCCAATCTACCAGCCTCATCCCCTTTTTAAAAAACTTTGAGTTATCGAGCGGTAAGTAAGAGTTCGCGATGGTTTGGCCCCACTCATAGGTTCCAGAGTCGGCTCTTGAAACTCCATTTATGATATCGAAAAATGCTGTCATTCGCCGGTGATCGCGCGAGAGGAACACAATCTTCTCATCCTTCTCAACGGTAAAGCTCAAATTTTTAAAAAGTACCTCCCCGTTTACGCTTTTGGTTAGGTTTTTCACCTCTAGAATCTTATTGCCCGGATCGCGCTCGGGAGTAAAAATGATGCCCGGATACTTACGGTTCGATGGTTCAATCTCCTCGTAGTTGAGCTTTTCAATCATTTTCTTGCGGCTGGTGGTTTGCTTCGATTTGGCCACGTTTGCGCTGAAACGCTGAATAAACTGAAGAAGCTCGGCCTTCTTCTCCTCGGCCTTCTTGTTCTGCTGCTGCTGTTGGCGAAGAGCCAGCTGGCTCGACTCGTACCAGAAGCTGTAGTTACCGGCAAACTGCTTAATCTTACCAAAATCGATATCAACAGTATGTGTACAAACCGAATCTAAAAAGTGCCTATCGTGCGAAACTACCAGAACCGTGTTCTCGAAATTCGACAGGTAGTTCTCGAGCCAGCGCACGGTCTCAAGATCCAGGTCGTTGGTGGGCTCATCGAGCAGAAGATTATCGGGTTTACCAAAAAGTGCCTGTGCTAGCAGCACACGGACCTTCTCCTTACCGCTGAGCTCCTTCATGAGCTTGTAGTGCTGGTTTTCCTTAATACCCAAACCGCTTAGCAGCGAAGCGGCATCGCTCTCGGCGTTCCAACCATCCATTTCGGCAAACTTACTTTCCAACTCGGCGGCCTTAATTCCATCCTGGTCATTAAAATCGGGCTTGGCATATATAGCATCCTTTTGCTGCATTATATCCCAAAGCACAGTATGCCCCATAAGCACGGCGTTAAGCACAGTAACCTCATCGAATGCAAAGTGATCCTGCTTTAGCACCGAGAGCCTTTCGCCGGGGCCAAGGCTAATCGATCCACGGGTAGAGTCTAAATCGCCCGAGATAAGACGAAGGAGGGTTGATTTTCCTGCCCCATTTGCCCCAATAATGCCGTAGCAATTGCCCGGTAAAAACTTTAGGTTTACATCCTGAAAAAGAAATTTCTTGCCAAATTGAATGGCCAAGTTGGAAACTGTAATCATAAATTATGGTGATATTATTATTAATTATACTGTAGAACACCTATAATAATCGCAATTAATGGAACCAAAAGTTGGAAGACAGAAGCTTGGTAAGATATTGCTTCTGACAGTTTAACCCTTAACCCAGCATCAAAGGCAATGTAAAATCCCAAAACCTCACGAGTCCTTAACTAAATATGCGTTAGTTCCCTTAACGATAATCTGAAAAAGGGTGCAAAAGTACTCATTTACTTTGCCATAAAAAATCTTTTCTAATTCTTTTACAACAATTTGCGGGGACACCTTAGTTTTTGTGCTTGCTTAAGGATATTGCTTGATGCTACTTATGGCTGTTGGGAAGTAAGAAAGTCGAAAGTCAGAAAGTCAAAAGTTTTGAGGAGTGAGTGGGCGATGGTTAATATTTATTCTTCTTTGCGGCCTAGCGTCTTAGCGTCGTAAATTTTTAACACAGAGGATTTTTTGCTTGCTTGCGGCGAGGGCTTGCTGTTGCTTATGCATATTGGGAAGTCAGAAAGTCGAAAGTCAGAAAGTCAAAAGTCTTGGGGAGTGAGTGGGCGATGGCGAATAGTTATCTTTCTTTGCGGCTTAGTGCCTTAGCGTTGTAAGTTTTTAACACAGAGGATTTTTTGCTTGCTTGCGGCGAGGGCTTGCTGTTGCTTATGCATATTGGGAAGTCGAAAGTCGAAAGTCAGAAAGTCGAAAGTTTTGGGTGGAGAGTGGGCGATGGCGAATAGTTATCTTTCTTTGCGGCCCTGCCTGCCTTTTTTTTGGCAGGTTAGCGATTTGGCGTTAGATTTTTGGCAGGCCTGCCTGCTATCTTTTTGGTAGGTTGGCGTGAGATTCTTTGAATGAAGAATGTAAAATGTAAAATGATGAAGTTGGGTAGGGAGTGGGCGTTTGTTTACATTTATTCTTCTTTGCAATTTTGAGTATTAACGTTAAAAAGAGGGGGAGGGATGGAAATTGCAGAAGGCTAATCGTTTCAATCAACCTCTTTTGTAACCTCAAAAAAATCGCCTTCGTGGGTCGATTTAAAATCGACAACTCCCAAAACAACCAAATTTACAAGCCTTTTCTCAGCCTCGGCGTACGACATGAAAGCGGCGCGGCCACACTGCTCAACAGTAACCATTTGCTTGGTTCTAATAAAATCGAGCAAAGTATTGTCCTGTGCAGTTAATGAAAGCTGAACGGCTTTTCGGTAGCGGATAGCTTTCCATATTTTCACCTGTAGTGGTGTGGCCACCATATTCTCGTCGTCGAGTCTAAAGTAGGCTTTCCATTTCCCGCCTTTATCGGGTGCTTTGTATAAATTTTTTGGATCGTGCTTAACGTAAACCTCTAGCACAATTTTTCCGTTAATTTCCCAATGGGTAATTTTAAACTTAACCTCGGGTTTGCAGTACATTTGGGCAGCGCCCTCTAGCATATAGAACTCCTCGTCGGAGTTTACGCCCGACACATTGCCATTGTCCTTAACCCCAATCAGCAGCGTACCGCCTGCGGTATTGGCAAAGGCGGCCAGCGAACGGGCTATCTTTTTTGAGTCGGAAATGGAATGCTTAAAATCGAGCTGCTGATGCTCGCCCTGGCTAATAAGGTTCGCAATATGTTTGCTCACTGCCTGTGCTAAATATTTGGATTTGTAACTCGCCCCATGAATAGGATATTACCATCCTTATTCTCGCGGATTATAAAGATAAAGGGTCTATTGGCAAAAAACTCTACGGGCATCGTAATCGACTTGAGTACAATAACTACTGCTGTTGCAGCAGCAGCCTCGGTTCCCTCTTCCGATACCTCAACAAAGGCTTTGTGAAACACCTCGTCAATCTTCAAATCGTTACTTCTCGACATCCTAGAAAGATTAGCTGCATTGCTAAAGGCTATTGGCATCCCCATATCCGATAGTACGGGTTTAAGCTGGTACTCGGCATCGAACTTAAATTTGGGAAACATAAGCTGCACCTCCTTCTCCGAGAGCTTGCTGATGTATTCGTTCAAATTATCGACGCTCAGTCCTCTTTCAATCTCGCCAATCGATCTGTCCTCGTTTGGCAGCAACACAAGCATTGAGAAGTCGTTGCCTTGGTATGGAAGCTCAAGCAGACTTATACCATCACCCTGATATACGTTGAATTTCTCCTTGGCATTCATCATAGGGGTTTTCACCTGCTTACCCTCTAACGTGGTAAAGATATCGTCGCGGGTATTCTCCGCTTCGAACTTTTTATCCCACTGTCCCTTGAAGTATATGGCGTTGGTAAGAACCATTTTGGTTAGGCTCGATATGGATCCATCGGGCAGCAAGTCCTTTATTCTATCGCGGGTTAGCTCCTCAACCCACTGGTTAATTTCAATACGACTTGCATTAGGGTTTCCGCTGAAATCGAGCCTTTTTACTGGGGAGTTATACAATTTTTGTGTGGTACGTAGGTATCGGCATTTAAAACGGTAGCTATTTTCGGCCCACAGCTGGTTGGCCAGGGCAATATCAACGCCCTCCGATTGCTTATCTAACAAATTGCTTTGAAGTTGGCCCATTTGGGCGTGAAAATTCTTATCGTTGTATGGGAAGTTAAGCACCTCGGATATTTGCTTTTTGGTTTCGCCATCGGCTCCGGCGTAGGTCATCCCTAGGGCCATACTAATGCTAATGGGAGAGAAAAAAACATTGTCGTTATCGGCCTGTGCAAACTGTTTGTACATACTCAACGCAAAGGAGTTGGCCTCGGTGGCGGTATAGCTAGTTTGCTGAGAATTGGCTATGCTAAATATGAGCATAAGGACAAGTGTTAGGCTACTCGTTTTCATATCGCAATGGTGTATTAATGATGGCAAGTTAGCAAATAATAGTGAAAAACCATGAACCCAAGGCAAAGGCTGTGCCAATAGGCATCGAGGTAATTACTTCTTCTGATTTAACAGCTCCTTGGTGGAAAGCAGTCCACATGCCGCCTGAATATCCTCGCCTCGGGATGCCCGGATAGTAGTAAATAATCCTTTGGCTGTTAGAGCATCTCGGAATGCAAGAATTTTTTCATCCGAAGATCCTCGGAGCGGGCTATCGGGGATGGGATGAAAACGAATTAGGTTTACCCTACAATTAAGGTTACTAAGCAACCTTGTTAGCTCCTTTACGTGGCGTGGGGTATCGTTTACCCCATCGAACATAATGTACTCGAACGAAACGCGTCGCTGTCCCGAGAAATCGTAATTCCGAATCTCATCAACCACCTCTTGAATGGGGTAAACATTTTGTATGGGCATGAGCGCCCGGCGCTCATCGTCGAATGGGGTGTGCAGGCTCACGGCCAAGTGGCACTGGCTGTGCTCAAGGAACGTAATCATAGCTGGCTTAACGCCAATGGTAGAAACGGTAATACGGCGTGGGCTCATGGCCATTCCCCAATCGGATGTGAGAATTTCGAGCGATGCCAGCACATTATCGAGATTATCGAAGGGTTCGCCCATACCCATGTACACAATGTTGGTAATCCCTTGCCACTCGGGGATGCTACGGAGTTGGTTCACAATTTCGCCTGCCGACAGGTTTCCCTGAAAGCCCTGCTTGCCAGTCATGCAGAACAGGCAGCCCATTTTGCAGCCCACCTGCGACGATACGCAAAGCGTAGCCCTGTCTGCATCGGGAATATATGCCGCCTCAACAAACTTAAGCGACTCGGTGGTAAACAGATATTTTTTTGTTCCATCGACCGACGCTGCCACTTTTTTTGGTTTTACCAAACCTATACGATACTTCTCGCTCAGTTTGCGCCTAGCATCGAGCGACAGATTGGTCATCTGGTCGATACTCTCGATATCCTTTTTGTATAGCCAGTGGGCTATCTGCTTTGCAGTGAATTTGGGTAAGCCTTCGACCAGCACCAAGTCGGTTAGCTGCGAAAGGGTTAGTCCGAGAAGAGGGGGTTTTGGCATATCTTAAACGCTAAGGCGCTAATGCGCAAATTTAATTTACAAATTAAGTTGAGATTCTAAACCTATTGCTTCGCGCCTTTGCGTTTTTGCGTTACAATTAAAAGTAAATCTCCGCATTGATACTCCCAAATGGCACTCCCCTAGATATCAACACATCGCGGGTATCAACAACCATCTCGGCGCTGCCGCAAAGGTAATACTTTTTGGTGGTATCGAGGTTTTGCCACTGCTTTAAGTAGTCGGTTACCCTCCCCTGAAAGTAATCGTCGGCAGGGCAGCGGGAGCAGCACTGGATATAATTACGACCAAGCTTTTGGGTTAGGTAATCGCTATAGTAAAAGTACTCGGGGTAGCTAACACCGTGAATTAGCGTAGGGTTATTCCCTTTCTCCGAAAGAATTCTGGACATAAACGGTGCAATGCCCGTACCCGCAGCAACATAAACAGCGTCATCGGAGAACTGCGTGAACGTTCCAAATGGTTCCGAAACCAAAATCTCATCGCCAGATCGAAAAAGCGGCAAGGCAGGTGATAGCTCTCCCCCCGATTTCTCGGCATAAAGGATATCAACCATCTCGGCCTTCTCTGCACTGGCAATGCTGTATAACCTTGGGGCAATCTCCTTGTTAATCCCAAGCCCAATTACTTGCCCCGCTTTAAAATCAAAATTCCTTTTAAAAGAGAGAATATACGCACCATTGGCAATTTGCCTATGGCTTAAAATTCGCTGTTTGGCGTATTGTAGGTCGTTCCAACTTTTCATTATATAAATATTTTAATAGTTAACCCTAAACACCAACATTAGTTCAAATGATTTAAAAATCTAAAAAAATCATTTCGTATTTCGCCGAAATAAAAACATTTCGTAATATTGCGAAATATTATAACTTATCATCTATGACAAAGCCAAACTATACCGATAGACAAATAGCCCTAGCCCGTTACGCCAAAGCGTTGAGTCATCCGGCAAGGGTTTCAATAATGGAAATTCTCTCGAAGCAAAGCTGCTGTTACAGCGGCGATATAACCAACGACCTTCCCATTGCCCGTAGCACGCTATCGCAGCACTTAAGCGAGCTTAAAGAGGCAGGATTGATACAAGGCGAGTTTAATCCGCCCAAAATTAAGTACTGCATTCGCAAAGAGGGATGGGAAGAAGCAAAGCGGATGATGGGTGAGTTTTTTGAATGATGAACAAGGATTGATGATTTTTGATTTTGGAAGTAACGAATACTTCATAAATCTAAAATCGTTAATCTTCAATCGATATTCATATTATTAATAAAATTAACTCAAATTATGGAAATAAAGGTACTAGGTCCCGGCTGCCCAAAGTGTAAAACACTCGAACAGGCCACACAAAATGCGGTTAGCGAACTTGGCATTGATGCCAATATTACAAAGATTGACGACATTGTAGCAATCATGAACTACGGCGTAATGCGCACACCAGCATTGGTAATCGACGAGAAGGTAATCTTCTCGGGTAAGGTACCAGGCGTTAGCGAGCTAAAGGAGATCATCACAAAAAATAAGCAATAAAGCGTCATTGCGAGCGCTCTTTGCGAAGCAATCTTTTAACAAACAATCTCTTCGTTTCCTCAAAAAGGATTACGAGACTCGCAATTACAAAAGTGTTTAACCAAATAAAAAACTAAACAATGAAAAGAATTGCATTAGTACTATCGATTGCGTTAATAGCAATGATTATGGTAAGCTGCGGAGGCTCAACCGAAAAAAAATCTACAGAAACTACAAAGGCTGAAGTTGCCGAAACGGCAAAGGTAATGGTTTACTACTTTCACAGTAAGCAACGCTGCAAAACCTGCTTAGCTATTCAGGATGTGGCAGGGCAAACCATTTCTGAGAATTTTGCAGATAACGCAGATGTACAATTTGTTGAACTCGACTATACAGAAAAAGCCAACGAGGCCATTTCCACAAAGTACGAGATAGCAGGCAGCAGCCTGATTATTGTATCGGGTAACGAGCACGTAAACCTAACCAGCGCTGCATTTGCCAATGCAGTTAGAAATCCCGATGTGCTTAAGGAAACAATTGTTAACGAGGTAAACAATCACTTGTAGCCCATGGAGCTTCTGCAAAACCTAATAGACAACTCTCAGTTCCCTATACTTACAGCCTTTGCGTTGGGGTTAATGACCGCCATTAGCCCCTGCCCCTTGGCCACCAACATCTCGGCCATTGGCTTTATTAGCAAGGATGTACAGAACAGAAGAAGGGTTTTTATCAACGGTGTAATATACACCCTTGGGCGTGCAATAACCTATACATTGCTTGGAACTATTCTGATAGTAATTTTAAGGCAGGGCTCAAGTATCTTTAAAATACAAAAGGCTATTAGCACCTATGGCGAGATGTTTATTGGCCCACTACTCATTATAATTGGGGTGTTCATGCTCGATCTTATTAAAATAAACCTTAAAGGCTCGGGAAAACTCTCGGCTAAAGCCGAGGAAAAAGCCAGCGGGGGAAGCCATTGGGGTGCATTGCTTCTCGGCATTGTGTTCGCCCTGGCCTTTTGTCCCTATAGCGGAGTGCTATACTTTGGTGGGCTAATTCCACTGTCGGTTTCATCGACAACTGGTTACTTGCTACCGTTTGTCTTTGCCATTGCAACAGGGCTGCCAGTAATTATCTTCTCGTGGATATTGGCCTTCAGCGTTTCTAGTATAGGTAGCGTTTACAACAAGATAAAAACCTTTGAGCTTTGGTTTCGCCGGGTGGTTGCCGTGCTGTTTATTGGGGTTGGGCTGTACTACACAATTATTGTATTCACCTAGCCCGTTAAGTTTCACAGCTAAATGCAATAATATTTGTGTCTTTGCGATTTTGCGTTTAGCATCAAAAAAAATCAATGGAAATTAAAAAAGAACTTCAAATCCTATACTGGATTGTATTTTTCTTTGCCCTGGCATTCTTTATGCCTATTGATAGCGCTAGTTTCCGCACAGCGGTGGATGCTACCCTGGATTTAACCAAGTGGTACGCTCAGGAGCATGTTGTGCTATGCCTACTTCCCGCATTCTTTATTGCGGGCGTAATCTCGGTATTTGTAAGTCAGGGGGCGGTGCTAAAGTACTTTGGTGCCAATGCTAAGAAATGGATAGCCTACACTGTGGCTTCGGTATCGGGAACCATTCTGGCCGTATGCAGCTGCACCATTCTACCCCTTTTCTCGAGCATTCACAAGCGTGGTGCTGGCCTAGGGCCTGCTGTGGCATTCCTATACTCTGGGCCTGCCATTAATATTTTGGCAATAATTCTTACCGCTCGAATCCTCGGGTTCGAGATGGGAGTTGCCCGTATAATCGGTGCAGTGGTTTTTGCCATAGTTATTGGTAGCATTATGTCGTTTATTTATCGTAAGGAGGAAAAAGCTAAGAAGGAGGAGCAAATGAACATTCAGCTCCCTCCCGAAACTCGACCCATGTGGCAAACCTCTTTCCATTTCTTTATCCTTGTATTGATTTTGGTATTCGCCAACTGGGGCAAACCCTCAGCCGACGAAACCAGCGGCGCCTGGTACTTTATATGGAGCAATAAGTGGTACATCACCAGTATTTTCGGTATAGGCTTGGTTTACTCGCTTATCAAAATTTTGAAGATTAAGTGGTGGTGGGTAATATCAGCAGCCGTTGCCACTGGCGTATCAGGTGTGCTTGCTTCAACATATATTGGTGGACCACTAAGCCCACTTGTTCCTATGCTTGTGGCCATTACTGGTCTTAGCATCATCACGCTAAAAAGGGATGATGAGAATCGCGAATGGACACTAGCCTCATGGGACTTTGCCAAGCAGATCATGCCATTACTGGCATTGGGCGTTATTGTAGCAGGATTTTTACTTGGCTCAACCCACGACGAGACCAATATACCTGGCATTATTCCAAGCCATTGGATATCGAACCTTGTTGGTGGCAACTCAATTTTTGCAAACTTCTTCGCATCAATTGTGGGTGCATTCATGTACTTTGCCACGCTAACGGAGGTGCCAATAATACAAGGGCTAATTGCATCGGGTATGGGCAAAGGCCCTGCACTGGCATTACTACTGGCCGGGCCATCGCTATCGCTACCCAACCTGCTGGTAATCCGTGGTGTAATGGGAACTAAAAAAACCGTGGTTTACCTAGTACTAGTTGTAATTATGGCCACCATTAGCGGGATGATTTTTGGGGCGATGTAGGATATGTAGAGCCAACAAGGAAATAATAACATTACAGAAGGGGCTCTTAGATTTTAATCTAAGGGCCTCTTTCCTTTAGGTGCTAATGAACTAAAAAAATTGGCAAACAAATCTATCTAGATTGACTTTATAGCTAGCCACATACATACGGCATAGAATGTTTTACTACTCCGAAACGACCAAAACCCTTATGTAGAAAACAAACCTAAACGTTCAAGGAATCCTAGAAAACATTTACAAGTATTTATTCTCATCCAGGTTGTCAGAAAAAAATTTCAAACTGGTGCCTTAGGTGCAACCTAGATTTAAACAAAAGAATATTAAACCATCTAAACATAATTAAACTATGAAAATCTCTACAAAAATTAAGTTAACAAACCTAGCAGTTTTAATAGCTATTACGCTGCTTACAAGTTGTGGCGCACACAACAAGCTCAGTTCCCCGTCGAGAACATACTACCAAGACGCAAGAAGTCTATACCGCGACAACATGGAAATTGAGGCAATATACCTAGCTACACAAGGGGTTCTTGCCGATCGTGCCTATACTAACTCCAAGGAGTTTCTGTACGAGAACTTCGATAACACCATGCAGAAGATTCATGCTGAGCTAAAGCAGTACGAGAACACCAAGGATACTGCCCAAGCAGTAAGAAGACTGCATATCTACAGCACGCTTGTTGATATCTACAGCAACATCGCCAAAATTGATATGCCTTTAAAGCATCATAAAAACAAGTGGCAATGGGAAACCAAATTCATCGACTACTCTAGCCATAAGGAAGAAGCAAAAGAATACGCATATACAGTCTTCTATAATTTTGCTGTACAGAAACTGCATGCAAGCACAACTAGAGAAGAGGTTACTAACGCAAACTCAATTTTTGCAACAGGGCACAACCGCTACACCGAATCTGGTACTGAAAAAAGGCAAGAATCGTTAAAAAACTTCCAGAACGAGCTATTTGCATATGGAGATAAATTTAAAGATGCCGACACCTGGGAGAAGGTAATACCTGCAGCCCAAGCTTTTTTCCACGCAAAGTCGCTACTTAACGATACTGCACGAGCCGATGAGGAGTATGTATATACTTCAAAAAGAGTGTCGAAACTACTAACCGAGGATGGAAAGGCACACACATCAAAGGGCGATATCCCCTCGTTGCTGCGCGCCGAGCAGCTGTATGGTTGGGCCGTTGGCTGGGACAAAGACAATACCGAAGCCGCAAGACTGCAGGAGGAGATTAAACCAACTATTGCAGAGGCTTACTACCAAGAGGCCGTAGCTGCCGAGCGACAGCCTAACGTTAACTTGGCTGAGGTTAAGCAGATGTATGAGAACGCTCAGAAATGGGTTCCCAACTATAAAGACACCGAGGCTAGAATATATAGCCTTACCATACGCCAAGAGATTATTGTGTTTCAGAAAAATGTTGCCAGCACTCAAAGGGAATACAATGAAATACAGGGCAGCGTGAATACGGTTAACAAGGCCGCCAACTCTGCCGATGAAGTAATGGGTAAAATTACGTACATATCAAGTTCTCTTAAGAAAATTGACAAAACTATGGGAACCGCTAACGCAGCTCTAAAACCAATTAGTTTAATACCGGTTATAGGAATTGTTGCTGCTGGTGTGGACAGGGCAGTTTTTATGGCCAAGGTTCCTGTTAGTAAAAGTGTGTCAACTTTTAATAAAGCCGAGAAACCATTTATCACACCTGCAAAAAACGCAACAGCAAAGATGAAGAGTGTTTCTAACTCCACTAGCGACAAAATGAAGAGCATAAACAACGCCATGACTAGCGGCCAGAAAACAGCAAGAGACCTTGAGAACAACATTCATAAGGTGAAAGATGTTGAGGCGCTTAAGGCAATTGAGGCGGCGATAAGGGAACTAAACAAAAGTCTGAATGTAGCCGAAACTCAATTTAAAGGTTTTAACAATACCACAAACGAAGTGGTGAAAGCTGCAAATATGGTAATTGAGGTATCAAAAGTTATTGCACCCGTTGAGGGGGGGATAAAGGCCATTGAGCCTGCATTAAACCAAGTTGGTAAAGTTACTAAGGAGATAGACAAGGTTTTAAGCCAAAAGGTATTTGGTTTTTCTGTTAAGGACGCCCTCTCCAAAGCCGATTACATTGCTAATGCTGCAATGAAACTCCTAGAGCCCGCCATGAAAGGGTTAGGAATAGAAATCCCTCAAATACCAGGCATTGCTGAGTTGGAGGCTGTCATTGAGGAATTTAAGCCCAAGTACGAAGCTGTTGATAAGGCCAGAGCTGAACTTGAAGGCCAGTTCAAAGCATTTGCAGATATTGAAGGGAACTTAACCAAGAACCTAAAAATAATTCAAAGTCATATCAACTAGTTAATGATATAGTCCAATAATCGCTTATTGCCCCCCTATCCCTAAACATAGAAAAACGGGTGGTAGTAAGCGATTGTTATTTTTGAAAGCACAAGGGTACAAACATTCATCTGTTTTATACCTTTGTGTTTTCTGTTTAATGCTTCATTTTGTTTAGAATGAAACTACTAATCGTCGTCTCGCTAGTTGCAATATCTATTTCGGTAATTGCCAATAGGCAAAAAACGCTGGATGGGTTAAAGCGTGGGTTGATGATGTTCCTTAAACTGCTCCCAACGCTTATCAATGTACTTATTTTGGTTAGCATATTCTTATACCTTGTCCCCAACGATAAATTAGTGCTGTGGATGGGCGAAAGTTCAGGGGTTGAGGGGTACATTATTGCAGGCATCACTGGCTCTTTATCATTAATTCCCGGATTTATTGCCTTTCCCCTGGCTAGCGTGCTAATTAAAAGTGGTGTTTCGTACCCCGTTTTGGCTATGTTTATCACCACGCTGCTAATGGTTGGAATTTTCACTCTGCCAATTGAGAAGCAATACTTTGGCTGGCGGGTTAGCCTTCTCCGAAATGGATTAAGCTTAGTTGGAGCCGTAATTTGTGCATTAATAATCGGATTATTCTATTGATGTTAAAAATGCCACTTAAAGTTAAACCCATACTAAAATACTCATTTGTAATCCTCTTTGGATTACTAATTGGACTTTCGTGGCTATTTGATTTTGCCATAGGTAAAGAGGTGTCGAAAAACTTCTGGGATTTCTTTGTGGAGATGATGCTATTTCTGCCCTTGATGTTTATTCTGATTGGACTATTCGATGTTTGGGTTCCTCGCGACAGGGTTGAGAAACATATTGGCCACGAGTCGGGAATAAAAGGTACGTTGCTGGTTATCGTTTTGGCCACGCTTCAGGCTGGACCGCTATACGGCACGTTTCCGTTTGCCTATTTACTCTGGAAAAAGGGCTGCTCGGTTAAAAATGTGTTTATATACCTAGGTGCCTACTCCACCATAAAAATCCCAATGCTCACCTTCGAAATTGGTTTTCTTGGGCTAAAGTTTTCCCTCCTACGCTCGCTCATAACTCTTGCTGTGTTTATTATCATCGGATACCTGATGGAATGGATTATTGGGAATAAAAATTTTAGGATGACGCAACCATAATCTATAAAATTTTTACTATGTTTGTTGCCTGTTTGGCAAATTAACCAAGTAGGTTTTACTAAAAACTAAGTGCACATGACGGTTATAACCAATATTTACCAAAAGGAAGCAGGCATTTTTAAAGCCCTATCGCACCCTACCCGGCTTTTTATACTTGATGTCATCAACAAGGAGCCACATACAGTTTCGGAACTGGCTGACATGGTAGGCATTGATATTTCAACCATGTCAAAGCATCTCGATATAATGAAACGATACCAAATAGTTGTGGGCGAAAAGAATAAGAACAGCGTGTACTACAAGCTTAACATTCCCTGCCTGTTCGAGTTTTTTAAATGTGCCCAAAGAATTAGCACTAGTGATCACTCGGGGTGTCAAGCAGAGTGCTTTATGAAGATTATTAAGTAACACTTCTACATACACCAAATTATCAATATCAACCCAAAGTTTAGTTAAAAGACAATTAATATGAATGAGTTAGAAAATGTAATTGAAGAGATGGATTTCATTTTTTTTGCAACCGCACAGCATAAAATTGAGCCAGATGCTTTCCTAAAATCAAAAGAAGCAGTTTTTTTAGATGTGCGCGCATCGGAAGAAACGCAAACAGTAAAGTTTCATCTAAAGCTACATATACCTGTGCTTGAAATTCCTTTAAATGAAATTCCTAAAAGGATTAACGAAATACCAAAGGATAAGCTTATTGGCATATTCTGCTCTTCGGGGGTAAGGTGCGTTATAGCGTTTGCATACCTTAAAGCCAAAGGGTTTAAGCAGGTGAAAATACTTGAAGGAGGATACAGCAACCTTATGACCAACCTGCTTCCGGGTAAAATTTACAAACACATCAACAGCTAGGCAATGGATATTCTGTTATTGGCCGTTATTATATTTTTGCTTGCTGCAGTAATGACAACAACAGGGCGTGGAGGTGGAAACTTCTACGTTCTGGCTCTCGCCCTTTCGGGAATAGGAATGCACCAATCAGCCACTACGGGTCAGTTTATCCTAGTTATTTCGTCGCTTACAGCAACCCTTTTCTTCGCAAAGCGAAGAATAACCGATTGGAAACTCATAGCTTTAATAGGAACAATGACCATCCTATCGGCTTTTCTGGGAGGCTTTTTTTCTGGAAATTTCGATGGGAAAGTGCTAAAGATTGTCTTTGCGGTTTTTATCACCATCGCATCGTTTCTAATGCTTAAACCCGTTAAAGAGAAGAAGAACCTGAATAATAGGTTTTGTATTACACTAAAATCAGGCGAAAACGCCTACAGGATTAACCTGCTGCTTACCATTCCATTTGTTTTGGTCACCGGATTTATTTCGGGGATGGTTGGTATTTCGGGGGGGTTCGTTCCTTGTGCCGCTAATGGTTTTGGCTATTGGCGTGCCAATGCACATTGCCGTGGGTACATCAACCGCATTGGTAATGTTCACTGCTTCGGCAGGATTTTTAGGGCATCTTACCACTGGCCATTTTGATGCCTCCATAGCGTTACCTCTTGCTGTTAGTGGTGTCATTGGTGCTTTTGTTGGAACCCGAATGACCGTGAAGTTTAATGCAAAAAAACTTAAAATCATTTTTGCTTCCACTTCTTTTATTGCTGCCATCATTATGGTTTTCAAAATCTTTTACTAAAATATCTTACAAACAAGTTTATAGGTAGGAATTCTTTAAAGATCTTTTTACTTTACGCTAAACTCAGCTTATGCTTATATAAGGAATACTTTAGGATAAATAAACCCCAATAATTCGCATAGTTCAAAATCAAAAAAAATGAAAGTAGCTTTAAACATTACCATTTTTCTCCTGCTCTCATCCATAGCAATGGGGCAAACCGTAACCGAGGTAACATCAAGCGAGTTTAAGCCGATGATTGAGAAACGCAGCAAGCGCCGCTCGGTGATAGTTGATGGTCGTAGCACCGAAATGTTTAACGCTGGGCATATTGCTAATGCTGTAAATATTGATGCATATAGCAACGATGCGGGCGATAAGCTGGCAAAACTTAAACACAACAAAACGCTTTACATTTACTGCACCAAAACCAATAGAATAAACCAAATGGAGAAAATCCTAAAGGATATTGGGTACAAGGGCAATATTGTGAAAATGGTTGATGGGATAACCGGATGGAAAGCCAATGGTTTTGAACCCGTTTTGGGGAACAGCTATCAAGCTGAAACCAAAACCCCCGTTGCCACAACAAAAGATAGCAAAGTACCTAAAGGTAAACCCATTGTGCAGGTTTTTGGTAACTTCGATTACAACGCTACCCAAAATGCACAAAAGCAATACGGATTTTGGTTTGGACGAGCACATTTTGGCTACGAACATCAGTATAGCGAGCAGTTCGCCGGAAAAATTATTATCGATGCTGGGAGGCCCACAACGGTAGGACAAATTCAGATTACCGACCCAATTGGCAATGAGCTAAATGTTAGTAATTCATCCAAAGAGGGCAGCTACCACACCATGACCCTAAAGTTTGCCTCGCTGGAGTGGAAACCTAACGAAGTTATAAAAATACAAGCTGGAAGCATACTTCAAAACCACTACATCACTCAGGAAAAATTTTGGGGTTACCGCTACCTTGCCCCTACTTTTCAGGATCAGTACTTCGGGATTCCAAGTGCCGACCTGGGCGTTATTGCCTACTTCACAATTAACAAGATGTTTGGTTTTGATTTGGCGCTAACTAACGGTGAAGGTTTTCGATTTGACCAAGATCAATACGGTGACGTAAAACTTGCGGCAGGGCTTAATTTTAATCCTATCGAAGGTTTGCAAACCCGACTTTTTTACGATTTTACTAGTTCGCAAAACCCCGCCAAGCCAGCAGACCAACAGCTGCTTTCAGCATTCGTAGGGTATAAGCACGAGAATGCATTTCGGCTTGGCGGCGAGTACAACTACCGCATGAATCATCTCAATATCAACGAGCATAACCTATTTGGGTTTTCAATTTACGGAAGTTTAAGGGTTGCCGAGAAAGTTGAGCTCTTTGCCCGTTACGATAATTTACAATCGAATTCACTTAGCGGTGAGCAAAACGGTTGGTACTTCGACAGCACCGGTAATGCTTACATCACGGGTATTCACTACAATCCGGTAAAAGGCATTAACCTTTCTATAAACTATCAGGGATGGAGTCCAGAGAATACGAGTTTAGATTTTCAGCACCATATCCTGCTTTCATTTGAGTACAGATTATAAAACTCTAAATAATTGGTATTTATCAACCTAAACAACGCTAGCCATGAAGTTAAAAACATTAATACTATTTTTTACGCTTTTCTGCTTGTCCATTACGTCTAAGGGACAGAAGCTAACTATTGAAAACTACCTGCTCAACTTCGATTATGAAGCACGAATTGAGATGAAAATTAGAAGCAGCCAACTGGCAGATCTTATCAAAAAAGGGGAAGTTCAACTGGTTGATATTCGCTTTGAGGAGGAGTTTAAATCGTGGAATATGCCTTTTGCCATAAGCATTCCCTTACCAGAACTACCTAAGAATCTGCATAAAATCAGCAAGGATAAGCTAATTGTTACCGCCTGCCCTCACAACGACCGTGCAATTATAGCCATGGTATACCTAAAAACGCAGGGCTACAAGGTTAAGTACCTTTCCGATGGATTGCTTGAACTTGCTAACTACCTGCGAGGGAACAATGCGCTGAAGTTTATTGGGGAAGATGATTAATGGGCATTAAACTCAAGAGTTTTGATAGTTGTTAAATTATCAAAAGCAATGCCTTGGAAGAGAACATATTTGGTCTGCTCAAACCCATTGAATGTGCGCGTTTATAAGATATGGTGGCATATAAACCAAGCAATGATGGAACTCACAAATTGATTTTACTTACCGCTGTTGGAACAAATATTAGCACCTCGGTTAAACGGCTTAAGCAAACCTACATTCTGGCAATTAACGGTTACCCTGCTATCTGATAAAGAAATGTACTAATGCAATCAATTTAATAATTTTTTAACGTAAAGAAGTTTTATTACACACTTGAATGTCGTATGTTTGCGGCATTAGTTATTAAAAGACGATGAATAAATCAGAAAAATTTGACAAAGAGCTGCAGGAGTTAGCAAAATTTGCAAGGGTTATATCGCACCCAGCAAGGCTAGCTATACTAAAGTACTTGGCCGAAACAAAAACCTGTATCTCGGGCGATATCTCTGAGCATTTGCCTTTGAGCCGAACAACCGTATCACAGCATCTAAAAGAGTTGAGAGACTTGGGGCTTATTAACGGAACTATTGATGGGCTAAAGATAAATTATTGCATATGCGCAACCGAACTTGAAAGATTTTTAAATCTTTTTAATGGGTTCTTCTCTACTATTGATTTGCAAAACGTATCGTGCTCAAATAATTATTATTAAAACAATAAACTACAACCATGAAAATTCTAATTCTCTGCACCGGCAATAGCTGCCGCAGCCAAATGGCTCACGGATTTTTACAATCATTCGACAATGAAATTACTGTTCGTTCCGCAGGAACCCAGCCAGCCGCACAGGTAAACCCCAGGGCGGTTAAGGTAATGAGCGAGGTGGGTATCGACATTAGCCATCACACACCAAAAATGGTTGATGAGTACCTGAACGACGAGTGGGACTACGTGATCACAGTTTGCGATGATGCCAACGAGACCTGCCCCGCATTCTTTGGAAAGGTTAAGCATCGCCTGCACATTGGCTTTGAGGATCCCAGCCACGCCACCGGAACCGATGAGTTTATATGGAGTGAGTTCCGCAGGGTCAGGGATCAGATCAAGGAGCGATTCCATAAATTTTATGCTGATGAAATTAAAGCATAGCCATGAAACCTAACGATATAAAAATTTCCGTACGAGAGAAGTACGACAAGATAGCCCAAAGCAGCAACCTCAAACTCGACATATCGTGCTGTGGCACCTCTAGTTGCTGCGATGGGTTTGGCTTTAGCATGATTGGCGATGAGTACAACAATATTGATGGTCATAATCCCGATGCAGACCTTGGTTTGGGCTGTGGTATTCCAACCGAGTTTGCGAACATTAAAACGGGCGATGCCGTTTTAGATTTGGGCAGCGGAGCAGGCAATGATTGCTTTGTAGCAAGAGCAATTGTGGGTGAAAAGGGTAGGGTTGTTGGGCTCGATTTCTCCGAGGCCATGCTTGCCAAGGCAAATGATAATGTAACAAAACTTGGCTACAGCAACGTCACCTTTGTTAAAGGCGATATTGAGCAGATGCCCCTTGGGGGCAACCAGTTCGATGTGGTAATTTCAAACTGCGTGCTTAACCTTGTTCCCGATAAAAACAAGGCTTTTGCAGAGATATTAAGGGTACTAAAGCCGGGCGGGCATTTCTGTGTATCCGATGTGGTTGTTAAGGGCGATTTACCAGAAAAACTGAAAGCCGATGCCGAGATGTACGCTGGATGTGTATCTGGAGCGTTACCAATTGAAGAGTACCTTGATGCCATTAGGCAGGCGGGCTTTGAAAATGTTAATGTTCACAAGCAGCGAAAAATTGATATTCCTGAGAGTATTCTTAGGAATTATCTTAACGATAATGAGATTCATAGTTTTACCAATGGCGATATAGGCATATACTCAATCACTGTGAGTGGGACAAAAGTGTAATAATATCTAACCATAAAAAAAGAAAAGCAATGAGCAAAGAGTTCAAGGAGATTACAATTACCGGTAAACCTAAAAAAACTATCGGTCTTTTTGAAAAATACCTAACCATATGGGTAGCCCTGGGAATACTGGTGGGTATTGCCATAGGCCATATTGCTGGCGATAGCATTGAATTTATTAGCAGCCTTGAAATTGCAAGGGTGAATATTCCTGTGGCAATCCTAATCTGGCTCATGATTTACCCCATGATGCTACAGGTGGATTTTTCGAGCATAAAAAAAATTGGGAAGAAGCCTAGAGGAGTGGTATGGACCCTTATAATTAACTGGCTTATTAAGCCTTTTACCATGGCTTTCTTTGCTTGGCTTTTCTTCTCCAAACTTTACCAAGCATGGATTGATCCATCGATGGCGGGCGAATATATTGCTGGAGCCATTATACTGGGAGCCGCCCCCTGTACTGCTATGGTATTTGTATGGAGTTACCTTTCCGACGGCGACCCCAACTACACACTGGTTCAAGTCTCGGTAAACGATCTGATAATCCTTGTTGCATTTATTCCAATTGTTGGACTATTACTTGGCATTACCGATGTGGTTATCCCCTACGATACCCTGGTGGCTAGCGTGCTAATTTTTGTTGTTGTACCTCTGGTTGCAGGAGTCATAACCCAACGAATTCTACTAAGTAGTAGAGGAGAGAAGTGGTTCAAGGAAGTTTTCTTACCAAGGCTAAAGCCCGTTAGCATCATTGCTTTGCTAGTAACACTAGTTTTACTATTCGCCTTCCAAGGTCAGAACATTATTAGCAATCCCCTAATAATACTACTTGCCGCTGTTCCACTTGTAATACAAACCTACTTTATCTTCTTCATTGCTTGGTACGGTGGCAAAAAGTTAAAACTACCATACCCTGTGTGTGGTCCGGCGGCCATGATAGGTGCCAGTAACTTTTTTGAACTGGCCGTTGCGGTTGCCATTGCGCTGTTTGGGTTGCAATCGCCAGCTGCACTGGTAACTGTGGTAGGAGTATTGGTTGAAGTTCCAGTGATGCTTTCTTTAGTGGCATTTGCCAATAGAAATAGGTTTTAAACTACATTACACTTAAAAGAACTCCTTTTACTCACCGTGGAAGGAGTTTTTCATTATATCAACAATTAGTATTGATCTTTAAATCATTGTTCCCTAATTTTACATAGAATTTTGATTCAAACCATCAGAAACTTATAAATTACAAAGATTGAAGAAATCAAAAATTAATTAAAAACAGTTTGCTATGAAAACAAAATCAATTGGTTTTATTGGAGGCGGAAGGATAACCAAGATCTTTCTGAAAGCATTTCAAAACAAGGGTGTGGATTTATCGTCAACCATTGTGTTCGACATGAATAGCGATGTCCTATCTGGCCTAAAAGGGCAATCCCCCGATATACAAACAGTTAATACGGCCGATCAACCCGCACAATGCGACATTGTATTTATTGCCCTGCATCCTCCAGCAATTATGGAGTCGCTTACTCAGGTTTCTACAAAGATTTCTGAGAATGCAATGGTCATCTCCCTTGCCCCCAAGATTTCAATTGATAAAATTGCCACGCAGGTAAAATCGCCCAACTTAGCGCGGATGATCCCCAACGCCACCTCATACATTAACGAGGGCTACAATCCAATTAGTTTTGCTAAAACCTTTAACCCAACACATAAACAGGAATTACTAAAACTTCTTGAATTACTTGGTAAAACATTTGAGGTTGATGAGCCAAAGTTGGAGGCCTACGCCATACTATCGGCCATGCTACCAACCTATTTCTGGTTCCAATGGCGGGAACTTATCAGGCTTGGCGATGAGATGGGCTTGTCAAAGATTGAGCGTGAGCAATCTGTTCATCAGTCGATGGTGGCAGCCCTAAACACCTACTTCCATTCTGGATTAACCCCTGATGAGGTGATTGACCTTATCCCCGTAAAGCCCATTGGCGAGCATGAAGAAAGTATTAATGATATATATAGAGATAAACTTTTTTCGCTTTTCCAAAAGATTAAGCCATAATTAAGCTTTTGAGCCACTCTTAAATTTCAAGTGAATTCGACCAAAGATATTCAACGTTTTTTGAACTTCTTAGGTCGAATAGTTCTTGCTAATTTATCATCTTATATTTTCACTATCTTTGCTACCTCTGGCTATGGGGCTAGCCATAAACCGCTTACATGCTAATGGCTCCTGCAACAATCAATATATTTAGTAAAATGCTTCGTTTAATTCTTATTGTTGGTGCTGGCGGATTTATTGGAACCGTTGGCCGTTTCCTGCTCTCGCGCCTAATTCACGCCAACACCCTTACCTCGTTCCCTCTGGGAACTTTTACCGTAAATATTATCGGCTGCCTACTTATTGGCATTATCTATGGAATATCGGGCAAAAGCAACATCATTAGCCCCGACCTACGGCTATTCCTTACCGTTGGGGTTTGCGGTGGGTTCACCTCATTCTCTACCTTTAGCAGCGAGAATATCTTCCTGCTAAGGGATGGCAACTTTGTGCTTTTTGCCCTATACACCAGCCTTAGCGTATTTCTTTGCTTAGTGGCCGTTTACCTTGGAAACCTTATTACTAAACTATACTAACCTATGGAAACCAATAGAGAAGCCAAGCATTTGCGCATTTTTATTAGCAACACCGATAAGTTTAGGTACTCGCCCCTTTACGAGGTAATTGTATTTGCCGCCAAGCGCTACGGTATGGCGGGCGTCACCGTACTCAAAGGGGTGATGGGCTATGGATCGAGCAGCACGGTTAAGTCGATGAAGTTTTGGGAGATCACCGAAAAACTACCCCTGGTAATTGAGATAATTGATGAGGCCGAGAAGGTGGAAAGCTTTGCCAAAACCATTTTGCCCTACTTCGATAAGCTGAAAACGGGTTGTGTTATGACTATTGAGAAGGCGAATATCCTCTTATACAAAACAGGACAAAAGCATTAGATTTTTATTGTCTGTTTTTTAAAACTAACACGGTGTAGGTGCACAAAACATAGGATTGATATGATTAGAATTAATATCCCCAATATAGAGCCAATTGTTGCCGAGCATTTAGTGCTCGACTACAACGGAACACTAGCCATCGACGGACAGCAAATTAATGGCGTAATTAAACTGCTCGGCAAGCTCTCGGAGCACCTTTCGGTTCACGTTATTACTGCCGACACGTTTGGAACGGTTGAGAAAAGCTTTGCCAATACCAATATCAACGTAAAAATTATTGATGGGAAAGAGCAGGGGAGGCAAAAGGCCGATTTTGTTGCCAGCCTAAACCCCCAATCGGTTGTGGCCATTGGTAACGGAGCAAACGATGCGCAAATGCTTAAACTGGCTACTCTTGGCATTGCAGTTGTTCAAGCCGAAGGAGCATCGGTTCAGGCGCTGATGAATGCTGATATTATATGCACCAGCATAATTGACGGCCTTAATCTTCTGCTAAACCCCAAACGTATTGCAGCTACTCTAAGGATATAGTATTCAACATTCTCCTTAGTCATCCTGTTACTATCATTTAGCACATCCATACCATATTTATTATCTTTGCAAAAAAATAATTATGAATACTACCGATACACCAAAGCACCAAGCCTTTACCCTGCCCGGGGTTAGCCATATTGGCTCCTATGCAGCCGCCGATGCCGTTGCAAACCATAACGCACTTATTGTTGATATAAGGGAGGACGATGAGCTCGACATTATCAAGTTCGACTCCACCGAGGTAATCCATCTGCCCATGTCGGTAATTGCCGATAGGTATGGCGAGCTGCCCAAGGACAGGCCGCTTATAGTTGCCTGCAACAACGGCGTGCGAAGCGTTAAAGCAGTAAATCTGTTGAACTACCAAGGGTATAGTAACGCCAGCAACCTCGACGGGGGTATTATTCAGTGGAACCGCGATGGGCTGCCGCTTATCCTTCGTCAGGATTTAATTGATGATGCCGAGCACTGCGGAGGCCACAATCAGTCGGGCGGTTGCGGTGGATGTGGCTGCGGATGTTAGTAAATTTTAAATAGCAAAGGATAAATGGCTACACCTCCTATAATCACTGGAGCAATCAGTCAACCAATCAGTGAACCTTATAGTTGGCAGTTGGCAAGAAGCAGTTGGCAATGGGTTACCGTTGCAACTAGGAACCCGTCACTCGTTAGCTAATCCTGCTCTCGTTATCTCGTCAAATAATGACGAGACCCGAGACAGGCAGGTATCCAATCAATCAACCAATCATTTCTAATATGCCAACATTCTACTGCAAAACGTGCGATTTAAAATTTGAAGCTGAGGGCACAAAACAGGAGTGGATAGACCCAACCTTTGGCCCCTGCAGCAAGCTAACTGCTCCTTGTCCAACCAATGGCGAGGAGTGCAGCGAGTATCAACCACCAAAACAATCGAAAGAAGCTGCTATGCCTAGCGCCCCTGCGTGTGGTATGCAAGGAGGGTGCTGTGGGTGCGGAGGGTAAGAAACAAAGAATAACAAATAGTGAAGGATTAGGACACCAAGGACAAATGCACAAAATGATAATGACCAATCCAAACCAAAACTTCATCTTTCGAAATTCGAGATTCAGTGTTCGATATTAAATCACATTAACCTATAAACAAATCAAAACAATGGATATTAAGGTTCTCGGCCCCGGTTGCCCAAACTGCTTACGGCTCGAAGCAATGTGTCGTGAAATTGCGGATGAGCTTGGCATAGATGCCAAAGTTGAGAAGATAACCGACGTAAACCTGTTCCCCAGCTACGGCGTGTGGCTTTCGCCTGGACTAATAATTAATGGAGAACTAAAAATCCAAGGGAAAATGCCTACACCAGCCACACTAAAGGGGTGGATTAAGAGTGCAACATAATGGACCAAGCCAAAAAGCAAGAATTTGAAGCGCTTATTGCATACGAAATTGAAAAAACTCAAAAGATAATTGAGGACTTCAAGCAGATATCGCAGCCAGTTGCACCCGACAATGCAATAGGGCGCGTATCGCGAATGGATGCCATTAACAATAAGGCGGTTGCTGACGCAGGTTTAAGGCAAGCCGAAGATAAGCTGAAGAAGTTAAACTATGCCCTTAGCAAAATCGATTCCGAAGAGTTTGGAATATGCCGCCGCTGTGGTGGCGATATCCCTTTAGGAAGGCTTGCGCTTATGCCCCAGAGCTTATTCTGTGTGAAATGTGCAAAATGAACTGAGTATGAAATACTTTTTCGAAGGGTATGGATTTACCATTGATGGCATGCTACACCTCTCGCCCCGCGAGGCCAACGAGCTGTGTAAGAATGGTGCAATCCTACTCGACCTCCGTCTTGAACTCCTCCTTAAAAACAAACTTTTCGATGTTCCAGAATGTCTCTACTGCCACGATAAGGAGATTGAAAACTACTACCACCACCTACCCACCGACCGCCCAATAATTATTGCCGATGCCGTGGGAATTCACAGTAAGGAGGTGGTCGAATTCCTCCAGGGCAAAGGGTATACTAACGTGGCAAATCTTGCTGGCGGAATTCATGACTGGGAGCGCGATGGGCTTCCGCTTATTGTTGACAAGGATCAAACCATGACCGGAGGTTGTATGTGCCAGCTAAGGGTTTGGAAAAAGAAGAAGGATTAGAAATTGTTCCTACTCCTTTCGCAAGGTGGCCACCACAGGGTAATGATCGGAATGGTAAACCCTTGGGCTGTAGTAGCTGGTAGCCGAAAACTTTGGGTTGTACAAAATGTAATCAATCCTAAACGATGGGAAAAAGCCCTTGTACGTATACCCTACCCCAGCCCCTGCCTCAACAAACGCATCGTTCAGGTTTTCCCTCATTTTTCGGTAGTTGTAGGATATGGGCGACTCGTTTAAGTCGCCACAAACTATCACAGGGTATGGGCTGCTTAGTATGTGGTCGGTGACCAGCTCCACCTGCTGAGCTCGCTTGCGCAACGCATCCCTAAATCTGAATGAAATATCTTTGATTTCGTCCATTGCCTGAGCTTCCTTCCGGCTACTTTGGTTTTGTAAAAAACTTATATTACTCTCCCTAAGCCTTAGCGATTGTAAATGGTTATTGTAAATCCTAACAGTATCTGATCCAATCAGAACGTCGGAATAGATGCAGGCATTGGCGCTATTCTCAAACTTTATCTCGCCTGAATTCACAATTGGGAAACGGCTATATGTGGCCAAACCGTATCCTGTTTTCTTGCCCTTGGTAATGTATCCAATATGCACATCGTAGCTAAGAGCCTCACGCGCCTGCTGCTCTGTAAACTTATCGCTAACCACGTAAAACTCCTGCAAACAAACTATATCTGGATTCTCGTCGCGAATAAAGGCGAAAACATGGCTATGTGTAGGTGGCTCTTCGGCCCATGAATAGAGCTGAAAAAGGTTTACATTGTACGATACAATTTTCAGATCATCGGTAGTCACCGCACTATTTTTCCCAAAGGGAAACTGAAAAAAATTGGCAAAATGCGATACACCCAACAGTATGGCAAGTGTAGGATACACGAAAAGCCATTTCCAGCGAATAATCCAGTAAACCAAAAAGGCAACATTTATAAGCAGTAGGAACGGGTACGATAAACCTACTAACCCCAGAAACCAGAAAACGGTAGGCTTAATGTGAACAGAAAGGTATGCCAGCAGCAGCGAAAGCCCTGACACAAGCGTAAGTATTTGCAGAATTATGTCGACAAACTTTCGCAATTGGCATTCAGTTAGTTCAACAAAAGTTTATTGGTGCCACGTATATCGATGTCTAATGTCCCTTCATCCTAAAAAGGGTCTTCTTCTCCTCAGCCGTAAGGCTATCGTATCCACCCTTCGATATCTTGTCTAAAATCGCATCAATCTCTTTCTGCTGTTCGGCTTTCATCTTGTTGTACTCGTAATCGTCCTTGGGCTTGCTATACTCCACCTTCATTTTCTTCCGACGCTGAGCCGAAGGGCTGGAGGTAAAGGCATCAATAAAAAAGTAAACCGGCTTGGCCAAATCAACATTCTGCTTTTGAAAGTAGATGAATAGGTATCCAAACAGCGCTCCGCCCAGGTGGGCAATATGGCCACCAGCATTGGCTCCTGCAATACCAATAATATCGAGCACAACCATGAAGGCAGCGATATACTTGAGCCTTACTGGCCCAATAAACATAAGGTTAAGCGTAAAGTTTGGTGCGTAAGCTGCCGCCGCAAACACCACTGCAAGCACCGATGCCGATGCACCTAAGGCAAATGAACTTGGCAACACCTCGCTGAATGCTGGGAAGATATTGTAAAACAAAATATACAAAAAGCCGCCAGAAATACCCCCCATGATGTACACGCCAAGCAGCTTGCGCTCGGTCATAAATCCTAAAAATATGCGTCCCAACCAGTAAAGCCAGAGCATATTGAATAGTATATGGATAAACCCCTCATGAAAAAACATATACGTAAAAAGGGTCCAGGGCCTACTGGCTAGATTAGGGAAGTATGCAGGAACAGCAATATATTGCGATAGCTTAAAGCCAATATCAATACCCCCTAAAAAGAGTATCGCTTTTAAAATATTGAAAGCCAAAAACACTCCTAGGTTTATATATATCAACCTAACCAGCGTTCCACCCTGCTTAAAGGATTGTTTTATCTCATCGAAAATGCTACCCATACCAAAACTTTTAGAAAAATCTATCACGTTTCTTGGACCAGATCTTTATCAAAATAAAGCCAAACACCATACCCCCCAGGTGGGCAAAGTGTGCAACTCCGCTATTTGCTTGTGTAAAACCTAGGTATAGTTCAATTAAACCATAGCCAATTACAAAGTATTTAGCTTTAATGGGAATTGGCGGGAAAAGCAGCATCAGCTGTGTATTTGGGAAATACATACCAAACGCCAGTAGCACTCCAAACACGGCTCCAGAGGCACCAACCGTAGGAATATTAAACAGCATATTAAGCGAAGCCATTCCCGAGTGCATATAGTTTTTGCCTTGCATAAAGATGGCAGTACCCTCAGTTTTAACCAAGTTGATTTGCTCGGGGGTAAGGTTTGCCATAATCGATTTGGCCTCAATAAAGTTCACCATGGAGTGAAGCACCGCAGCACCCAACCCCGTGAAAAAATAGTAGATAAAGAAACGCTTGCTACCCCACACCTGCTCTAGCACTCGACCAAACATGAACAGGGCAAACATATTGAAGAAAAGGTGGGCGATACCCCCATGCATAAAGATGTGTGTAACCAGCTGGAATGGTTTAAACTGAGGCGATTCGAAGTAAAAAAGCCCCAGTTCACGGTTAAGGTCGATGCGCATTACGCTACCAAACATAAAAGTGGCAAGCAGCATAATGGCATTGATAATTATCAGATTCTTAACAACTGGGGGGATATTTGCGAAGGGGGATTGTCCGCTAAAGCTCATTTTTGTTGATTTTAATATGGTTTCTCTCGAAGTTCAAAGATAGCAATTTTAAGCCAACCACCCGATTAGATGAACTGGTCTTTGTATAATTTAACCATTACCATTGCAAATTGTTTACATCATCAAAGTTCTGCAACCAACATCCTTGTTCCTACTAAAAACACTATATCATAGGTAGATATATATTTTATTCAATAGTTTTCAACATCACTCAAATTTTGCTACGCAATGAGCTAACTTTGGAAAACCAAATCAATTCGTACGCAAATACTGTAATCCCCTACTAATAAGCAATGAGCAAGTTTGTACATCTTCACGTTCACACCCAGTACTCCATTCTCGATGGCGCCTCGAGCATAAAAGGTCTTGTAGAAAGAGCCAAAAGCCTTGGTATGCGCGGAATAGCCATTACCGACCATGGTAATATGTTTGGGGTTAAGGAGTTTCTTAACACGGTGAACAAGGTAAACGACCAGCACACTTGCGAAATTAAGCTGCTTAAGGAGGATATCAAGAAGCTGGAGGAATCGGGCGAACCCAACGCAACCCTTACCGAGCTGCAAGAGAAGTTAAAAGCTGCCGAGCAGAAGCTTTTCAAACCCATTATTGGCTGCGAGGCCTACGTAACTCCCGACAGGAGAAGTCGCGATAAGGACGACAGGGGTGGCGATCACCTGGTTCTACTGGCCAAGAATAAAACCGGATACCATAACCTCACTAAAATGGTATCGTACTCCTGGACCGAGGGCTTTTACCAGAAACCTCGTATCGACAAGGAGCTGCTACGCAAGTATAGCGAGGGAATAATTGTTTCATCAGCCTGTCTGGGTGGCGAGATCCCACAGGCCATTATAAAGGGAAACCTTGCAAGAGCCGAGGAGGTAATATACGAGTTTAAAGAGATTTTTGGCGACGACTTCTACCTCGAGGTTATGCTGCATCCGGTTAAGCCGGGAGGGTTCTCAGAGGACACCTATCTTGAACAGAAGAAGGTGAACGAGGTCATTTTTCAGCTAGCCGAAAAAACTGGCGTTAAGTGTATTGCCACCAACGATGTTCACTTCATCAACGCCGAGGATGCTCAAGCGCATGACAGGCTTATATGCCTAAATACCGGGAAGGATATAGACGACCCCAACCGTATGCACTACACCATGCAGGAGTACCTCAAAAGCGAGGACGAGATGATTAGGCTTTTTCCAAACCATCCCGAGGTAATTCACAACACGCTCGAAATAGCCGATAAAGTTGAGGTCTACTCCCTTAACCACGCCCCCATTATGCCCCACTTTGCCCTACCCGAGGGCTTTACCGAGGATAACGAGTACCTTAGGCACCTCACCTACGAGGGTGCAAAAATGCGATGGGGCGATAGTATTACCGATGATATTCGCGAGCGCCTCGACTTTGAACTTGAGGTTATCAAGGGCATGGGGTTTCCCAGCTACTTCCTTATTGTATGGGACTTCCTGCGCGCTGCTCGTGAGATGGGCGTTTCCGTTGGCCCGGGAAGGGGCTCGGCAGCGGGTTCGGCTGTGGCCTACTGCCTCCGCATTACCGATATTGACCCCATAAAGTACGACCTGCTGTTTGAGCGTTTCCTAAACCCCGAGCGTATATCCATGCCCGATATCGATATCGATTTTGATGAGGATGGACGCGAACTCGTATTGCAATGGGTTGTAAATAAATATGGCAAGGACAAGGTAGCACACATCATCACCTTTGGCACCATGGCTGCCAAGATGGCCATTCGCGATGTTGCCCGCGTACAGAAGCTCCCCCTACCCGAGGCAATCCGTATCGCCAAGCTGGTACCCGAACGACCCGGAACAACGCTTGCCAAGGCATACAAGGAGGTTCCCGAGCTGTTGGAGTGTAAAAAATCACCCGACGACCTGGTTCGCTCAACCCTACAGTACGCCGAGGTTCTTGAGGGGTCGGTTAGACAAACCGGTGTGCATGCCTGCGGTATTATTATTGGTCGCGATAACCTTGAGGAGCACATCCCCATTTGCATTAACAAGGATGCTGAACTCTACGTAACCCAGTACGATGGGAAGCACGTTGAGGATGTAGGCCTGCTTAAAATGGACTTCCTTGGGCTTAAAACCCTCTCCATTATTAAGGATGCATTGCAGTTCATTAAGGAGTCGAAAGATATTGACATTGATATAGATAGAATTCCGCTCGACGATAAGGAAACCTTCGAACTCTACGCGCGGGGCGACACCACAGCGCTTTTCCAGTTTGAATCGCCCGGGATGAAGAAACACCTGCGTGCGCTTAAGCCCAACCGATTCGAAGACCTTATCGCTATGAACGCCCTTTACCGTCCGGGCCCCCTGGAGTACATCCCCAATTTTATTGCCCGTAAACACGGACGCGAAAAGATTGAGTACGATATCCCCGAGATGAAAGAATTCCTTGAGGAGACCTATGGCATTACCGTGTATCAGGAGCAGGTGATGCGCCTTTCTCAATCGCTGGCTGGGTTCACCAAGGGGCAAGCCGACTCGCTGCGTAAGGCCATGGGTAAAAAGCAAAAGGCCGTAATGGATAAACTTAAGGCCCAGTTTGTTGATGGGTGCCATGAGCGGGGCTTCGATAAGAAAAAGGTGGAAAAGGTGTGGAACGACTGGGAGGCCTTTGCTCAGTACGCATTCAACAAGTCACACTCCACATGCTACGCCTACGTATCGTACCAAACTGCTTACTTAAAAGCGCACTACCCCAGCGAATTCATGGCGGCAGTGCTTAGCCGAAACCTATCGGATATTAAGAAGATTACCCTCTTCATGGATGAATGCCGCCGAATGGGTATTCAGGTGCTTGGCCCCGATGTAAACCACAGTAACTACAAGTTTACCGTAATGCCCAACGGTGATGTACGCTTTGGGCTTGGAGCCGTTAAGGGGGTTGGCGAGGGAGCCGTTGCCAACATTATTGAAACCCGAAAGGATGGCCCATTCAAAGATTTATACGACTTTGTGGAACGCATCAACCTGCAAACGGTTAACAAGAAAAACGTGGAAGCACTAGTGCTAGCAGGAGCTCTCGACAATTTGGGGGGACTGAAAAGGGAGCAGTATTTTGGGGTCGACCCCAAAGGTGTATCCTACATTGAGCAGCTCATGCGCTATGGTGCCAAGGCCCAAACCGAGAAGAACAACGTTCAGCAAACGCTATTCGGAGGAACCGAATCGGGCTTCGAGTTACAAAAACCCGAGGCTCCGCAGGTTGAACCATGGTCGAAACTTGAAAACCTAAGCAAGGAAAAGGAGCTTATTGGGATATACCTATCGGCGCATCCGCTGGATGACTTTAAGCTTGAGGTGGACAACTTCTGTAACACCACCCTTGCCGAGATGTATGATCCCGTTTCGCTTAACGGACGAGATATTACGGTAGCCGGCATTGTGTCAGATGCCAAGGTGCTGCCTACCAAAAAAGGAACATACTACGGACGCATTACCATCGAGGACTTTACCGACTCGTACGAATTCACCCTCTTTGGAAAAGATTTCGAGCTATATCGTAGGTTCTTTTACGTGGGTTACCCCCTAATGATTAAAGGCCGATTTAACCCCAGCCGATTCAGACAGGGCGAGCTGGAATTTAGCATCAAGAGTATGCATATGCTATCCGATGTGCGGGAGGAACTGGTTAAAAAGATTACCCTAACCCTAATGCTCGATGAGGTAACCGACGATTTGATCAAGGATATCAAGCATGTGGTATCGGAGCATCCAGGAAATGTTACGCTAAACTTTAAGCTGCTCGATCCCGAGTCGAGCATTGGCATTCAGCTGTTCTCGCGCACTTTCCGCATAAGCGTAAGCAACGAGCTAGTCAAACATCTTAACCAAATGGATATCAACTACAAGGTGAATTAGCGACAAATCATTTTTCTCATCGTTTAAGCATTGAGGAACATTTTTAAACCAAAGCTGTTATCTTTACAAATAAAAATTCATTAACAAATAAAACTTACGAACTATGGCACTTGCAATTACCGATGCTAATTTTGAAGAGATTGTTCTCAAATCTGACAAACCTGTACTACTCGATTTTTGGGCAGAATGGTGCGGACCATGCCGCATGGTTGCCCCTTTTGTTGAACAGATTGCCGAGGAATTCGAAGGCAAAGCAGTTGTAGGCAAGGTTGATGTTGACAGCAACCCCGGCGTAGCAGGCAGGTTTGGCATTCGCAATATCCCCACCATCCTATTCTTCAAAAACGGTGAGATAGCCGATAAGCAGGTTGGTGCTGTACCCAAGGCAACATTGGTTTCAAAGCTCGAAGCGTTACTATAAACAACCTACATAATATATATCGCCAAATCATTGCCGGTTTGGCGATATTCGTATTATTACTACCGCTCGCTTACAACTTTTACCATGAAAATATGTGTATTTTGCGCCTCCAGCGCAAAGATTGATGAGAAATATTTTGAGGCAACCAAAACCGTTGCCCACGAGTTGGTTAAAGCCAACGCCACAATTCTATACGGTGGGGGATCAGTAGGCCTAATGGGCTGCTTAGCCGACACAGCCCTCTCGCTACAGGGAAGGGTGGTTGGTATCCTGCCACAGTTCATGGATAAGGTGGAATGGGGTCACAAGGGGCTTACCCAAATGGTGCTTGTTAAGGATATGCGCGAGCGCAAAAAGCAGCTTACCGAAAACGTAGATGCGGTGGTTGCCCTACCCGGTGGGTGTGGAACACTTGAGGAGCTGATGGAAGTGTTCACACTAAAGCGGTTGGGAAAGTTTACAAAACCCATTATAGTTCTTAATACCGACGGTTTTTACTCACACCTGGAGCTACTAATAGAGAAGATGATTGAGGAGCGCTTCATGCGCCCCGAACACAGGCAAATTTGGCAAATGGTATCAACCCCAGAGGAGATAATTCCGGCAATTAAGTCGGCTCCACATTGGGATGAGTCGGCAATTGAATTTGCAGCCGTTTAACCCCTCGAGAGTCTATTCCTGTAAGTAAACAGCTTGCTATCGCCCACCTCATCGTAGCTGAACAGCTCGCCACTTAGCTCAGGGGCTTTAACACCATCGCCAAAAAACTTATTGCCAACAAACACACGGGCTTCATCCCAATAGTTTTTCTTCACAAAGCTGTTGATAAGCATAGCTCCACCCTCAACAATTACCGAGTTAATACCCCTATCGTACAGCTCTTTCAGAACCTGATCCTCGGCCCCCTTCGCAAAATCGATGGTAAGCAACTCTATGTTGGGTACCGAGGCAAATGTTTGCCGTTTGCTGGCAGCGCTACTGTTGTTCCCAACAAAAACTATGGTTGGCAACGAACCGTCGTACACGTTCACATCGGGCGATAGCCTAAGCTTGCGGTCGAGCACTATTCGCATGGGTGAGCGTCCGCTCCAATCGCGCACATCGAGCCTTGGATTGTCCTTGTCCACAGTGTTGGTTCCAATCATTATGGCCTGCTCCTCGCTACGCCATCGGTGAACCAGGGTTCGCGACAACTCGTTGGTTACCCAAACCGGGGCAATGGGATCAGATGGTTTACGAACAGCATCTATGTAGCCATCGAGGGTTTGTGCCCACTTAAGAATTACGTATGGCCGCTTTTTGATATGGTACACAAAGAACCTACGGTTCAACTCCTTGGCCTCCTTTTCGAGCACACCAACCTTCACTTCAACACCTGCATTTTTGAGCAATTCAATCCCCCGGCCTTGCACTTTTGGGTTGGGATCCAGTGTTGCCACTACTACCCGCTTTATCTTTGAGTCAATTATTAGGTTTGCACAAGGGGGTGTTTTACCAAAGTGAGAGCAGGGTTCAAGCGATACGTATAGGGTTGATTCACTGAGAACATCGGTATCCTTAACCGCATTAATGGCTGCCCGTTCGGCATGATCCTTTCCATACTCCGTATGGTATCCCTCGGCAATTATCTTGTTATTATGCACTATAACTGATCCCACCATAGGGTTTGGTGCCACGTTACCCATACCGTTGCTAGCCAGCTCAAGGCAGCGGCTCATATAGAGTTGATCAAGACTCGGCTGTTCCATATTTATTGATTACTTTTGAGATACAATTCTGCAATACTACCATGAGCGACAACAGCATCCTTTTAAGGTACAAATCGATATGTAACGAACTCGAACCTATCTACCCTTTGTCGGAGGCTAAGGCCATAGCCCGTATGGCAATTGAATCTGTTTCCAACAAAAAAATTCACGATGCCATTGCAAATCCTCAGCTTACCCTTTCGGACGGTGAGATCACCCAGCTAGAATACTATATTTCGCAGCTAAAGTTACAAAAGCCAATTCAATATATTTTGGGAAATACCGAGTTTTTTGGTCTTAACCTCAAGGTAGCCCCAAGCGTACTTATACCACGCCCCGAAACCGAGGAACTGGTGGACTGGATTTTAACGACACACAACGAAAGTTCTCCGTCAATCCTCGACATAGGTACTGGGTCGGGTTGTATTGCCATTGCCCTTGCCAAGAACATCCCCGGAGCCAAGGTTTTTGCGCTCGACATTTCATCCGAAGCCCTTGAGGTGGCATCGAAAAATGCAACGGAGAATGGGGTAAGCCTAACATTAATCAATGAAAACATACTCAACCTGCCCGCTGAGCTGAGCGGTTCTCCTTTTGATATTATTGTGAGCAATCCGCCATATGTACGCGAAAGCGAGAAGGAACTAATGGCTCCCAATGTGCTGGAGAACGAGCCGGAGCTGGCGCTATTCGTTAGCGATGTTAACCCTCTGGAGTTTTACAAAGCCATTGCCAGCGTGGCGCAAAAACACTTAAAACCTAAGGGTTGGGTTTATTGCGAGATTAACGAAGCCTTTGGAATTGAAACCGCATCGGTATTTGCCGAGAGGGGGTTTGTGAATGTCACACTGCGCAAAGATATTAATGGCAAAGAAAGAATGCTGAGATGCAGAAGAGGGGAAGTTGAAAGTTGAAAGTCAGAAAGTCAAAAGTCTTGGGGAGTGAGTGGGCGTTTGTTTATATTTATTCTTCTTAGCAACTTGGCGTCCCTGTCTGCCGACAGGCAGGTTGGCGTGAGATTCTTTGAATGTAAAATGTAAAATGTAGAATGAAAAATGATGAAGTTGCGATGGGGAGTGGGCGCTGGCTAATATTTAATCTTTTTAGCGTACTAGCGTTTAAAAAGGGAGGATGCGAATTTCAGAAGGCTAGTCGTTTCAATCAATCTTGGTGAAAACATCAATCAGTCAATCAATCAATTTTTGCGTATTCGTGTTTTGCGTAAAAAGTGTAGAAAACTTAAGAATTTCGGAATAAATTAAGCCAATGGATACAAAAAAAGCGCTCGACCGGGCCCAATGGCTTTGCAGCCAAAGCGAAAAATGCCCCTACGATATTAGGCAAAAGCTTCTTCAGTGGGGGGTAGACACGGAAGAGATCAAGAAAATTATCGACCTACTAGTTAAAGATGGATTTATTGACGAGAGCCGATATGCCATTTCCTTTGCCCGCGAGAAGGCCCGGTTTAACAAGTGGGGTCCTAAAAAGATTGAGATGGCGCTCCGCGCCAAGCGCATAGCCGATGAGCACATTGCCACAGCCCTCTCCGAATCGGCAGAGCACAGCAACGACGATATGCTCCGTGAACTCCTTGCCGCCAAGGCTAAAACCATAAAAGCTAAGGATAGCTACGACCTTAAAACCAAACTAATACGGTTTGGGATGTCGCGTGGGTTCGAGTACGGGAGGGTGTTGGGTATAGTGGAGAAGATAGTTGAATTATGAAGTAGTTGATTCTAATAACTTTATTGGCTGCAAGTGAAAGTACGCATAAGGAAATTTATTTGGTGAAAGGATAAGTAAATTAAGACGTTGACATACAATCCAAATATTTGGTGTAATTAATTGTCTTAGTTTGATGGTCTAAATTGTTATATATTTGCAATATGAGAACTGAAGTAAATATCAACGCAGATATGCTTACATGGGCAATTGCCCGTGCTGGATATGATCTGCATGACTTTGCCAACAAAGTTCCTAGTATTTTTGATTGGATTCAGGGTGAGAAAAAACCAACAATTAAGCAACTTGAAAATTTATCTAAAAAGGTTTATCTACCTTTTGGTTATTTCTTCTTACCCGAACCACCCAAAGAAAAAATTCCAATTCCTTTTTTCAGAACCAACAATACTCAAGCCACTCAAGTAGGTGTAAATATTTATGATACAATCTTGTTATTACAACAAAGACAGGATTGGCTTAAAGATTACCTTAAAGAGAGTGAATTTGAAACATTAAGCTTTGTTGGTAAATACAGTAATAGTAATAATTTTCGGGAAATTGCAGCAGATTTGCGGAGAAGTCTAAATTTATCTGAGAATTGGGCAAGTCATTATAAAACATGGCAAGATGCTTTAGAGTCCTTAATTCGTCATATTGAGGATATTGGTATTATTACAGTATTCAATGGAATTGTTGGGAATAATACTCATCGACCAATTAGCGTTGAAGAATGTCGTGGTTTTGTCCTTGTAGATGAAATGGCACCTTTCATGTTTATCAATAACTCTGATGCAAAAGCTGCTCAAATGTTCACTATTGCTCATGAATTAGCCCATATTTGGATTGGACATAGTGCCGGTTTTGACTTCAGAAAACTTGAACCAGCAGATGATCCGATTGAGAGACTTTGCGATAAAGTAGCAGCAGAATTTCTTGTTCCAGAAATTGCTTTTAATGAGGTTTGGAATACTAATCCTAACATTAAAAATACTGCAAGGTATTTTAAAGTTAGTGAAATCGTTATTGCTCGAAGGGCTTTAGACTTAGGAAAAATAACAAAAACTCAATTTTTGGGATTTTACGATGAATATACAAATAGAGAGTTCATCAAAAAAGAAACTCAAAGTTCGGGTGGTGATTTCTATGCTACAACGAGAAAGAGGTTAGGTATAGCTTTTTCTGCACACATTAATAATGCAGTAAAGTCAGGAAAATTATTGTATCGTGACGCCTATAAACTCACAAGTTTAAAAGGAGACACTTTTCAAACATATTTCACAAAACACATATAGTGGATGGGAGTCTATATAGTAGATAGCAATTTTTTTATTCAGGCGCATAGAGACACCTACCCACTTGACGTTGCTTTCAGTTTTTGGAATAAAGTAAAACAATTAGCACTTGAAGGTAAAATAATTAGCATTGATAAGGTGAAAAATGAGATTTACGATAAAAATGATGCATTAGAATATTGGTGCACAAATAATTTACCTGTTAATTTTTTCAAAGACACTATAGAAGTTATTAATGAATACAGGCTAGTTACACTTTGGGCTTTTTCAAGAAACTCTCATTATTCACAGAATGCTATAAATGAATTCTTAGATGCTGACGAAGCAGATGCCTTTATTATTGCTTACGCTTTGGGTGACACAACCACAAGGACAATTGTTACCCAAGAAGTGAGTAGACCTGAAATGAAGAGCAAAATTAAAATCCCAGAACCCTGTAAAGCTCTTAATATTCGTTACATAAGATCAATGGAAATGTTTAGAGAATTAGGAGAAACATTCTAATTAGCTATCGATAATAAATCTAACACCACCAACCGTTGGGATTACAACTTCAAAATTCGGTGTTCAATATTCATTATTCATCATTCTTTCACCTCCCCACCATCCTCCTAGGATCCACCCACCTATCAAACTGCTCTTCGGACACATAGCCCAGCTGCATTGCAGCCTCTTTGAGCGTCAGATTCTGGTCGTAAGCCATTTTGGCTATCTCAGCCGATTTTTCGTAACCTATATGTGGGTTAAGGGCTGTGATAAGCATTAGCGAGTTGGCAAGGTTACGATCAATATTTTGCAAGTTGGGCTTTAATCCCTGTAGCGCATTGGTATTGAAGCTCTGCACAGCCTGCGCTAGCAGCTTAGCCGACTGCATAAAGTTTTGAATAATGAGCGGTTTAAACACGTTGAGTTCAAAATGGCCATTCATCCCACCTACGGCAATGACCGTATCGTTACCAATAACCTGTGCACATACCATGGTGAGCGCCTCAACCTGTGTTGGGTTAACCTTACCGGGCATTATGGATGAGCCGGGCTCATTGGCCGGCAGGATTAGCTCACCAATTCCACTGCGTGGACCTGAGGCCATCACTCGAATATCGTTGGCAATCTTCATAAGGCTTACGGCTATCTGCTTGAGCGCCCCGTGGGTTTCAACAAAGGCATCGTGTGCAGCCAATGCCTCAAACTTATTGCCTGCCGAAACAAATGGATATCCAGTAAGATCTGCTATGATTTCGGCCACCAGCAGGGAAAAACCTTTGGGGGCATTTATCCCTGTACCCACTGCGGTGCCACCTAACGCCAGTTCGAGCATATGGGGCAGCGTATTCTCTAAAGCCTTTATGCCATGCTCAACCTGAGATGCATACCCAGAGAATTCCTGCCCAAGGGTTAGCGGTGTGGCATCCATCCAGTGGGTGCGACCAATCTTTACTACCTCAGAAAACTCATTGCTTTTTGCAACGAGCAGCTTGTGCAAAGCGCTTAATGCAGGTATGGTTTGTTCTATCAAGGTTGAGTAGGATGCAATATGCATGGCTGTTGGAAATGTATCGTTGCTACTCTGCGAGAGGTTCACATCATCGTTGGGATGAAGGATTTTCTTTGCATCAAGGAGCGAACCACCGCTTAGCAGATGCGCCCTATTGGCAATAACCTCGTTCAGGTTCATATTGGTTTGAGTACCCGAACCCGTTTGCCAAACCACCAACGGAAACTGATCGATATGCTTGCCGTCAATAATCTCATTGGCCACGGCTACAATCAAATCCATTTTATGTTGGGGCAAAACCCTAAGTTTATGGTTAGCTAATGCAGCTGCCTTTTTAATAATGGCAAATGCTTTTATCACCTCTTCGGGCATCCGCTCACTGCCTATCCTAAAATTCTGAAGCGATCGCTGGGTTTGAGCCCCCCATAGCATATCGGCTGGCACATTCACCTTGCCCATAGTATCTCTTTCGACCCTGTACATAGTTGAAGTCTTTTGTTACTAAAATAGTTTTAAGCAAAAGGGAGAAACCGTAACGCTTTCTCCCTTTTATATTTAGTAACAAAACTTGAGGCTATTTGTTTCTAATTCGTCCCGAACCCGATACCTTACCATCGACCAATGGGTTTCCGGAGTACACAATGTCGCCGCTCCCAACAACACGAGCCTTAAGGCTCTGACTAGCGACTAGGTAAGCATCACCGGAACCAGAAATGCTTACCTCGGCATTATTGAACTCAATTCCATGAAGAGCAACATCGCCCGAACCGGTAACCTTAACGCTGGCATCTCCAGCACTCCCTTTGCCCGACAGCTTCACGTCGCCCGAACCAGAGACGGCAACATCCAAATCACGAACCGTTAGGTTGGATATGTTCACATCGCCACTTCCCGAAACACGTACACTTAGGTTCTCTGTAGCGATTGGGGTTTGAGCCCGAATATCGCCAGAGCCAGAAACGGTAAGGCCATTAACCTCGGGCATAGTTACAAAAACCTTTACCTTCAGATTTCTCCATCCAAAGTTTACCCAACCCTCGGTTTTAATAACAAGGGAGCTACCCTTTACCTCGGTGATAACTTCGCTCAAAAAATCTTTATCACCCTCGATGGTAAAGCTATAGGTATCGCCCTGCGATAGGTACAAATCGGCCGGAATGGCCAGCTGAATGGATGAGAAGTTAGCTAAAGCCCTATCCTCCTTAACGGTTTCGCCGCTATATGTGGTTACACATGACGATGTAATAATGGCCACGCTTAATGCTATGGCTACGCTTAGGTGTTGAATCGCATTTTTCATGATCTTTTTACATAATTGATTTGACACCAAAACGACGAGTTGAAAATTTATTTGCTGCATAAGTTTCAATGTTTTTTAATAATTCGGGTAAAAATGCGTGTCTTAAGACTGAAGACAAGACAATCATCAATTCCGTGCTATAATTCTGTATAACCTGTCCAATAATTTAGCCACAACGTCTGGGTCATTGAAATTGCTGGAGATATCTTGATGCTATATCATGGCATAAAAGTCGTTGCCCTTGTCATCCACAAGGATAAAGGCTGGAAAATCCTCAACCTCGATGCGGTAAACAGCCTCCATTCCCAGCTCGGGATACTCAATAAGTTCAACCTTTTTAATATTCTCCTGAGCCAGTATGGCTGCTGGCCCACCAATACTACCCAGATAGAACCCACCATACTTCTTACACGCATCGGTAACTGCCTTGCTCCTATTGCCTTTGGCAATCATCACCATGCTGCCGCCGTGGCTTTGGAACAGATCCACATACGAATCCATTCGCCCAGCGGTGGTTGGGCCAAAGGAACCCGATGCCATTCCTGCTGGTGTTTTAGCTGGTCCGGCATAGTATATGGGGTGATCCTTAATGTATTGAGGAAGTCCCTCGCCGCTCTCAACTCGCTCTTTAAGCTTAGCATGGGCTATATCGCGCCCCACCACAATGATGCCGCTTAACGATAATCTTGTGCCCACCTTATGCTTTGAAAGCTGCGCTAGGATCTGTTCCATTGGTTGATTTAAGTCGATGCTTACAGCACCCTCTGTATTATCCTTTCGATATTCATCGGGAATAAAGCGCCCAGGCTTACCGTCGAGTTTCTCAATCCAAATACCCTCTTTGTTTATTTTTGCTTTGATATTTCTATCGGCTGCACAGGACACTCCCATACCCACTGGGCAGGAAGCACCGTGACGAGGCAGGCGGATAATCCTGAGGTCGAGAGCAAAATATTTTCCACCAAACTGAGCTCCAATGCCCAGCTTATACGCAGCATCTAATATCCTCTTCTCCAGAGCCACATCACGAAAGGCTTGCCCCCCCTCATTCCCTTCGGTAGACAGGCTATCCATATATTTGGCCGATGCCAACTTCACGTACTTGAGGCAGGCCTCGGCAGATGTTCCACCAATCACAAATGCAATGTGGTAGGGCGGGCATGCAGCCGTTCCCAGCGAGCGCATCTTGTCAATTAAAAACTGCTCTAACTTTTCGGGGTTAAGCAAAGCCTTGGTCTCTTGAAAAAGCATGGTTTTATTGGCCGAGCCCCCTCCTTTGGCTATAAAAATAAATCTATAATCATCGGTGCATGTGGCGGTTATATCTATCTGTGCTGGAAGATTTGTGCCAGAATTCTTTTCGGTATACATATCGAGGGGAACGATTTGCGAGTAGCGCAGATTCTCCTCGGTGTAGGTTTTGTATACGCCCAGCGACAGCGCCTCCGCATCGTTCGCTCCTGTCCAAACGGTTTGCCCCTTACGGGCAAAAATAACCGCAGTACCTGTATCCTGACAGTAGGGAAGTACACCCTTGGCCGACACTTCGGCATTCCTAAGGAGGGTAAGCGCCACGTACTTATCGTTTTCGCTGGCTTCGGGGTCGCTTAGCACCTCGCCCAGCTGCTGCAAATGCTCCGTACGAAGCATGAATGACACATCGCGAAGCGCCGTTTGCGCCAAAAGGGTTAGCCCCTCGGGCTTAATCTTTAGAATTTCATGCCCCTCGAAATTTGAGGTAGACACAAAGTCCTTGGTAAGCAGGTAGTAGTTGGTTTTGTCATCACCCAGAGGATAGGGGTCGAAATACTTAAATTGTGGGGTAGCCATAGTATTTGGTTTTAGGGTTTAGCAAACAAAAAAGTGACTACTAACAAAGAACACCGGTATTATCGCAGCACCTTATCAATTTCATGGGGAGGGTTTCCGATAACGGCTTTTAACTTGCCTACAACAATAGGACGCTGCAACAGCTTGGGATTTTCCCTGATGATCTTAACCCATTCGTCCACGGTAAAACTCTTCCCTTTCAGGAATTTTTTGAAATAATCTTCCTGCGGGCGAACAATGGCCGAAGGTTCGAGGTTGGTCTTCAAAAGAATCTCCTTTATCTCGTCGGTGGTAAGGGTGTTCTTTAGGTACTCACGAACTTCAAACTCACCGGTTTTCGATTTCAGATACTCTAGCCCTGCACGGCTATGCTTGCAGCGAGGATTATGAAAAATCTTAAGCATGACAACTTGTTTTTGGGAGTACAAGTTATAGCTAAAAACCTTTCGAGTCAACTTAATTATGGTTCTTGGCTAAAGAGGATACAGATTACCCGTGGAGCTTCGCTCTTGGATATCGATAGTGGTAGGGTTTCCGGTGTAATATACGTTACCGTACGAGTTGAGAACGACCCTTAAGGTTTGGTTTACCTGCACATAGCTATCGCCCTTGGTATTATTTATCATCCTAACAAACCCAGCATCGAGCGATAGGGCGTTAAGCGAGGCGGAATTGCGCATCCAAAAACTTGCGTTGGCAGCCCTTCCCGACACAATAAAGATCCCAGAGTCGATTGAATTACCAGTGATGATATTAAGTCGATCCACATCTACATCCAGCTCAACTACACCGGTATGCAAGGTTGTTAGTATGTATAACGATTCCTGCTGAACAGTGCCTATGGTTTTAATGTTGGCAGGTGCAGCAATGGAAATATGTTCGAGTACTGGAAAGCAAATGGTAACACTAGGGGTTACGTATGCAGGATTCCACTTAAAACCGTTTTTATCGGAGAGCGTGAGCACACCCTCATTCACATCAAAAACAATATCACCCAACATTGCACTGGGTGCCTCAACAATAATTTTATAAAGAGTATCGGGTTTTAGGTAGATGTTAAATCCGTTAAGCACTTCAAACTTGGTGATAACAGGTAGCGTCTCCTCAACCGTTTCAATATCGCCGTATCTATCCAATATCATATCTTCGCATCCGCAAAGCGAAAGCATACATATAATTGCTATGGCTAATAATTTGCGACACATACCCATTACCTAAAGATTAATATCGTAACCTACTCCCCACTCGATGTATTCGGCAGCTAGTTTACTCGATTTTAGACTACAGTTAACAAAAAGCTTATTGGCAAACCTATACCTTATGCCTACCCTTGAAAAAAGTATCGACTCGTTGGGGTTCGAACTTAACACCCTTACACCCTGTTGAATTACAAACGAAAGCTTATCCCAAACAAACTCGTAGCCAAAGTGTATACCTCCCGACAGAGGGGCGTAATCACTTACCATCTTATTTTCGGGGTATATCGAATAATCTATGGGGATATAAAACATATCAACTCCAGCCCCTACCCTAGCCATTGGGTTAACATAGTACGAGTAATAAGTAGCATAACCCAGCGTATAGCAGGGAATAGGTTTAGATTTGTTATCCTCAAACACACCACCATTAAACAACAGCGTAATTCTATGCCTATTGGGTAAATCTGTTAAATCATCAACTTGACTAATTGCACTAGGCGATTGCTTAAGCATATAGTTTGCCCCCAGCCTTAAGGCAAAAGTGTTTATGCCCGAGTTGGGCAACTTAACTCTTCCGTTCGATGCATGTGAATAAATAGGGCTTACCATTATTGAAAGGTCTGATGAAACCCTGAATTGCATCTCGAGCGATAGCTGTATAAATGCATTCCAGTGCGAACCATTGGCCTGATTCATAGGGTTGTCTATCCTATGGTATGGCCGGGTAATATACCCTAAACCGCTGGTGATAGTTGTACCAAGCGAGAATTGCTTACCTGTAACGTATTGCGATGTGAAGAATACAAAGCCACTGTACAAATTGCCATACACACGGCTATTCCCAAGGCCAGACGCATATACCCCCACTCCCAGCATAGGCGGATTTAACGGACGAACCTTAGGCAAATTTTTGCCCACGCGTAGGTCGAGCCCATTAACAAATCCACTTGCATGAAACTGGATATAATCATGGTGCGGATATACAGCCCCCCGATAGTATGCAGCCTGAAAGAACGACTGGTTTACCACATCATAATCCTTATTGTGGGATGTTTCAGAACCAACAACTACCGATTGGGCCAACAGAACAGAAAGAGCCGTAGCAATTACTGACTTTAGCCAAGCCTCAACCTTACTCCTTGCAAATGACATATGCATACTATCCCATTACCTAAGAAACACTGGCCTAAACAAGCGCATCTTACCAAACGACTCTACCACAATTAATAAAGAATTATTGAGAAAGAAAACAATAAGCTAAACCGCAACACTATGCTCCCTTAGGGCATCGTTTAGGGAGGTTTTAAGATCGGTCGACGCCTTACGCTGACCAATAATCATGGCGCATGGAACTTGAAACTCCCCTGCAGGAAACTTTTTGGTATACGACCCCGGTATAACAACCGAGCGTGGAGGAACCTCGCCCTTATACTCAATGGGCTCACTTCCAGTAACGTCAATTATTTTGGTCGATTTGGTTATTACCACATTGGCTCCCAGCACAGCCTCCTTACCAACCCTAACGCCCTCAACAATTATGCAGCGCGAACCAATAAAACAACCATCCTCAATAATTACTGGGGCTGCCTGCACTGGTTCAAGCACGCCACCAATGCCTACTCCGCCGGAGAGGTGGACATTCTTTCCAATCTGGGCACACGAACCCACAGTTGCCCAAGTGTCAACCATTGTACCCTCATCAACAAAAGCACCGATATTAACGTACGATGGCATCATGATAACCCCCTTGGCCACAAACGATCCGTAGCGGGCTATAGCATGTGGCACCACGCGCACCCCTAGTTCGGCATAATTCTTCTTTAGGGCTATTTTATCATGAAACTCAAATGGCCCCACCTCAATGGTCTCCATCTGGCGAGTGGGGAAGTACATAATTACGGCCTTTTTAACCCACTCGTTCACCATCCACTCATCGCCCTTTGGCTCAGCAACTCTAATAGTTCCCTTGTCCAACATCTCAATTATATGCTCAATAGCCTCTAGGGTTTCTTCCGAGAAACCACTCTGACGATTTTCCCAAGTGTTCTCAACTATAGCCTTATACTTCTCCATCATCTTTGTTGATTTTTTATTCTAGTTTACCGAATGCCAAAAATAATTGTTTTTTGGAGGTTTGTAAAATTCCTTAAACCAAAAATGGTAATTTTGGTCAAAACAGTTCAAGCAGCCTCAACATCGAACTTCAGAATATTTTAACCCATAAACTCTACACAATGAAAAGAATTGCCATCTTCCCAATTACGCTAGTGCTTATTGCCTGCACAATAGCAAGCATTGCCCAAGAGCCAACGCGCTATATGGAACCTGCGAAGGAACTTCTTGAGCTAATTGATGCACCCTCAACACCATCACTATATCTAAACCCAACACGCTCGCACGTGCTATTTGCCTACCCACAGGGAATGCCCGACATTGCCGAGATGGCGCAAACCGAATTGAGGTTAGCTGGCATAAGGCTAAACCCCGAAAACTTCGGATCGAGCAAGCCTCGGCTTTGGGAAAAACTCACCTTTCGTAAATTCGAAGCAAAAGATGAGTACCCCGTTACTGGGCTACCAAGCAACGGCAATATTAAAGGTTTTAGCTGGTCGCCCGACGGTAACAAGCTGGCCATCACCATATACTTTCCAAAGAATATTGAGATTTGGGTAGCCAACGTTGCCAATGGAGAGGCCACACGCTGGGCAAGCAATGTGCACGAGGTGCTTGGGCGCGGAACCGTTGAGTGGGCACCCAACAGCCAATATTTCATCTACTCATCACGGGTACTCGAGCGCGAAGGACTAACCTTCGAGGATGCTTTACCCGAGGGCCCATCGATTCAGGTTTCATCAGGGAAAAAAACAACGGTACGTACCTATCAGGATCTTCTGCAAAATCCACTTGATGAGCAAAAGTTTGAGTACTACGCCACCAGCGTTCTAAAAAAAGCATCCGAGGGGAACGATCCCGAAACCATTGGAAACCCTGGACTTATTGGTAGTTACTCCATATCGCCCGATGGGGAGTATATTCTGGTTCAACAAATCATTCGCCCCTTTTCGTACATTGTGCCTTACCATCGGTTTCCTCAGCTAGTGGAGGTTTGGGATACCAACGGAAAGCTAATTAAGAAACTTACCGAGGTACCGCTTACCGAAAGCATTCCCCAAGGATTTAGCGCTGTGCGCAAAGGTCCACGTAGCCACCAGTGGCGCAACGACAAGCCATCGACCATAGTTTGGGTAGAAGCGCAAGACGAGGGAGATCCCAAAAGGATTGCCGAGATTCGTGATCTTCTCTACACGCTTGATGCTCCATTCAACACCAGCGCTACCCCTTTCCTCTCGCTTAACTTCAGATATGCTGGAATTACTTGGGGCTGGGACCAGATGGCCGTTGTTTACGAACGCTGGTGGGAAACACGCCGAATGGTGGTTAGTTTCTTCAACCCATCGGATGAGAGACAACCCAAGCGTGTAGTTTGGGATAGATCCTATCAAGATGCATATGGCGATCCCGGCAGCCTTATCACCGAAGCAAACCCCAATGGGTACCGAACGCTTAGAACCGATAAGCATAGAACGAAGCTATACCTATCGGGTCAAGGTGCATCGCCCGAAGGTGACATGCCTTTTCTTGACGAATTAGATATTGAAACGCTTAACACCAAAAGGCTATGGCAATGCCAGGCACCCTACTACGAGCGGTTCGTAGCAATTCTTGACGACCCCATTCGTAACATCTTAACCCAACGCGAATCGGAAACAGAGCAGCCCAACTACTACATCAGAGATTTACGTAGGAAGCGTATTACGCCATTTACCGACTACCCACATCCTTACCCACAGCTAAAAGAGGTTCAGAAGGAGATGGTGCGCTACAAGCGCAACGATGGAGTTGATCTGTCGGCAACCCTATATCTACCAGCTGGATACAAAAAGGGTTCCAAGAAACTCCCCGTTCTCATGTGGGCTTACCCCAGAGAATATGTCGATCCAGAATTGGCCGCACAGGTTACAGGCTCTCCATATCGTTTTATTCGCCCTTCCCGATTATCGCCAATTTTATGGGTTGCCCGTGGATACGCCGTTCTCGATCAGGTTGGTATGCCCATTGTGGGACAAGACTCACTCCTCCCCAACGACACCTTTGTTGAACAACTTATTGCGAATGCCAAGGCAGCCATTGACCACTTGGTAAACGATGGTGTAGCCGACCCAAAGCGCATAGCAATTGGTGGGCACTCGTACGGTGCATTCATGACTGCCAACCTACTTGCCCACAGCGACCTGTTTGCAGCGGGAGTTGCCCGAAGCGGAGCATACAACAGAACGCTAACGCCCTTTGGTTTTCAAGGCGAGGAGCGCACCTACTGGGAGGCTCCCGATGTATACAACAGCATGTCGCCATTCATGCATGCCGACAAGATTAAAACCCCAATACTACTAATTCACGGGGTTGACGACAACAATAGCGGTACGTTCCCCATGCAAAGCGAGAGATTCTATCAGGCCATCAATGGCCATGGTGGGCCTGCACGTTTGGTTATGCTACCCTTCGAAAGCCATGGGTATAGAGCCAGGCAATCGATATTACATCAGGCATGGGAAATTGACAGCTGGCTAAAGCAACATCTTGGCAGGTAGATTCAGTTTTTATTGGTTGATTAGATGGCCCTCTATAGATCAGCATGATGCCGTTAAAATTAGCTAAGTAAAACTCCGATGGCTAAATAATTCCAAACATCCTTATAAATTTGGGGTATCGAAAAATCAGAAGATTTGAAAACGATACCCCAAATTTTTTTGCTTACAATACTTTGCTCAGCCGCATTGGCTCAGCATAACAAGGACACCTTACGTACCGTTCATTTTCAGCTGGTAAACGCCAGCAATGGTAGCCCCATTGCACTTGGCCATGTGGTAAATACAGGTATCCGAAAGGGTGTTGTTGCCGATATGCTAGGCTATTTTGAAATGCCAGTTGCGGCTGGCGACACCCTTGTGATTTCGGCCCTAGGTTTTCACCAGATGAGGATTCCCTCGTGGGGACAATTTAACCCCGACTCTCTTTACTACCCCATTCGGCTTACTCCCAAATCGTACGAGATAAGAGAAGTTAAGATAACCCGCTTCGGTTCATACCAACGATTTATAAAGGAGGTTGCCTCTATGGATATACCCAAATCGGAAAACGAGGAGCTACAGGAGAAGCTTAATGAGTACGTAAAGAAAGTCATCGACCGAATGGAACTTGTGAATACTCCCCCAGCAACAGGTGGGTTTGTGTTTGGCGAGGACTGGTACTCGAAACAGATGAAAAAGATTGAGGAGAAAAGGGTTGAAGAGCAGCGATGGGATATTATTTCAAGAAAATTCTCGGCTGGGATAGTGAACGAACTAACAGGACTGGAGGGGGTTGAAGCCATCAGGTTTATGGAGTTTTGCAGTTTTACCGAAGGTTTTCTCCTTATTGCCAGCGAGTACGAAGTTAAAAAGCGCATTTTAGATAATTTCGAAGCATACAAACAGTTGAACTATGATCGCTCCAACAAAAAATGATATTGTTAAAGCCTATAGCATTGTAAAACAATACGCCCACTGTACCCCAGTACTCACTTCGCAATCGGTAAGTAAGATCTTAGGCTGTAATGCGTACTTCAAGTGCGAAAATTTTCAAAAGGTTGGGGCTTTTAAGTTTCGCGGGGCATCAAATGCAGTGTTTAGTCTCTCCGAAGATCTTGCCCAAAAAGGGGTCTGCACCCATAGCTCGGGCAACCATGCCGCTGCGCTGGCATTAGCTGCATCGATGCGAGGGATTCCTGCGTACATTGTAATGCCAGAAAATGCCCCAGCCATAAAGCGCAAGGCGGTTGAGGGCTATGGTGCCAAGATTTTCACCTGCGAATCGACCCAGGAGGCTCGCGAAAGGGAGTTGAAAAAAGTTCAAGCCGACACGGGGGCAACCTTTATCCATCCCTACGAAAACTTTCATGTGATATGCGGACAGGGCACTGCATCGCTCGAGTTGCTTCAAGAAGTTACCGATTTACAAGCAATAATTACACCCGTTGGCGGCGGCGGGCTATTCTCCGGAACGCTAATCTACACCAAGGAAACCAACCCAAAAATTGAGGTTTACGCTGGCGAGCCTCAAAATGCCGACGACGCTTTCCGCTCGCTTCGCGATGGGGTGCTTTACCCCTCGGTACAACCCAATACAATTGCCGATGGTCTCCGCACTTCGCTTTGTCCTCTAACATTATCAGTTATACAGAGGTATGCCAATGGTATTTTAACCGTTAGCGAAGAGGCTATTGTTGAGGCTATGCGGCTTGTTTGGGAAAGGATGAAAATAATTATTGAGCCATCATCGGCAGTACCCGTTGCCACCATAATGCAAAACCGCGGGGTTTTCGAAGGGAAAAAGGTGGGTATCATCATATCGGGTGGTAATGTTGATGTTGAAAAACTTCCTTTTTAACCTTGTAAATTCCTAAATAAGGTTAACCGTTTTTCTTTTCACTCAATTTCTCATTTAATTATAGAGCGATTTTTTGAGCCTGCTAGAATTTTGGCAGGCTTGCCTGACATCTTTTTGGCAGGCTTGCCTGACATTTTTTTGGCAGGCTTGCCTGCTATCTTTTTGGCAGGTTAGCGCCTTGGCGTGAGATTCTTTTAACACAGAGTTTTTTTGCTTGCTTACGGCAAGAACTTGATGTAGCTTATGCCTGTTGGCAATTGGATGGGGTGCTGACAATACTTGAGGAAACACAATGGGCACAGAGGTTGTTTTGCGCCTTTGCCTTTGGCAAATGCTTAAAATGGGTGGGGCGTGGGCGCTCGTTATTACGTTTCTGTATGTCTCCTGCTTCTAAACTTGGGGCCAAATGTGTAATAGCTATGGCTGTTTGATGCCCCCAGCGGGGGCAAATAGCGATAGAAACAAAACCATAGCAAACAGCACCCCAGCGGGGTGCAATAGGTATTGGGTAGGATATGTGAGTTTTTGCCTGCCAAGGGAACGGCAAACTTGCCTGACATTTTTTTGGCAGGCTTGCCTGCTATCTTTTTGGCAGGCTTGCCTGCTATATTTTTGGCAGGCTTGCCTGCTATATTTTTGGCAGGTAAACATTTAAACAATTAACACAGAGTATTTTTTGCTTGCTTACGGCAAGAACTTGCTGTTGCTTATGCCTGGGCAACTGGATGGTTTGCTTACAATACTTGAGGTAACACTAAGGACACAGAGTTTGTTTTTAAGCCTTTGCCCTGCGGCAAATTCTTAAAATTGGTGAGGAGTGAGCGCTGGCTAATATCTTACTATCCTTTGCGTACTTGCGCTTTTGCCTGCTATCTTTTTGGCAGGTAAACGTTTAAATCTTTGACACCCCGGTGGCAGTTGTGTCCGAAATGATTAGGTGCGACAGAGGATGGTGAATCAGCCAACGGGGAACTTTTTGCTGGCAAAAAGGTGGGGATAATCCTGTCGGGTGGAAATGTAGATGTTAAAACTCTTCCATTCTAAAGATTTTATCCCTCGGCAATCCTCTTCATGAGGTCATCAATTTGCTTATTGATGTTCTGAAAAAACTGAAAACGCTGCTTTTCTGATGTACCGCTAATTAGAGTCGATTTCTTAATTATATTGTTTAGCCACTGCTCGGTATTCTTACAGTAGGTGTCGTTGTTGGTATGCATGGCATTAAAACTGAAGTGCCCAAGGGAAACAGCCTGCAACTCACCATAGTTGCTAAGCTGGCCGTTGTTGCTAATTTCAATATCGCTTAAAAACAGCTTAAAGTTGGCTGGCCGTTGGGTGTCGGCCTCAACACTTTGTGGTTGCTCCCCATCGTTGGAAACTAGCACCTTGGTTTCCGTTTCGGCCATACGCTCAATATCCTCAATCTCTTTGCTCAGGTCGGCACAAACGCGCAGGGCATCCTCTTTGGATTCAAATATACCAGCCTCCCAGTAAAATTGAATTTGCTTAATAATGCTACCTACAGTAGAATTGGTCCAAACCTCAACCGAAGGGATTCTTATGTAGGCATCATAGATTGTCTGTCCTTTCGCTAGCAACTCATCGAATCTAAAATCTGCGTCGTACTTCACCTTGCTCAGGTCGGGCAAGTTCATCACGGTTCGCATCCAGTAAAAGAAAACGAAGTTGGCCAGCTCGGGGTAGTTAAAGTGGTAGTACATTGGAACCTCGCAACAGGTCAGTAACATTCGTGAATCCTTGGCCGAAGCCAGCTGCACCAGCTGTTTTCTGGTTATCTCGAGAAACTCGGCAAAGCTCTCAGCACTTATCTCTAAAGGTAAGTAGCTAAAGGTAACCATACCGCTTTTAACCTTGCTAAAGGCATCAAACGAGATTTGATAGTGCTCGCACAGCTTAACAATCTCATAAATATTGAGCAGCGTTTCGCCACGCATTCGTCTGTAAGCACTGTCGTTACTTATTTCTAGTATGTCGGAGAGTTCTGATACTAATGATGTGTTTGCAGGAATAACATCTTCAATTCCTCTTAGGAACTGTGCTTGTATTGACGATGCTTCGGATGTAGTCATACTTTAATATTATCGAAATAATGAGAACTAGCAGTTTTAATTTTGCGAAATATACAACCTTTTTACCAAAGCGTTGCAGAAAATGCAAACCTTTAGTTTTTACTGGCTGCTTAAGCAATAAATTTGCATCCATTAGTTGCAAACACTAGGCATTGACCATAATTCAGTTTTCAACATCTATAAAACCTAGATAACTTTGGTCACATAATCAACACAACTTTCCCATGAAGCGAATAGTAAACCTTATGCTTGTAACGCTAGCATTCTCCTCATGCGTTCCACTATACTATATGCCTAACAATGCCAATATACCTTTGCTAAAAGAAGAGGGTGAAACGGTAGCGCAAGCACATTATGGAGCAACCGACGACATGAACTTTTTTGGACTAAACGCAGCACATGCCATTGGGAAAAACACTGCCCTTATGTTCAACACTTCCGCGTTTATTACTGATCATAAACCTGAAGAAGTAAGCTCACCCATAGAAATTGAAAACAACAGAAACTACAACTCAAGCGTTAGAGCCTTTATGGCCGAGGCTGGGGTAGGTTTCTTTATACCTGTTAGTAAGGATAGCGTTTTTGTTTTTGAGACGTACGCTGGATACGGATTATATTCAGCAAACAGGGCACTGAACTCTAACCAAAGCATTACCTACAATATTCACCGCCCATTTATTCAGCCCTCAATTGGCATTAGGTACAAAAGGGTTGAGCTATCCTATGGTCTTCGGTTATCCAAACTATTCTTTGCCAACTCAAGACCGTCCACAGCTTTTGAAATTGATGAAATAGCTATGTCAGGTTATGATGTTTGGGACAAGGCGTTTAGACTTGAGCACAGCTTTACCCTAGGTATTGGGAACGATCGAATTAAGGCTCAGATCCAATGGATAAACACGCCCTTTTTCAACATCCTATCCGAAACGGCAACGGGTATCGAAGGGAACTCGAACATTAGTATGGGTATTCGCTATCGGTTCTAATTAGCAAAAATTCACTTCAAAAGGATTTCAGATTCCGATAGATGTAGTATGTTTGCGTCATCAAACAGAAAAAGCATGACGTATCACAAGACAGACCTATTTGATGCCGATTTGCAGGAGATAGCCATTATTTCGAAGGTTCTAGCACATCCGGCACGACTTGCCATACTTAGGTATTTGGCCAATGCCAACACCTGCATATCGGGCGATATATCGAACGAAATACCCCTAAGCCGCACCACCGTTTCGCAACACTTGCAAGAGCTTAAAAAAGCAGGGCTAATACACGGCGAGATTGAAGGAACGCGAGTGTGCTACTGCATTTGCAAGGAAAGTATGCAGCGGGCTAAACTCCTTTTCGATGGATTCTTTCAAGAAATAGAAGCCAGCAGCTCCAACTCGTGCAATACAAAATAAGAACACACAGAAACGTATTGATCAATTTAAAAGCAACCATGAAGATTCTAATTCTCTGCACCGGAAACTCATGCCGCAGCCAAATGGCCGAGGGTTTCCTAAAATCGTTCGACGAAACCATTGAGGTTTTCTCGGCTGGCACCCAACCCTCAAATGAGGTTCATCCTCTAGCCATAAAGGCAATGGCCGAGATTAATATCGATATTTCAACGCATCAACCCAAAAGCGTTGATGAGTTTATAAACCAATCGTTCGACTACGTGATAACCGTTTGCGCTGAAGCCAACGAGAGCTGCCCAACCTTTACCGGTAGAGTAAGCAATCGATGGCATATTGGATTCGACGATCCAGCAGAGGCCACCGGAACCGACGATGAGGTGATGGCAGTATTCCGTCGCGTGCGCGACGAGATTGGTGAGGGCTTTGCTGGGTTCTACAAGTCGGAGATAAAAAAGGGAGGAGGCTGCTGCTGTTGTGGATAGCAAAGCAAAGCGCCCATTTTGCCTTTAGCGTGTATATAAAACACTTGAATTACGGAATACCTAAAGGCGCAAAGGGGCGCTGCGAAAGTTTTTGGCAGGAGCCAAGCAGTTAGTTTTTAACCAAGCAAAACCCCATAGTAACTTTCGCCGATACGGGTTTACCATAGGGTTTTTCGGATTTCCAGCCGGGCATTTGGCTAATTACCCGCACCAGCTCAGCATTTACCTCAGGGTTTATTCCTTTGGTTACCATTACATCACCTATCTCTCCTCCCTCTGATAGGTCAAATTCAACCTCAACCAAATCGGGGTTGCGGCGTTTCGGTTTGTACGATTTGGGGTAATTTATACTCTCATGAATATAGCTAAGGGGCCAGCTTGTGGCATCTTCCCCAATCCTAGTTAAGTTTGTATTGTCAATGTCGGGATGAAAATCGGGTTGTGGCAGCTCGAAGTTATTGCACCTCACACCTACTGAAAGATAATTGGGGTTACCGGGCTCACCTCTTTTCATTGAAAACTCAAGTTTTCTAGCATTGATCGAAAGTTCTTGTTCCTGCTTCTTGCCAAGGCTATCAACTTCACCCTTACTCGAATGTTGAACTACAGTAACCTCACCATCGTTTTCGTTCTCTAGCGTAATACGATAAGCCTCAATTGCTGCTTTTGAATTGGTTTCCTTCTCCCTAAGATAAACCGTCCTATCCATCACCTTTATTCCAAAGTCAACCTTACCATCACTTCCTTTGGGTAGAACTAGGTAGTACAGCACCGAATCTAACTGCTGATAGTTGCTAATTCGCATAGTGTACTCACCTTCGGCTTCAATCATATATGATTGCTTAACAAAGTCGTTAAGCACTAAATCAGACAAGGGCTTTACCACTGATCCATCACTCTTTGACGTAATTACGAACTTGGGCATATGCTCACCATATGCTGTTCCCAAAATTGTAAAAGCTGTATTATTACCTAGAGCAAGGTTCCCGAAAAAGAGGTCGGCCTGTGGTTTTTGAAGAATGGATATAATCTTCTCCAAATCAGCATCAATCTCCTTATCGAGGCGGGAATAAAGTACGGAAGAGTCCTTCTCTACATTTTCATTAATATCAGCCAAAGCCTTGGGCTGATTTAAACTTGCCTCCTTCGAAAGAAAATCTGTTTCTTGGCTCTCATTTGGCTCAGCTAACCTTACCTGTTCATTTACATCATCTTCTGATTGCAAGCGGTATTCCACCTTACGCTCAACGGTAAACGAGAACAATCCAAAAAGCACAGCCGCACTGGGCATAAGAAGTAAATATCTATAGATGCCTCTACTTTCTTTAACATTTGTAAGCATAGCAAATCGATTTTTTAAAAGTTTAGCACTAAAGGAATTGGCAACCCGTGGGGCAACCAAGGTAGATATGCAGTCGAGTATAAGCTGCTTATACTCCAGGCTATCGACCCCGTGGCGCACAACGCACTTGTCGGCAATAAACTCATGCACCTCGGCTAAGGATCGCTTATACCAATAAACAAGGGGATTGAACCAGAACACAACGGCAAACAGTTCGGCCAGAAGCAAATCGAGCGAATGCAGCTGATGGGCATGCACCAACTCGTGCTGCAGCAAGAGGTGGCGATTGGGATTTCGAAGATCTTTCTCCGAAAAAACAATCAAACCAAAAAACGAAAAGGTTTGGCCCCAACTATCGCACACCCAAATCTTAGTATCTCCCACAAGCTCAACACGAGCATTTTTTTGTATCGATAAAGCAAACCTTACAACCTGCCATACCAATCGCACAGCCATTACACAAACAACGGCCAAATAGGTCATTAGCCAGAACTGCCAATTCAGGATAAATGGGTGAACTATTGGATCTACATTATTGCTTGCGACAGTAGCTTCAACCATACTATCTGCATCAGAAATATCTGTTGATAAAAAATTAGGGTTTGCATTATGATTGGTGTTTTCGGCAACATCAACCACCTTAGTAACCGTATAGCTTACTGACAGCAAGGGCAACGCAAGCGAAACGATTATTGCTGCAAGCAAAACAAATCGATTTGCAACTGGCTTGTTCTGCCTTGCCAAAAAGAGCAAGTAAAGCCCATACAGCAGCGAAAAGCAAACGGTTACTTTTGCTAGGTATATGAATATACTAGGAATTACCATCGCCCCCCTCCTCCTTACGTTTACTGATCTCCTCTTCCAACATAGCCTTCATCTCCTCGAGTTCGGTTAAACTTAAGTTACTGTCGGCTGCAAAAAAAGAGGCAAATCGCTTTACCGAGCTGTTAAAGTGTTTCGACAGCACATGCTTAAAACCTAGGCGTGCATAGTCCCTCCGGCTAACAACCGGGTAGTACTGATGATTTTTACCATACGCGGTATGGCTTACCATTCCCTTTTGCTCCAGAATTCGCACAATGGTCGATACCGTTGTGTAGGCAGGCTTGGGTTCCGGGAACAGCTCTAGAATGTCGCGAACAAAGGCTCGCTCAAGCTTCCACAAGTATTCCATTACTTGCTCTTCGGCTTTGGTTAACTCTTTAGTTTTCATACCACAAATATATAACTATATTTTATAGTTACACTACTATTGACTATAGTTTCTCACTAGTGTCCGACTAAATATTTTTTAAATGATAATAATGTAATAGATTTCTCGCTTCGCTCGAAATGACAGGCTATTACGCTGTAAGGGGTGAGGGGGTGAAGGCGGCTTCGCCGCCTTCACCCCCTCACCCCTTAGACCTCTTGAAAGT
>NZ_JAANIG010000026.1 GCF_011174675.1 Perlabentimonas gracilis | reverse complement strand
CTTAAAATCCAAAAATAACACCTTAATAAATAACAAAAAAACAAACCTAAAATTAGCCCAAATCACAGATAGATGTTAGTTTTCCGAACATGACTGGGCCGAGCCCTCCTTTGTGCTATTTGATTTATGGATGAGGCTATAGCTTTCTTTTCACCTCAACCTCTTGGAACGATTCAACGCTATCGCCAACTTTTATATCGTTAAAGTTATTGATATTCAAACCACACTCGAAACCGTGGTTTACCTCCTTAGCATCATCTTTAAAACGCTTGAGGGAACCCAAATCGCCAGTGTAAACTACAATTCCATCGCGAATTAGACGGCATTTGGCGTTTCGAAGGATTTTCCCTTCACGAACTATACATCCGGCAACAGTACCCACCTTGGTAATCTTGAATGTATCAAGCACCTCGGCTGTACCAAGAATCTCCTCCTTGATCTCTGGTGAAAGCATACCCTCCATGGCTGCCTTAACCTCGTTAATGGCATCGTAAATAATGGAGTACATACGGATATCGATCTCCTCCTTCTCGGCCAGTCTGCGTGCACCTAGCGAAGGACGTACTTGGAAACCGATAACAATAGCATTTGATGCTGCGGCCAGAAGAATATCGGACTCGGAGATTTGACCAACGGCCTTATGGATTACGTTAACCTGAATTTGCTCTGTTGATAGCTTGATAAGCGAGTCGGATAGCGCCTCAATGGAACCATCCACGTCGCCCTTAAGCACAATGTTTAGCTCCTGGAAGTTTCCAATGGCAATCCTGCGTCCAATCTCATCGAGGGTGATATGCTTCTGAGTTCTTAGCCCCTGCATACGCTGAAGCTGCTCGCGCTTATTGGCAATGTCCTTGGCCTCCTTATCGGAATCCATTATGTTAAAGTAGTCACCAGCTAGAGGTGCACCATTCAAACCAATCACCTGAACTGGCGTTGATGGTCCAGCTGTGGTAATGCGCTTACCCCTCTCGTTGAACATCGCCTTAACGTGTCCAAAATGTGTTCCGGCCAGCATTATATCGCCCTGATTAAGGGTTCCAGCCTGAACCAGAACGGTTGCGGTGTAGCCTCTACCCTTATCCAATGATGATTCGATAATTGTACCAATGGCCTTTTTATCGGGATTGGCTGTAAGGTCGAGTAGTTCGGCTTCAAGAAGCACTTTGTCGAGCAGCTTATCGATATTTAACCCCTCTTTGGCGGAAATATCCTGACTTTGATACTTACCCCCCCACTCCTCTACTAGGTAGTTCATATTAGCCAGCGATTCCTTAATTTTCTCAGGATTTGCGTTGGGTCTATCAATCTTATTGATGGCAAAAACGATGGGCACACCGGCTGCACTGGCGTGGTTTATAGCCTCAATGGTTTGGGGCATCACGTTATCATCGGCGGATACCACGATAATGGCCACGTCAGTAATTTTGGCACCACGGGCACGCATAGCGGTAAAGGCTTCGTGGCCGGGTGTATCGAGGAAGGTAATCTGCTTGCCTCCTGCTATCTCCACCGCGTAAGCACCAATATGCTGGGTAATACCACCTGCTTCACCGGCAATTACGTTGGCACTTCTAATAAAGTCGAGCAACGAGGTTTTACCGTGGTCTACGTGTCCCATTACGGTTACAATTGGCGCGCGGGGTTTAAGATCCTCGGGTTTGTCCTCCTCGTTACCAATGGCTTCCTGTAAATCAACACTTACAAACTCAACCTCGTAGCCAAACTCATCGGCAACTAGGGCCATGGTTTCAGCATCGAGCCTTTGGTTGATAGATACCATAAGCCCAAGGTTCATACAAACCTCGATAACCTCGGTAGGCGACACGTCTATCATATTGGCCAACTCGTTAGCCGATACAAACTCGGTAACCTTGAGGATATTCTTTTCTCTTATCTCCCTTTCAAGTTCCTCCTGCTGGCGGGCGCTAACTAGGTCGCGCTTTTCGCGCCTGTATTTTGAACCTTTGGATTTGGTTCCCTTGTTGGTGAGGCGTGCCAGGGTTTCCTTAATTTGCTTTTGCACATCCTCCTCGCTAACCTCCTGACGAAGTTGCTTCTTCTTCTTTTTCTTAATATTTGGGCCAGTACCTGTTGATCCTGCACCTGGCTGCCTGCTAGGAGCTGCTGTTGTTGATTTGTTCTCTGAATCAACGGAAACCTTCTGGTTGTCCTTTCTTATCCTCTTGCGACGTTTTTTCTTGGCCTTAGCTTTGTCTTCGGCACTGGTTGGGCCATTCGCTGGCTTCTTCTTTGGCTCCATATTGGCCAAATCTATCTTTCCTACCACGGTTGGTCCTGATAGTTTTTCAACCGCTGAGCGATAAAAAACCTCCTCGGTTTTCACCTTCTCTTCCTTTGGGGTACCAGCCTCAGGTTCTTTTTCTATTGATTTCTTTACCTCTTCCTTCTTGGCCTCAACGGGTTTCTGAACTTTTTCGGGTTTAGAAGTCGCAGGTGCTTTCGGCTCGGCTTTCTCAACCTGTGGCTCTTCAGCTTTTTTAGTCTTCTTGGTTGGCCTTCGCTTCTCAAAATCGTCAACATTTACCTTGCCAACCACTTTGGGTTGCTCTAGGCGCTTCGACTCGGTCTCGATATGCTCAACGTTTGCCTCCTTAGGCTTTTGCTTCTGCTCGGGCTTTTCGGCAGGCTTTTCCTCTTTTGGAGCTGGCTTTTCGGCTGGCTTCTCTTCCTTCTTTGGAGTTTCTAAATCAATTTTGCCTTTAACCTTAAGCTGAATTTGAGGCTTCTCTGTTTTGTAGGTTTCCTTTTCTGGAGTAACATTTTTAACAATTACCTCGTCGTCTGCTGTATCGTTTTCATCGTCGTCAGCAATGGTTCCATCCACATCCTCGATGGAAACGGATTCCTTCTTCTCGCGAAGATTCTGAAGACTAACCTTTTGCGATTCTTTCTTCAGGTTAATCTCGGCGCCAAACTCTTGGGCAAGCACTTGGTACAAGCTGGAATCGACCTTTGTGTTAGGATTGCTCTCAATTTTATGTCCCTTTTTATTCAGGAAATCGACCAGGGTAGAGATTCCAACGTTAAACTCTCTTGCCAACTTACTTAATCTTATTGCTTTCTCGGCGTTTGTCATATTATGTTAATCCAGGTTTTGAAAATTGTTGCAAATCTAAGCTAAAGCCTGTACTATTCAAATTCTGATTCTAAAATTCGTATTACCTCTTTAACTGTTTCTTCCTCTAAATCGGTTCGCTTAACTAGCTCTTCGTATGGTATTTCGAGTACGCTTTTGGCTGTATCGCAACCAATGCCCTTAAGCACATCGATGATCCAGCTGTCGATCTCATCGGTGAATTCGTCAAGGTTAACATCCTCTTCGTCTTGCACATCGGCCTCGCGGAATACATCAATCTCGTATCCAGTGAGCTGGCCAGCCAGCTTGATATTAAAGCCGCCCTTACCAATTGCCAACGAAACCTCTTCGGGCTGTAGGAAAACCTCGGCACGCTTATTCTTCTCGTCAATTCGAATGGAATTGATTTTGGCTGGGCTTAGCGCACGAGTGATGTATAGCTGGATGTTATTGGTAAAGTTTATTACGTCGATATTCTCGTTGCGAAGCTCGCGCACTATGCCATGAATACGACTTCCTTTCATCCCCACGCAAGCTCCCACGGGGTCAACACGCTCGTCGTACGACTCAACAGCCACCTTAGCGCGCTCACCGGGTATGCGTACAATCTTTTTGATGGTGATAAGGCCATCGAAAATTTCGGGTACCTCAAGCTCGAAAAGACGCTCAAGGAAAACGGGTGAAGTACGCGACAGCACGATGATTGGCGAGTTATTCCTCATCTCAACCCTAACAACAACGGCTCTTATGGTATCGCCCTTACGGAAAAAGTCGGATGGAATTTGCTCGGTTTTGGGTATGATCAGCTCGTTTCCTTCGTCATCAAGCACCAAAATTTCCTTTTTCCATACCTGGTATACCTCACCGGTAATAATTTCACCTATCCTATCTTTATACTTTGAGTAAAGGTTATTCTTTTCGAGCTCGAGGATACGAGCTGTAAGGTTTTGCCTAAGGGCAAGAATGGCGCGACGGCCAAAATCGGCCAGCTTAACCTCGTCGGTTACTTCCTCGCCAACCTCATAGTCCTCCTCAATACTTTTGGCTTCGGTAAGGGCAATCTGCCTGTTTGGGTCTTCAACTTCACCATCCTCAACCACTTCGCGGTTTCTCCATATTTCGAAGTCACCCTTATCAATATTGATAATGATGTCGTAGTTGTCGTCGGAGCCATACATCTTGATGATCATATTGCGAAACACATCCTCCAGCACGCTCATCATAGTGGGCCGGTCGATGCTTTTTAGCTCCTTAAACTCTGCAAAGGTGTCGGTTAAATTAATAGTACTCATTTGCTTATTAGTATTTAAATATCTTATCGAAACGAAATCACTACAAAGGCACTTTTCACATCGGTGTAGGGAATGTCGAACTGCTCAACTACCTTTTCCTTGCGCTTTTTACCCTCTGGCTTTACCATGCTCTCAATCTCAAGCACTAGGGAGCTGTCGTTGGCGCTAAGGAGTAGCCCTTTCAACTTCTGCCCATCGGACTTCACCACCTCGAGGCTTCGGCCCACATTCTTCTTGTACTGCCTTGGCAGCCTAAGCGACTCGGATAAGCCAGCCGATGCTACCTCTAGCTCAAAATCTTGCTCTTCCCTATCGAAGCTCTGCTCAACGGCACGACTAACCCTTACGCACCTATCGATGGTAATTCCGTTGTCGCCATCGAGCAGAACAATTATCTTATTACTAGCGGAAACAGAGATATCAACAACAAACTCCTCATCAGGATTAAGCTGCTCATTAACAATTTCTTCAACTAGTTTTTTGTCAATCATCGTTCAAGTTATTATAGCAAAACAGGGGACTCGGGTCCCCTGCGCGCCTGCGGCATGACGGTGCAAAAGTATAAAAAAAACATTACACAGCAAAATATTTCGCTGAATTCTAATGCAATGCGCTATTTTCCACCCATACTTTATGGCTATATATAATTGGCTTTTGCTGAAATAGAATAATCATAGGGAATTAAATGGGTAGGGTAGAATTGTGAAAATATCCCGTCTATTTTATTTGCACTTTAAGTGATATTCCGCCAAACCCCATCCGCATTTCGTTGCTGGTTAGCTGACCTAAGGGTAGCTGCACAAAAGGTTCGACCGACATTGTGGACTTATCGGTAAAAGGGAAGGTGTAACCAGCCGATAGGTTTAGCAGCCCGAAAAGATCTGATCGGCTAAAAGCGCTGTACTCATTACTTACCTCTACTGATGAAGTAGTGTTGGAGTCGAGATAATATGCTCCTGATGAAAAATCGATTAACTTTTCGGAGTAACGGCTTGTGCCCGTAAATTTTTGGCTAAGATAAATTAGCGATGAAGCACCTGCAGAAACAAAGAAATTCGAATTTTTTCTCTCATATATCTTAAAAACAAAGTTGATGGGAATTTCCATTGCCACAAGGTCAAGGTGGTTGTCGAACAGCACGGCCTCACTTGAGTACTCACCATGGCTAGTGGTGGGCAGGGCGTTGTACATTAAATCGCTATTGCCAGAGGCAAGGGTCTGCAAACCGTAGCTATGCTTGGCCAAGGCCAAACCAGGCCTTATGTAGATTTTGTTGCTTAGCTTATGCTCGGTGTACAGCCCAACGGAAACGCCCGGGGCATCGGAGATTAGGTTTTCCACTGCAGCCACCATACCCGAAAGCCCAGCAGCAATTTTAGTTCTCTGGGTTCGGTGGGCTTGAGCCATTGGCTCAACAAGTTGCTGCATCGTATAGCCTGTACTTACATGCTTATCGCTTTCTGCTTTCGAATCCAACTCGCCCATATGATCCTTTTGTTGTATCTCCTTTAGATCGGCTCCTTCTTCAACAGAGCTAATTGCTTCGGCCATAAGCAACGTGTCGGGTTCTTTCTCCAAAACGGAATCCAAAACAGCAAGCTGATTGTAACTCTTTTTCTCAACCAATACTTTATTATCCTCCTTACTTCGTGCAACTGTTGGTTGATTTGTAGGTTTGGCTTGATGAGATGCTGGCAAAGCTTTTTGCTCATCGGATTCGTTTGCCATTATGGCTTGAGGGAGTTCACGCACCTGACTTTCGACCAATTGTGTACCTTGAGAATGGGGTTGCAGCGCCCTAAAGGCCATATAGCTGCCAAGGGAAAGCAGAATTGCTACGGATGCAGCCTTTGCCCAAAAGGGCAATAGAGCAAGGATACCTCTGGTTTTATTCTGCTTTTGAACAAAAGCCTCCCATCCGGCATTGGCCAAATGCTCGGCGTTGTAGCCGCCAAATGTTTCCTTAACCCTATCTGAAAAATCTTTATCAAACTGCTTCATGGCACCTCTTCTCAGAATTAATATGCAGCTTATATATCTTTTGAATCATCCTTTTGGCTCTAGTCAAATTCGATCGCGATGTTGATGTGGCCACCCCCAGCATTTCCCCTATCTCCTCGTGGGTGTAACCTTCAATCTCGTAAAGATTAAAGGTTATGCGGTACACCTCGGGAAGCTGGGCAAATAGCTTTATAATATCGTCGGCACTAAGTGATTGTTCCACTTCGGGTTCAATATCGTTGCCTAGCTCGTTATCATCAATGGTCAAATTATATGAGTGCTTCTGATTTCGCCTTAAGCTATCGATAGCTGTATTGACCAATATCGTTGCAAACCATGGTTTAAATGGCTTGGCATGGTTATAACTGGGGAGACATTCGAACACCTTTACGTAGCCATCGTTTACTATGGCCATAGCCTCGCTCTGGTTTGGAAAATATCGAATAGCGATTGACATGGCGAAAGAGAAATACCGTTTGTAAAAGGCCTCCTGATACTTCGAGTTGACCTTTAGGCAACCCTCAATCAGCTCCTCATCCGATAAACTCGTAATATCCTGTTTGTTCCAAGCCATTCTGTACCACTAAATCGAATCCATAAATATAACTCTTATTGACCCGATTTAATTTTGTTTTCCACCGATTAATGCAATAAGATTCAATAAAGCCAGATCTATCGGGGATCGGCAACCTGACCAATAAACATTAGCGTGTTGGTGGTACGCTCACGAATGGCAAACACAAAAGGTTTATCGACCCTAAAGATTACGGGCCCTGGAGTGGAGGTAAGCTCTACCCCTATGGTTGTTACAGCAGCAGCCTCGGTACCCTCTTCGTTAACATCAACAAAGGTGTTTTGCTTTACAAAGCTTACAAATATTGATGCATCGGCAATACCCGACAAATCGGCTAGCAATTCATCAAAGGCATCATTCATACCCATACTCTTGAGCTGGTCGTTCAGTATTTTCTCGTATGAGAACTTAAATTTGGGCATATAAACCTCTGCCGTCCCAAACTCGGGGTAGCTATCGAGCGATGAGGTAATTGATTGCCATGCTCCACCAGAAAAATCAGTGTTAAAATCCTGTAAAGTTTCGTTGGGTACAATAAGAACCATAGTAAAATTGGTTCGTCCGTATGGCAGTTCAATGGCTTTATAACTATTGCCATAGACTACTCGTGCACCCACATCGCCCTGCATGGTTGGCACATTGGCAGTGGTTCCGTTATCGAAGTAGAATGGCCTGTTATTGGTAAGCGACTTGTCGAACTGGTAGCTCCAATCGCCCTTAAAGTAAAGGGCATTCATAAGGAACATCACAGCATTACTAGAAATACCGTCCAGAACCTTGGGGATCTTCCCAAAGGTATTATCGCTAGCCCACTTGTTAATTGTAGTAAGTGCCGATGGCGATCCAAAATCGAGCCCCTGAATGAGGGCGTCGAAATCGTTGTCCATTGTGCTTAGGAATGAAGGCTTAACGGAGAACCCGTTGCGGTAGAATATGGCGTTGGCCAAGGCCAACTTAACTTTTGGGTCGGCCTGCAAAAGCTGTCCTACCAAACTATTATAAGCTTCGTTTACCTCAACAATACTCATATCCTCTGGGTATTTCAATGTGCTTTTGAGCTGGGTGTAAGTTTCTCCAGCACATCCATTCAGTAGCATTGTAAGCGCGGTGCTAGCGCTAAGGGGCGACAGCATAAGGTTTTTATTCTCCTCTGCAGCCGTTTTGGTAAACAGCTCAATGCCAAAGTCGTTGCTGTTGGAAATCACTTCGGCCGATTTTGTAGTTAGCTCGATCACCTTGGGGGTATGGTTGGGGATTGGGTCATCCTTCTTGCAACCTCCCAAAAACACAAGGGGAAGAATCAGTAAAGTTGGAAGTAAATTTTTCATTGTTTTATCTGTTTAAGTTTCCTTACTACTTATCAATACCCACAAAGTACAGGTCGTACCCACCCTTACCTCCAGGGCGATTTGAAGAGAAGATCATCATAAACTTCGCCACATCAACATACTCCTCAATTAGAATTGGGCGAAACTCATCTTCGGGGGAGTTAATTGTTGGCCCAAAGTTCACAGGTGCCGACCACTGGCCATCCTCAAACGTGGAGTAGTACAAATCGTAACCACCCTGCCCACCGGGTCTGTTAGATGCAAAAACCATTTTGTCACCAAAAAAGTAAGGGCACTTATCGTCGTACTCGCTCGACAGGGCCTCAACCTTAGCCACTTCAATATCATTTAGGTTTTCTAATGATTCAATAAGATTGTCATCGGAAATATCAATTGGGGTAAAGTAGATGTTAAAAACATCATCCTCACGGTCGGAACAAAAGTAGATACCTAATATATCGCCATTGGATAGATCGCTGTTGAAAGATGGGTACAAATCGTTATAATCCGAGGCGAATGCACTAAGTGGTGCTCCTTCGGTAAAGGTGTTTAAATCAACATTGTGTGTGTAGCCAATCTGAAACTTACCCGTGATATCGGTTGCGTAAAGTAGGAGGAATTCGTCGCTGTTAGTTTTTCTATTGGGATTAAAAACCAGGTATGGCCCGAACTCGTTGCCAACGGTATTAGCCTTATCAACTGCATCATTTATAACATCAAGGGTAGGCTGGTAAACACCCCAGTGCGAATAACCATTAATAATGGCAAGTTCTCCCGATATTTTTGAGAACGACACCGTCATGGGCTGGTAAATAATATCAAAATTCCCCCCACTGGTTTTCCTGTTGGTTGAGAAGCAGAATGGGATAAGGCTTCCAAGGGTTGGTGCCGTTGAGTTATAGTCGTCGTACTCGGTATTAAATGGAGCCAGATTTACAGGTGTTGATGGCAATTCACCTTGAAAGTAGGGCTCGGGCTCGGGCAAACAGGATATTAAAAGGAATGGCAATAGGATAACAATGCCGAGAATGATTTTTTTTGAGGTATTCATAATTCTAAAAATAAAGTTAGGTATTAGCTTTTATAATGTAATACGCACATCATATTGGAAACGCTGCAATGCTAATGCAAATGTTAGTAAGAAATTACAATAATACTATCTGGTTAATAGATTATGAATTTTGCGCATTACAAATTCATATTCACGCCCAGCCAAACCTGTATTCCAAAGTGGTGCTCACTTGATAATGCACTCTTCTCGAAAACAGGTGAAACGATTAGTTCGACCCCAAATCGCTGGGTTGGATTAAACTTTAGCCCACCCATAAAGGCATTGGACACACGACTAACCCTATCGCGGGGTTCAGTAATTCTCTCGCCTACGTTTTGATCTATTGTTATGTCTCCATCAAATTCCCTCTCGCGATAATCGTAAAGAATCAATGTACTACTTTCGACCAGCCAAAAATTCATCGTACGATTATATCCAAAAATCATTGTGAAACGGTCGCTATAACTCCGTTCGTAGAATATGGGTATTTGAAAAGATCTCAATCGAGAATCGAACTCCCAAAGAATAGTTTTGTCCTCGACAGTTCTGGTGTACCTTTCCCACGTATTTATTGTTGATTCGTAATCGTACCTTGAGTAATAGTACGACTCTGCATAGGCATCAACATCCTCGCTGGTGTCGGTTTGCTGCTTGCGAATTCCGGCTATGGCTCCAAATCGAACCTTTTTACCTTCGCCCAGCTGCCACTCAAACCCTGCGCCAGCAGAATGGGTCAACTTGGTTCGCATACCCGAGCCCGTTCTATAATCGTGCATATTGGAATACCCATTACTTTCGCTTACCCTGCTGGAGTACTCGTAGTAGTAATCGTTCTCCGATTCACTCTCAATGCTTGAGGCTAGTGAAATATCCTGTTCAGACAATGACAGGTTGTATAACAAGCGAAAAGTTAAATCGGATCGAACCTCCCGCTCCCACTGAAATCCACCGTAAATATTTTGTCCCATATGCTCCCAACTCTGATCTGACACGTACCAACTACTGTAATCGCTCCAGCTGGTGCTACCCTCCTGTCCACTATTCGAGATCGATTCATCGTCCCTGTCCAATAGTTGAGTTGCCGTTCCAGTTAAATAACCAGCGTAGAAACCGATTTTATTTTTACCTGCCAAATAGTTTAATCCAAGAGAGAAATCCCAATGATCATACTCCTGACTTCGGTTCTCGAAATTTTTCCAATACGATTGGTAATCTGGCCTCTGATTCCAAAGATTGCTACTCCCAAAACTTCCCTCACGATCGAAAATAAAACGACCAGCCTTAGCGCCAATCGATAAGGCATCAGTGGGCTTCCAACTAAGGAAAAGATTTAACGAATGCCCCTCATGGTACATTTCATCGGAACCTGAAAAACGATCTTCGATTGTATAGCCCTCGGTTCCCATATAGGTATATCCGTCAAAAGTTTTCCCTGCATTGCTTCGGTAAATATCGTAAGGAATAGCATAGTACCGCTCGCCCTGAGTTATTATCTGATAGGTTGCTCCTATCGAAATGGAGTTATTTAAAACAGGGAGTTGTGTTAAATATGCCAAGCTCAGCAAGGGTGATACTTCGTTTCGTTTAGAGGTGTAGTAATAGCCATACCTGGGGATATAGTCGTAAACCATAGGGTAAATCCCTGAATAACCTCTATTTGTAGTACTTAAGGAATTTCTAAAATCGATATATAAATAATTTGATGGTAACGAATCGGATCTGTCCTCGGAAACCGTGGAAGGGTTTCGCTGAATATTGAGCAGCGGGTGATCTAGTGAAAGCTGCGAGGCCATTGCAAAATTATGGGTACCATATGGATTTATGTGCAATGGAGAAAAAAAGAAATCGGACTGTTCAAAAGTCATTTCGAGGGGTCTGTCGCTATAATATTGCGCATGGCTACTCGCAAGCATAAAAAACGCAATGGCTGTATAGGCTAATCTTTTCATACATTTAATCTATTGTTGGGCTACCATAAAGAAAAACGAAACAAAAGCATTTACATACCTATTACGCATTTACCTTTTTAAACGCTGCAAGAATAAAAAAAATCAATCCAAAAAATTTGCAGTAAAAAAATTATGACTAATATTGCACCCGTAAACAGCAAGTTATGACACTGACCATTTTCACCTCTATGCTTAAGGATAAACGTAACGACATGGCTATGGCTATGTTGATGAAGAAACGTATGTTCTTACGCAGGCTAGGTGAAATGGGTGAATAGCGAAAACTCTAAATCTAGATAGATACAAGGCCTGCAGAATTCTGCAGGCCTTTTTTTGTTTAATCAAACCCTTCAATTACAAAGATGAAAGTTTTAAAGTTTGGCGGCACATCGGTGGGATCCGCAGAGCGCATTCAGAACCTGAGGCGCATTATCCCCACCACAGAACCCATTGTAGTGGTTCTATCGGCTATGGCCGGGGTAACCAATATTCTAGTGGAATCAACAAACCTGGCGGCAAAGGGTAATACCAAGCTGGCTAAGGATAAGCTGAAAGAGGTTGAACAGATGCACATGACCACTTGCGACAACCTTTTTGCATCATCAAAATACAAAATGAAGGGTAAAGAGTTGATTAAAAAGATTTTTAACGAATTGTACAACAAAGTTGAGAATGCAGACTCAACTGCAAAAAAAGAGATACTGGCCGTAGGCGAAATCCTGTCCACCAACCTATTCCATCTGTACCTCAACGAGCAACGCGTAGACTCCGCACTACTACCTGCACTTAGCTTTATGCGGATTGATAAGGATGGCGAACCAGACCATTATTATATTGCCGAGAATTTAAACCGACTGCTCGACTCATGCACAGGAATCAATGTTATAATAACCCAAGGTTTTATATGCCGAAACTCCCGTGGAGAGGTCGACAATCTAAAACGTGGGGGTAGCGACTATACCGCAGCAATAATTGGCCATACCATAAATGCTAGCGAAGTGCAAATATGGACCGATATTGATGGATTCCACAACAACGATCCTCGATACGTTGAGGGAACGCTGCCCATCCGTGAACTTTCGTTCGACGAAGCGGCAGAGCTGGCCTACTTTGGAGCTAAAATTCTTCATCCATCAACCATTCACCCATGCCAGGAAAAGAATATCCCAGTGGTGCTCAAGAACACCCTTAACCCCAACGATGTAGGCACCACCATTACATCGCAACAACGTGAAGGTGGTATTAAAGCAGTTGCCGCCAAGGATGGCATTACCGCCATTCGAATTAAATCGCTTAGAATGCTGATGGCACACGGTTTTCTGAAGAAGGTCTTCGACATCTTTAATGAGTATAAAACCCCGGTCGACCTTATCACCACATCGGAAGTTGCTTTAACCCTAACCATTGACGATACAAGCCATCTGGAGCATATCCTTAAGGCACTTACATCGTTTTCCACTGTAGAGGTTGAGCAGGGCCAAACCATTATCTGCGTGGTAGGCGATTTTCTTGCACAAAACCCAGGAATGGCCTCAAGGGTATTCAATTCGTTACGAAATATTCCCATCAGCCTAATATCGTACGGAGGAAGCTCGCACAACATAACCCTTTTGGTTCAAAGCGAGAGAAAAATTGATGCCCTACGGGCATTACAGCAAGTAGTTAATAACCCACAAACAGTAAGCACAGTAAATAATGGAAACACCAGCATATAGATACAACCTAGGCCTGCTAAGGCAAACACTGGATGTGGCGATAGCCGAATCTTCGCCATACGGATACAACCTCCATTACGCCGTAAAGGCCAACTCAAACCCTAGAATTCTCGAAACAATTGCCCAAAGTGGTATAGGTGCCGACTGCGTGAGCGGCAACGAGGTGCAAGCAGCTCTCGATGCAGGATTTGCTGCAGGCAGAATTGTATTTGCTGGGGTAGGCAAAACCAATGCAGAGATAGAGCTAGCCATTGTTAAGGGAATTCAATGTATTCATGTAGAATCATTCGAGGAGCTGCTGGTAATAGATGAACTATCGGCTACCAAGCGAAAAGTAACGCCCGTTGCCCTTAGGCTAAACCCTAACCTCGATGCTGGTACGCACAAGTACATCACCACAGGAACTAGCCAAAATAAATTTGGCTTTAGCAATGAGGAGCTGGAGGAGGCCATTAGGGTTCTACCTACCCTTAACGGGGTGAAACTTATTGGCTTTCATTTCCATATTGGCTCACAAATTCTCGATTTCACAAAATTTACCCAGCTGGCCCAATTTGCTAATGGGGTATACCAACGGTTTAGCAACCTAATGCTAACATACATCAACCTAGGCGGGGGATTGGGCATCGATTACGAGAACCCGTTGGAGAACCCCATACCAAACTTCTCCGAATATTTTGGTACCTTTGCCACCAACCTCAACGTTGGGAATGAGGTTAGTGTTCACTTTGAACCGGGACGATCGCTGGTTGGACAATGTGGCGAGCTACTCACCAGAGTACTTTATATCAAACGAGGCGAAGATCGCTCCTTTGCAGTTGTTGACGCAGGCATGAACAACCTAATTCGACCTGCCCTATACCAGGCTAAACACAGTATTTACTGTGTTAGTCCTCTGGTTGATCAGCGTGACACCTATGATGTAGTGGGGCCAATTTGCGAAAGTAGCGATGTGTTTGGCACCGAGATTGAACTCCCAAAACTTATGCGCGGCGATCTGTTGGCTATTCGCTCAGCTGGAGCATATGGCGAGTCGATGAGCTCGCGTTACAACCTCCGAAACGTTACACCAAGCTTTTTCACCACAGGGAGCGAAGCAAAGCTAGAAATGGTGGTTGAAGAGTAGGTGTAAAAAGTCAAAGTATTTGGAAAAACTAAACATAATCATATGAGCAAACTTTTCGAATCATTACAAGCCAAAGGCGTTATTGTTCCCGATAACGTGAAGGATCTACTCAACAGCTGTAAGGGCTACACAGTGTTTAATACGACAGATGAACTAGCTATGGCCGCGCTGGGTGGCGAGGGGCAAAACACCTACGAAGTGAAGTACGATGTAGCCGGGAAGGGAGAGATTACCGAAGCCATAGTGCATCGTGTAACCAACGGTATTTCGGCCAACTACGTTGAGCCCTATATGCGCCGCCGCGATCCGGGCACCATGGTAATAGCCGATGATCTGCCCAGCGATAAAGCCCGATTTAGGGATAAGTACAAGTATGAGTTCAACACATTAAAAGCCGAAACCTTCGAGTGGCTTAAGAATCAGGAGTTGGCCGTATTCTTCTACTTTGCTGGTCGCGATGGGATTGGTGTGGGTGGTATTGCGATTGCCCCTGCCAATGCAGGTTTCTTTGCGCTGGGGTTGGCCATGCTTCAGCAAATTGTACCCATTGATGACCTTACAAGCGATTTTAAGGTTGAATCGGTTATATACGTTGCACCGCCCTTCCGCCATACCCACTTCGACGGGAAGCAGGTGGTTGTGCACAACCGCACCCAAACGCTTCATGAAATATACTCGTACAACCTTTACCCTGGCCCCAGTGCCAAAAAGGGTCTTTACGGAGCGTTACTCACCAAGGGCGAGCGCGAGGGTTGGGTAACAGCCCACTGCTCAACAGTTCAGGTAATAAGTCCCTACGACAATATCACCACATTCATGCATGAAGGAGCCAGCGGTGGAGGAAAAAGTGAGATGCTACAAACCATTGTGCGTGAACCCAAAGGGGATATCAAGATAGGCCAGAATATTATAACTGGCGAATCGCGATTTATTAACCTACCCATGTTCTGCTCGTTCAACCCCGTTACCGACGACATGGCCTTCTGCCATCCATCGATACAAAAGGATAATGGCAAGCTTTGGGTTTCCGATGCCGAGAACTCTTGGTTTATTAGGGTTGATAGCATACAGGAGTATGGCGACGATCCGCTTCTCGAAAAAATAACCATAAACCCCAGCAGACCTCTACTATTCCTAAATATCGACACCATGCCCGACAGCACAGCGCTTGCATGGAATCACATTGAGGATGCGCCGGGTAAGCGATGCCCAAACCCTAGGGTGGTATTGCCCCGCGAGAGTATGCCCAATGTTATTGGTACACCCATCTCGGTTGATGTGCGAAGCTTTGGGGTTCGAACACCCCCTTGTACAAAGGAAAATCCTACCTATGGTATTCTGGGCTTATTCCATATTTTACCGCCAGCATTGGCGTGGTTATGGCGATTGGTTTCGCCCCGTGGACATGGCAACCCCAGCATTGTGGGTGGCGAGGGTATGGAGTCGGAAGGTGTGGGTTCCTACTGGCCATTCGCTTCGGGCCTAAGGGTAAGACACGCCAACCTTCTGCTTGAGCAGATTATGGATAACCCCCGCACCCGATACACCCTGGTACCGAACCAGCACATTGGCGCCTGGAAAGTTGGCTTTAAGCCCCAGCTGCTCATGCGCGAGTACCTTACCCGCAGGGGAAGCGCCAAGCTGCGCACCGACCAGTACCAAGAGGCTCGCTGCTCGTTGCTAGGCTACGAGCTAAAGTACCTCACCATTGAGGGGGCAAGCGTTCCCAAGCGATTTCTTCAGGTTCACCATCAGGTAGATGTGGGAACAGAGGGCTACGATGCTGGAGCAAAGATCCTATTCGACTTCTTTAAAAAGGAGTTGCCCCAGTACCTAACCCCTGAGCTTCATCCGGTGGGTCGCATAATTATTGAAACCTGCCTTGCGAATGGTACAATGGAAGCATACAACGACATTATTCCCTTGAACTACGAATACAATTTCCCCCAAATTGGCGAGGTATAAGCTCTTGCAGGACTTATTGCGCAGAAAAAAACCTCAAGGAGGGGTTGTCTAAATGCTATTTATGCTAAATTTGGTATGGGTTTGCTCTGCAGAGCAAGCCCATACTTTACATTCAACCTAGGCATTATGAATATCGATAAGCGCATTGGCAATCATCTGCACAGCATAAAAGGGCTGATATCGGAAAGCCTTACCCCAATAGTTGAAAAACCCCTAACCAACCTTGAGCAGTGGCTTGCTAGCTACATCAACCTAAGCCAAAAACATATTGAAGAGCTTGAAGGCTTTGAGGACGAAGAGGACAGCATTAGAATACTATTGGAGCATATTCGGTTTCGCAACGATATGCTAACCGCGCTCGATGGGTGGATAGGCGACAGAATCTCATTAAACCCAAAGCAATGCCTCGGTACATTTGATGATGAGTTCTTCAGATTTATTAAAAAACTGCCCAGGCACTGGGTTGCGAATCAGCCCGAAGAAAGATTTTACCCCATTGCCACCGATGGGTCTCGTGAGAAGCTGATCAAGCTACTAAAACGAGTAGGGTTCTGGTTATACTCCACGCCCACCAAATCAGGAAATCTTGTTAGAAAAATCTTTAAGAAATCTGCCAAGGAAACCCCTCCGTGGAAGCAGAAAATCCCCATACGCAAGCTAAGCAGCTGGTACTTCGGCAACCTTTTCCTTCATCAATTTATCGACATTGCCGATGAGGCATACAAGCAAAGTGCTCTGCTGGCCAACGAAATGTGGATGGTAGATGATGAGCTGTACGAACATATCAACAAGTTTGCGCTTAACGAAATAAACAGAGAGGAGTTTACCCAGGGTTGGAAAGATATACACCAAAAGAAGCTAAGGAGCATTAAGCGTAAGGTAACTTCGCACAGAACCAGGCTGGTAAAACTGCTGACTGAAGGACTGAATTCAATTGATGAGCAGCTTATTCAACAGGTTAAGATTGGTGGCACCCTAGAGTTTAAATCGTTTAAGCATCGCGAGGCAAGGCGTAAACGCGACCTATCCAGAATCAAGAAGCGTTACACCAACCAGCTGAACAACCGGCTTAACACCCTGTACATACTGGCCGACGACTGGAAATTTAACCAAGAAATCTATGTGCTCACCACCAATGCGCAAAAGGCTGGTTTGCATTTCAAGTATAGGCTGCAAGGAAAGGCTGAAGTGGTTGGGGAACCGCTAGCAAAGATACCTGAATTTATTGCAAAGGTTAAAGAAAGCATTGAGCTAAAGGATTTGGATGAGTTCAAAAAAAGCGTTCAGCTACTAAAGTACAATGCAGGCAAAGTATTAATAAATGGTATAATCAGCGCGATAACAAATACCCTTTTCAAGCAGGATTTTCCCCTTATTATCGACGAGGCTGAGAGTAAGCTGCTTTCCGATCTTGGTGAAATGACTCAGCAACGAATCCTAGTTGAAGGCTTTGACCCCTCGCAGGCCTACCCAAGCAAAGCCCTTAGCTCCATCTCGGCCAACGAGCTGATTGAGTTTGAGATGACGGAGGAGCTAAAAAGAGCGGCTAAAAACATTAAAACCCACAGCATTGACGAGCTGGAGCAGATTAGGCTACAGCTTGATGACCTTGGTCGGATTGTTCTTTTCAACCTCGAAACCTCACTTGTAATCCTCGATGAGCAAGGGGCAGAAGGCCTACAGGCAAGCCTCGACAATGCCCTCTCGGGGATGGAGCGTGCAGCGAACAAGTATGAGGATCTAAGGAATGGATTCAAGCAGTTTATCGATGAGCTGCAAAAAGATTTTGGCGCAGCAGTCGAAGAGTTCTCCAACTCCCTTTTCGAACTAACCGATAACTCAACGGTTGAGAAAATTAAATACCGAATAGCAAAAGCAAGAGCCATACGTAGGGGCCAACGGGTGGCCAAAGCAGTAAGGCTTATCGTTCTGAGGTCTATAAGTAAAGCCGTAAGTACATACCGATTAACAAATCAGAAGGTAAACAAAAGCATTGGGTACCTAAAGGGCAAGCTGGGCATTCAGCATACAGCCAAGGATATCTCCATTGAGGTAAGCGAGTTTCTTGTGAAGAGCGAGCAAGCATTCCAAAGCTTGCCTTTTGTGTACCGTAGGCTATTTGTAAACGAGCCGCTAAAGGACGAAACCTTTTACTTTGAGCGAACCCCTGAGACAAAAGCCTTAGGGCAAGCCTACGAGAAGTGGCAGGCGGGCAGCTTTATGCCCGTGCTCATTGTGGGCGAAATGGGTAGCGGTATAAGCTCGTTTTGCGAAATGTTCTTCGAGAACCAGCTTAACCCTAAGCCCTTGATAAAAACCGTAACCCTTAGCGAACGAATCGTTAGCCAAGAGCAACTGCTAAATCAGCTTGGGTTAAGCATAAGGGGCACTGGATTTGCCAGCGCTCAGGAGTTTACTGGGTTTGCCACACAACAAGAGCCCTTTATTGTTTACCTCGACAAGCTCCACCTACTTTACATCCGCCAGCCTGGGGGATTTAAAAGCCTTAAGCATTTATTTGAGCTTATGAGCAGCACCAGCAAAAGTATATTTTGGGTATGCACCAGCGGGTTATACCCCTCGCAATACCTTAATAAATCCATTGGGCTCTACGGATATTTCCCTCTGGTTATTCGTATGGATAACCTAAACGCTGAGGAGATAGAGAGCATAATTATGCTGCGCCACAAAACCAGCGGCTACTACCTCAACTTTAAGCCTTCAGGTATCGATCTGTCCACTCGCTCGTTTGTGAAAATGAACCCCGAGCAACAGCAGGCTTACCTAAAGGACAAGTTTTTTGATATGCTTAATGGGTTTACCCGCTCGAACATTGCCTTTGCGCTGCAGCTCTGGATTAGGAGTATAGATAAGATTGAAGAGAACACCTGCCATATCAACTCGCTCGATGGGGTTGACTTTAGCTTTATTCAGAACCTGCAGCAGGATGTTGTATTTGGGTTGCATGGCCTTATACTGCATGAGAAGCTCGAGGCGCAGGAACTTGCCAACGTGCTCAATATTAATGCAAGGCAAGCCAAACTTATGCTGATGAGGCTAAGCGATCGGGGAATAGTGGTTGAGAATGGCCGCTTCTTCTCTGTTCACCCCCTGCTATACCGCCAAACGGTGCAGCTGCTAAAGGATAAGAATTTGATTCACTAGCCAACATCCTGAACCCACTGAAAAACACTATACAAACCATGAATAGAATAGCAACCGACATAAGAAGGAAAACGATAATTCTGATGCTATGCCTTTTGGGGCTTACCACAGCTTCAGGCTCCAATGCCTACATATGGCAACAAGCACAGCCAACTAATCCAGAGGGTACCGATTCAACTGTTGTAGTTGTAACAACCAAAGGGTTAGCCAAAGAGCCCCAAATCGACACGCCCACGGAGAAAGCAAAAACCACACCATCGCTCAGAGAAGAGATTACTCACCCTCCCGACGTAAAGGGAATGATATCGTTTGGTAAGATTTTCTGGTCCATCGTTTTCATTTTTATTGGTTACTTCATACTCAAGGCAATCTCTGGAATACTCTCACTAATTAGCGATAGGCAACCCAAGTATCAGCCATCAATTCGACGTATACTACCCATGGTGAAAATTGCGGGTTGGGCATTTGTAACATACATAATTATTAGCGGAATATTTCAGCCTCCACGAGAAACGGTATTCGCATTCTTTGCATCGGTGGGTGTGGCCATTGGCTTTGCTTCGCAGGACTTGCTCAAGAATATCTTTGGTGGGCTGATGATACTTTTCGACAAGCCCTTTCAGATTGGTGATAAGATTGAGTCGGGGAAGTACTACGGCGAGGTGCTTGAGGTGGGGCTCCGATCTACACGAATTGTAACCCCTGACGACAGCGTGGTTACCATCCCCAACTCCGAGATGATGAACCAGTCCATTTCCAACGCCAACTCGAGCGAGAATAACTGTCAGGTAGTAGCCGAGGTGTACCTACCCCACACCATCGATACCAAACGCGCCCGCGAAATAGCCCTTGAGGTTGCTCAGGTATCAAAATACATCTACCTAAACAAGCCCATTACCGTGCTTTTCTTTAGTGAGAAAACTAACAATCAACCTATACTCAAGATGCGGCTAAAGGCTTACGTAAACGATGTGCGCCATGAATTCCCATTTAAAAGCGAGATGACCGAACTTGTGCTCAGAGAGCTACAAAAGGAGGGACTAATCGACGATATGTAAGCGAAAAAATGATGTTTAGGTAAGGCTATTTGGGGGTAGTAACATTCTCCTTAATGTACACATCGCGCTGCGGAAAGGGAATTTCAATGCCCTTCTCCTTAAACTTTTTAAATATTGCGTAGTACAAATCGCTTTTAAGCACCCTTGGCGTTCGGCTGTACTCGTTAGTATAAATTCGAAGCAAAAAGTTTAGGCTGCTATCACCATACTCATCGAAAAGCACATCGGGCGGGGGATTTATGAGCACTCCGGGGTGTGCTTTGGCCACATCAACAAGAATTCGCCTAATCACCTCGGGATCCTCTTTGTATGACACCCCTACGGGGATATTGAACCTCACATTGGCATCATTGTAACTCCAGTTTATCACTGTATCGGACACAAACTTTGAGTTGGGAACCACAATGGTAATATTGTCGTTGGTATTAATGGTTGTACTCCTTGCCGAGATATTAACCACATCGCCTGTAAGGTTATCGAGCTCGGGCAGCTCCACCCTATCGCCTACCTTAATGGGTCGCTCAAAAAGAATTATTATTCCACTAATAAAATTGTTGGTTACGTTCTGCAGGCCAAAACCAATACCCACACCCAAGGCGCCAGCCAGAACAGTTAGAGCACTAAGGTCAATCCCTGTAGACTGAATAACCACTATTAGGCCAATAAAAACAAATATGTACCTAAAAATGGTGCCAATGGCATGGGAAACCCCCTTTTCGGTTCCATACCTTCTTAGCAAACGTTCAACCACCAGCCGGCTTAAAAGCTTAGAGAGAAAAATGATGAGCCACGACCCCAGCACAAGGTATAGCAACATACCTACTGAAATCCTTGAGTCGGAGGAAGAGAACACAGGCTTTGACAGGAAGTCAACAACCATTCGGTAAAAGTCGGAGAAGGATTCCATACTATTCAGAATTATTTACACTAAGGTAATTATTTTCTTTTTACCAAAAACCCCCTCGGCAATTTATACTGAGGGGGCAATGGAAATATTCTTTGGGTAGTAAACCTAATCCAGGGCAGAAGCAATAGCACCCTCAATTTCTCTGAAGTTGAAAGGCTTTCTGAAGTACTTATCTATCAGGTTCGTACTAAGAGCCTCGTTAATCTCATCGGTAATATCAAAGCCTGTTAATATATAATACACAATGTGCGGAAAGGTTTGCTTGGCCTTGGCAATAAACTCTAGGCCATCCATCTTGGGCATACGCATATCGCTAATAACCACCGAGATGCTAGGGTCGCTATTAAGAATTTCAAGACCCTCAACGCCCGAAAGCGCAGTTACAACTCTAAACTTCGATTTAAAATTAAGTTCAAAGAGCTTTAGGTTGATTGACTCATCGTCAACGTAAAGCAATGAAACCTTTTCTGACATACCCTTTAGCGTGTTTTAATTGTCCTAAACCTCATGTCTTGCATGCATCTTGGGGAAACAAATTGTTGCAATGCCATATGCAGCTTATTTGGAACATTTTGGTGCTTATACAGCAATTTACAAAAAAAGTTTTGCAAAATTTAGATAATCCTAACTAAGTTTAACGTTTTGTTCTGTTGTACAACAATGCTAGTGGCTACGCCATTAGTTTGTAGGTTTACTAAAGTTGAAGTAATGCCTACAACAAGTCAACAAGAAAACCTAACACCTAGTATGGAGCACCACTGGTTCTGAAGCTACCAAGAATAAAGATCTCTTTGGGTGTAACGCTTAGCACCGGAATTGGCGATTTGTTGAGCATGTGCTGTGCTGCAGTTCCAAGCACTATATCGGCAAGGCTGTCGTTCTGCTCAGTCATAATCGAAATAAGGTCGGCCTCCACATCAAGGGCATAGCTAATTGCTGTTGATGTTACATCGCGACCCTTTTGCCGTTCGAGCTTGTACCTAACACCATGATCCTTTAGATACTCACAAACCTGTTTGCAGTAAGCAGCCACCTTGTTCTCAATATCATCGCTTTCGGTGGTAGTTAGCCCTAGCACGTGCACCTCGGCATCAAATGCTGCCGCAACCTGAGCCGTAAGGGGTAGCTTTTGCCGAGTTTCGTTGGACGAGTCGATGGGGAGCACTATGGTTTTAACCTCGCGGGCTACAGAACCGTGGCGAATGGTGATAACAGGGAGATCTGATGCAGAAACAATTTTCAAGGCGTTGCTACCAATAAACAGTTCCTCGAACCCCGATGCTCCATGGGTTGAGCAAACAATTACAGAGTTATCGAAGGCCTGCGCTTGGTTCACCACCTCACGAAAAATCTTACCTTTTTTCACGATATACTCCAGTAGTTCGGGTTTATGAAGCTTAGGTGCGTACTCCTGCTTAAGTAACTCGAACTTCTGCAACGCATTTTTCTTCTCCTCCTCATAGCCTATTCGCCCCATCTCCGATGGGTACTTTTGCACATACACCATTTGCACTCTACTGCTAAACCTGTTGGCAAAATGAATGGCAAGCCTAAGGCCATTCAGCGATTCTTCCGAAAAATCGATGGGAACAATTATATTCTTCATGGTTTAATGATATTAAAGATTAGGGACTTAGCAAACTTAGCAATAAACTCATACTTTACAGGTTTTAACTCCATCTTTTTTTTGATGTTATGCAAAACAAACTACAGTGTTGTTGTTTAAAATGATGCAAAGGATTTACTTTGTGAAAACTTTTTGCCATGAATAACCTCCAAGCAGACATATACAACACAAGCACCTACAAACGCAAACCAACTCTCGAGGTGAATATTGGTGGAATTGCACTGGGGGGCTCCAATCCCATTAGGGTGCAAACCATGACCACCACCAACACCAATCAAATTGAGGCAACGGTTGAGCAGTGCATTTTGACTATAAAGGCAGGTGCTGAATATGTAAGACTAACTACCCAGGGTGTTAAGGAGGCGCAAAGTTTAGGACTTGTGAAGCAGGGACTCCGCCAGCGCGGTTACAACACTCCGCTTATTGCCGACATACACTTCAATCCGGCTGCTGCTATGGAAGCAGCACAACACGCTGATAAAATAAGGATAAACCCCGGAAACTTCTCGGATAAATCGAGAACCTCCACTTTTACTTTTACAGATGCTGAGTACGGAAAGGAGCTGCAGCGAGCCGAATCAAGATTTCTCGAACTTCTGGCTATTTGCAAGCAGAACGATGTTACCATACGCATTGGCGTGAACCACGGCTCGCTATCGCAACGCATTATGAGTAGGTATGGCGATACGCCCATTGGTATGGCGCACTCCGCCATGGAGTTTGTGCGTATCTGCAGCAAGCATAATCACCACAAGGTGGTGGTGAGCATGAAATCGAGCAACACGCGGGTAATGGTGCAGGCAACACGCCACCTATACTCCATGATGATGGACGAGAACCTGAACTACCCCATACACCTAGGCGTAACCGAGGCTGGCGAGGGCGAAGATGGTCGTATAAAGTCGGCTGTTGGCATTGGCGCATTGCTAATTGATGGCATTGGCGATACTATTCGCGTATCACTCACCGAAGAACCGGCCAATGAGATACCCGTGGCTCAAAACCTGGTGAATATTTTTGCCCATTGGCAAAATGTGAGCATACCACACGTTGATGATATCCCCGTAAATCCATTTGAATTTAAAAAGATTAATAGCAAGGCTGTTGGTAACGTTGGAGGCGACAACCCGCCAATTGTCATGGCTAATATCCAAAGCTTAAATTACGATATACTAGCGCAGTGGGGTTGGTTGTACGACAATGAGAATGGCGAGTGGAAATCTGATGAGAATGCTGCCGACTACATTTACGTTGGAGATGCTGCACCCGATGGATTGGAGAATTCGCATCAACTACCCCTTGTTGGAACAAGCAGGCTTTGTAGATATCATCTTGTTAACCTAGCTCAAGCCACACCTTCAAAACCCGCAACTGAGTTAAGTTTTATAGAAATTGATGCTATTGATATAACCCCCGAATTGGTTGAGAGGCTAAAAGGTTTGTCTGATACTGCGCTTATTATAGCTGCCAGAGATTACAACGATTTTTACGCCCTAAGAAATGCCATATTTAGCATTATAACAGCAGGGCTAACCATACCAATAGTTGCTTCGCTAAAGCTTAGAGACACCACCTCGGCCAACCTCCAAATACAAACCTCGGCCATTGCTGGCCCGCTGTTTATCGATGGCCTAGCCGATGGCCTTATGCTCACAATCAATCTGCCTGCCGACGTCAGTCAGGTCACCCAATCATCCATACGATCCACCGCCTTTGGCATTCTGCAAGCCTCTAGGGTTCGTATCACCAAAACGGAGTTTATATCATGCCCCGGCTGCGGGCGAACGTTATTTAACCTAAACCAAACCCTGCTTAAGGTAAAGCAACGCCTTGGGCATCTTAAGGGATTAAAGATTGGGGTAATGGGTTGCATAGTGAATGGCCCTGGCGAGATGGCCGATGCCGATTACGGCTATGTGGGCTCAGGCCCTGGAAAGGTTACGCTTTACCGAAAGCAGGAGGTTGTGAAAAAGAATATCCCAGAGGACAAAGCCGTAGATGAGCTAATTGAGCTAATAAAATTGAATGGCGACTGGGTTGATGGGTAAGTTTTACAACCTGTAGAATATACATAAAACCATTCTACAAGCGCCCACAATAAAAGAAAAAACCTTGCAAATACATTTGATTGCTAACTGGAACGAGCAAAATTAATTACAAAAAAAGCAAGCAAACTATCATCGGAAGGCAATCCGTGAATCTGTTAAAAAAGAGTTCATTAACTCTAGTGATGAGTTTATAGAGGAACTGGACAGAAAAATTAAACAATCAACAAGATACTTCAATTGATCTTAACTATTGTATTAAAGAAGGGGGCAGCGCCTCCTTCTTCATCAGTCTCTGTTCAATAACACGACAATTACCACAGAAGATATCGTGACCGTTTCCCATTTTTCATTAATTTTGAAGTGACACATTTCCTTTTTAACATTTCACTTCAACTGTAATGCTCAATACTAAAGACCTTGAAAAAACCCTATGGGCTACAGCCGATAAGTTAAGAAACAATATGGATGCTGCCGAGTACAAGCATGTTGTGCTTGGGCTTATCTTCCTAAAGTATATCTCCGATGCCTTTGATGAATTATACAACAAGCTAAAGGGCGATCCCCTATCCGACCCCGAGGATAAGGACGAGTACCTTGCCGAGAATGTGTTCTTTGTGCCACCAACAGCACGTTGGCAGTACCTACAGCATGAGAGAGCCAAACTACCCAGCATAGGTAAGGATATTGACGATGCTATGGAGGCCATTGAGAAGGAGAACCCAAATCTTAAGGGCGTGCTACCAAAGGACTATGCCCGCCCCGCCCTCGACAAGAAGCGATTGGGTGAGCTGGTTGACATGATCGGGAATGTTGGCTTTAACCAGCAGGGGCATAGCAGCAAGGATTTGCTTGGCCGTGTTTATGAATACTTCCTTGGTATGTTTGCCGATGCCGAGGGCAAGCGTGGTGGACAGTTCTATACCCCTCAAAGCATTGTAAAACTCTTGGTGGAGATGCTAGAACCCTATTCTGGTAGAATATATGATGGTTGCTGTGGCTCAGGTGGTATGTTTGTGCAGAGTGAGAAATTTCTCGATGCTCACGGTGGAAGAATTGGCGATATAGCGGTGTATGGTCAGGAGAGCAACCCAACCACCTATAAGCTGTGCAAGATGAACCTTGCCATCCGTGGTATTGATGCCAAGATTGAGCTGGGCGATACCTTTCATGCCGATAAGCACAAGGATTTAAAGGTCGATTACATACTGGCTAATCCTCCTTTCAATATCTCCGATTGGGGCGGAGAAAGTTTACAGGATAGCCATCTATGGAGGTATGGAATACCTCCTGTGGGTAATGCCAACTATGGATGGTTACAGCTATTCATAAACAAACTTAACCCAAGTGGCACTGCTGGCATTGTGCTGGCCAATGGCTCCATGACCACCAACTCGGGCAACGAGGGAGAGATTAGAAAGGCAATGATACAGGAGGGTGTGGTTGACTGTATGGTAGCCCTACCCACACAGCTATTCTTCAACACCCAAATTCCAGCCTGCCTTTGGTTCTTGGCAAGGAACAGGAAGAACCACCCGCCTAGTAGTCGGGCAGGCAAATTTAGGGACAGAAGCAACGAGATTCTGTTTATTGATGCCAGAAAAATTGGTACAATGACCAGCAGAAAGAACAAGGCCTTTACCGATGATGATATTGCCAAAATAACCAACGCCTACCACTCTTGGCGAAACAAGGATGGCAAGTATGAGGATGTAGCAGGCTTCTGCAAGGCAGCCACCATTGCCGAGGTTGAGGCCAATAACTTTGTACTAACGCCTGGGCGATATGTGGGCACCGAGGAGGTGGAGGACGATGGGATTCCCTTTGAGGAGAAGGTAAACGCTATAGCAGCAGAGCTAAAGGAGCAGTTTGAGCAATCCAATGAGTTGCAAATCAAGATCAAAGAAAATCTGCTGAGAGTAGGCATTAAGATTTAAAATAAATCAAATTATTGCCAATATTTTTATTTGCTGGCGTTTTTTTGATTTCTAATATTTGCCAATATTTTCTATATTTGGCAAAAATTTGTAAAGCATGCCAAGAGCAATTGAGAAAAAACTTATAGATGAATTTAATGGCAAAGAGTCCTTTAGCCGGGAAGAACTCCTTGATTTCTATCGAGGATTTGAACCTGATATAAAAGAAGGTACTTTGGGCTGGAGAATTTACAACCTAAAGAGTAAAAACATTATTAAAGTATTAAAAAGGGGTGTTTACACCATCTCATACAAACCTTTTTTCAAGCCCCAACTTTCGACAGAATCTCTAAGACTTGCAAAAAGCATTCAGGAAAAATTCTCGGATGTAAAGTATTGTATCTGGGAAACCGATTGGGTTAACGAGTTCTCGCAGCACCAATCTAACAAGCATATTGTTATTGTTGAGGTTGAAAAGGATTTTGTTGAATCGACCTACTACCATGTAAAGGACTCTTTTAATTTTGATACCTACATTAACCCCGACAAGAAAGATGTTGACTTCTATATTGCTGAAAGCAATTTTCCTGTTGTGATTAAAAAATTAGTTACACGTTCTCCAGTTGGAAAGATTATCAGCAAAAAGGCAAAAGTGCCCGTTCCTCTTCTCGAAAAAATTCTGGTTGATCTTTTTGCTGACAATAAACTTTTTTACTTCTATCAGGGGGCAGAGCTAACTAGAATCTATGAGAATACCTTAAAAAATTACACCATCAACTTCACCAAACTATTTAGCTACGCTAAAAGGCGTGATTGTGAAGAGGATATTAAGATTTTTATTGAGAAGAATATGTCGTATATGGTAAAAAACTTACTCGATGATTAGCGAGAAATGCTATACTACCCAATGGTTAAACTCTTTCAAGCAGCAGAAGGAGCATAAGAATATTCAGGTAAATATCCTTGAAAAAATGATTTATGCCCTGCATCTGCTCGAAATGCTACAGGCTAGTGGGCTTAAGTTTGTGTTTAAAGGTGGTACCAGTTTGATTCTACTGCTCGATGGCGAGCATCGCTTTTCCATCGATGTGGATATTATCTGCAATACTAACCGAAAAGAACTGGAGGAGATTCTAAACAGAATAGTTGAAAATTCGAGGTTTACCTCAGTTACCCTTGATGAGGATAGAAGCTATAAGCCGGGGGTTCCCAAGGCACACTACATTTTCACATTCAACTCGGTTTTTACAACAAAAAATCCTCCTACTATACTGCTCGATGTGCTCATTGATAGTCCCATTTACCCAAAGACTATCGAAAGCAGAATTAAGGCAAAGTGGATAGAAACCGACACCGAACTTGTAGTAAAAACGCCTACCATTGATGCAATAACAGGTGATAAGCTAACAGCCTTTGCCCCAAACACAATTGGCATTCCATATTATAAAAGGGAAATATCCTTTTCCATGGAGATTTGTAAGCAGTTATTCGACTTGGGAAGGCTTTTCGATAAAATTTCAGATATTGAAATGGTGCATAGAAGCTTTATGGCACACACCCAGCAGGAAATACAATTCAGAAGTAGTAAGGGTGAAGCAATGGGGCTTACCCCCAATATGGTTCTGTACGACACCATTAAAACCTGCATTACCCTTGTTAAGAGGGATATGAACAGGAACGAGCCCGAAAAAACGAACTTCCGATTGCTACAGGAAGGTATTAAAGCCTTTGGCACGGGTTTCCTGATGATGGGCAGCTTTAGGATAGATGAAGCAATCGTAGCAGCCTCAAAGGTGGCATATTTAGCAGCCAAGTTGTTGCAAAACGACATCGCTCCCATTGACCATTTCAAAGGACAGGATATTTCTCCATTAATCATCGAGGAGTCAAGCTGGAACTTCCTAAACAAGCTAAAGAAGCAGCCCGATAAGTCGGCATTCTACTACTGGTATCAAACAGTGCAACTACTTAAAACCAACCCACTATGAGCCACTGGAAAGAATATAAATTGGGGGAGATTGCAGAGCTAAGGAAAGAAGGCTTTATGCCAAATAGTGATATGGTTTTTCCTTATATTGGGTTAGAACACATTGAGCCAGAATCTTTGTCCTTAAATGGAATTGGGCAATCTTCAGACGTTACAAGTCAAAAATTTAAGTTTTATCCTAATGATGTTCTTTATGGCAAGCTTAGGCCGTATTTTAAAAAAGTGTACTCTCCAAATTTTGAGGGTGTTTGTTCTACTGATATATATGTTGTTAAAGCCAAGAATGGTGTAAACTCAAAATACTTATTTTATCTATTTGCTACCGATGAGTTCACACAATTAGCAAACTCAGGAAGTACTGGCACAAGAATGCCAAGGGCAGATTGGAAGCATCTTTCTGAAACTTTATGGAATATTCCCGACCTCCCCACCCAAACCGCCATCGCCTCCATCCTCTCCTCCCTCGATGAGAAGATTGAGCTTAACAACGCCATTAACCGAAACCTCGAAGCCCTTGCCCAAGCCCTGTTTAAGCAGTGGTTTGTGGAGTTCAACTTCCCCGTTGACGACCACGGTAACTTCTCTCCCCTCTCAGGGGAGATGTCTGAAGGACAGAGGGGTTATAAAGATTCAGGCGGTGAGTTAGTTGAACGCGAGCTGGGGATGATGCCGAAGGGGTGGAGGGTTGAGAAATTAAACGAAGTTATAGAGGTTAAATATGGCAAAGACCACAAACATCTTGAAGATGGAGATATTCCTGTATATGGTTCTGGTGGAATAATGAGATATGCAAATAAGGCTCTTTATGATAAGCAATCAATACTAATTCCCAGAAAAGGAACTTTAAGCAATATGTTTTTTATTAATGAGCCCTTTTGGTCTGTTGACACAATGTTTTATACAATTATCAAAACAGACTATTATTCAAAGTATCTCTTTTATACTTTAAAATCGTTTGATTTAGCATCAATGAATGTGGGTTCAGCAGTACCTAGCATGACGACTAAAGTATTGAATGATTTAAACATAATTATACCATCTGACAATATTGTAAGGAAATTTGATGAAGCAATAAACCCAATCTTTGATAATAAAGATGCAATTATTAAAGAAAATCAATCAATATCAACATTAAGAAACACCCTCCTCCCCAAGTTAATATCAGGAGAGCTAGAAGTAAAGGGCATTAATACCGTTTCCGTATGAGCGAGGCAAAAATATCCATACGCTTTTTTAACGACCGCGAGGTGCGGGCCCTCTGGGATGGGGAAAACGCCAAGTGGTGGTTCTCGGTGCTCGATATTGTTGCCATACTTACCAATCAAAATAACTATACCAAAACCCGCAACTATTGGAAATACCTTAAAGCGAAGCTAAAGAAGGAGAACAGTCAAGTGGTTAGTGCCACTACCCAGTTGAAGCTCCTTGCACCCGATGGCAAAAGGCGTTTAACCGATATGCTCGATTACAACGGCATTATAGCGTTGGGTAAAGAGTTCCCAAGCAAAAAGGCAAACCAATTTATGGAATGGTTTACCTTTAGCGACGAGAGCATCGACGGGAAAAGCAAGGCCAAAGCCTATGCCCTGTTTGATAGCTCGTTTATCGATAGCATTGAGGTTGGCACCACCAAGGGTTTGCAGCAGATACACGCATATCTGTTTGGCGGCCTGTATGATTTTGCGGGGCAAATCAGGCAAAAAAATATTTCAAAGGGTGGTTTTCAGTTTGCCGTATCTCACTTTTTGGGTAACACCCTAAAACAAATTGAGGCAATGCCCGAAACCACATTCAACGAAATAGTTAACAAGTATGTTGAGATGAACATTGCACACCCATTTTTGGAAGGGAATGGCCGAAGCACCAGAATATGGTTAGATTTAATACTAAAGAAACGCCTCAAAAAATGTGTCGATTGGAGTAAAATAGGCAAGCAGGACTACCTGAATGCCATGATGCTAAGTCCAACCAATAGTATTGTTCTAAAAACACTTCTGCAAAAAGCGCTCACCACCAAAATAAACGACCACCAAATCTTTATGAAAGGGATTGACTACTCATATTACTACGAAGAGAATGATTAAGGTAAGCGTCAATTAAACCCCAAAAAACCAAAGTGATGGTAAATGTTATAACCGAAGATAGCATTGAGCAGGTGGTAATCCAAGAGCTAATAGAACTTGGCTACACCTACATACACGGTACATCCATATCGCCCGATGGTAGCCAGCAGGAGCGTGAGTTCAGCGAGGTGGTGCTTAGGCAACGCCTACAGAATGCCATTGCCACCATTAACCCCAACGTGCCAACCGAGGCACAGGAAGAGGCACTCAGAAAAGTGCTTAGGAGCGATAGCCCCAGCCTGTACCACAACAACTACACATTCCACCGCTTCCTAACCGAGGGCGTTGAGGTGGAGTACCGCTGTGGCGATAGAATTATTGGCGATAAAATTTGGCTAATCGACTATAACAACCCCGAGAGCAACGAGTTTCTGGTGGTGAACCAGTTTACAGTTATCGAGAACAACCACGCCATTGGGCGGGCAGGCACCAACAAACGCCCCGATATCATCCTGTTTATTAATGGGCTGCCCTTGGTGGTTATTGAGCTAAAGAATGCAGCCGATGAGGGGGCAAATATCAAAGCCGCTTTTAACCAGCTGCAAACCTACAAGCAGGCCATTCCATCGCTATTCCACTACAACGCCCTGCTTATTGCCTCCGATGGCTGGGATGCCGTGTATGGCTCCCTCACATCGCCTCGTCAGTTCTTCCTCCCTTGGAAATCCATCGATGGCCGTGTGGTGGCCGATGAGAACATCCCACAGATGGAGGTGCTGGCCAAGGGTTTGCTCAACAGGCGTGTGCTACTCGACCTTGTAAGGCACTTCACCGTTTTCCATAGCGATAAGGAGGAGATTAAAAAGATTATACCCCGATACCATCAGTACTTTGCCGTGAACAAGGCGGTTGAACGCACAATAAGTGCTGTTCAACCCTACCCCAGTCCTTCCCAAAGGGAAGGGAGCGTAAACTACAAGGGTGGATTTAAATTCAACGGGTTACTAAAAGAAGCAAGGGAACTTAGAAAAAAACAAACTCCTGCTGAAGAGGTTTTTTGGCAAATTGTAAGAAACAAAAAATTTCTAGGTTTAAAGTTTAGAAGACAACATCAAATAGGTCATTATATTGTAGATTTTTATTGCAATGAACATAAACTTATTATTGAGTTAGACGGCTCTGTCCACGATACAGAAGAACGAATTAAAAAAGATATAAAAAGAGACAAATATTTAAGTAGCATTGGAAACAAAATCATTCGTTTTAGAAACGAGAGAATTTTGAATGATATTGAAAATGTTCTTATTGAGTTAGAAAATATCATCTTTTCAAATCCAATCCCACCAAACCCAACTAGCACACTAGATACAAAAAATGAAAATTCAGTCACATCAGCACTTCCTTATACCACTGGCGCAGGGGGTGAGTTCTCATCAACAACCCTACCCCCTTCCCCCCTTGGGGGAAGGGACGGGGTTGGGGGTAACGGCCGTATAGGCGTTATCTGGCACACTCAGGGCAGTGGCAAGAGCCTAACCATGGTTTTCTATGCTGGCAAAATTGTGCTATCGCTCAATAACCCAACCCTTGTGGTGCTAACCGATAGGAACGATTTGGATGAGCAGCTTTTCGATACCTTCTCACTTAGTCAGGATTTGCTCCGCCAAACCCCAGTACAGGCAACCGACAGGGAGGATTTAAAGAAACGGCTAAAGGTATCATCAGGCGGAATTGTTTTTACCACCATACAGAAGTTTTTGCCCGAGACCATTGAGAAGATAGACCTTGGCAATGGCAAAACCAAGAGCATAAAGGGTCAGTATGAAAAGCTATCGGATAGGAAAAACATTGTGGTTATTGCCGATGAAGCCCACCGAAGCCAGTACGATTTTATGGATGGCTTTGCCCGACACATGAGGGATGCCCTGCCCAACGCCTCGTTTATTGGTTTTACAGGCACACCCATTGAGAAAACCGATAAAAACTCCCAAGCCGTTTTTGGCGATTATATCGATGTGTATGATATTCAGCAGGCCGTTGACGATGGGGCAACCGTTAGGGTTTACTATGAGAACCGCTTGGCAAAAATCGACCTAAAGGAAGAGGAAAAGCCAAGGATAGATACTGAGTTTGAGGAGCTAACCGAGAGCGAGGAGCTAACCAACCGCCAGAAGCTAAAGGCTAAGTGGGCAAGGTTAGAGGCCATTGTGGGCAGTGAGCATAGAATACAGGAAGTTGCCAAGGATTTGGTTACCCACCTTGAGCAACGAACCTCAACCCTCAACGGCAAGGCAATGTTTGTGTGTATGAGCCGAAGGATATGTGTTGAGCTGTATGCTGCCATAGTCAAACTTCGTCCTGAATGGCATTCTGATGATGACGACAAGGGCATGGTAAAGGTGGTTATGACAGGCTCATCGTCCGACCCACTCCATTGGCAAAAGCATATCCGAAGCAAAGAGAAACGGAAGGATATTGGCAACCGAGTAAAAGACCCCAACGATCCCATAAAACTAGTTTTAGTCCGCGATATGTGGCTCACTGGTTTTGATGCTCCCTGCCTGCACACCCTCTATATTGATAAACCCATGAGAGACCATAACCTTATGCAGGCCATTGCAAGGGTTAACCGTGTGTTTAAGGATAAGGAGGGCGGTTTGGTAGTCGATTACATTGGCATTGCCTCCGACCTTAAAAAAGCCCTATCGGTTTACACCGAGAGTGGCGGTCAGGGTAAACCCACCTTCGACCAGCAAGAGGCTGCCGAGGTGATGATGGGCAAGTATGAGGTGGTAGCACAGTTGTTCAGCGAGCAACCCACTGATACAACCCTTGTCAAAGGGTTTGATTACAAACGATTCTTTGGGCTAACGCCCAAGGAGAAACTGGCTTTCCCCATCGATGCAGCAAACTATATCCTCTCCCTCGACAATGGCAAGGAACGCTATACCAACGCTGTGGTAGCCCTAACCAAGGCATTTGCCATATCGGTACCACACCCCTACACCGAGGAGATTAGGGATGAGGTGGCGCTATTCCAAGCCATCAAAACAAGGATTGTTAAGGTTACCCAAAGCAAAAAGCAACTCTCCGACGATGAGATTGACACCGCCATTAGGCAAATCCTCTCCGATGCCATTGTTACCGATGAGGTGGTAGATATCTTTGATGCAGCAGGGCTAAAGAAACCCGATATATCCATCCTCTCCGATGAGTTCTTGGCCGAGGTCAAGGGAATGAAGCATAAGAACCTTGCCTTAGAGTTGCTTAAAAGGCTCTTAAGGGACGAGGTAAAGGTAAGGATGAGGGTGAACCTTGTTGAGTCGAGAAAGTTCTCAGAAATGCTCGACGATGCCGTTAGACGATATCAAAACAACCTACTCACCTCAATGGAGGTGATTGAGGTAATGATTGAGCTGGCCAAGGAGATAAAGGCAGCCGACCGCCGGGGCGAGGAACTGGGGTTAGATTTTAGGGAGTATGCCTTTTACTCTGCCCTTGAGGTTAACGACAGTGCCGTTAAGGTTTTAGGTGATGAGGTGCTAAGGCACATTGCACAGGAGCTAGTTGAAACCGTAAGGAAAAACACCAGCATCGACTGGACAGTAAGGGAGAACGTTCAGGCCAAGATGAGAAGAGAGGTTAAAAGATTACTCAGGAAGCATGGCTACCCACCCGACCTACAGGCCAAAGCCACCGAAACGGTACTTGAACAGGCCAAAATGATGGCCGATAGGCTATCGGAAACCGATGCCAAGCAGTACCCTTTTGCTGATAGCAAAAAGGATTATGGTTTGGCTGCTGAGGGGGAATAAGTTTTAGGTGCTAAATAGCATTATTAAGGCCATTAAATATAATCTAATACCATATTTTTGAATTATCATTTATCTAAAATAGACACTTATAGACAACAAATTTCAGAATATGGCCATAGGAGTAAAAACAGGAGGAAGACAAAAGGGAACTTCAAACAAAGTAACTACAGACTTAAGGCAGTTACTAAAAGAATTTGTAACAGAAGAACTTAACAAGGTAGACTCGTTGCTAGAGCAAGTTGAAGCAAAGGATAGGCTAGAACTGCTTATCAAACTACTACCCTATACCTTGCCAAGGTTTTAACAGGTAGCCGTTTATGATGAACAAAAGTCATCTGGGGTCAATATATTCAAAGCCCCTAAAAAGTCAGGACTTACTCAACAAACTTGATGGCACATATAAAAACCCTCAAGAATCTTTTCACTAGTTTTCACAAAAACCGTCCCTCAAACGTCCCCCAATAAAAAGAAAACCCTTGCAAGTTAAGCACTTACAAGGGTTTTTAGTAGCGGGGGCAGGACTCGAACCTGCGGCCTTTGGGTTATGAGCCCAACGAGCTACCAACTGCTCCACCCCGCAATATAATATGTTAAGTTTAAAAGAACTTTCGCCGTTATTGCGGTGCAAAGGTAGAAAAAAATTACAACCCCACAAACTATATCGAAAAACTTTTTGTTTTATCAACATAAATAATTTCCAGTAGAAACTCCCAAAAACTTCGGTATGCAAATCGTTGTTGTTACCAAGGGTACTTTCCCGCGCCAAAGTTTAAGGAGTAATTAACAAAATTTAATAGGATGTGGGGCTCTATTTACAGCAGATTGCAATTTGGCATCAAAGGCTTACAGTAAAAAAAGCTATATTTGCACCAATTCGAACAAAAGGTTATGGCTAAGGACACATCGAAGAAGAAGTACATCCACAGGCTGAAAAACAAATATCGGCTTAGCATATACAACGACCAGACTTTTGAGGAAGTGCTAGTTATGCGCTTATCGAGGCTGAACGTAATTGCTATAGTTGGAGGGACGGCCATCCTGCTTGTAGCGTTGGTTACTGTGCTAATTGCTTTTACTCCAATCCGCGAGTTTATCCCTGGCTACCCCGATGGCACCACACGCAGGCATATTGTGGAGAATGCGCTAAAAACCGATAGCTTAGAGCGAGAACTTCAGCAGTGGAAAATCTACCTGGGCAATTTACATACAATACTTAGGGGTGATAGCCCCGACAATTTGGAGAGCATCCCCGACACATCAATTAGGTATAGCGAGATAAGCTTTTCTCGATCGATGGAGGACTCACTCTTACGTATGCAAATTGAAACGGAAGAACTGTACAACCTCTCTGTAATGGACACGAAAAACGATAGGGGCAACCTAACACGTCTGCACTTTTTCCCTCCCGTTAAAGGTGTTATCACCAACTCGTTCAATGCAAGGCTCGGACACCTGGGTGTTGATGTGGTAGCCCCACCCAACGAAGTAATTGTGGCCATTGCCGATGGTACGGTCACCCTCTCGAGCTGGACTTTGGAAACGGGTTATGTTATACAAATTCAGCATGAAAACAATTTGCTTTCGGTATACAAGCACAACAGCAAGCTGTTGAAGCAATCGGGGGCACAGGTTAAAGCTGGCGAGGCCATTGCTATTATTGGCAACTCGGGCGAGCTAACCACAGGCCCACACTTGCACTTTGAGCTTTGGCACAATGGAGCCCCAATAAATCCTGAGCAATACATTGTTTTCTGATGATTTTCAACTGTAAACACTCCCAACCATAATGAAAAGGCGTATAGCCATTTTGGGCTCAACAGGATCGATAGGCACGCAGGCATTAGATGTGATAAGCGCCCACCAACACCTTTTTCAGGTGGAGGTTCTTACCGCCCATAACAATTCACAGCTACTAATAAGCCAAGCCCTAAAGTACAAACCCAACGTGGTGGTTATAGGTAACAAAGACCTTTACACCGAGGTTATGGTTGCTCTGGAGAATGAGGATATTAAAGTTTTTGCCGGACACGATGCCATAGCACAGGTGGTAGAAATGGAAACCGTTGATATGGTGCTCACCGCCATGGTGGGGTACTCAGGGCTACTACCCACCATTCGTGCCGTGAAGGCCCAAAAGCCCATCGCCCTTGCCAACAAGGAAACCCTTGTGGTGGCTGGGGAACTCATAATGGGAATGGCCAAGGAGTATAACGTTCCCATAATACCTGTTGACTCTGAACACTCTGCCATCTTCCAGTGCCTGGTGGGCGAGAATAATCCCATTGAGAAGATTATACTCACCGCTTCGGGAGGACCATTTCGAAACCTATCGCCCAAGCAGCTGGCACAGGTTACCCGTGCCGACGCTCTAAATCATCCAAATTGGTGCATGGGCAACAAAATAACCATCGACTCGGCCACGCTAATGAACAAGGGCTTTGAGGTGATTGAAGCCAAGTGGCTGTTCAATCTTAGGCCTGAGCAAATAGATGTGGTGGTTCATCCCCAGTCGATAATCCACTCCATGGTGCAATTCGAGGACGGATCGATAAAGGCACAAATGGGGCTTCCCGATATGAAGTTGCCAATACAGTATGCACTGGCCTTTCCCAAACGCCTAAAATCGGACTTCCCTCGGTTCTCATTTCTAAGCTACCCTAACCTAACGTTTGAAGAACCCGATACCGATAGGTTTCCTGCATTAGACTTTGCCCGCGAGGCAATGGTTAAAGGTGGAAATATGCCCTGCATACTAAACGCATCGAACGAAATTGCAGTTGAGGCATTTCTCAACGAAAAGATTAGCTTCCTAAAAATGGCCGACATGGTGGAGGCCTGCCTAGGGAAACAACCCTTTATTGCACACCCAACCTACGACGATTATCTACTAACCGACAAATCGACACGTGAGTTCGCCTACTCACTTTTGTAAAGCATATATCAGCAAACGTAAAACATATACACATAATCACTGTTCATTAAGAAAAAAAGAAAATGGGAATTTTTAATCAAATAGTTCAGTTTATTCTAAGCCTATCAATTCTGGTATTTTTGCATGAATTGGGGCACTACTTCTTTGCACGCCTATTCAACACTAGAGTTGAAAAGTTCTACCTGTTTTTCAACCCCTGGTTTTCGCTTTTTAAACTTAAAAAGGGCGATACAGAGTACGGTATAGGTTGGCTACCCTTGGGTGGATATGTAAAAATATCGGGGATGATTGACGAGTCGATGGATACCGACCAGATGAGCACTCCGCCAAAACCTTGGGAGTACCGATCGAAACCCGCTTGGCAACGTTTCTTAATCATTTCGGGTGGGGTTCTCGTTAACTTTTTGTTAGCCATTGTTATATACACCGCAGTTCTATACACCTGGGGCGAAGAATTTTTACCCACCAAAAATGTAACCCATGGCGTTTACTGCGATCCACTAGCAGAAGAAATTGGCTTTATAAATGGGGACAAGATATTAAGTGTGGACGGAAAAGAGGTTGAATCGTTTAGCCAAATTCCCTTGGCAATTATTATCGATGGAGCAAAAGTGGTAGCCGTTGAACGCAAGGGTGAAATAGTGGACGTATCGATTGATCCGGCTTTTATACCCCAGCTACTGAAAACGCAAATGCTTTTTCAGCCACGAACCCCACTGGTAATTGAATACGTTGCTGAGGGATCGGCAGCTGAAAGTTCCGATATTCGCGTAGGCGACAAGCTCCTTGCCATAAACGGCCAAAGGGCTCTATACTTCGATGAGTTCCGCAACGCCGTAATGAGCAGCCCTAACGAAACACTACTCATAACCATGGAGCGCAACGGTTCACCCATAGAACTTGATGTTGCAGTACCCGAAACCGGAATGGTGGGCATTGCCCCCATGAGCCCCTACAGCTACTACGAGCTGGAAAGAATTGAATACTCACTAATTGGCGCTATCCCTGCAGGCATAAAGAGCGGAGTTGATACCTTTAGCAGCTACATCAAGCAGCTCAAACTGGTTTTCTCGCCCAAAACCAAGGCCTACGAATCGGTAGGTGGTTTTATTACCATCGGTAGCATCTTCCCCAAAACATGGAACTGGCATTTCTTCTGGAACCTTACCGCATTTATATCAATTGTACTAGCGATTATGAATATGCTCCCCATCCCTGCACTTGACGGGGGCCATATGCTATTCCTTGTTTACGAGATGGTATCGGGCCGTAAGCCCAGCGATAAGTTTATGGAGTATGCGCAGATTATGGGAATGGTATTTATCCTGGCTCTATTTGTATTTGCCAACGCCAACGACGTGATTAAACTTTTTAGATAAACCTATTGCATTTCAATAGTTGCTGCTAAATTTGTGGCAGATGAAAAACGGTTGAAAGACACAACTAACACTAAAGCCATGACAAACTTTGTAATAGCCGGTGTTCCCGGGGTTTGGCAAATCGTACTGATTATTGCCATAGTTCTTCTATTCTTTGGTGGGAAAAAGATTCCCGAGCTCATGCGAGGCCTGGGTAAGGGAGTTGGCGAATTCAAAAAGGGGATCCGCGAGGGCGAAGATCAAGAAGACACCCTGGACAAGGATCAGGAGCATAAATAGATTTTAATTAGGGAAAGAGAGCTGGGATGCGAAGCCACCAACTGCTAATCGCAATTATTGCTGTAGCATTACCCCTTGGGGTTTGGAGTAACCCAACCCCTACAGGTGGTGCTATCCGAAGCCGTGGCATTGGGTGTGGAATAATTCAAAATCTCGATAGCCTAAAGAATCTCACTGCACCATTTACTAGTACTGGACACAATACCGATGGTACCTACCCCACCTTTCCCGATCTGGTGTACGAGGTGAGGATAGCTGCCATCGACAACCTCTCTCCCATCGAGTTCGATTACAACGAGCATGTAAAACGATATATCGACATTTACTCCATTGAGCGCAGGGAGCAGGTTTCGCAAATGCTGGGGTTAGCACAACTTTACTTCCCCCTATTCGATGAGCTGCTCGATAAGTACCAACTTCCGCTTGAGCTAAAATACCTTGCCGTGGTGGAATCTGCACTAAACCCATTGGCTGTTTCAACCAGCGGTGCCGTTGGGCTTTGGCAGTTTAAAATTAACACCGGTAGGATGTTCGACCTTGAGGTAAACAGCTACATCGATGAGCGAATGGATCCAGAAAAATCGACCGAAGCAGCCTGTCTTTACCTCAAGTATCTGTATCGAATTTTCAACGACTGGCATTTGGTAATGGCCGCCTACAACGCTGGACCAGGGGTTGTTCGTAACGCCATTTTCCGCTCTGGTGGCGAAACTAACTTTTGGAAGCTACTTAACCACCTGCCCGAAGCCGCTCAAAACTATGTGCCTGCTTTTGTTGCCGCTGCCTACATCATGCAACACGCCCATGAGCACAACATTGTGAGCGCTATGCCTACAGCCCAGTATATGGAAACGGATACAGTGGTTGTAACAAAAACGGTTACCCTTCAGGCCATTGCACAGCACACCAACATACCTGTTGATTACCTTCGGTTTTTAAACCCTAAGTACAGGCGAGGTGTTGTACCCGAGAACGACAAAGGAAACTCAATTCGGTTACCCATATCGGAGGTGCAAAACTACCTGGAGCATGAACAGGACATTCTTGGCTCTACTCCCAGCCATATGACCTTTCACGACATTCTGGCCAAGGCCGGTAGTACTGAGAATAGGGTAAGAACTATTCACATTGTTCAGCCTGGCGACTATCTGCATAAAATTGCTGTTAGGTATAATTGCACCATTGATGACATTAACATTTGGAATTCCAATATGAGCCCCGACCTTGCCATTGGGCAACAGATTACCCTTTGGGTCGATAAGCAAACCTATGACCTGATACAGCTACCAACCGTAGGCTTTTAGCCATTACCAAAAATTGTTATATCTTAGCACCAAGCAAACTATAAATCATTATTAAAAAATCACCCGTTATGAAAAAGGCATTAATACATTCACTTTTTGCATTATCTCTGCTCACAATAATAGTAGGATGCGACAAGGGTACTGATGGACGCCGAACCCTATTGCCCAATATTACAGGAGCTGCCGGTGAGGTGGTGATTGTGGTAAGTGGTTCGGTAATTAACGAGTCAATGGGTAACCTGTACAAAGAAATACTTGAGGAGGAATACCCTCTACTACCCCAATCGGAACCTCTTTTTAGCTTGGCCATGGTGCCAACAGCTAACTTTACCGACATCTTCAAAACCCACCGCAACATCATCATCACAAAGGTTGGCGATGAGTTTAAAGAGGCACAAATAGTAACCCAGCGCGACGTGTGGGCTGCCCCACAAACGGTTATTAACATTGTAGGGCCTACCTATCCTGCCATTGAGCGTATGCTTGCACAGGAAAAGGATCGTCTGATACAGCTGCTGGAGCAAGCCGAACGCGATAGGGTTGTGCAAAATGCCAAGAAATTTGAGGCCGAAGGATTAAGGCGATTGGTGGAAAGGAAATTTGATATGTCGATGTACTTTCCTACGGGCTACACCCTAAACCTTGACACCACTGATTTTGTGTGGATTTCGTACGAAACGCCCCACACAAGCCAGGGTATATTTATTTATGAGTATCCGTATACCGACGACAACACCTTCACAGCTGATTATCTAGTTGAGAAACGAAATGATTTCCTTAAGCGATTTGTTCCTGGGCCAACCCCCGGCAGCTATATGGTTACCGAAACACTTATACCGCCTGCTTTCAACTCGTTAATGTTTAAGGGAAGGTACTTCGGGCAGCTCCGTGGCCTATGGGATGTTCATCAGCACCCTATGGGCGGCCCATTCATTAGCCTTACAACCGTTGATGAAGACCGAAATAAGGTAATAACTGTTGATGGATACGTTTACGCTCCCAGGCTAAACAAACGGAACTATGTACGGCAAGTTGAGGCCATACTACAAACCATAAACCCTGCACCCGTTGAGGAGAAAGAGTAAAACATAAAAAAAGGAGGCTAATTGGCCTCCTTTTTTGTGCTTCTTAAATTATTTCTACTCGTTATCCTCTATCGATTTTGAAAGGCCGCTGCGGATTATGCCTCTGCTCGACGATTTAATAAAGTCTAAGATCAGGTCACGCTCAGGCGTTGATGGCATAGTGCCCTCAATCTCGGCAACAGCTTGTGATACATTTAGGCCTATGCCATAAATAATCCTGTATATCTGCTGGATCTCGGCTACCTTCTCGGGGTTAAACTGCCGACGCCTAAGGCCAACAACATTTAATCCTACAAACGAAAGCGGGTCGCGCCCGGCCATAGCAAAAGGAGGTACGTCCTTATTAACTTTTGAGCCTCCCTGAATCATAACATGTGAGCCTATTCTTTCGAACTGATGCACAAGACATCCCCCCGAAAGGATGGCAAAGTCTTCAATCTCAACCTCACCGGCTAGCTGAACGGCATTGCCAAGGATTACGTAATTCCCAACAATGCTATCGTGTGCAACGTGCACATAGGCCATTAGCAGGCAATTCGTGCCTACCCTGGTTGTTCCCCGAGACGCTGTGCCCCGGTTAACGGTAACACATTCCCTTAGCACCGTGTTGTCGCCTATTTCAGCTGTAGTAACCTCGCCCTTAAACTTCAAGTCTTGCGGTATGGCTGCAACAACAGCTCCAGGAAAAATCTTGCAATTTGACCCAATCCGAGCGCCATCCATTATGGTTGCATTTGGCCCAATCCAAGTACCATCACCAATTACCACATCTTGTGCAATGTAGGCAAAAGGTTCTATCTTAACATCCTTTCCAATTTTTGCATCGGGATGAATATATGCCTGCGATGAAATCATACGCTATTTCTGTTTTACTATTTGAGCCAAAAGTTCACCTTCCATAACCAAATTTTCACCCACAAACGCTTGGCCAAACATATTTGCAATTCCCCTGCGGATGGGCTCCAGCAGTTCCAACCTAAACACAATGGTATCGCCGGGCACAACCTTGCGCTTAAACTTCACCCTATCAATTTTAAGGAAGTAGGTTATGTAGTTCTCGGGGTCGGGCACTGTGTTCAACACGAAGATACCTCCCACCTGGGCCATTGCCTCAATCTGGAGTACCCCGGGCATTACAGGCTCCTCGGGGAAGTGACCCACGAAGAAATCTTCGTTCATGGTCACGTTCTTGATGCCCACCACTGAGTTATCGTCCATCTGCAGAATCTTGTCAACAAGAAGGAATGGTGGCCTGTGTGGCAGGATGTTTCTGATTTGGTTTATGTCGTATATTGGCGTTTGGTTTAAATCAATCTTGGGGATGTTGGGCTTCATAGCCTCCTTGCGAGCCATCTTTCGAATAATCTTGGCAAGCTCGGTATTGGCATGGTGGCCAGGGCGCTTTGCAATGATCTTACCTTTAATTCTACGGCCAACAAGCGCTAAATCGCCAACAATATCGAGGAGTTTATGTCGTGCAGGCTCGTTATGGAATCTCAGGTCAACATTGTTGAGTATCCCTTCGGGCTTAACGTGAACACGTGGCTTGTTAAAAAGATCTGCGATTCTATCGAGTTCCTCCTGGGGCACCTCATTCTCCATAATAACAATGGCATTCTGCAGGTCGCCGCCTTTGATGAGGTTATTTTTCAGAAGCACCTCGAGCTCATGGAAGAACACGAATGTTCGACAGGGTGCTACCTCTTGGGCAAAATTGTCGAGGTTAATAAGCTGTGCGTACTGATTACCCAGAACCTTTGAGTTATAGTCGATAAGGACATCGATGCTAAATGACTCATCGGGGTATGCAGCAATCTCAATTCCACGCTCAGGATCAGAATATACCAACTTCTCCTTTATTACATAGAACCCCCTCTCGGCCTCCTGAGTTTTTACGCCAACCTTCTGTATCTCCTCTACAAAAACCTTGGCACTTCCATCCATAATGGGCATTTCGGGTCCATCTACCTTAATAAAGGCATTATCGATACCAAGGCCCGATAGTGATGCCAAAACGTGCTCCACAGTGGTAACGCGAATGCCATTCTGCTCAATGGTAGTTCCACGTGATGTGTCCACCACATTATCGGCAATACCATCAATGGTTGGTTCACCCTCAAGGTCGGTTCTTACAAACACATAGCCTGTGTTTTCAGGTGCAGGGCACACCTCCAGTTTTATATCTACACCTGTGTGTAGCCCTTTACCTGTAAATTCTATTAAGTCGTTTAGTGTAGTTTGTTTCTCAAGCATAGCGATCTTGGATTATGGGTAAAATTGAAAAAACCCTCAAAAGTACTCAAAATTATTTTAAACTAAGGTGACCTTTATCAATCAATTGTTTAATACTATCGAGGTCGCGTTTCATGTCGGGGAGTTGCTTAAATACCACGAACGAACGGCTATACTTTCGGGAGGTCATAGCAGGGGTGCCCATATAGGTTTCGTTGGGTTCTTTTAAACTGTTAGGGACGCCCGTTTGAGCCGACAGTTTAACCCCGTCGGCTATAGATATATGCCCGGAAACGCCTACCTGCCCACCAAACATACAGCTTTTCCCAATCTTAGTTGAACCGGCAATCCCCACCTGAGCAGCAATCACTGTATTCTCTCCAATTTCAACATTATGAGCTACCTGAATAAGGTTGTCGAGCTTAACACCCTTACGTATAATGGTTGAACCCATGGTGGCTCTGTCGATGGTAGTGTTTGCTCCAATCTCCACATTGTCTTCAATCACCACATTCCCAATTTGAGGTATTTTTTGATAGGAGCCATCGGGCTGTGGGGCAAAGCCAAATCCATCGGCACCAATTACAGCACCGGCATGGATAATGCAATTGTTTCCTACTACGCAACCGCTATATACCTTTGCTCCTGCAAAGAGAATGGTATTGTCGCCAACTACCACATTATCGCCTATGTATACCTGAGGGTAAATCTGCACGTTGTTTCCAATGGTCACGTTTTGTCCAACATAGGCAAATGCGCCGATAAAAGGGCTCTTGCCCACCTTGGCGCTTTTCTCCACTACCGACTGCTTATGCACCTTGGCTTTGGGCCGTTGTGAGGCGGAAACCATACTTAGCAACTTGGCAAAAGCCTCGTAGGCATCGGCAACTCGAATAAGTGTAGCCTTAACTGGTTGCTCTAGTTCAAAATTGCTGTTGATAAGTACAACTGATGACTGGGTTGAGTATAAATACTTTGAGTACTTTGGGTTTGACAAGAATGATAACGCGTTGGGGCTTCCCTCCTCAATTTTTGCCACTGTGCTAACCTTTACGTTAGGATCTCCTTCAATCGTTCCGTTTAAAATATCGGCAATGGCTTGTGCAGTAAATTCCATGGTGTGCTTACTTAATTTTGTGGCAAAACTAACAATTTATAACGAAAGTAGCTTATGACTATTTTGGATAGCATAGAAAATATTTGGTAATCTCCTTCGACAATATCTTGGTATTTATCATATCGGAAGCAGAAGCAATATCGACCAGAGCACCATTATTGTATAGTATTTTTATTGATTCTTCGGACATTCGATAGGCATTGTTACTAACCGAACCCGTGAACACAAAAAAGTGACTATACTCTGCAATCTTGGGGTTCAACTTTTCAAAGCTGGACTGTTTAGCCGCTACCTCATCGAGGGTAAACTCGTTGTTTCTGAGCTCAACCTTAAAGAGCTGCCTATTGGTAACCATGGTAGCCAAAGTCGACAGGGTTGCATCGGGGTGATTTTGCCATTGCTTGGCCGCCACCATGATATCAGAATCGTCAATCTTAACATAATGATCAATGACCTCGGAACTAAGGTCAACTTCGGCTTGTAAGCTAGGTGAAATCTGATTACTAAGAAAGAATGAGAGTGCTGGAGTACACCACAGCTGCTCCCCAGCCAAAGCAAGCTGCCTCCCCCGCGAAAGAAGCTGGGTTAGTAGCTTCTCGGCCGAAACAACCGTTTTATGCAGATACACCTGCCAGTACATAAGCCTACGGGCAATAATAAACTTCTCGATAGAGTAAATACCCTTGGCGTCAACCACCAGATTATCGTCCACAACGTTTAGCATCTTGATAATCCTGTCTGAGCCTATTGCCCCCTCGGTAACGCCAGAAAAGAAGCTATCGCGTCTTAGGTAATCGAGCCGATCGACATCGAGCTGACTGGACACAAGCTGATGCAAAAAGTTTTTGGAGTAGGTTCCCTTGAAAATCTCAATGGCCATATCGAGCCTACCGCCCATCTGCAGGTTAAGCTTACGCATAATGCCCCGCCCAATATCCTCATGGCTAACACCCTGAATAAGGCTGTACTCCAACGAGTGGGAAAAAGGGCCGTGCCCAATATCATGCAGCAGAATGGCAGCCGATGCTGCCTCGGCCTCCTCGTCGGTTATGGTATGCCCCTTGGCCCTTAGCACCCCTATGGCTAGCTCCATTAGGTGCATTGCCCCAAGGGCATGCTGAAAACGGGAATGGTTTGCACCGGGGTACACCAAGTAGGTAAGCCCCAGCTGTTTAATATGCCTAAGCCGCTGAAAGTAGGGGTGTTCAATTATATCAAAAGCCAAAGGGTAGGATATGTTAATAAACCCGTGTACAGGATCGTTAACAATTTTCTTTTTATTTGTAGGAAGCATTTACCATTAATTTGGAGGTTATAAGCCGAGAAAAGCAAAATGCTTAAGCAAAGTACGAAAGATTTGGGGCAATTGTTCACAATAAGAAAAACCAGCTTTCGCTGGTTACAAAAATAGCTTATTTAGAACAAACTAGAGTTCAACGAGGTTGAAATCGACCTTGTTGATGAGCGCTTTGTAATCGTTACCTGCAAAGTAGATGTCCTCGTCATCCTCTTCGTAGTACCAATATATGCTGACCTTTTTATCATTCTGGCTAGCAATAGCCTCCACCTTCTTCATGATATCGAATAGGCGTTTTGATGAGCTCGTGTTAAAATACTCGAGCTTAAAGTACACCTTGGTTTCATCCTTAGGCTCTTGTGCATATCGGTCAACCCAGCTTAAGATAGGATGATAAAAGTCGATAACATTTTCGGGGATTGAACGCCCCTCGATACGTATCTCACCCTCTTCCGCATTTAACATCACATACGGTGAGGTTAGGGTTTCTTTGAGTTCGAATGTTTGCATATAAGCTACGAATTAACTACGCTCAGATTATCACTAGGCTTTCACATCCTCATCAAGGATGATGTAGTCGTCACTATGACCGTTTCGAACGATGGCATCCCAGTATCTATAGGTAATAATAGCCTCGTTGCCCGTTTTTTTGCTTTTAACCCTAACTCTTTGGCTTTTTTGTCTTTCCATCTCCACCTCTTCGAACTGGAATGGGATGGATATCAGCGCATCCAAATCTTGTCCCAGCATAAGTATTGATTCGTCATCCTCCTCGTAGCGCCAATGGATACTTACGTTATGTCCATTCTGTGCGCAAATATCTAGATGCTTCATCATCTCGTTTATATACTTATTGGTACTGCTATTGGTATACTCAAAGAAGAAGGTAACCTTAGTTGACTCTGCTGGCGTTTTAACGTACTGTTCTACCCAATCGACAAGGGGTTGCCAAAAGGAGAATACATCCTCGGTTATTGAGCGGCCTTCAATTTCAAGCACACCATTCTCGGAAAAGTTTACGTAAGGGCAATCTGGTGTTTTATCAATAAGAATCCCCATAGTTGTTGAATTTATGTATGCTAAGGTTTTAGGATAAACCTAACTCGCCTTAAAAGTAATCTTTTGGTTTTAAATAATCAAAATTAATGAAAAAAAGCAGGCTACAAAAAAGCCGAAAAAATTTGCCCCCACTGCTAGTGGTCAAAATCTAATACGGCTGCCACCAATTCCTTAACCCGAAAAAAGTTGAAAACAGATGCAACGCCCACGCCCGCAACAGCGATTAAAGCTGCGCTTAAGGCCCAGTGTAAAGGCAACCATGCTAACATAAGCGCAAGCAAAGCGAAGACGCCCAGAAAAGCAAAAAGCCTTCCCACAGCAGCCCATGGTATCTTTAAAGTAAAGGTTCGGAGTGTAACCAACCCTTGTAATATGGCAATAATTAAATGCGTTATTAGGCTAACTACTGCAGCCCCAAGCGCACCGTACTTGGGTATGAAGATGAAGTTAAACACAATATTTACAACACCCCCTACAAGTGCAATGACGTTTAAATGTGCAAGGCTGCCATTGGCTGTAAGAAGCGTACCTAATACATACGACATTGAAGAGAATACAAAACAAGCCATAAGAATGGCAAATATTGAAGCTGATTCCATAGCTTTGCTAACGTATAACAACTCCATGATGGGCTGTCGATGCACAATGCAAGCCGTTGCAAAGGCTATGGCAAACACCATCAGTAGGCTTAATGAGAACCTCAGCAGCTGATTGACTGACTCACCCAAACGAAGCATGCGCGAAAAGATGGGGAGCAAAAGGGTAGAGAACAAGAACGGAACCATAACGCTGGCATCGAGCAACCTAAATGCCTGAGCATAAACACCAGCCTGAATTTGCCCATCGGGTAGTAGCCGCTCCAGCATAACTGAGTCAACCCTGTAATGAAACGACATTAGCAGTACCAGTAGGGCATAGGGATAGCTTTGCTTGGCTATACTAGCAAGAAATGTAAGACTAAACCGTGGAGAAAACGAATCGACCTTGCCGGCCACTACCATAAGCGCAATAAGAGCCGTTAAGCCATAGGCTAAGCTTTGGGCATAAACAAACCATTCAATGGAAAAGCTTTGCCGCAGAGGGGTCCATAACAATACGCTGCAAAGAATAATCATAAGCACCCGGTCGGTAACGGAAAGCAAGCTATCGGTTCGGAAAAGATGTAATCCGCTGATGTTGCTTCGCAGGTACAGAATGAAACTCGACAGGAACTGATTAATGGCCAGGAAAAGTAACAGCCATAGCTGCCTGTCGGAATAGCCCAGCATAAATGCTGCACCAAAGCATACTACCATGAACAAGATGGCCATAAAAAACTTTATACCCACCATGTTTGACAGGTACCTAGGCAACATCTGTGGATTCTGACTTATCTCCCTATTATTAAAGTTGGTTAGCCCAAAGTCGAGGGTGATGTTAAGTAGTATTGAAAAATTGAAAAGTGCAAAGAAGAGACCATACTCCCCTGCACCTACCATATTCTGCACAGTTCGGTCTATTCCAAATATCCAAATTGGCTTAACCAGCAGGTTAAGGCTTAAAAGCAGTATTAGGTTGGTGGCAAACTTACGTTTCACTTGAGCCTAGTCCTTTTTGCTAATGAAAATTGCTACAAAGCTTTACTTCGATTTGTAGATAATTTACAAAACTAGCTAATGGTTTCGATAAAAATATGCTATTTTGTCTTCCGTTAAAAATTTAACCATATGCAGATTGCTGTAAACACCCGACTTTTAATTAAAGATAAGCTCGAGGGCATTGGCTGGTTTACCTTCGAAACCATCAGAAGAATAGCAGCTAAGCATCCAGAGCATCAGTTTTACTTTCTGTTCGATCGTGACCCACATCCCGACTTTGTATTTTCTGCAAATATTACCCCAGTAGTTCTATGGCCTCAGGCCAGACATCCCTTTCTTTGGTACTTGTGGTTTGAGGTTTCGGTAGCACGATTTTTAAAAAAGCATCGTATCGACCTTTTCGTTTCGCCCGATGGATATATTCCCCTACGGAGCAATGTGCCTAGCGTTAGCGTAATTCACGATATCAACTTCAAGCACCACCCCGAGGGAATTCCCTACCTTACACGTAGGTATTACAACCATTTTTTCCCTCGCTTTGCGAATAAGGCAAACCATATAGTAACCGTAAGCAGCTACTCTAAAAACGATATTGCCCAAAGTTTTAAGATTATTCCAGAAAAAATAAGCGTTGCACACAATGGTGCCAACGAGCAATACACCCCGGTAAGTGACACTGAGGCACAAAGCCTTCGCAATGAACTCACATCGGGGGCGCCCTACTTTGTATTTGTTGGGGCACTAAGCCCCCGCAAGAATGTGGCAAGGCTTATTACAGCCTTTGGCCAGTTCTTGGCCAGGAGCCAAAAAGACTACAAGCTGGTCATTGTGGGTGAACCGATGTTTATGACCAATGATATTAAAGAGGCGCTAAAGAGTATGGGCAACTCCTGCTCGGTTGTATTTACCGGGAGACTCCAGGTTGAAAAGTTGCGCTTAGTACTTGGTAGCGCTATAGCATTGGTTTACGTGCCCTACTTCGAGGGTTTTGGCATTCCACTGGTGGAAGCCATGCGATGCCATCTGCCAATTATTGCTTCAAACAAAACATCTATTCCCGAAGTGGTAGGTGATGCAGCGCTTCTGGTTGATCCATTCGACACCAACGCTATTGCCAACGCCATGAAGCTTGTGGCAATTGATAGTAAGCTACGCGAAGCGCTGGCCGAAAGATCGGCTCGAAGGAAGAACAACTTTTCCTGGGATAAAACTGCCGACGCCCTGTACACAGCAATGCAAAAGGTACTATCAGAAAAAATTATGCGCAATGCTTAAATCACGCTTTAGCGAATTTACCCATGAGGTTGGCTGCGATGAGGCTGGTCGTGGCTGCTTGGCCGGACCGGTTGTTGCTGCGGCCGTAATACTGCCTGCAAACTACTCGCATCCTTTGCTCAACGATTCGAAACAGCTATCGCACAAGCAAAGAGAATGGTTAAGGGTTGAGATTGAGCAGTCAGCTGTGGCGCACTCGGTGGCTATGGTTACTCCGCAGGAAATTGATAAAATAAACATCCTTAACGCATCCATCAAGGCAATGCACCTTGCCATTGACAGGCTAACCATTAACCCCGATTACATTATTGTTGACGGAAATAGGTTTAAACCCTACAAAGAAATACCTCATAGCTGCATAGTTAAGGGCGACTCTCTGTATCTGAGCATTGCAGCAGCTTCGATACTGGCCAAAACGTACCGCGATGAGTATATGAAAAACCTATCGGTTGAGTTCCCTGAGTACTTGTGGGCAAAAAACAAAGGCTACCCAACACGTGAACACCGAAGAGCCATTGAGGAGCATGGCGCTAGCCCTCACCACAGGCGTACATTTAGGCTCACCAATAGCCAGCTGGCAATACCTAATCTTTAATTGAAAAGATATTACTATACTTGCCATTTATTTTAAACCGTTTGCCCAATGCAACATCGAACATTCTAATAAATCAATAAATAAACCAAACCTTAATAATTTAATTCCGATGAAAAGATTCAAAGTATTACTGCTTAGCATTCTACTTATTTCATCATCGCTTGCAAAAGCTGATGAAGGGATGTGGTTACTACCGCTCCTGCAAAAGTACAATATTGCCACCATGCAATCGATGGGACTTGAGCTAAGTGCAGAAGAGCTTTACAGTATCAACAGCACCAGCCTAAAGGACGCCATTGTAATTTTTGGTGGCGGCTGTACTGGCGAAATCATTTCCGATAAGGGTCTAATCCTAACTAACCATCACTGTGGCTACGGAGCAATTCAGAGGCACAGCAGCACGGAGCACGACTACCTAAAGGATGGCTTTTGGGCCATGTCGATGGATGAGGAGATAGCCACACCAGGTCTATCCGTAACATTCCTTGTTCGGATTGAAGATGTTACCGATGAAATAACCAAGCCCGTAAAGTCGAAAATGACCGAGGAGGAACGCTCAAAGGTTATCGAGGATGCAGCAAAAGCCATTGAAGAAAAAGCAACCGATGGAAACCACTACAGGGCTATGGTACGCAGCTACTACGGTGGGAATAAGTACTACCTACTGGTATACGAGCGCTTTACCGATGTTCGTATGGTAGGTGCACCCCCCTCGTCGATTGGAAAATTTGGAGCCGACACCGACAACTGGATGTGGCCTCGCCACACTGGCGACTTTGCTCTTTTCCGTGTATATGCCGACAAGGATAACAAACCCGCCGATTACTCTCCCGACAACGTTCCCTACCAGCCCAAACATCACCTACCCGTTTCGCTCGAAGGTGTTGAGAAAGGCGATTTCGCCATGATCATGGGATACCCAGGTGGCACAACCCGCTACATGACCTCCTGGGAGGTTGATGAAGCCGAGAAAATTACCAATGCCCAGCGCTCATTCATCAGGGGCATCCGTCAGGAGATTATTCTTGAGGATATGCTCGCCAGCGACGAGATTAGGATTAAATACTCATCAAAGTACTCGGGTAGCACTAACTACTGGAAATTCTCCATTGGTCAGAACCAGGCGCTAAAACGCCTAAAGGTTAAGGAAACCAAACAAAAGAAGCAGGATGAATTTACCCAGTGGGTAAACGAGAAGCGTAAGCGCTCCAAGGAGTACGGCGAAGCTCTCGATTTAATTAGAACAGCTATTGAGGAGCGCCACGACTATATGTATGCCAACATGTACATTAGCGAAACCCTCCTTCGTGGCACCGAGCTAGTTTCGTTAGCAGGTAGGGCAAATGCCCTTTACGAATACCTCAAGGGCGACGAGGACAAAGGCCTTGAAAACAGGATTGACCGCTTTAGGCAGTCGGCTACAGCTTTCTACAAAGATTACAATGCACCAACCGACAGGAAGGTGGCCAAGGCTATGTTCAAACTTTTTGCCCAGCAGGTGAAGCCCGAGTTCCACCCATCTGTATTTGAAACCATTGAGAAAGAATATGCAGGCAACTTCGATAAGTTTATCGACCATATGTTCGACAACTCAATCTTTGCCGACTCAACCAAACTTTGGAAGGCTCTTGAGAACCCAACAGCAGAAACATTCGAAAACGACCCTGCCTTTGCTGCAACCAAATCCATAAGCGAGGTAACAAGCAAGATTTGGAGTGAGCTAGGTGAGATTAACAAGAAATTTGCCAAGGGGCACAGGCTGTATGTTGGTGGAATTATGGAAATGAATGAAGGGCAACCGATTTACCCCGACGCCAACTTCACTATGAGGCTTACCTACGGTCAGGTGCAGGACTACTACCCACGCGATGCGGTTCACTACAACTACATCACTACCCTAAAGGGTGTAATGGAAAAAGAGGATCCAGATAACTGGGAGTTTGTGGTTCCCGAGAAACTCAAAGAGCTATACATGGCAGAGGACTACGGGCCATACGCTATGGACAATGGCGAAATGCCAGTGGCATTCATTACCAACAACGATATAACCGGTGGAAACTCAGGTAGCCCAATCATCAATGGCAAAGGTCACCTTATTGGCTGCGCCTTCGATGGTAACTGGGAAGCCATGAGCGGCGACATCATTTTTGAGCCCGACTACCAGCGCTGCATTGGTGTTGATATCCGCTACGTACTTTTCATTATCGATAAGTATGCTGGCGCCAAGCATCTAGTAGATGAAATGACCCTTGTAAAGTAACAAAACGAATTATGCAAAAATGCGGTTTGGTTGCCCCAAACCGCATTTTTTATATCCTTTACCTTCGCAATTGTTTATTGACAGAAATGAATTACGCTTCAAACCTAGCCAACGATTAATGTAAGTAAGCCTAACGATTTTTTCAGCAAGAGTTGTTGTTTATAAAAAAAGTAATACATTTGTAATACAGATAGTAAAAACAGACAATTTTGCTTAAGCAAAAAATCCCATATTCTTTGGGCTCAACACTAAACGTACATTACTAGAGGTGGTACAAAAAGAGAATATTTTAGCGCATTTTGGTCCATTAAGCTACGAAGAAATTGGTTTTCTACTCAACAGAATGTCGGCATTTGTCGACAAGCAGGGTATGTCTATCACCACAAAGAAAAAGGTGTACTCAGCTATGGTAGAAAGCCTTGAGAACATCTATAAACATCAGGACATAATTAGCAGCAATACGGATCATCAGCCCCGCTTCACTCTTTATCTCGACGATAAGGAGTTCTCCCTTTTTGCGTCCAACAGCCTGCTTAGCCACAAGGTCCCTCCCCTACAAGAAAAGCTCGAGAAGGTTAATTCGCTCAACAAGGAGGGCCTTAAGGAGCTTTATAAACTCACCATACTTAGCGGCGATGTTTCGCCCAAAGGAGGTGCTGGCCTTGGAATCATAAACATTGCGAAGGTTTCCGAAAGCAAGATTATCTACAAGTTTGAAGAGATCAATAACGAGTACTCATACTTTACCCTTAATGTTCATATCACTAGATAAATACATAAAACACCAATGCAAACTATGGACCCCTTGCATATAGAACCCACAGAGTTTACGCCAAAGGTTCATTTCGATCCGGAGAACAGCATCTTTGAAATATCTGGCTTCTCTAGACCCGAAAATGTCATCGGGTTTTACCGACCAATCCTCAAGTGGCTGGAAGAATACAACGATCAGGTATTAAGCCTGAACACCGAATACAAAAAGATGCTCCTCACCCTAAACCTTAAGATGACCTACTTCAATTCCGCCTCATCAAAATTCCTCCTCGACATCCTCCTCGAATTCATGAAGTTCATGTCGAAGGGCAATGAGGTTGAGGTTAATTGGTACTACGAGGAAGGTGATGACGAAATATTTGAGTCGGGCGAGGAGATTTCGGATATGCTTGGATATAGCTTCAACTTTATTTCATACGTTCCCTAAAATTAACCCTGAAACCACAAACCGAGAGCCTCTGATCAACATCGGAGGCTTTCTTTTTTTGCATAAGGTGAAACTTGCGCACATCCAAAAGAAACACACATTCGTCAAGCAATTTGAACCGTTCACCAAAAAGCAGGGAGTCTGCCCCAAGCAAAATGTGATTTTCTTTACTCTTTTTGCCTATATTTGAACGCAAATACTTGCATTAATGGAAACATTGAAAATTGACGGTTCTAGCGTATCACCAAAAGTGCATTTCTCTGCGCAGGAACGCCTGCTTGAGATTAGTGGATACTCTAGGCCCGAAAATGCTCGCGACTTCTACAACCCCCTTATCAAGTGGATTGAAGAGCTTAAGGATTGGTATATGAAGAACCAATCTGCATCGCATGCTGAGCCTTTCATTTTCAATTTCAAGTACATCTACTTCAACAGTTCTTCCGCAAAATTTATTTTCGACATTATACTTCAGGTTAGCGAAATACAAAAAGCAGGAGTTCCTGTAAACGTGTTCTGGTACTACGATGAGGACGATGATGAGCTTCGCGAAGCGGGTGAGGAACTCTCCGAAATGGCACACACGCCGCTTCAATTCGTTGAGATTGCCTACTAAACTCCAAATTCTATACAGCCACACCAGCCCTACCGCGCCCGGTTAGGGTTGTTGCTATTTGCATATTATGCCATAAAAAAGGGCCGGGATTACCCCCAGCCCTAATAAACAATACTCTAATAGATTAAAACTTATAGTCGATGCCAATAGCAAAAACCATATTCGAACGGTTATAGGTTTCGCTATACGCTGGGGTTGTAGGTGCAACAGCAGCATAATCCTTGGTGTAGCTAGTGTACAGAGTGGTCATAAAACCAATGTTAATGCCCAAATTCTCGTTTACTAAGTACTTTCCCCCTACACCAAACGAGTTGGTGTTTAGGCTATGGGCCATATCGCTTTGGTAGTTATCGTTTACCCCGGTTTGGGTATACAAGTATCCTGTGCTGGCAAAAATATTGTCGGTTATCTGATACTCCAACCCAATGGCTGCCTCCCAGTAGTTATTGTCAATAACATCTGTATTCTCAACAAAAGCACCATTAATCTTTTTGCCGTAGTTGGCAGACTTGTCGAAGTAGTAGTGGAATCCTCCTGAAACTGAAAGCTTGTCGATGGGTTTATAACCTACACCAAGGGTTAACATAGCGGGCATATCATTAGAAATTACCTCCCCGTCGGGGAACAAGCCTGTTCCATCTACCTTAGTTTCGGTTGTAAGTTCCATATTGGTTTTAAATTCATACTTCACACCGAAGTTAAGTTTCTCGGAAGCAACAATGCTAAGTCCAATAATTGGAGTAACCCCAGAGCCCTGCTGCACAACATCAACCTCGGCATCGGCAGTCATCGCAGCATAAACAGGTTGCCCAATTTCTGTGAAGAATGTACTGGCTAGCATCATTCCACCTGTGGGATTAACCAAAGGATGCTGAGGATTAATCATAATATCACTAATATTACCCTCGTAAGTATTCTTTGCTGTAACATACCTAGCACCACCAAAAACGCCAATGGCGTCATTTATTGCATAGCTAATACCCGCTTGATATCCAAAGTAAGTTGAACTCCCTTTAAAAAACAGGTCCAAACTGTAGGCGGTGGTAGGAATACCAAGCAATGTTACCATTCCAGGAATTTGCGAAACCATCGACTCAAATGAGGGCAACCCACTATCGTACTCTGCTCCTCCTCCTCCTCCAATTGGGTTGAATGCAAAGGAGAAGACAAACTTATTGGCCTTGTATGCAACGTAAGCACTAGGGAATAAGGGAGCCTTTACAACACCATCGTAATCGCTACTATTTAAAGTTGGGAATGTGCTTGTCACGCTTCTTTTCTGATTAATATACTGATTACTTAAAGAAACATATAGGCCATTCTCCAGCTGTGCCAAGCCTGCTGGGTTGTAGTAAACACCCTCAATGCCAATTACAGCGTCAAGTGCAGGCATACGGATAAAACTAGCGCTTTGATTGGTGTTTGTAACAAGTCCGCCCGCAAACAGAAAAGCTGGCATACAAAGTGCAACCATTACACTTACTAATTTTCTTTTCATGCTAATGATTTTTGGTTAATACAATTTGTTTTAGGATGTGAAATAAATACATACGCAATATAAACAATTGTTCAAAGCGTTGTGCTTTCGATGGTAACAATTTGATGAATGTAACACTATTCTACTGGTTTACTACTTGTTGCTATCGTTACAGCAGAAAACACATGGAAAATCGACTACAAAAAGGGGTTCGCTGGTTGCCAAACAGCTATACAACTTACCAAAGGTCATTCAACTAGCAAACAGAAACAATTAATCCGTTTCAATGCATAATAATTCTTTCATACTTTAAACTATTGGCTCCAATTCATATCAATAGAGTACTACTCGTACAAAACATTTCTTATGATTATGAGACTTATTATTCCGATTGTGCTATTTACCCTGTTGCAAATAAATGCTTTAGGGCAAAACGAAACAGGTTACCAATTTGAAGCTGTTAAAAAGTTGGAAACATCGCCAGTAAAGGATCAGCAGCGCACTGGTACATGCTGGAGCTACGCAACCACATCATTCCTTGAAACCGAACTTATTCGGATGGGAAAGCCCGAGGTAATCCTATCGCCAATGTTCTTTGTGAGACATACATATACCGACAGGATTGACAGGTACATTCGATTCCATGGCACCAACAACTTTGGCCAGGGTGGCCAAGCGCACAACGTTATGGACGTTATTGCTCGCCTGGGGATGGTACCCGAGAGCGTTTACAGCGGACTTAACTATGGCGAGGATCGTCACGTTCATTCAGAGCTAGAGAGTGTACTTAGAGGAATGATTGATGCTGTAATAAAAAATCGCAACAGAAGGCTATCAACAGCATGGCAACCCGCTATCGAAGGTGTTTTAGACACCTACCTTGGGCAAACCCCAGCTACATTCTCCTTCAATGGGAAGGAATACACGCCAGCTACATTTGCCAAGGAGATGGGTATTGATCCGGACAACTACATAGAGTTAACCTCGTATAGTCACCATCCATATTTCGAAAAGATAGTGTTGGAGATTCCCGACAACTGGGCGCACAAGGGGTACTACAACCTACCTATCGACGAACTAATGGAGGTGATGAACCACGCCATTGACAAGGGATACAGCGTATGTTGGGATGGTGATGTTAGCGAAAAAGGATTTGTACACGGCAAAGGGTTGGCGGTTATGCCATTGGTTAAGGTTGAAGAGATGAAGGATAGCGAGCAGGCTAAGTGGGCTGAGGTGCCAAACGATAAGCTTATGGACGAGATTTACAGCTTCAAGTCTGTTGTTCCAGAAATTGAAGTAACCCAAGAGCTGCGCCAAGAGACTTTCGATAACTACGTAACTACCGACGATCACCTAATGCACATCATAGGCATCTCAAAAGATCAGAATGGCACCCCATACTATATAACCAAGAACTCATGGGGAACCAACAATGTATACGAAGGATACTTGCATATGTCGGAGCAGTTTGTTCGTAAGAAAACTGTTGCCATCATGGTGCACAAAGATGCTTTACCCAAAGCAACAGCCAGGAATTTGGGCATTAAGCGCTAAGCATAAGACCCTTCCGCAGCATTGCTGTGGAGAGCGAGTATGCTTTTTCATGGTTTTTTTAGGTTTCCACAGCCGGCTCATACACCGGCTGTGGTTTTTTATAGGACCAGCATGTTACATCCCCTAACCTGACTACCATCCATACGGCCAAGCACTTCAAAAGTGCCATTTGCGTGTAGTTTACCCAAATCATCGGTTTGAATAAACGAGCAGGAGTAAAGGTTTGCCAAGTCTATCACATTAATAGCCCCGCTGCTGTTTTTAGGTAAAAGAGTAAAAGGGTCGTAGGGATCGCGGACCAAAACTTGCATCCAGGGAGGTGTCTCAAATAGTCCGTCTCCTTTTGAGTATGCCTGCGAGAGTAGCTCCGTCATTCCGTACTCCGAGTGGATATGACCAACACTAAACGCATCCTTGAGCAGCAAGTGCATTTCGCCACGGGTAAGCTCCTTGCCCCTTCCCTTCATCCCCCCAGTTTCCATAATTATGGTACTGCTCAACGACATTTTATAACTTGAAGCCAACTCCAACAAGGCAAAGGTAACACCAATAAGTAGGGTGGGACGCCGATGCCGTTCCTGCTCCAGAATAATATCTACCAGCTTATTATGCTCGTTTAGAAAGAAACCACTTTGAGAATTTCGGCTCTCCTTAATCAATTGCTGAACCATATACACAAGCGACGACCCTTCCCGCTCAAGATACGATGGCAGCAGGGCAAGTATGGTATAATCTGTTGGATTACCGTAGAATTGCTTAAATCCAGCCATAAAGCTCTGCTCGTATAAGCTCACGCTGCGAACAGGATGCTTGCTGGTTTCTGCTCCGGTGGTACCGCTACTTGTAAAGATTGCTTGGGGTATGCTATCACCAATATATATATTGTGCGATTTAAAGAATGCTATTGGCAAGTAGGGTATGTGGTTTACACTTTGCACTTCGGATGGCTTTACCCTAAGTATATCGAGATACTTTTTGTACACAGCATTATGCTCGGCCTGAAACCGAAACACCTCCAAAGCCAACTGCTCAAAGTTTGCACTTGTTACATCGAAAATTATATCGCTTAACCTACTGCTCATGCTGCAAAGATATGGATTATTTGAACCCATTGAATATAACACGTTATTGCTATGCTTAGAGATAAAAAAAACGGCTAGGGAGGCTAGCCGTTAAATACTATATGTGTGAACTACTCCCTCACGGCCTTTATGCCTGGCAAGTCGCCATTCTCCAGATACTCTAAAAGTGCTCCCCCACCGGTTGACACATAGCTAACCTCATCGGCTAAGCCTAAAGAGTTTATGGCTGCAACCGAATCGCCGCCACCTACCAAACTAAAAGCACCATTAGCCGTTGCTCTAGCCATTGCTTTAGCCACCTGTTTGGTTCCCTCGGCAAACTTTGGCATTTCAAAAACCCCCATTGGGCCATTCCACAGAATGGTTTTGGAGTTTTCAATAACCTTGGAGAATTGCTCAACAGAGTCCTGAGCAATATCTAACCCAAGCCATCCCTCGGGAATATCGTCAACCCTAACCACTTTGGAGTTAGCCTCATTGCTAAACGAATCGGCAATTACAGTGTCTACGGGTAGAAGTATGTTTACGCCTTTCTGCTTGGCTTTTGCCATAATGTCCAAGGCCATATCAAGCTTATCATCCTCAACCATCGATGACCCAATTTTGCCACCCTGCGCCTTGATAAAGGTAAACATCATTCCTCCACCAATTATCAAGTTGTCCACCTTGTCCATAAGGTTCTCTATAATGGTGATCTTGGTGCTAACCTTTGCACCGCCCAATACGGCAGTATAGGGTTTCTGGGGCTTGTGTAAAACTTTCTCCAAGCCGTTGAGTTCGCTTTGGATAAGGTATCCGAACATCTTATTCTGTGGAAAGAATTTAGCAATTATTGTGGTAGATGCGTGAGCTCTATGGGCTGTACCAAAAGCATCGTTTACATAAACATCGGCTAGGTTGGCCAGCTTTTGAGCAAACCCCTCGTCGCCCTTCTCCTCCTCTTTGTAAAACCTGAGGTTTTCAAGCAGCAACACCTCCCCGGGCTTTAGCGCACTTGATAGTTGAACGGCTTCGGCACCTATGCAGTCGGGGGCAAATTTAACCTCAACACCAAGATGCTTGCTAAGCGTGGGTAAAATATGCTTAAGCGAGAATTTTTCCTCGGGGCCATCCTTGGGCCTTCCCAGGTGCGACATTAGGATAGCTGAACCTCCATCGCTCAATATCTTTTTAATTGTGGGTAGTGCGGCCCTTATTCGGTTATCGTCAGTTACATTAAATGCTTTATCGAGGGGCACATTAAAATCGACCCTAACAATAGCCCTTTTACCAGCAAAGCTGTAAGTATCAAAGTTTATCATGGCTTTAAAAGATTGGTTTTTTCAGTAGCAAAGATATGAAAATCTGCCGTGTGAAGGGTTTGATGAACCGATATTTCTTCGCAATCGTTTGGGGTAAAAGGAACTTTCCCAGCTTTTCAATTATTTACTTTTTACTACCTTTGAAAACCTTACTCAACAATAAAATTTGAAGCAATGCAATTTAAGGATATAGTTGGTCAACAGGCAATTATACAAAAACTCATTAAGAGTGTAAAAGACGATAGGGTTCCGCATGCTCAACTTCTTGTGGGGCAAGAGGGAACTGGCAAGCTAGCCTTAGCCATTGCATATGCACAGTACATTGCTTGCACCGACAAGAGAGATGATGATTCGTGTGGTGTATGCCCATCATGCTATAAGTTTCATAAGCTTATACACCCCGATCTCCACTTTGTGTTTCCCGTAAACGAGAAGAAAAAATCTGATGACAGCGATGACGAAACATCAGGTGGAAGGGGTAGCGATGCCAATATCCAGCTGTGGCGCGAAACCATCCTCCAATCGCCTTACATTAGCGAGTCGGAATGGTACTCACTGCTTGGGCTAGAGAACAAGGTGGGTATCATAAGCACAGGCGAGGGGTCGGAGGTTATCAAAAAGATTAGCCTAAAGAGCTTTGAGTCCGAATACAAAACCATGATTATTTGGTTGCCTGAGCGTATGAACCAATACGCAGCCAACAAGCTCCTTAAGCTAATTGAAGAACCGCCAGCCAAAACTGTTTTCCTGTTGGTATCAGAGAACCCCGAAAATATAATTGGAACCATCCGCTCACGTACGCAGATAGTAAAAGTACCACCCATTGCCCGCGAAGATATAGCCACTGCACTGGTGAATAAATGCCAAGTTCCTGCTCACAGAGCACAGGATGTAAGCCGAGTAGCCAACGGAAATTTCAGGGTGGCGCTCTCCCTAGCCCACTCCGATGAGGCGAATCCTCACTTCGAACTACTGAAAGAACTGTTAAGATCATGCTACTCCAACAACGTACTGGCCCTTCTTGACTGGGTTGATAAGGTAGCCCGATTGAGCCGAGAGAGCCAGAAGGAGCTTATTAGCTACTCGCTAAGAATGATTAGAGAAAGTTTTATGATGAACCTGGGACTTAACGATATTGCCTATATTGCTGGTGAGGAGGAAAAGTTTAGTTCAAACTTTTCGCCATACATTAATGGCAGCAACGTGGTGCCCATTTACAATGAGCTAAACAGAGCCATTGAGCATATTATGCGGTATGGCAACGCGCAAATTGTGTTCACAGATTTGACCATGAAGCTGGTGAAGCTGATAAACAAAAAGTAGCATTATCCCGATTTCCCTTCGCAAATAGGTTGAAATCGGAAAAAACCATCAAAATAGTTACCTTTGCAGCAAGCTAAATAACTAAAGATTATGGAAAAGAGCATTTGCTCACGCGGCGTAATACTTACAGAAAACGAGGGAAGTGAAAACTCCGTTTGCCAAAACAGTGGATGCGCCAAGCTTAGCACATACGATTGGTTTAACGATGTACCCACACCACCAATAGATACCGATGTAATAGAGGTTCAGTTTAAGAACACCCGTAAGGCATTCTACCGAAATGCAAATAATTTACCTCTCCGGAAGGGTGAAGTAGTGGCAGTGGAGGCATCGCCAGGCCATGATATTGGAACAGTAACCCTTACCGGTTGGCTAGTAAACAAACAAATGGCCAAGGCTGGTGTAAAACCCAACGATACCGAGCTAAAGAAGGTTTACCGAAAGGCAAAACCCGCCGATATTGAGAAGTGGCTTGAGGCCATCTCGCTGGAATACAACACAATGATTAGAACCCGCCAGATTGTTAACGACCTAAACCTTAACATGAAGATTGGCGATGTGGAGTATCAGGGCGACAAGACAAAGGCCGTTTTTTACTACATTGCCGACGAGCGGGTCGATTTTAGGGAACTTATCAAGATCCTAGCCGAAGAGTTCCAAATTCGTATCGAGATGCGCCAAATTGGTGCTCGCCAGGAAGCGGGACGTATAGGGGGCATAGGCTCTTGCGGCAGAGAACTTTGCTGCTCGTCATGGATAAACAACTTTGTATCGGTTACAACCAACTCGGCTCGCGTTCAGGAAATATCGCTTAACCCCCAAAAGCTAGCAGGGCAATGCGGCAAGCTGAAGTGCTGCCTCAACTATGAGCTGGAGAGCTACATCGACGCACGTAAGGACTTTCCAAAAACCAACATAGTTCTCGAAACAAAAGATGCGCTATACTACCACCAGAAAACCGATATCTTTAAAAGAGTAATGTGGTATAGCAGCGACCCCCACTCCGCCCTCAACATGACCTCAGTACCAGTTGAGAGAGTAAAAGAGATTATTACACTCAACGCGAAAGGGGTTAAGCCACTAAAGCTTGTTGAGTTTATCGAACCCGCTGACGAAAAGATTCAGTTTGGTTACGGAAGCGTAATAGAGCAGGATAGCCTTACCCGTTTCGACGAAAAGAAGAAACGCAAGCCAGCCAAGAAAAGACGAAATAAAATACGAAGGAGACCCGGCAATGAATAGAATCGTTTTTGCTGCAGCTGTTAGCATTTGGGCCATATTCGTTTTTCCCTCTTGCTCCGAGAGGTCGGTATATAACAGTAATGTAGATATCCCCAAGGAGACCTGGAGCGCCGACAGCATTGCCACCTTTAGGGTAAATATTACCGATACCACTTCGGTACATAACGTATACATCAACCTACGCAACACAACAAGCTACCCCAATAGCAATCTGTACCTCTTCATACAAACATCATCGCCAAACGGTGCAATGCTTCGCGATACTATGGAGTGCGTGCTAGCCGACCAAAGAGGACGATGGCTTGGCAAAGGGTTTGGCGCGCTTCGCGACAACCAAATACCCTACAAGCGGTATATCCGTTTTCCCGAAGCCGGAACCTATGAGTTTTCAATCCAACAGGGAATGAGAACTAACCAGCTAAAGGGCATAGCATCAGTAGGTATCCGTATTGAGAAAACAAAGCTGTAAAGCAAAAACCTCCATTTATAACATTTCGCTATTTACCGTGGGAAAGAACAAGCTTAAAAAATTTGCCGAAAACGAGACGTTCGAGAACTTATTCCAACCCTCGTTTGATGATGTTTGGAGAAAAGATCACCCCATTAAGGGAAAGTGGAACACTAGCTTCTTTAAAAACGACAACCCCATTGTTTTGGAGTTGGGCTGTGGCAAGGGTGAATACACCGTGAACCTAGCCAAGATGTACCCCAACAAAAACTTTATTGGGGTAGATATTAAGGGGGCTCGCCTTTGGACAGGTGCCAAAGATGCCACCGAGAAGCAAATGGAAAACGTTGCGTTTGTGCGGACTAGGATTGAGAATATCGTTTCGTTTTTCGACAAGGATGAGGTAAGCGAGATTTGGATAACTTTCCCCGACCCACAACCCCGCCCTGCCAAGGCCAGAAAGCGGCTATCGTCGAGCAGGTTCCTTACCTACTACCAGCAGTTCGCCAAGCCCAACGCAATTATCCATCTAAAGACCGATAGCCAAGGGCTGCACGAATATACTAAGGCGCTGGTTGAGCAGAATAACCTTAAGGTGCATTTTTGCACCAACGACCTATACAACTCGAATATAGTGGACTCTATCCTTTCAATTAGAACATTTTACGAAAGCATGTTCCTTGAGCAAGGAAAACCCATAACCTACCTCCGATTTGAGCTAAACACCCAAGCGCAGCTCCATGAACCAGAACTCGAGTAGCCCAAACTTTTTTGAGCAGGTTTACGAAGTAACACGCCTTATTCCATATGGCAGGGTAACTAGCTACGGTGCAATTGCCCGATACTTGGGTTCGACCCAATCGTCGCGTATGGTTGGCTGGGCGTTAAATTCAACCAAAACCCTGCCCAGCTGGGTTCCTGCACACAGGGTGGTGAACCGGCAAGGCTTGCTAACGGGTAAAATCCATTTCCCGGGCAGCAACACCATGCAGGAGCTGCTTGAAAGCGAAGGTGTTGTGATTGAAGACAACCGGGTTAAAGATTTTGAAAAGATTTTCTGGGATCCTCAGGTAGCACTTTCGCTGTAACCCGCGATTATTACTTGATACTGAAACCTTTTAGCCATTTCTTTGTTTGGTAATACAGAATGCCTAACTTTGCGGTTTATTTAAATTAATTAAAAACAGCATGAGCGTTTCAGAACAATCCATATTAGATATACTAAAACAAATTAAGCACCCAGAACTTGGGCAGGATATCGTTAGCCTAGGAATGGTTACCAACTTATCATCCTCAGAAAAAAGCATCGCGTTTACCCTAAGCCTGCTCAAGAGCAATGACCCATTTGCCTCTTCGGTAAAAAAAGCTTGCAGTAAAATGCTCTCAGCTGCCTTTACCGATGCTTCCGTTAGCATCGATATAAAAGCACCTGCGGCACAGCCCAAAGAATCGCCATATAAAGCGCAAGCCTCGGTGAGCAGGGTGAAAAACATTATTGCCGTTACATCGGGAAAAGGGGGCGTAGGGAAATCGACCATTGCAGTGAACCTAGCCGTTGCCATGGCCAAAACAGGTGCCTCTGTTGGGCTTATTGATGCCGATATATTTGGCCCATCAATCCCCAAGATGTTTGGCATGGAGGACGCAAAGCCCGAGGGCTTTAAGGAGGGCGATTTGGAGCTAATTAGACCCATAGAGAGCTATGGCGTTAAGCACCTTTCGGTTGGTTACTTTGTAAACCCCAACGATGCGCTGGTGTGGAGAGGCCCAATGGCAACCAACGCCTTGCGTCAGCTAATACATCAAGGAGCTTGGGGCGAACTCGACTACCTTTTTATCGACACTCCGCCTGGTACCAGCGACATACACCTTACCCTGGTTCAAGAAGTTGCCCTCACCGGGGTTGTTATTGTTAGCACCCCGCAGGATGTGGCACTTGCCGATGCAGTAAAGGGAATTAGCATGTTTACCGGGAAATCGGTAAATGTTCCAGTGCTAGGGCTAGTTGAGAATATGGCGTGGTTTACCCCCGAGGAGCTACCCAACAACCGCTACTACATCTTTGGTAAGGATGGTTGTAAAAAACTTGCCGATAGAATGCGCTTGCCTCTCCTAGGACAGATCCCCATTGTACAGAGTATTCGTGAGGGTGGCGACAATGGTATTCCTGCAGCCACTGAAGATGGCGTACTTTCCGATGCCTTTAGCAAGTTGGCACAAAGCGTAATGGAAGAGGTTACTCGCCGAAACGCCGAGATGCCCCCAACAAAAAGAGTTGAAATTACACACAAATAAAGTAGATTAAATTAAACACGAACAAAAATGAGTAAAGAGGAAATCAACAAAAAGGTTAGCGATGCAATTGAGCTTGTACGTCCATTCCTACAGAATGATGGAGGTGACATATCGTTGGTTGAAGTTACCGATGACCTAACCGTTAAGGTAGAACTACATGGCGCTTGCGGTAGCTGCCCATACAGCCTTATGACGCTAAAAAATGGTGTTGAACAGGCAATTCGTCGCGACGTACCCGAAATTAAGGAGGTGGTTGCGGTAAATATGTAACTTTACATAAAAACTTCTTTTGCCTTAAAGCTCTGTATTATGCAGAGCTTTTTTCGTTAAAACACACCTCACATTGCTTAAAGTACAGCATAAAACAATACCCAATAGGTTAAACCCAAATTTAGCTAACGCTGAGCTACGCTTCGCTCCGGTTGTCATTAGCGATTCTTTTTCTAATGACCGCCATTAGAAGAAGACACTGTTTATGCATTGATTATATGGGTGTTAATATGACAAATCGATAAAGAAAGACTAAAAAATTTCACTAGTGTCCGACTAAGTCTTTTTTAAAATGAAAATAATGTAATAGATTTCTCGCTTCGCTCGAAATGACAGGCTGTTACGCTGTATGGGGTGAGGGGGTGAAGGCGGCTACGCCGCCTTCACCCCCTT
>NZ_JAANIG010000025.1 GCF_011174675.1 Perlabentimonas gracilis | reverse complement strand
AGCGCTTTATCATGATCAATCAGGGCACTAGGGATCGGGAGTTCTTTTACTTTAGGCTAAGGAACTATTTCTCTTAGCACCTCAAAATAATATTTAGCCAATACTTTTGATGCTTGGGAAGTAAGGATGCCCCACCAGCTCGTCCTCAAAGGTCAGTCTAGGCACGCTTATGCCTGCTCTACTAAGCGCTTTTTGTAAGATGTAAATGGTACTGTCTAAAGCCATTACTTATCATTCGTTTATTCTTTGTATATTCAGATAATTATTTACCTCACCAAAGTATGCCCCTCCTCGGAAATGATATTACCGTGTAGCACCGCGACATTTTCTATCCAACATAAAGTACGCACAGGTTTTAATATCTAACTTAACGTTAAGCTGCTAGGCTTGCCAAGCTGACTGATGTAGTTGCGAACCGTGCGGTCGGTTACACCTAAACGCTGGGCTAACTCGGCGGGCGAGCCTGTACTGCCACTTTCAATAAGCTGGTGGAGCCTTTCGAGCTGATCCTTCACTTGTAATATCATTGCGGTTTGTTGGTTGTTGGTTAACAAATAGGGTAAATCTGTGCAGAGAGAGTATGCCCCTCTACTATATGTGTCGCCAAGTGCCAATTTGTGACAAGGTATTTTGAAGTTTTTTTGAGAAAAGTTCGAGTCACTTCGGCATCTCGCTGGTATGCTGACCGTTGGGGAATGTTAAATTTTTGCTTTTGAAAGGGTTGGGGGGGGTAGACTTAGAAAGGTTGGATGCAGTAAGTTTACATCAGGTTAGCCCCACGCTGCTGCACGAGTCGATCTCGTATAGGTGGAAACTTGACGAGAGAGCTCGGCATAGCCAATCGTATGGTAGCAGGGTGGAATCTGGTGAAAGCCGAACCACTTAGGCCAAATGGGTAAATTACCTAGGTTAAGCTTGCAGCAGGCGGGAGCCTGCATGAATAGATGGGCGGTGGCACAGCCAACCGCCCAACGGGGTAGAATGGTTTTAAAATGCATTAAAGTTCCATTTATTGAACCACCAAATCTATAGTTTTAGTATTTGAAGCATAAAACACTCCGTAACCTCCCTCGATGTTTGATTTGATTATTTTGGGCTCTGGCACTCCAAAAATTAACCCCATATCGGCATCGGTATCGATGAAATAATTCATACTACCAATGTAATCAAAATACTCTTGGCTTACGCTATTTACTACTAACTTCAAATCGTCGTAATCTAATATTTCTACTGGACTTGCATTTGAGGCTAGGTACTGAATATCAAAAATAAGTTGGATGGTATCACGACTTGTAACACCGCAGCCGGTTGAAATAACCTTCCCGTATCGCGATTCAACTTCGCACGGATTTGAAAAGTTGTCTGTAATATCATTATCAGGATTCCGGAAATACATCCCATCTTCCTGCGCACTATTGATAACAAGCTCAACAAACCGATTGTTGTCCGCACTAACATCTATAATAAATTTTAGTAACCCTTGAGATTTCTGGCTGCCTGTTCCAGGTTCGGGGCCAACATCAATCAATTTTGAATAGGTAACGTTAGTAATCTCGGGAAATTCAACGTTATTGCTTACTGCCTCACCATACTGATTCGATACGACCTCTATCCGATAATTGTTTCCAGGAATGGGTGTTAGGCTAAAACCATTTGGTATTATATAGTTACCTTCAGACTTGTAGTCAAGTACAGCCACCAAGGTGTTATTCTCAAAAAGGCTAACAGTAGCATCATCAACATATCTCACCTTGTCCACTAAAAAGGTTCCTACCGGATTGGCCGAAAAGGTTACCTGTACATTAACTCCATCAAAATTAGAAATACAAGCATTTACAACCAACTTCTCGCCCTCAAAGGGTGGGTTAATATCAAGCTCGCGGTTACACGATGAAGCGAAAAATACAATAACCACCAGCAGGCCGTGCCAAACGGAACTAAGTTGCTTGTTGAATAACCATAATGCCATGCTAATCATCAAATTAAAAGTTAACATTGTAGCTAAAAAAGGGAATAAAGCCAAAGATGGTTCCCGTTGAATATGCATTTCGAAATCCAAGGTACTCCCTGTTATCATCGTATTGGCTATGTGAAGTGAGCTCCATATACTGAGCATTACTGTGGCCATAAGCATTGTAGGCCCCAAACGAGACAGATGATTTTCGTCCCTTTTTTGAAACATACTCCTTGGTAAATGCAATATCGAGCCTATGATATAAAGGCATACGGTAGTTATTTCTTTTTGTAAATACAGGTATTTCATCTCTATGCACATCTAGAATATATGCAGTAGGTATGGTTGTAGCTAGGCCCGAATTGAGAATAAATGTTGACGACACCTTCCACTTATCAGTAATGCTATACGATGCAACAATATTTAGATCATGTAACCTATCGTAGCGCGCATTAAACCACTCCCCATTGTTAATTCCACTAAACTTTCGCTTATTTCGGGCTAAGGTATAAGCTATCCAACCATTTAATCGCCCCTCCGTTTTCTCAATCATAAGCTCCACCCCATATGCCCGACCAATGCCATCAGTCTCAATAATTTCTTCCCATGTACTCGTAAGGTTGGCTGTATAGTCGAGCCCAGTCTGGTAATCGATAAGTTTTTTCGATGGTTTAAAGTACGAGCTCAGGCTTAGCTTGTACGGCAAATCTTTAACCCTAAGGGTATAGCCTGCAGAGTATTGGTTTGCCTCCTGAGGCACAACTGAACTGGTAACCGGAACCCAAACATCAACAGGTAATGTTTGAGAAGGCCGCGATAGCAAGTGCAATGGCTGCTTGGATTTTGAATACGCAAAATTAATTGCAGAATATTTCCCTAATAAAATATCGAGGTTAACCCTAGGTTCTACTGAGTGATAACGAGTGCTACCAACAAAAAAAATGCTACCCCTTACCCCCGTTCGTAGCGTAAAATACCGATTAGTAAAAAAATCTTCGAGGTAGATGCTTGAGGTGTAAAAAAGATACTCCGTACTCCTTTCGGAAGGGTAGCCTGATGGTAATACATTTTGTGATAGGCTATACTGGTCTGGCCTAAGGCTCTGCCGCTGTAACTCTACCCCTCCGGTTAACCTGTGCTTAGAGCTGAGCGTGTACTCAAGCCTTTGCCTTAGTGTTACATCGAAAACGCTTGATGCTATTAGCAATGATTTTGGGCTTGGTGCAGTTCCCTCGTCGCTTAAGTTTTTGGTATTGTAACCCTGTCCAAATTTAAAAGAGTTCACCGACATCATACTTTCACTAAAAACACGAGGGGAGTAACTTGATATGTACCTTACACTTGCCGTTTTGTTGCCCCACCCAAAATCGGTTTTCGATTCCTCATCAACAAAACGCTCCTTGCGGTAAAACAAATCATCTCCAGCGTAAAGGCTCACAAATAGCTTACTGTTATCGGAGAATGAATGGTTAAACTTGGCATTCAAATCGTACATTATATAGTTAACATAGCTGTTTACACCTGAACTAGGATACGCATAAAGATACATAGCGGGTAATCCGATAACGCTTAAGTAAGCCGCTCTCGAGGAAAACATAAATGAGGATTTATCTTTTACCACGGGGCCATCAATGGTAAACTGAGACGTTAACGGGCCAACGCTCAGGTTAGACCTTATTCGCTCTCTGTTGCCCTCCTTCATGCTAACATTAACCACCGAAGAGAGCCTGCCACCATAACGCGCTGGAAAACCATTCTTAATTATTTCAACACTTTGAATTGCTTCTGTGTTGAAAACAGAGAATAAGCCAAATAAATGATTGTTGTTGTATACCGTGGCTCCATCGAGAAGCACTAGGTTTTGATCGGGTGTTCCACCCCTTACATGTATACTTGAACTACCATCGGTTCCAGTATTTACACCTGCAGTAAGCGCTAATGCTTTCATTACATCATGTTCACCTAAAAGCGGAGGTATTTTCTTAACCTGCTTCATAGTTAATGTAGTCATATTGGGATCGTTAGCCGATATATCAACCCGCTGCGAAACAATTCGAACCTCGTCAATACTAGTAGGTTCAAGGTAAAAGGTGACCAAACTATCGGAAACCATTTTAAAAGAATTTAGAATAGGCTGATATCCAACAAATGAAACCTGAATATCCACCTCACCTTTGCTAAGCATAAGGCTAAAGTAACCATACTCATTGGATATTGCACCCCTTGATCTATTGGCAAGTGCAACTGTAGCTCCTGGGAGGCTCTCGCCTGTTCCCTTTTCCCTAACGAAACCGTGCAGAGTTACCCCTTGAGACCATAATGATAATGTAGCCCCCAAAAATAGTACGGTAACAGCTATAGGTATTCTCAAAAAAATGGTCATTGGCAGTGTGTAAACTACTTGTAGATGTCGAAACCAAACCTTAAGTTTAGGCTTAAGTACAATGGAGGATTAGATAGCCGATAGTCATTGTCGATATAGTACCTATAACCTAAACCAACTCCAACTTCGTAGTTTAGCCTACTACCTATAGCTCTTCTAATTCCCCAATTCGCGGCGACATTAACCCTATCTTGCCCCTTAAAAGTATTACTTTCCCATTGCGATAAATCGGAGTTATACCATAAGTTGTAGGGTAGGTTGTATGATACATTTAAACCTAAAAAATTTGCGGAGTTCCTTGCCACATCAATACCCGACGATTCCCTTTTGTTGATATTGTAATGCCAGCGAGGTTGAATGGATAGTGCTGGGCCGCAAACAACCGACTTATTACCCCACCCAAAGCCTACAATTGCCTCTCCCCTAAGGGCAATATCATTTGTTAGCATTTGCTCATGATAATAGGTTACACCTAGGTTATTGTCAATAATACCTACCTGAAATCCTCCAATTTGCCTTTCGGTTGAGGCTTGCTGCGAAAAAACTTGAAAAGAGGTAACCAATAGAAAGAGTAAAACAAAGAAAGTTCTCATCTGTGAAGAGTAATTTAGTTAATGATTATTACAAAAATAGATGCATTTTTATATAGTGAGAAATTTTTCTCTAAAAATAACCTGAATAAGCCATGCACCTAGCTTATCCAGGTTACTCCTTTAGCTACATATTTGTATTACACTGAACGGTAGTTGTGCCCCATTCTAACATATGATGCCCTTCAAAAGTTTTTATCTCAGGATATAGATTTGCATTTACAGTAAAATCTAGATTTTTCGAAACTCTAGCAGTATTGGTACCATTCTCAAAGAAATCAAATGAGTATTCTGGAAATCCTGAACCAGGGTAATGCCAAACGCCTGATGCACTTACTTCAATATAATCTGTGGCTCTTTGATACCATATACATAAACTTCCACGGCATGGCCGCCTTAAGTTAGTAGATGAGATGTACAGCGAATTATACAAATGCAACCTAACTGTCCATGCGCCACCTCTTAGTCTTCGATATCTAGAGTCATAATCTACTCTACACTCCTTTTCATCACTTTTAATGCCTTCTACCTCAATATTCTCAACAATGTTCTGGTGAAAAGTTAAGTTGCCATTTTTACTGCCTGAATCGGTATCTAGTATTTCTTGTAATTGGTCAATATGTCCTTGGATAGTATACTCTCTAGTAAACTTATATATTGAATCAGCAATTTGAACAATACCATCCTCATTAAAAATCGAAGACAATACATCAACAAACACTACAGGCTCAAAATATAAATCATCACCCTGTTTTAGAAGCACACCAACATTCTTAACTTTATCAAAATCTATTTTCTCTCCATTAAGTTCCCTTTGAAAAAATTCATCACTTATTCTTTCAAAAGCAGAATAGTTTGAACAGAAATTAATAAAAGTACAATTAAATGTCTCAAGATTTGCTGGAGACTGCAGTATAAAATCAATTGTTTTATCAAAACTTTCCCTGTTTTTAAAAACAAGACGCCCTTCTTTTTCAACAACATTAAACTGCTCTTCTAAAGCAATTTGCTCAAGATTCAATGGCTCCTGTTTTAAGCATGAAGTCGAAAGAGAAATCAGTAGACAAATAGTTGAAAATAATTTAATTCTTTTCATTTCATTTACTTTTTAGGTTAAAATATTAAACATCAAAAACCCTTTGGGCCCATTCAGGATATTTTGGCATACCAAAGGTATACCCCTTCGCGGAAATGACATTTCCGTGTAGCACCACAACATATGTTTTACAACACAAATTACACATAAGTATTAATATCTAGCTAAATGTCATGTCGTTACGCTTAGTGGTCTGAGATGTAAAAAAAGGGATTTAGAATTGAGATTATCACTTACCTCCCCCTATCCTGCTAACAGAAAGGCTGTTACCCCCCCCCCACTTGTCTCCTGAGCGCTTGTATTCAAGGGCTCGAAGGTAAACCTAAGCGCAACTGGGTGCTTGTAGTAGTATGTTTGGCTGGAACGGGAATATTCGACAGGCGCCCCAAGTTTGACAAGCTGACTGATGTAGTTGCGAACCGTGCGGTCGGTTACACCTAAACGCTGGGCTAACTCGGCGGGTGAGCCTGTGCTGCCACTTTCAATAAGCTGGTGAAGCCTTTCGAGCTGATCCTTTGCTTTTAATATCATTGCAGCTTGCTGGTTACTGGTTACGAAATAGCGAAAAACTATGCAGAGAGAGTATGCCCCTCTACTATATGTGTCGCCAAGTGCCAATTTGTGACAAGCTATTTTGAAGTTTTTTAAAATAAAGCACGAGCCACTTCGGCATCTCGCTGGTATGCTGACCGTTGGGGGATGTTAATTTTTTGCTCTTGAAAGGGTTGGGGGCTAGATTTAGAAAGGTTGGATGCAGTAAGTTTACATCAGGTTAGCCCCAGGCTGCTGACGAACCGTTCTCGTATAGGTGGAAACTTGACGAGAGAGCTCGGCAAGGCCAATCGTATGGTAGCAGGGTGGAATTGGTGAAAGCCGAACCACTTAGGCCAAATGGGTAAATTACCTAGGTTAAGCTTGCAGCAGGCGGGAGCCTGCAAGAATAGATGGGCGGTGGCACAGCCAACCGCCCATCTTAGGAGTCACTTAAAGGAGAACAAAAATCTTTACTAAACGATATTGATATAGCATTACAGAATTGGCCTAAAACCTAACTTATAAACCTTAGGGCCAAGGGATAGGCAAATCGCTCGCCGCTATTCGATCGGACTGAAGCTACAATTATCATCACCAGCTTGAATACACCAATGCCAATAAGGAACAGTATGCCAACACCAATAAGCACAAGCATACCCGAGACAATTGTATAAATCAACATCGAGATATGGAAGTTAAGGGCATCCTTGCCCTGCTTGTCAACCTCAACGTACTGATCCTTTTTTATTAGCCAAACAATAAGTGGTCCCAAGATGCTCCCGAAGGGGATTACAAACATGGCCAACGCGCTTAAATGGCAAAGCATGGCCATGGTGCGTTCCTCGTTACTAACATAAACTATTGGTTCCATAGAAAAAGGTTTAGGGTTTATTTCAAAATTTATAATAAGGGAAACTACTCTACCAGCTTACGGTACTTTATGCGTTTGGGCTCCTCATCGCCTAACCGTTTGCGCCTGTTCTCCTCGTACTCGCTAAACGATCCCTCGAAGAAGTACACCTGCGAGTCGCCCTCGAATGCCAATATATGCGTTGCAATACGGTCGAGGAACCATCGGTCGTGGCTAATCACCACGGCGCAACCGGCAAAGTTTTCTAAACCCTCCTCCAGCGCCCGTAGGGTGTTCACGTCGATATCGTTGGTGGGCTCGTCGAGCAGAATCACGTTACCCTCCTCCTTTAGGGCCAGCGCAAGGTGCAACCTGTTTCGTTCACCGCCCGATAGCACGCCGCACTTCTTCTCCTGATCGGCACCAGTAAAGTTGAAGCGAGCCACATATGCTCTGGCATTCACCTGTCGTCCGCCAAGCATCACAAAATCGAGGCCTCCCGATATTACCTCGAACACGGTTTTCTCAGGATCGATGGCCGAGTGCTGCTGATCGACATAGGCCAGCTTAACGGTTTTGCCCACATCAAAAGTTCCTTTATCTGGGGTCTCAAGCCCCATAATCAACCTAAAAAGGGTTGTTTTACCGGCTCCGTTGGGGCCAATAATACCAACTATTCCGTTGGGAGGTAGCTTAAAGTTGAGGTTGTCGTACAGCAGCCTATCGCCATAACCCTTGGCCACATCGTTAGCCTCAATTACCGAGTCGCCAAGCCTTGGCCCATTGGGGATAAATATCTCCAGTCGCTCTTCCTTCTGCTTAGAATCTTCGCTTAGCAGCTTATCGTACGCCGAGAGGCGTGCTTTACTCTTGGCATGCCGCGCCTTGGGCGACATCCGCACCCACTCCAGCTCGCGCTCAAGGGTTTTACGTCGCTTGCTCTCCTGCTTCTCCTCCTGAGCCAAACGGGTTGATTTTTGCTCCAACCATGAGGAGTAGTTACCCTTCCATGGTATTCCCTCGCCCCTATCGAGTTCAAGAATCCAACCGGCCACATTGTCGAGAAAGTAACGGTCGTGGGTAATGGCAATCACGGTTCCTTTGTATTGCTGGAGATGCATCTCGAGCCACTGCACGCTCTCGGCATCGAGGTGGTTGGTTGGCTCATCGAGCAGCAGCACATCGGGTTCCTGTAGCAATAGGCGGCAAAGCGCTACGCGCCTGCGCTCGCCACCCGATAGCACTTTAATAGCTGCATCGGGCTCAGGGCAACGAAGGGCGTCCATAGCACGCTCCAGCTTGGAGTCGAGGTTCCAACCATCGGCATGGTCAATCTTCTCGGTTAGCTCGCCCTGTAGCTCAACCAGCTTCATCATTTCATCGTCGCTCATGGGTTCGGCAAACTTGGCATTCACCTCGTCGTACTGGCGCATGAGCTGAACCACATCCATCACACCCTCCTCAACAATTTCCCTAACGGTTTTGGTTTCGTCGAGCTGTGGTTCCTGTTCGAGGTAGCCCACCGAGTAGCCCGGCGAGAACACCACTTCGCCCTGATACGATTTTTCTATCCCCGCAATAATCTTTAGTAGGGTCGATTTCCCTGATCCATTTAACCCAATGATACCAATTTTGGCACCATAGAAAAATGATAGGTAGATATTGTTTAGAACCTTTTTTTGAGGTGGAAAAACCTTGCTTACTCCCACCATGGAGAAAATAATCTTTTCGTCGGCCATAATATTTAGTTAATTGTAATTGTATGCGTTATGCTATTTGAACCTAAACCTGAAAAAATAATTTCGTAGGTTCCTGGTATTGATGCTTTAAAAATGTATTGCTCCCCAAAGGTAACCAATACTTCGGGGCAAATGCAACCCGTGTACTTAACCTTTCCTTCCACCGTAATCACATTACCACTTTGCGAATCGCTCATACTGTGAAAACTCCCGCACTCCTGGTCTCGTCACAAGTAAAGGTTATGCATCCCGAGAGGCTAATAAAAATAGCCATTAGCACAATAGCAAGATGCCAGATTCGGCCACTGGTTATAGCCAGTGGATAGGGTACCATCGGATATTTCGAAAATCGCGCTTAAGAATTAATGGAGGTTTTTTCTCGCTAATACTATGCGTTTTGTAAAAATATCCCTTTCCAGTAGCCGGTTCGATAATCATTTTAAAGCACTTGCCCGAGGTTGCATCGGGGCCGGGAGCTACAATGTGAAATACCACCACATCCTTCTCGGCCTTTTTCACTATATCGACCAGCTCTTCATCGGTAACTACTCGATGATAGTTCTTGTATATCTTGCCAAAATCCTTGCCCTCGGCCATGCTGAAGGCAACCTGGCTCTCACTAAAGTATAAGGCTTTACCTTTCAACTCTTTAATCCTTCTATTGAGATGGTTTAACTTGTGAAGCCGCTTGCTACCCTCAGTCTTCACAACATCGGTGGCATAGCTCTGGATAAACTTCACAAGCATCTCGGTTTTGTGCAGCTCGTTGCTGCTGGTAAGCGTTGAGCCTACGAAGGGGATTCGTGCAATCACGGGCATTTCCTGAATATCGCCCGTGGGATGCGAAAGCATAAGGTACATAAAGTTGTAGGTGTGTCCATGAGGGTCGTTGTCGAACTCCGTTTGCAGAGTAATCAGGAATGAGTACTCTGGGTTTGTCTTCGCCTCGTTAAAGCGATTGCTGTTAATCAACTCATAATCGTTTATTTGCCAATGTTTCTCAATGGCATTCTTAAGCATAGCATCAAATGCCACGTCTCTACCGTCCATCACAACCAGGAGCTTGGTATTGGAAAATGCACTAACCTGCTCTGATGTAGCGTAGGGTCCTTGAGCGCCAACTGCTTTAGCAAGTAAAGCAATGGCAATTATTACCGTGAACTTTTTCCAACTCATATCAACAATTTTTTGCGGGTACTAAAAAAAAGCATCGTCATACCTAATGTGTAAAGGTATAAACGATGCCCAGGAAAAACTGTTCAAATTACTTAATGCGCTTGAAGTCTTTGGCAAGAAATCCATCGCCACGCTTACTGTTTATCATATGGTAGTTGAAGTAGTACATCTTACCATCGACAGCGTCAATTAAAATTTTATAGCAACGAGCCTGTAAACGGGTGCCCTCGGGGCCAACCTTATGAAGGTAAATAACGTTAGGATTCTTCTCGGCAACTGCCTTTGCAATATCATCTGGGGTAACAATCCTTACAGTGTGGGGGTAATTCTTGCGAACATCGGTAAGGCTACGCACGTTACGATCCAGATCCTGCTCAAGCACCCAAAGTTCTTTCTCCTTAACTTGCTTCCTGTTCTTGTTGTAGGGCTTAAAGATATTCTTCTTGATAAGTTTAGGGTTTTGATCTAAATTCTTGATGTGGTATTGAGCAGCCAAAATGAGTCCTTCGAGCTTGTAGGCATAGCTATCCTCACCAACGCTCTTGTATGCAAGCGGAAGTGAGCATATATCGGGCAGATCGGTATGCCTACGTACTCCAGCACCAAGGACAACGGATAAAAAATTATAGGTGGCTTCTAGCTTATCACCAGTAAACTTAATGTCAAGCTTAACTAGAAATGATTTACTAATATCACCCCTCATCTCTTCGAACTGAGTAGTATTAATAAACTCGTAGGGGGTAATTGTCCAAGATTTTTCAACTGCCTCCTTGATTTTAAAATTGTACTCCGACATGGGATTATCCTCAAGCACCACATAGGTAGTGGTTCCCATAAAAGTTTTAATATCCTCATGGCGAGTTACGTAACGCTCTGCAAAAGCAGCCGCGCTAAGGCTAACTAGGCATAGCAGTGCAACAAGTTTTCTCATAGTGGTAGTCTTTAATTATCAACTTTAGTATTCAGTGCAAAATTAATGCTTTGATTGATTGTTTTAAACAAAAACATAAATAATTGAAATCACCTTTCATAATATTTCTCATAATGTAACATACAAATATCTATTATGTTGTATTTACATACAGGGGTTAAAGGGGTATAGATACATCAATAAAAAATCTATAATGGCTCAAAATTCAGGATTTGAAGTTAAGATTTTTGTAAATTGCGACACGATAAAACATGCAAAAAATCCGGGACTAAATTTGACTATTAATGGAACTAGTTGATCCGAAAGATTTCAAAAAAGCGGCTGGGCTAAACACCGTGGGGGGTGAAAGCATAGCCAAGATGCTGATGTCAATCTTAAAAATTAATAAAATTAATAAGGAGTACTCTAAGATTGGCCATTTAAAGGGTCTTGATTTTCTGAACACCCTGCTCAACAACCTGCAAATAAACTACGAAATTAGCGAGGAGGAGCTACTGAGAATCCCAAAGGAGGGGCCATTCATAATTGTATCGAACCACCCTTACGGTGGCATTGATGGGATAATTCTGCTGAAAATAATATCGGAGATAAGGCCCGATTTTAAGGTGATGGCCAACTTCTTGTTACGACGCATTGACCCCATAAAGGAAGTAATTATCCCCGTTGATCCATTCGAGGGGCAAACGCAGATCTCATCGAGTGTAGCAGGCATAAAGGGGGCGCTTAACCACCTTCGTGAAGGCAAGCCGCTGGGCATATTCCCTGCTGGCGAGGTGTCAACGTACTACAATACCGAGTCGCCCGGTGTGGCCGATAAGCAGTGGAACGAGTCTATCATCAAGTTCATCAAAAAGATGGAGGTGCCCATTGTTCCGGTGTATTTTAAGGGCACAAATAGTAGGCTATTTCATATCCTTGGGCTAATTCACCCCATGCTGCGTACTGCTAAGCTCCCATCGGAGTTACTAAACAAGAAGAACAAGCTGGTGAAACTCCGAATGGGCATACCAATCTCGGTAAAAGAGCAAAAAGATTTTACCGATATCGCTCGGTTTGGTCGCTTCCTCAGGCTTAAGACCTATGCCCTAGGGTCATCCATTGAGGTAAAGAAGTTCTTTAACTATCGGCTAAAACCCGAGCCAAAGCCCGTGGACATCATACAACCCGTTGCCCCCGAGCTTATCCAAAGCGAAGTGGAGTCGCTCACCGAGAGCTACCTGCTGTTTAAAAGCAAAAACTTCTGCATCTACTGTGCTCCTTCGGTTGAAATGCCCAATATAATGACCGAGTTGGGTCGCCTGCGCGAGGTAACGTTCCGAGAGGTTGGTGAGGGTACTAACCGAAAGATTGACGTGGATGAGTTTGACCTATACTACAACCAGCTGTTTATTTGGGATGAAGAACAGAAGACTATTGTGGGCGCATATCGCGTAGGTAAAGGCAAGGAGATACTTGACAGGTACGGCAAGAAGGGGTTCTACATCCAAAGCTTGTTTAAAATCGACAACGGTTTTCTGCCCATCCTTGGGCAGAGCATCGAGCTGGGCCGGTCGTTTATTGTAAAGGAGTACCAGCGCAAACCACTACCCCTATTCTTGCTTTGGAAAGGAATATTGTACTTCCTTATTAAAAATCCGGAGTACCGATACCTGATTGGACCGGTGAGCATATCGAGCCGCTTCTCGAATTTTTCCAAGGGGCTAATCATCAACTTCATGAAGGCCAACTACTACGACCATGAGTTTGCCCGGTTAATAACGCCACGCAACACGTTTAAGGTTCCCGTAAGCAAGGATGATACCGATGTAATTTTTGAGAAAAGTAACGACCTCAACAAGCTCGACAAGTTTATTCAGGATATAGAATCGGATGAGTTTAGAATGCCCGTGCTACTGAAAAAGTACATTAAGCTCAACGGCAAAATTATTGGGTTTAATGTGGATCCAAAGTTTAATAACGCCCTCGACGGGCTGCTTATTCTCGATCTATTCCAGGTGCCAATCGATACCATAACCTCATTATCGAAAGAGATTAACGATAAATCAATCCTGGAGCGCTTTAACCTATCGGACTATACCTTTGAGGATACGAACAACGATTAGGGGTTGCGAAGGCTAGTGAACTTTTTTTGTAAAGCATTGTTTATTAAGCACAATAAGGAACAATGCTTTTTTGTTTCAAAACATATTTGCTAACCCAAAACAATTAAATAGTATGAAACTGAGAACTATATTTATTATGATGGCTGTATTGGCCGTAGGAGCAACAAGCTGTATGCAAAGCCCCGAGGGCGAAAAGGTAAAATCGGACGATGCGACAGAAATTCACTTCGCGGAACTAGCCAACACCGTAACGCCAAACCTTGCACTAAGTAAGGTTGAATGGCTTGGAACAAAGCCCACTGGCACTCACTACGGAACGTTATCGATAAAAGAAGGTTCACTCTTTGTTAAAGATGGCGAACTTACTGGGGGAGTGTTTGTTTTGGATATGAACTCTATAGTAGTGCTCGATATTGACGATCCGAAGATGAACGAGAATTTGGTTGGCCACTTAAAATCGGCCGATTTCTTCCTTGTAGACTCATTCCCAACTGCAACATTCAAATTTTCAACGGTTACCCCGTTGGAACTGAGCACAGAGGTTGAGGGCAAGGTAAATCCAACCCATAGAATTGAAGGCAACCTAACCATGCGTGGCATTACCCGTAGGGTTAACTTCCCCGCCAAAATCAAAATCGACGAGCAGGGCATTAGTGCTAAAACCCCTCAATTTGTGATAAACAGAACCGAGTGGAATGTGAACTACGGATCGAAATCGGTGTTTGCAAACCTTAAGGACAACTTTATTCACGATGAGATTGGAATAACTATTACCATTAGAACGGAGTAGTCCTAAAGCTAAAGACTTTTAAACCCAAGGTTTGCGCCTTGGGTTTTTTGTGCCTTAATATTATGGATATCTTTAAAAACGACAAAAAGCTAAACCCTTTTTAGCCCTATAAGTCTTACCATTGTTTGACTAACCAAAACTGAGAACACCAATGGCAAAAAGACTACCCCTTTACCTCGCTCTTATTATTGCTTTTACAAGCTGTGGTAATAAAGAGGAGAAACTCCTCGAGAAAGCATGGAGCATTCACTCCCGCATTGTAACCATTGACACGCACACCGACACACCGCTCATGTTCAACCGCGATGGTTTCGATTTCAGCGGCGAGGATCAACGCTCAAGAGGTAGGGTTGATTTAAAAAAGATGGAGGATGGTGGTCTCGATGCTGCCTTTTTTGCCGTATTCATTGGGCAGGGCGAACGCACACCCGAAAAGTACGATGAGGTACACCAAAGGGCTCTCGAGATTTTTGATGCTGTTCATGAAAACGTGAATCGATATCCCAATAGAGCATCCATTGCCCTAGCTGCCGATGATGCATACAAAATTAAAGAGGAAAACAAGCGAGCCATATATATAGGGGTGGAAAACGGATACCCTTTGGGTAAAGATTTAACCAGGCTCCAGCAGTACTACAACCTGGGGGCACGCTACCTCACCCTATCGCATACCCGCAACAACGATATTTGCGACTCGTCAACCGACCCCAATGGCCCCGAGCACAAAGGGCTCAGCCCATTTGGGTTTCAGGTGGTAAGAGAATTGAATCGTTTGGGAATGATGATTGACGTTAGCCACATCTCCGATGATGCCTTTTACCAAGTGCTACAGTTCAGCAAAACACCTGTTATTGCCTCGCATAGCTGCGTAAGGGCTATTTGTGACAACCCCCGCAACCTAGACGATGACATGCTTAAGAAGCTGGCAGAAAACGGAGGGGTTATTCAAATGTGCCTACTTAGCAACTATCTGAAAGATCCTGAGCCATACCCAGCGCGCGATAGCGCTAGGGCTGCGGTTAGGAAAAAATGGGGCAGTTTCCGCGATTTGGAGCCCGAGCAAAGACAGCAAGCATTTGATGAGTGGTACGCCATCGACGATGAATTCCCCCCCAAGCTGGCCAGTGTAAAAGATTTGGTAGACCATATCGACCACGTGGTGCAGCTTGTTGGAGTTGATTACGTGGGTATTGGAAGCGACTTTGATGGTGGCGGCGCCATTAATGGATGTGCCGATGCCAGCGAAATGATTAACATTACTGTTGAACTACTGCGCAGAGGATACAAAGAGAAGGAGATTCGCAAGATTTGGGGCGAGAACTTCCTGAGGGTGTTTCGCGAAGTGGAGGAATTTGCAATAAATTCAAATCTGTAATACTTTTACCATATCTTTCCAATCCACAAAAATGCAGGTTGTTTAACTATTTTGGTTACAAAAACTCTGAAAAGTATGAAATCGTTTCGGTATAAGGTGGTAGCATTGCTTACCCTTGTCGTTTTTTTTCACAACGCTTCTCAATCCCAAATAGCTTTCGACAGCTGGTTCGAGAACAAGGCACTTCGAATTGATTACTTTTTAGCGGGAAACGAGACAGTACAGCAATTTTTCTTAAAAGATTTAAGTATTGAACCTCATTGGAGCGGTTCGCATACGCAAACCCTAAGCAATCTTGATCTGGGTAGTTACAAAGTGGAAGTTACCGATAAGGATTCGAACACGTTGTTATACACCTATGGCTTTTGCACTCTTTTTCAGGAGTGGCAAACCGTTAATGAGGCTACCTACCAATCGAAGGCTTTTGAGCAGGTTACTCGAATTCCATTCCCCAAAAAAACTGTTGATGTTACGTTTTTCGCAAGAGACAAGCAAACTGGGAAATTCCAAAAGCTGTATAACCTTGAGGTAAACCCCAACGATATCAGCATTATAAAAAACCAGTGGGCAAAGCACCCTGTTACCAAGATTATTGATAACGGAAACGCCAACCAAAATCTCGACATAACTTTTATTGCAGAGGGATACACCTATAATGAAATGGACAAGTTCCGTAGCGATGTGAAAAAGTTGGCCGATTACCTGTTTGCTCAGGAGCCCTTTGCTGCCTACAAAAACGACATTAATATCTGGGCGGTAGAGTCGCCATCTGAAGTAAGTGGCCCCACCAATCCAAGGGCAAACATTTGGAACAGAACAGCCGTAAGCAGCAGCTTCAATACCTTTGGCATTGACAGATACCTCACAAGCACATCTACTTTTAAGATAATGGATATTGCAGCCAATGCCCCCAGTGATGTGGTTTACATACTGGTAAACACGGCAGACTATGGTGGAGGCGGCATATATAACCACTACAACGTGGCCACTTCGGATAATCCGCTCTCGAGTATCGTTTTTATTCATGAGCTGGGACATGGTTTAGCTGGTTTGGGCGACGAGTACTACACCTCGGATGTGGCATACGAGAACTTTTACCCTCTTGATGTGGAACCCTGGGAGCAGAACATTACCACTCGCGTTAACTTCGATGCTAAATGGGCCGATATGTTGAAACCCAGCACACCCATACCTACACCGCAAACCAAAGATTTTCAGAAAACGGTGGGCGTATACGAGGGTGGTGGCTACATGAGCAAAGGCGTTTATCGTCCTTACATCGACTGTAGAATGAAGAGCAACGAGGCCAAGGGGTTCTGTCCTGTTTGCCAAAGGGCAATACGCCAAGTGCTTGAGTCGTACAGGTAGCATTTTGGCCATATCAAACAGCCAGCCGCACAAGCGAAACAACGATAATCAATACTTTTACTACCTTTGCATCGTATGTTGCGCTAATCGTTCTGCTTCATACCTATGTAAGTAGAATTAATATCAACAGAGATGATTATCCGTTCAGCCCAATTCGTAAAGAGCAGCCCCGAGGTAAAACAATGCCCCGAATCGACATTGCCCGAGTATGCATTTATTGGCCGCTCCAACGTGGGTAAATCGTCGCTTATCAATATGCTAACCGGGATGAAAGCCCTGGCCAAGGTTTCGGGCACACCAGGAAAAACGCAACTGATTAACCATTTCGATATTAACGGGTCATGGTACTTGGTCGATTTGCCAGGTTATGGCTATGCCCGAACTGGGAAAAAGCAGCGAGCCGTTTTTGCCGAGATGATAAAACAGTACATCGTATCGAGGGAATCCTTGCATTGCCTTTTTGTGCTTATCGACTCGCGCCACAAGCCACAGCCAATCGACTCAGAGTTCATTAACTGGTTAGGCAATAACGGCATCCCCTTCGCTCTGGTTTTCACCAAGGCCGACAAGCTTAGCTCAAGCAAGCTAAACGAATCGCTAATGCAGTACAAGAAGCACCTTTACGAGAGCTGGGAAGAACTCCCGCAAATTTTTATAAGCTCAGCCGTAACACGAACAGGGCGAGATGAGATACTGAACTACATTGATGACATAAACAAGCTGCTTAAGGAGCAGTCCAAATAGTTTGATGTAATGTTCGAAATGCCACTAACCACCCATAAATACCGATTGGGTGGTTTTTTATTAAACGCAGCATGTAACAGGATTACCCAATAACCCTATTTTAGTTTGCAAAAACTCTGCTAAACAATAGTAATATAAATTTTATCGATTTACATATTTGACTTAAATTTGCACGCAAAACAAACCTACCCCATGATCAAACAACACTGCATAAAATTCTTCACCGGAAGAAACTCAGAGTACCTTGCAAAGGAGATTGCGCGCAACTATGGAAGTTCGCTGGGCAAGTCGTACGTAACCGATTTTAGCGATGGTGAATTTCAGCCATGCCTCGACGAGTCCGTTAGAGGTTCTACCGTATTTATTATCCAATCAACTTTTCCACCCTCGGATAACCTTTTTGAACTTCTTTTGATGATAGATGCAGCGCACAGGGCATCGGCATACAAGGTGGTTGCTGTTATTCCATACTTTGGGTGGGCAAGACAGGATCGCAAGGACAAGCCACGTGTTTCCATAGGCGCCAAGATGGTAGCCAACCTGCTAAGCGCTGCAGGGGTAGACAGAGTGATGACCATGGACCTACACGCCGATCAAATTCAAGGCTTTTTTGATGTTCCCGTTGATCATCTTTACGCCTCATCCATCTTTGTTCCGTACATCAAAAACCTAAACCTTGATAATATTGCCATAGCCGCCCCCGATATGGGCGGAGCAAAAAGAGCAAATGCATACGCACGCTTCCTTGATGCTTCGCTAATTATTTGCCATAAAACCCGTGAGAAGGCCAATCAGGTGGGAGACCTAACCGCCATAGGTGATGTTGAGGGCAAGAATGTTATAATAATGGACGATATGGTTGATACCGCCGGAACCCTTACGGCTGCAGCCAACATGATGATGAGCAAGGGGGCCAAAAGCGTTCGCGCCTTTGCTACACACCCCGTTCTTTCGGGCCCAGCCTACGATCGCATTGCCGAATCGTCGATCACCGAATTGGTTGTTACCGATACAATCCCCCTAAAAGAGGGAGCTAACACCGATAAGATTAAGGTTCTAACAGTGGCCGAACTCTTTGCCGATGTGATAAACAAGGTTTACAATTTCGAATCTATTAGCGAGAAATTCATAATCTAACTAGCTAGCATTGAATGCTAATATTTGCAAAAAAGTAATTATATTTGCAACCCAATTTTCCCCTCAACCAAATTAGTAGTGGCGCGATGGGGGGCTGGCTAACACCGAGGGGGCAGTCCTGAGTAGCGTCGATTATTAACACAACGTAGTACAATAACAATGAAAGAGATTAGCTTGAATGGTTCGGTAAGAACCGAAACAGGTAAAAAATTTGCAAAGCAAATTAGAAGAGAAGAGCGAGTTCCTGCCATCGTTTATGGTGGTAAAGAGAACCTAATGGTTACCCTGGTTGAAAGGGAGCTGAAAGACATCATCTACACTCCTCATGTTTACACCATCAATCTTAATGTTGATGGCAAAGCCTACAAGGCCATTGTTAAGGAGATGCAGTTTCATCCAGTAACTGACAAAATCCTTCACCTTGATCTACTTCAGGTATTCGATGACAAGAAGCTAACCGTTGCCCTTCCCGTTAAATTAACCGGATCGGCCGAAGGTGCTAAGCAGGGGGGTAAACTAACTCTAACCACACGTAAACTTAGGGTTTGTGGCTTTCCAAAGGATCTTCCCGAGATGATTGAGGTTGATGTAACCGAGTTGGGTCTTGGAAAAAGTCGCTTGGTAAGTGAGCTTTCGTTCGACAAGTTTGATATTGTTGAGCCAAAATCAACTGTTATTGCAACCGTTAAGCTTACTAGGGCTGCTAGAGGTGCTGCCGCTGCTGCCGCCGAAACTAAGTAGTAACTGTAAAATATTGCAATCTTGAAATACTTGATTGCCGGCCTTGGGAACATTGGACCTGAATATTCCAATACCCGCCACAACATCGGATTTAAGGTATTGGACGCACTTGCAAAGGCGTCCAATACTGTTTTTAGCCCTAAGCGTTACGGTGACGTTACCCAGGTTAAGCACAAGGCTCGAACCTTCGTGCTACTTAAGCCTTCAACCTACATGAACCTTAGTGGTAAAGCCGTAGCTTACTGGCTAAAAACCGAAAAGATTCCCATTGAAAACCTGCTGGTAGTGGTTGACGATATTGCCCTACCCATAGGTACCCTGCGCCTTAGGGCCAAGGGTGGCGACGGAGGCCACAATGGGCTCTTCGACATAATTGAGACGCTTGGTACTCAAAATTTTGCCCGCCTACGTTTTGGTATTGGTGGAGATTTCCCCAAGGGCTCGCAGGTACAGTATGTTCTTGGCGAGTGGACCCCCGAGGAGGAAGAAATTCTGCCCGAGCGTTACCTTGCAGCTAAAGAAATTATCTTTAGCTTTGGCACCATTGGAATTGAGCGAACCATGAACTTTTTCAATAAGAAGTAACCTGGGTATGGGCACAGAATCTGCCGCTAGAATTGATAAGTGGTTGTGGACTGTCCGCATTTTCAAAACGCGCAGCATAGCAACCGACGAGTGTAAAAAGGGTCGAGTAAGAGTAAACGATGCCGAGATAAAACCATCGAAAGAGGTGAAGGCTGGCGATACAATTTCAGTAAGAAAACCGCCTGTTGTATACTCGTATGTAGTGAAGGATATTCCCAAAAGTAGGATTGGAGCCAAGCTGGTTCCCGATTACCTTGAGAACACCACCCCCGCCGATGAACTGGCTAAGCTGGAACCCGGATTCTTAGCCTTCCAGGGCAACAGAGCCCGTGGCACTGGACGACCCACCAAGAAGGAACGCCGAACGCTCGATAACATCAGGGATACGCAGGACTAGTTCTTCCCCACCCAAAGAGCTACACAACCTTCTGGTAGCATCCAGTAATCTCACCAATATAAAATCGATGATGATCCTTAGTAGGGTAAATCTCCTCGTCAATCAACTTGTCGATAAACGAGTCGTGTTTAATATCATCGGCATACAGCTTACGGCACTCAATAATTAGCCGAGCCTGCTCAAATGCAATTGAACTTGTGGGTGTAATCATTGGCGAAAGCCCTGTCTCCTTGGCCTTATCGTAATCTCTTCCCGATTTTGATCCGCAGAACGACAGCTCCTTTCGGTAGTTACCGTGGCCAAAAAAGGAAAGGGTATAGGTGTCGAACTCCTCAGTAAACTGGTAGGTATGGCGTTGGGGACGCACAAAAATAATGGAGATGGGTTTACGCCAAAGGAACCCAAAACTTCCCCACGATGCGGTCATGGTATTATATCGATCCTTGTCTCCTGCCGTAATAAGCATCCACTCCTTGTCAAGCAGATCGAATACATTTTCGTTAAGTTTAAATGGATCGACTGGCTGAAAGCCACTAAATTCTTTTATCATAACTCAATAGATTATAACCTAACCACCACTGGGGTTAGACTCCTTTTTGTGCAGAGTTGGATTGAATTAAAAATACTCGTAGGTATACTTATACAGCACCCTGTACCTGTAGGGAGCAAAGTACGAATCGGTTTCGAGCACATTCCCCTCGGTGTTGTATCGCGACTGCTTATGCGAGAACTCCTGAGTTCCGCCTTCGCTCCAACGCTCCTCCACAAGGCTACCGTTGGCATCGTACTCATATTTCGATTGGGTGAAGCTCGATCCATCGGGCTTATGCTGAATAATCTCGATAACCAAGTCGCGGTTATTGTAACGGAACTCCTGCTTCTTAGATAGGTTGCCAGAGTAGTACTCGGCTGTTTCGACAAGCCTATTCTTATCGTCGAACTTGTTAACAATTCGCTTGAGCTCGTTCCCCTTATCGTCGAGTCGAATATCACGAAGGAGGTTCCAGTGCTCATCGTGCTCCTTACGCATTCTCGATGAGAGAACCTTATCGGGCTTAAATATGCTGATCTCCTGAATATTATCTTTATAGGTATACACCCACCTTTCGTCAACCCTGTTGCCAGCGCCGTACTTTACTATCTCCTTCAGGTTATCATCTGGATAATACTCGTAGGTTATACGGTAACCTGCCTGTCCGTCGAACACCACCTCGTGAGTTTTTAGCCCTTTATCGTTGTAGTGAAACGATTGCTTATAGCTAACCTCCAGCTCAGGCCTATGAATGCGTTGGTACATCACATACTCCGTCCTAAGGTTTTGGCTGTTGTACTTGTATAGTAACCGGGACGAGATTTCGCCATTGGAGCGGTAGTTGATTATCTCGACCGGGTTGCCGTTCTTATCGTACTGGGTTATACTGGTTTTGTAACCATTGGGGTTAGGCTTATCGCCCGAAAACCGATGGGTCCACTGGGTAATGGTCTTTATGTTGCTTTCGGCGATCCGTTGGCGCTCCTTCTCCTCATCCTTGGGCTGCCCAAAAAGTGATATCGAGATAGCAGCTAGCGCTAGGGTTGCAAAAATATTTCTCATAACAATTTTGTTTCGATGCAAAAAGCAAATTTAGTAAAATCATTGAAAGTATTGCAAAGATTTTTGCTATTCGTCGGGGTTTGCCTTGGTGCTATTCTCAAAGGGAATTGAAACAGCTAGGAGGAAGTAATGCCGACGGTTATCGAATGGTACAAAGTGGTAAAAAAGCTTACGTCCCGATTTGCGGGCAATATCAATTAACCCCAAACCGGCTCCCCCCTTCTCATTCAGCTGGCCCTCCATCATCTGCTTAAGGAATATGTCTTTCAACTCCTGGGAATTAGCCTGGTTAATCTTTATTAGCCTCTCCTCTAAAGCTTTAATCTTTTCGTTTTGCACAAGGTTCCCTGTTACTACATAAAACGAGTCCTTATTCTGTCCAATTATAAAGAGACCGTTTCCAACCTGCTTGTCCTTCTTGTCAAAATCATCGGAATGCTTGGTTACATTCTGCAAACATTCAATCATTATATGGAACACCCTCTTACGGGTTGAGGTGGGTAGGTTCTTTTCTATAATCTTTCTGTTGGCCATAAATGCGAACGATCGCATAATCTGGTGGTTCATCTCCCCCTTATATATCAAGGGGAAACCACTAGTGGCCATCTCACTAGAGAGAGTAGATTTAATAAAGTATATTATATTATCCATTAAGGATTGAAATTACTTAAAAATACAATATGTAACTATGTTATTATAAAAAATATTTGAATTTTTTGTTAAACAATAACCTTGCCTTACACCTACATTAGTCTTAACAATGCTCAGCTATTGAAATATTTTTTCGTTTTTTTAACACTTTTTAATGTAAGTAGTTCCGAAATGTGAATACAAGTGTATCAACCACTCCTACTTGATATACACCTCGAGCAGTTTACTGTTGCGCTGAGGTTTAAGAACCGCACTTTGGATACTTGCTGGAATCAACACCAGTTCACCAGCTTTAATGACCACATCATCGTTGTCGGCGGTGCATACGTTCGCATGGCCATCGACACAAAAATATATCCTAAAGGTATCGAGCTCGAAAAAATCTCTTTCCATCTCCTTATCGATAGCAAGCCTATTTACTGAGAAGTAGGGTGTGCTTTTTAGCTCTTGGGGCTGATTTAGCCCCAACGGACTATGTTCACGAGGAATTGGATCGGCATCAAAGTCAATCGCTTCCTTTGCCCACTCGGTGTGCAACTCCCGGGGTTTCCCATCGGGTTCTACCCTACCCCAGTCGTAAACCCTGTAGGTTACATCGGAGGTTTGCTGTATTTCGAGCAGTGTAATGCCCTTCCCCAGCGAGTGCATGCTACGAGCTGGGATGTAAAAGTAATCGTCGGGCTTAACCTGTTCGTAATTAAAGTGTTCTTCAAATCCTCCTTCCTTTACAAGATTTTCAAACTGCTCACGGCTTATCTTGGGGTTAAATCCTGTAATAATTTTCGAGTCCTCCTCGCTGTCGATAATGTACCACATCTCGGTTTTCCCAAATGCGTGATGTAAACGCTTGGCCATCTCATCATCGGGATGAACTTGAATGGATAAAAAATCCGTTGTGTCAATAAGTTTAATTAGCAGCGGAAACTCAACACCAAACTGCTGATAATTTTTTTCGCCCACCAAATCGCCCATATACACCTCCACGAGGTCTTGAATAGTATTGCCAGCGAGGAACCCATTGGCAACAACCGAAAGGTTACCCTCAACACCCGACAGCTCCCAGCTCTCACCGCATTTATCTATACCTGCGGGATAAACCTTGGCAAAGCCATCACGTAATCGGGTGCCTCCCCAAAGGCGATACTTAAGCTGAGGCGAAAATTTTAAGGGATAAATCATATTAAAGCAAAGATTTGTATTTTTGGCCATTTATAGCATTCTTGCAATGCTATTTGTTCATTGTACTGGTAATAAATATTAAAAATTACCCTTACCTTAGACACTAACTTTACAAAGTTAACCATTAAATTCAAATCGCATAATGTTAATTGTAGGCATAGCAGGTGGAACTGGATCGGGAAAAACTACTGTGGTTAAACGTATTACAGGATGCCTGCCCCCGGGCGAGGTGGTTATAATTCCCCAGGATTCATACTACAAGGATAGCTCACACCTACCTTTGGAACAACGGCAGGAAATTAATTTCGACCATCCATCGTCCATTGAATTCGAACTGCTTGTTGATCACGTGGCCAAGCTAAAAAAAGGCAATCCCATCGACCAGCCAATATACTCGTACCTAACATGTACAAGGGCTACCGAAACTGTAACCATATTGCCCAAGCATATCGTGATAATTGAAGGAATTTTGGTATTTACCAACCCCGAGCTGCGAGAACTTATGGACATCAAAGTGTATGTTGACGCCGATGCCGACGATAGGCTAGCGAGGGTTATCCAAAGAGATATTGTGGAACGAGGCAGATCGGTGAACAAGGTGCTTGAGCGATATGAAAAGACAGTGAAACCTATGCACCTTCAGTTCATTGAGCCTACTAAACGTTATGCCGATATCATTGTACCACAGGGTGGAAAAAACTCCGTGGCCATAAACATTCTAACAACAATTATTGAAAAGAACCTATCCGTATAGCAAACCTTAAAATCTGTAGCCATGCTCGACCAAGTAAGGAATGAGGATATTCTTTTTCTCGATATAGAAACAGTACCCCAGCATGCCAGCTTTAGCGAGGTTCCAGAAGGGCTAAAGACACTTTGGGAGAAGAAAGCCGCAAAAATTGCCGACAACAACCAGAATCCCGAGGAGATTTACAATAGGGCAGGTATTTACGCCGAGTTTGGCAAGATTATCTGCATCTCCGTTGGACTAATTGTAAACAAATCGGGGCAACCCTTTTTTAGGGTCAAATCCTTTGCTGGCCACAACGAGGCTGAGCTACTCCTTGAATTTGCCGATATGCTCGAAAAGTTTGCGGCTAAGCCGCAGGCCAACCTGTGCGCACACAACGGCAAGGAGTTCGACTTCCCCTACATTGCCCGCAGGATGCTTGTAAATGGAATCAACATTCCTAGCATACTAGATGTTGCTGGTAAAAAGCCTTGGGAGGTTCGATTTCTCGACACCATGGAGCTTTGGAAATTTGGCGATTACAAGCACTACACATCCCTCAACCTGCTAACCCAAATACTTAACATCCCCACCCCTAAGGATGATATTGATGGTAGCCAGGTTGCCGACGTATACTACCGCGAGAATGATTTGGATAGAATTGTAACCTACTGCGAAAAGGATGTGTTGGCTGTGGCTCAGCTATTCCTGAGGTACAAGAACCAGCCCCTTATACCTCCTGCTAATATTGAAGTTGCGGGCTAGCCTTTTATCTTGTTTATAAATTGGTGTATCTCGGAGAGCAATTCTGTTGGGTTCTCAGCATGCACCCAGTGCCCTGCATTACGAATGGATTTAACCTCGTAGTTGGAAAACAGAGTTTTGAGCTGCTCCTCCCCCTGAGGATAAACATAGTTCGATTTTTCACCTTTCAAAAAAAGCGTTGGGATGGAAATAGGTTTACCCAGCTCACTTGTAGGCACTGACCCCATAATGGAGTTAAGGTTTTGGCTCAATGCCTCAACGTTAAGCTGCCACTGAAACCCTCCATCATCGGCTCGCCTAACGCTTTTAAGCAGGAACTGGCGTATGCGCTTATCGGCTATATGGTGCGATAGCGACTCATCCAGCTCGTCGCGTGAGGTGGCTATATCGAGCCTTAGCATGAGTAGGGATGATAGAATTTTGGCATGTTGATTTTCTTGCCCCATGGCCTCCTCGGTAAGTTCACTATAACTCGTTGGTAAAATATCGACTACAACCAAGCCCTTAACCCTACTTGGGTACTTCGAAGCAAACTCCATGGCTACCTTCCCCCCCATGGAGTGGCCAATTATTATGGCACTGTCAAGCTTCTCGTAGTCGAAAAGTTCTAGCAAGTCTTCGGCTAAATCCTTGTAGTTATGACTCGGGCTGTGTGGGCTACGCCCATGGTTTCGCTGGTCGACAAGAATTACCTTATACCTGTCGGAAAGTTCACGCCCCACGTTTATCCAATTATCGGACGAGCCATACAATCCATGAAGGATTACCAATGGCTCACCACTGCCCAGCTGCCTAGCGTGTAGCTTCATTATTAGTAACCCTTGGTTTGCTTCAAGTACATTTGTATTGTATTCTCGAGGCCAAGGTATAACGCGTCGGCTATAAGGGCGTGACCAATTGATACCTCCTCAAGCCATGGGATGTTCTCGGTAAAGTAGCGCAGGTTATCGAGGTTCAAGTCGTGCCCAGCGTTAAGCCCAAGCCCTACCTCCTTAGCAGCTATAGCTGCTTGCAAAAAGGGATCGAGGGCTTTGGCCTTATTCAATGGGTAGCCAACTGCATAGGGCTCGGTGTATAGTTCAACCCTATCGGTACCCGAATCGGCAGCATGCTTCACCAGCTCAACATCAGCATTCACAAAAATTGATGTTCTGATGCCCTTGTCCTTAAAAATTTTAACCACCTCCTTAAGCAGCAACTTTTGCCCAATGGTGTCCCAGCCGTTGTTTGAGGTTATGGCATCTGGTGGATCGGGAACAAGAGTAACCTGATTGGGTTTAGCCTCAAGCACCAGGTCGATAAATGATTGCGAGGGATAACCCTCGATATTAAACTCAGTGGTAATAATTGGCTTGATATCCCTAACATCCTGATAGCGAATATGGCGTTCATCGGGGCGAGGATGAACGGTAATCCCTTCGGCGCCAAAACGCTGGCAATCAACTGCGGCCTTCACTACGTTGGGTATATCGCCACCCCGAGCGTTGCGGAGGGTTGCTATTTTATTAATATTTACACTCAGACGTGTCATTTTAATTATATTTGGAGTTACATTTGCAAAGGTAGCTAATTTTTAAAGGGAAATAGAGTATGCTGGCAAAAGAGATGATTTCGGATATTGTCCCCTCGCTAAAGACCTCGGACACGGGAATCTCGGCGCTAAACTGGATGGATATATTCAAGGTGAGCCATCTTCCCATAGTTAATAGCAAGGATTTTTTAGGTTTGGTTTCGGAGACCGACATCTACGACCTGAACCTGCCCGAGGAGCCCATTGGCAACCACCAGCTATCGCTGGTAAGGCCTTACATCACCGAGGGGCAACATATACTTGAGGCCTTGGAAATGGCCTCGCGGCTTAAGCTTAGCTTGGTGCCAGTGCTCGATCATCGCAAGCACTACCTTGGAGTAATCACCATTACAGATATGCTGCACCATTTTGCCGACTTTGCTGCACTTAAAAACCCGGGAGGAGTAGTAGTTTTAGAACTTAACCATAACGACTACTCGCTAGCACAAATAGCCCAAATAGTGGAAGGAAACGATGCCAAGATTCTGGGTACGTTCCTCGCCTCAAATCCAAATACAACCCAAATAGAGCTAACCCTTAAGCTTAATGTAACCGACTTAACCTCAATTATCCAAACGTTTAACCGCTACAACTACAACGTGAAGGGAGCATACATGAAGCATGACGAGGAGGAGGACCTACTTGAGGATCGTTACAATTTGCTAATGAAGTACTTGAACACATAGCCTTTGCATGACCAAATGTTTTCGCCATATCTTTCTGCTTGTTGCTTTCTCATCCTTGTTACGCTTAGCTAGCCACGGGACTGAAAACGAAAATATCCTTATTGTTAGATCTATTAACATCACTGGGAATACCATAACCAACGAAAAAATTATCCTGCGTGAGCTACCCTTTAGGCTAGGCGACAGCCTAAGTATTTACGACTTATCGGGGTATGCTAACCAAAGTAAAGAAAACCTTAATAACACACTGCTTTTCAATTTTATAACCATTAGCTACAATATATCCGATAAATCGGTGGAATGGGATATCGATGTGGAGGAACGATGGTACATTTGGCCTTTTCCAATTCTAGAGTTTGAAGACAGGAACCTTAGCGCCTTTTTGAGGAATGCTAGCTTTTCGAAACTTAACTACGGTGCATATATCAAGGTGAATAACTTTAGGGGTATGCGCGAGCAAATAAGGTTAAGGATGGTACTTGGGTACAGGAACGAGGTGGTTCTGCAGTACATTACGCAGAACCTGGATAGGGAGAAAAAGCATGGAATATCGGCATTGGCATCCTACTTCACCAACCGGGAAATAAACTACAACACCTTTGGTAACCAACCAAACTACTTCAGATCGGACAACGGCCCGGCCAGAAAAGTGCTTTTTGCCGACATAACTTACCACTACAGGCCTAAGCACCACTGGTATCATGCCCTTACTATTGGGGCATTACAAGCAACAATATCCGACTCGCTGGCCACCCTTAACCCCAACTACTTTGGGGCTGGAAACAACTCGTTTTGGTATAGCCACATAAAGTACGAGGCAACCCTCGATAAGCGAAATTCAAAGATTTTTCCGCTGCATGGATATCTTTTAAAATCGGAAGTGGGCAAGCTAGGATTATTCAAGAACGAACCCCTAGACCTGTGGTACATTAAGCTAACCACCGGGTTGTATGGCAAGGTGGCCCCTAGGCTATTTGCAGGAACAGATATTTCCACCAAGCTTAGTACTCAAACCAACCTGCCCTACTATATGAACAAGGGCATTGGATACAACGATTTCATAAGGGGATACGAGCACTACGTAACCAACGGATCGAGCTATTATATCAACAAAAACTCATTGAAATTCGAACTACTACCAACCAAAGTGATTAACTTGCCTTTGGTTCCCGAGGGTAAGTTTAAAAAAGCACATATTGCCCTTTACTGGAGTATTTTTGGCGATACGGGCTACGTAAAACCCGATGCCTTTACTCCAAGCAATAGCCTGGAGGGAAAAATGATCTATGGATATGGAACCGGATTGTATATTGTTGCGTATTACGACTTAGTGCTACGCATTGAATACTCATTCAACGGATTTGGTGAACAGGGTTTCTTTTTTCATATTGGCACACCATTCCTCTTAAACTAACAAAATGGTAATAGCCTTATACGGTAATATTATTGATAAAGAGCACAAAGCTGATATGGAGTTGCTTTTTAGCGAACTCGATAAAAGGGATGCCGAAATACTGGTTTACGCTCCATTCTACGAGTTTCTAACACAACTCCTTGGCTTCGCCCCAAAGGTAAGGGCTACATATAGCAATGCCGACGAAGTGAAGCACACAGCAAACTTTATGCTAAGCATTGGTGGCGATGGCACCTTTTTAGAGTCGGTTTCGTTTGTTGAGGATTCATGCGTACCCGTTGTAGGAATCAACTTTGGGCGACTGGGTTTCTTGGCTCATATATCATCGAACGATATTTCTGGCGCAATTCATCAGCTATTTAATAAGTTGTACACGGTTGAAAACAGGTCGGTACTGGAGCTGAAAACTCAAGACAATTCATTAATGAAGTTTCCTTTTGCAATGAACGACTTTACCCTGCAAAAAAAGGGAACAGCCATGATCACCATAAACACCTATATTGATAACGATTTTCTTTGCACCTACTGGTCCGATGGGCTAATCATCTCAACGCCTACGGGTTCTACCGCATACTCGCTAAGCGTAGGCGGGCCCATACTAAGCCCCACTACCAATGCCTTTGTGATATCGCCCATTGCACCCCATAACCTAACCGTAAGGCCGCTGGTTATTCCCGATGGGTCAACCATAAAGCTTGAAGCAACAACAAGAGATAGTGAAATACTAATGTCGCTCGATTCTCGTTCTGTTGCTGTAGGAAGTAGCCTTACGGCTTCTATTACAAAAGCCAAATTCTGCGTTGGGGTGGTAAATTTAAAGGGCAACAACTACTTCAAAACGCTTCGAAATAAGTTGATGTGGGGAGCTGATAGTAGGAATTCAACTAGCTAACAACCTAACGATCAGTTAACAAAAATGGATATTCTTTGTTAATACAGTTAAAATATTTTTAATAGCTAACGCTTTCTTTTTTTTTTATCTTTGTAATACGATAGTACCTAAATTAGGAGAGATGAGAAAGTTTATAGTGCCTTTATTTATTTCGTTACTACTTGCCAACACTAGCTCGGCCCAATCATGGAAGGCTGCAAAGCTTGAAGTTTTCGGTGGTATCTCGGCACACCAATACTTTGGCGACATAGGTGGTGCTTCTGGCGACGTTAACCTCCTTGGTCTTTTGGATATCGATCTTTTATCAACACGCCCTGGCATAACCCTAGGGGCTCGCTACCACATATCCAAACCAATTCAGATAAAGGTTAACTTCACATCGGGAATGATCTATAGCACTGATTTAAACTCAAGAAACGAGAATCGTCAGTTTGCCTTTAAAACCCTAGTCAACGAGCTCGCGGTTATGGGCGAGTACTACATAATACCCGAAAGCGACGAGAATTACTTTTACAACATAATGCAGGTTAGAGGTGGGCTTCGCCACTTTCGTCAACCTTTTAGCCTGTACGCTACCTTAGGTTTTGGAGGGTTTCATTACAACGTTACACCACTGCAAAACCTAGCCACCTCCCCCAGGTTCTCTCAAAGTTCAAGCATAGCGTTCTTTGTACCCGTTGGCTTGGGCATAAAATATGCTATTAGGCCAAAACTGTCGATCGGGGTAGAATTGGTTGGACGTATAACCAACACCAACGAGCTCGATGGATACGTGTCGCCATACGGTATATACAACGACTACTATCACTCCCTCATTGTAAAGGTGAACTACAAGATACCCACCAAGAAAAGACCAGGCGTTAGGAGATAGAAACGGATTTAAAATGCAATTTGCACCATGAGATTTCTTTTTTTGGGGTTAGTAGTTCTCCTCTCTTCGCAAAATACATTCTCTCAGGAACGCAATGATATAGGTGTGTTGGCTGGCTCCTCATACTATATGGGCGACTTCAACCTTAGCACTCAATTCTACCAACCATCACCAGCCATTGGGGTGCTTTTCCGGCATAACCTGAATGAGTTTTACTCACTTAAGCTAAGCGGTACTCACGGCAACTTAAAGGGCTACTACAACCCAAACAATCAGTACCTTCCACAAATACCCTATCAAAGCTTCGAGCAAAGTTTCAGAGCTTTCGACAAACGATTGGTAGAGATTAGCGGAGCTATCGAAATGGGGCTAAGGCCCTTTGGCACTAAACCGGTGGATGCTAAAAGCATTTCGCCATACGTAACCCTAGGCGTTAGCTTGGCTATTATCGATAGGGATTTACTGGTGAATATACCCTTTGGGGTTGGCGTGAAATACACCCCCTTTAACCGGTGGACTTTTGGAGCCGAATGGCGACTTCATAAAACATTTAATGACAATATTGATTACTACCCAACCCACCCCAACCAAAGTTTTAGAATTCACAACTTCGATTGGGTGGGAATTGGGGGATTATTCGTATCTTACCGGCTTGTTAACAAGGGGGCAATTTGCCCAGCATACGATTAAAAATCAATAGTATATGTCGTTGATTGATGATGTGAACAGAGAGAAACTCCCCTCTCATATTGCCATAATTATGGATGGAAATGGGAGGTGGGCCAAGCAAAAAGGCAAGCCCAGAATTTTTGGGCATCAGAATGGAGCCCACGCAGTAAGGCAAACCATCGAAGGCGCAGCCGAGCTTGGAGTAAAATATTTAACCCTTTACGCATTTAGCGCAGAGAACTGGAAACGCCCAAAGATAGAGGTTGAAGCCCTCATGACCCTTCTAGTTTCTACAATAGATGAGGAGCTAAAAAACCTAATTGACAACAACATCCATTTTCAAGTAATTGGCAACACCAACCTGCTGCCCGACAGTGTTAAACGAAAGGTTAACACTGCCATATCCAAAACCAAGCACTGTTCCGGAATGACCCTAACCCTTGCTCTGAGCTATGGCTCGCGCTGGGAAATTTTAGATGCAGCGAAAAAACTTGCCGATGACGCCATACAGGGCAAAATAGTTCCTCAGGAATTAACCGACGAGGTTTTTGCAAGCTACCTAAACACGGCTCATATGCCCGACCCCGAGCTCCTTATCAGAACCAGCGGAGAACTGAGGCTTAGCAACTTCCTGCTATGGCAAATGGCCTACACTGAGCTGTACTTTACCGAGGTGCTATGGCCCGATTTCAGCAAAGAGGAGCTATACAAAGCAATTGTCAGCTTTCAACATCGCGAAAGGCGATTTGGAAAAACCACTGAGCAACTCTAATGGTACTCCTACTCCCCCATTTATTCTCATTTTTAGCATATAAATATGGTTTTTTGTACATTTTAGCTTGCTTCCCATAAAGCACTTGACTAAATTTGCCAAGCCTATTACACAAACAATTTCAAGGTTTTAATTTTATTGTAGTAAATACTTTTGCCCAAAACATACCGTTACACTCTATGCACAAATACCGTATCCCTCAAACGATGATTAAAAAATTAGCAATTAGCATTGCCTCCTTTCTAATCGCAGCACACTTTGGCTATTCTCAGACATCTCCCTTTAGCTACACCTCGCCCGAAGAGTATACGCTTAAGGGGGTTACCGTTTCGGGCATCCGCTTTATTGATCCCAACGTAATTGTTAGCATGAGCGGCCTTTACATAGGCGATAAGATTAGCGTACCCAGCGAAACCATTACAGGTGCTATAAATAAGCTGTGGGACCAAGGGCTATTCTCAGACATAAAAATTACTGCCACAAAGATTGAGGGAGACGATATCTACCTCGATATATTTCTGCAAGAGTTGCCCCGGATAAGCGGCATCGATTTTATTGGTATAAGAAAAAGTGAGGAGAAAGACCTTGTTGATTTAATTAAGCTAAGGATTGGAGGTCAAGCCACAGAAAACATCCTGGACAACTCCAAGCGATTAATTAAAAACCACTATCGCTCCAAGGCCTACCTCAATGCCAATATCGACATACACCAGCAGCACGATACGCTTATGGCCAACGGCGTTAGGCTTATCTTTAACATCGACAAAGGGCCTAAGGTTCGCATTAGCGACATCACCTTTGAGGGCAACGACAACATTATTGATCGTAAGCTTCGTCGTGCAATGAAGAACACCAAGCGCCGCGACCTCAACTTCTTTAAAGCATCCAAATTTGTTGAGAACGATTTTGAGGAGGATAAACGCAGCCTTATTGCCTACTACAACCAACACGGCTACCGCGATGCCAAAGTCCTGGGCGATTCTGTTTTTGTAACAGAAGAAAACCGTATAGGCCTAATTATAAAGGTTGAAGAGGGTCCAAAATATCACTACCGTGACATCAACTGGGTGGGGAACTCAAAGCTTCCCGACGAGATACTTGATGATATCCTTGGCATCAGAAAGGGAGATGTATACGATAAAACCCTTCTGGAAGAAAGACTTTTTATTGACGACAACTCCATAACCACGACCTATATGGATGATGGCCACCTATTCTTCAGCATTGAACCTGTTGAGATTAGAGTGGCTAACGACTCCATTGACCTAGAGATGAGGATTTACGAAGGCAAACAGGCTACCGTGAACAATGTAATTGTTAAGGGTAACACCAAAACCCATGAGAATGTAATCCGTCGTGAACTTTTCACCAAGCCTGGCGACCTCTTCAGCAAAACAGGTATTACCCGTTCCGTAAGGGAACTTGCCACCATGGGGCACTTCGATCCCGAGAAATTGGATGTTACTCCCCTGCCCAATATGGCCGACGGTACCGTGGACCTAGTATATACCGTGGAAGAAAAGGCCAACGACCAGCTTGAGGTTTCCGGTGGTTGGGGTAACAAAATGTTTGTTGGAACCATTGGTATTCGGTTCTCGAACTTCTCCATTGGCAGACTATTCGAAAAGCAGGCTTGGCGCCCAGTCCCATCGGGCGATAGCCAAACGCTAAGCCTTAGAGCCCAAACCAACGGGAGCTTTTACAAAGCGTTTAGCCTGACATTTGTTGAGCCATGGCTTGGAGGGCGCAAACCCACCAACTTTACCCTTTCGCTTTACCACACCATAAACAACTTACCTGGCACATATATCTACCAGGTGAGCGACCAAAGAATGAAGGTTACTGGGGGTGCCATTGGTATTGGAACAAGGCTAAAGTGGCCCGATGACTGGTTTCAGTTCTACAACGAGCTTAGCATTCAGAGCTACGACCTGAACAAGTGGGACTACTTTATGATATCCACCGGTAAATCGAACAACTTTAGCTACAAGGCTGCTCTTACAAGAAACTCAATCGACCAGCTGATTTACCCCAGACGAGGATCGAACTTTAACTTAACGCTACAGCTTACACCACCCTACTCCATAATTACGGGTAAAGATTTTTCGAATGTAACTGATCTTCAAGAAAAGTATAAGTGGATTGAGTATCACAAGTGGACCGGTAAGGCACAGTGGTTCCACAACCTAGTTGATAACCTTGTGCTATACACTGGTGCTCAATTTGGATACCTAGGATACTACAATAAGGACATTGGGTACTCACCCTTCGAAGGCTTTGACCTTGGTGGCGATGGTATGTCGGGATATAACCTATATGGTCGCGAAACCATTGGGCTAAGAGGTTACGAAAATTCATCGCTTTCACCTAGGGTTAACGGAGTTGTAAACGCTAACGTATACACCAAGTATACGGTGGAGCTACGCTACCCCATCACCCTGCAGCCACAGGCTGCTATTTACCTGCTCACTTTCCTTGAGGCTGGTAACGCTTGGTATGAGTTTAGAAGCATTAATCCTTTCAACGTTCACCGTTCTGCTGGTGTTGGAGCAAGAGTATTCCTGCCTATGATCGGTATGCTTGGAATTGATTGGGGATATGGATTCGACAAAATTCCGCACAATCCCGATAAGCATAGGGGGCAGTTCCACTTTACCATTGGACAAAACTTTTAACACTATTTAAACAAAGGGGTTTAAAGCTGGCGAGATAATTGCCACACCAAACTTAAAGGATAGAGCTATGAAGAAAATCGCAATCATCATCCTAACCATTTTTGCCCTCCCGTTAGCTTCGCTTGGGCAAAAGTTTGCCTTTGTTGATTCGGAATACATCCTTAGCCGCATTCCAACATTTAGGGCTGCACAAGAGCAACTCAACCGTATAGCGACACAATATGAGGCGGAGGTGGAGGAGCAATACAAGCAGTTGGAAAAAATGTTTCAAGATTTTCAATCGGAAAAGGTATTGCTAACCGAAGAGATGCGCCGCAAACGAGAAAATGATATGATGCAGCGCGAAAAGGCCGCAAAGGAGTTGCAGAATAGATATTTTGGAAGGGATGGGATGCTTTTCAAAAAGCGAGAAGAACTCGTAAAGCCCATTCAGGACCAAGTATTTAACGCAGTGAAGGAGATTGCTACAGAGGGGGGATTCGCAGTTATTTTTGATGCAGCAGGTTCTGCCAATATGCTATATACTAATCCGAGATACGATAAGAGTGACGAGGTATTACAAAAACTTGGTTACAACTAATTAATTTTTAAATTTGTAAGTCAAATTAAAACCAAAAACACGATGAAAAGATTCGCAATGTTTATGCTAGCTGCCGCGCTACTTTTTACCGGCAGTGTATTTGCCCAAACCGCACCAAAATTTGCACATATCAACGGACAGGAATTGCTTTCCATTATGCCCGACCGCGATAGCGCTGAAGCAAAACTGAATGCTTATGGCCAGGATCTTCAGGAGCAAATTGAGGAACTTCATGTTGAGTACAACAACAAACTCCAAACCTATATGCAGCGCCGCGAAACATTTACTGCTGCCATCCGCGAAGCACGCGAAAGGGAACTAACCAGCCTACAGCAACGCATCCAGGAGTTTGAACAAACTGCTCAGCAAGACTTCCAGCGTATGCAAGGCGAGCTTATGCGCCCACTTATGGAAAAGGCTGATGCTGCCATCCGTAAGGTTGCTAAGCAAGAGGGAGTGATTTACGTATTCGACCTAAGCGTAGGTAGCGTGGTGTATTTCTCCGACGACAGCATCGATTTGATGCCTTTTGTAAAGAAGGAGCTGGGAATACAATAGAAATTAAGCCATAAATTAACAGCTCAATCGCCGCAAGGGGTTGAGCTGTTTTTGCATATGCTCAATTATTGATAGGGCAAAATGACAAATACAACTAAAGTAGGAGTTTTCGATTCGGGGGTTGGAGGGCTTACCGTTCTTAAGGAACTTGCTCAGCTACTACCCCATCATTCCTATGTTTATTTTGCCGATACTAAGCATTGCCCCTATGGCCCCAAAGGGCCAGATGAAATCATAAGGCTTTCCGAAATAATAACAAAATTCCTTCTCGACCAGGGTTGCACAATTATAGTGGTGGCATGCAACACCGCCACTGCAGCAGCTATTGATTATTTAAGAGCCAATTTCCCTATTCCATTCGTAGGAATGGAACCCGCAGTGAAACCTGCAGCATTGGCCACCAAAACAAAGTCGATAGGTGTGCTCGCCACCAAGGGCACATTCAATGGAAGGCTCTACCGCGAAACCACCGCAAAGTATGCTGCCAATATAAACGTGTCCTATCAAGTTGGAGCGGGGCTGGTTGAACTGGTTGAACAAGGAAAGTCTCAATCGAAAGAGGCAAGTGAGTTGCTACAGACCTATATAGCACCGATGCTTGATGAAAAGATTGATCATCTTGTGCTAGGGTGCACGCATTACCCTTTCTTTATTCCCGTTCTCAAAAAGATTTTACCTGAAGGTGTTGTTATTGATAACCCAGCACCAGCTGTGGCCAAGCAAACCGCGAGGGTACTTTCCGAAGAGGCTAAAGAGCCTCATAGCGGAATCGGCACCGAACCATCGGTTACATTCTACTCAAGCGGAGAAATTGACACCCTTAAATTTTTGGTTCACGAGATCGAATTAACTACTAAAGTAGTATTCAAAAATAAATCTTATCAGCATTTCATCTTTTAAATATTAACACCATTATACATCTTTAGAATTTCCTCAACCATTAAGCTATGAAAAAGCATATTATTTTCGATTTTGATGGAACCCTAGCCAACACCCTGGATACCGGAGTGGATATTTACAACAGGATTGCCCATGAGTATGGATGCAAACAGCTACAGAAAGAAAGGAGTAAGGTTTTACAAAGCAAAAAACCTCATGACCTAATGGTTGAGCTAGAGGTTACATTTCTAAAATTACCCTTCCTCCTGCTACGCCTTCGGCATGAACTATTCATGGAGATAAAGAATGTTAAACCATTCAATGGTATAGTTGAGTCGTTGGAACATCTAAAGGAAGCGGGGTTTATATTAGGTGTGGTTACATCTAACTCGCGTAAAAATGTGGAGCATTTTTTTGATGAGCACAAAATTCTAGACCTTTTTAGCACAATATACACCAGCAAGCACCTGTTTGGCAAGGATAAGGTTATTGCCAGATATATGAAAAAGTACGGCATTGAGAAGGAATCGGCTATATATGTAGGCGACGAGACTCGTGATATTGAGGCTGCAAAAAAAATGGGAATTCCCGTAGTTGCAGTTGGCTGGGGGTTTCAATCCAAGGAATTGCTTGAAATTTATAAGCCCGATGTAATAATTGACAACCCTAGTGAACTCCAAAAGGCGGTTTTGTCATTATAAAAAAAGGGCGTTCAACAAACTGAGCGCCCTTTTTTGTATTATATACCCCTTTAGGAATTAAGCAATCCTTCAATCTTCTCCACTGGAATTTTTTCGCCAAGACCCATATCATTTAAGGCATCAATAATGGCATCGCGCTTAACAAGCCCTGTGATTTTGGCAAACATAAGCAGCGAGTACAGGGCCGCATTTTTGGGGCCAGCAATCCTAAAGTCGTGGCTTACCACCTTTGCACCAGTAGTGGGCACTTCAAGGCTCGAATCAATCAGAAGTAATCCATCCTTCATGGCATTAATACGCTTCATCTGATGGTTAAGCCCATCGAGAGATGTTACCAGAATGGCATCGGGGCTAGCCATACCGTGGTAGTGAATGGCCTCGGGTGAGATATTTACCTCCGATGTTGAGAATCCCACCCCAACAGTTACCGGGTAGCTACCCTTTTGGGTTACCTGGTAGCCCGAGCTCAACGCAGCGCGCGCAAGAATGGCAGAGGCCACCTGTACGCCCTCGCCAGCCGAGCCTGTCATAACCAGCTGGTAATGCTTGTCGAGCCCACCGGTATGCTTCTGCTCTATCACGGGGAGCTTGGCAAGCAAATCGTTCATCTTTGTGGAATTCGGGTAGGTATATGCCAATCTATCGTTGGTCCATACGCCCTCGGTATGTCCCATCGACTCCATAATCTCGCTAAGCTTACGCTTGGGGTTGAATTTCACCCCATAGCTTGGGCAAATCTCAACCACCTCAACCACTGAGCACCCCTTAACGCTATACGCCTCGGCCAGCTTATCGGCAATATTGCCAATGCCAAGAATTCGCGTAACATATGCTGCACCAGCGGTGTGGGTTAACTTACAGATATCGTGCGCGCTGAATGGGTTACCCTCCATTGCTGTGGTTGTACGGAACCCGGTTGGGGTTAAACCACTGGTTTGGCCACCGGTCATCCCGTATAGCATATTGTTGTGGATAACAATGGTAAGGTTAAGGTTCATCCTCGATGCCTCGATGATGTGCTGCAAGCCAATGGTTGAGCCTCCATCGCCAAGGAACACTATCACCTTCTTATCGGTGTTCTCCATGGCGAACGAAACACCTGCACCCAAGGCAACGGAACGGCCATGCAATCCGTGAACAGTGTGTGTGTTTAAGGTTTTATCGATAATACCATGGCAGCCAATATCGGTAACCATGATTACATCAAGAGGATTAAGCCCAATCTTTTCGAGCGCCTGAGCGGTACTTTTAGCAATCAGGTCGTGTCCGCATCCCTTGCAGAAAGGTAGGTTTGGTGTATTTAGAAAAGGTGTGCTCATGGTTACTTTCCTCCGTTTATTATTTCCTGTGGTGTAATCATTTTGCCTAGTGCTCCAACGGTGGCAATTTTACTAGGCAGGCGATGCCCAAAAAGTATGCGTGCATACTGTGCATTCATGTTCTCCTCAACCATCACCACCTTGTCATACCTGTCCATTATCTCGTAATAATCGTCGGGTATTGGGAATAGGGTTTTTGGAATAAGCAGCGAAACCTTTTCGCCCTGCTCGCGCATCATGGCCACAGCGTCGATGGCAGCATTTGCCGATATATCGAAAGCCACAATAAGCTTGTTGGCACCGGGCTGCTCGTCAAGGTCAAAAAAAGTATATGATTTAAGGTGATGATTGGCCTTATTCTCCAGACGAACTGTATTGGCCAACGCCTCGGGCGTTGAGTGCTGCAGAATACCCTTGGTATCGTGGGTTGATGCAGTTGTACGCACCTGATGGTTAGGGTTTCCCACCTCGAGGAACTCGGGCACCAACGAATCGTCGGCTAGGTAGGGAACATATGGTTCGCTCTTGCTGTATCGGTTCTTAACAACTGGCTGAATATCTTCCAAAACGGACAGGTCGAAGCTACGCTGGGTCATAATTCCCTCCTTGGAGGTAAGCAGCACCACGGGCGTGCGAAGCCTTTCGGCCAGCTTAACCGATTCGGCTGCCAAAGTCCAGCAATCCTTATAGTCCGATGCGCAAAGTACGGGTAGCTGATGACCGCCAGAGATTTGACCCCTGAGCAGCATTAAATCGCCCTGTGCTCCGCAGGTGGCAGTTCCGGTGGCTGGACCAAGACGCTGCACCAGGATTATCACCATGGGCATCTCCATCATGAACGCCATATTGATGGACTCCAGCATTAGCGCATAGCCGGGAAACGATGTGGCCGTAACGGGCAGCTTGCCCGCTGTAGAGAGTCCGGTCATCCACTGCAGGGTGGTTATCTCATCGGGGGCAGGAAGCATCATGGGCATCCGTGCGGCCGAGTATGAGTAAAGCAGGTTTGCTGGGGTGATGGGGTAGCCAATAAATGCATCGGCACCGGCTTTAGCCATGGCCTCAATCATTAGCCGAGAGCCATCGGTAATCACCAACTTGTTTTTACTTGTTTGCTGCATACACTATGTTTTGACTGATTAATTTTTCAATTTCCTCGAGCTCTAGCCCTAACTCATCGCGGAGGATGTGGTAGGTGTGCTCGCCGTAGTGGGGTGGATAGCTTATACCACCACTCGACGGGTTTCCATCGACATTAAATGCCACGGAGCTAACCCCTTGGATGGCCATCCCGTTGATATCGGCCTCAAGAATCATCTCTTTGGCTTCGGGGGTTTCAAACACCTCCTGCATATTGAACACCCCACCAGCAGGCACCTTACGCTTGGCTAGCATCCCTAAAATTGTTTCGCGATCGTACTTGATGATTAAATCCTGCAGTATGCCGTTTATCTCCGCCTTATTCTTTACCCGGCTAAAGTTCTTGCTATACTTAGGATCGGCCGCCAGCTCGGGTTTGCCCAGCACTTCGCACAGCTCGGCAAACTGCTTCTCGGTGCCAACGGCAATCACTATGCCCTTGCCATCGGAGGTGTTGTAGATAGTTCCGTAGGGAACAATATTGGGATGATCGGAACCCATTCGCTTGGGTATGGTTTTGCCCACAAGCCAATTGGTGGCCTGGTTAGCCAACGACGAAACGCCAGCCTTGAATAACGATGCATCGATATAGCACCCCTCGCCTCCCCGCTCGCGCTGGAAAAGAGCCAGCAGAATGGCCTCCTTAAGATGATGTGCCGCCAGCACATCCATCAATGCCACAGGCATCTTGGTGGGGGGGCCGTCGGGTTCGCCATTCATAAAGGTAAATCCGCTCTCGGCCTGAATAATGGCATCGAAACCAGCCCTCTGGTTGTTAAGGCCATAACCTGTAATATGCGAATAGATAACCTTTGGGTTTAACTTTTTGAAAGTATTATAATCTACCTGAAGTTTCTCTGCATCGCCGGGCTTGTAGCTTGCCAGAATAATATCGCACTGCTTACCCAAGGCATATATCACATTTAGCCCCTCGCACTTGGAGAGGTCGATGGCTAACGATTTCTTGCCCCAGTTCACGCATGAGTAGTATCCAGAAATGTCGGTATCGGGATTTTCGGTGGGCAGCTTCCATTTGCGGGTAACATCGCCATCGGTAACCAAATTTTCAACCTTAATTACTTCGGCACCCAACTCGGCTAGGAACATCCCTATGCTTGGCCCGGCCAATACACTGGCCAACTCCAGCACCTTAATTCCTTCTAACGGTTTTGAATTATTCATATCGATAAAAGCGTTAAATATCCTTAGGCTTACGCATGGAAATGCCCTTAGCCCTTATTTCGCGCTTGCGCTTATTGGCATAGATATTACCGATAATAATGCAAATAACCGCAGCTATAACAGCAACATAGGTGTCCTCCATTTTCCACCAACCTGCCAGCTTCGCAATAATATTCACTAAAACGGCAACTGTACCGCCAATAAATGCAAAGCGAACACCATCGGTGGAGATCCAACCACGCTTGTAAATACCTAGCACAATAACTATGGCACCAATGGCACGTATGCCATACGATATATAGGCCATACTAAGAATTGCTCCGCTTGAGTAAATAGCTAGCGGTATGGTTATAAGGTTTACAAGGATAACCAGCTTGCGAGCGGTGGAGATAATTTTCTGATCGACAGCCGACTTGTTGATTATTCCGTGGTAAATATCCTTTGTGGCAATGGTTACCACGGCAAAGTTTACAGGGCCAACGGTTGATAGGATTGCCGCCAGAATACCAGCAAGGGCAATTCCCCCCATAACAGGGTGGATAAACTCGGGGGTAACCATAAGGGTAGGTAGCACCATCTTGGGGTTAATTATGCCCAGGTCGGCATTCCAAAGTGGGCTTGCCGCAGTGGTTACATCAAAGTAGTTACCTGTTTTGGCCACCAGGCCAAGGATAGCCACCATAATACCAAAGGGTGCGATGATAAGCGATGATAGGATTGCTGCTTTCTTAGCGATATCGGCAGAACGGGCAGCAAAAATTGGCTGAATACTTGCCTGACCAGCCATTCCACCTAGCACTCCACCAATAATTAAACTCCAGGCATAGCCCAATCCCCCGCTAAATGGGTTGTATAGGTTCTCGGGTGATCCCAGAGCCACCATATCGGCCTTAAGCGCAGCAAACCCACCTATATCGGTTATACCCGTGAATGCAGCAAACCCAATTCCTCCAAACATCACCACAACGTGGATTATACCTGTAATGGCCAAGGCGTGCATTCCGCCAATGTATGTGTATATGGTGATTACTACCGATGATATTATTACGGATGTAACCCAAGGCAACTCGAACATTGCAGATATTACGCTTGATGCGGTTTGCAGCTGCACAAAGGCCAACACGATGTAGGCAAACAGAAAGGCGATGGCAGATATGGCTTTAGCGCGCTTGCCAAATAGACGGCCCAGCATCTCGCTCACGGTGTGCACATTGTTTTGACGATAATGACGTGCCACAGTGTAACCAATAATAATCATACCGATAGCCGTGGAGATATTGTATAGGATGGGTTGCAGAGTGCCCGAGGTGAACGATTTTTCGCTAACACCAATGGTGCTCATCCCTCCTAGCCACTCTGAGGCCACCACCACAGCACAAGCAATAACGCCAAGGTTGCGCCCCGCCACCAGATAATCGGCAGCCGATCGGCTGGCCACCTTCTTGGTTAGAATAGATATTAGGGTAATCAAGCCAAAGTAGGCCAGAACAACAATTAGATAGGTTGACATACAGTTTTTTTAGGTTTACCTGCCTCTGGCAGGGTTAGGTTGTTAAACTAGAAATTGTAATGATATAAAAAGAACAAGGCTTAGGAAAACCTAAACCCATACTTGGTACCACAATATGCTAAATACCTGACAAAAGCATAACTATTAAGCGATAAAGCAACGCAAATTTATTGATAAAAATGTAATTCGAAAACCTTTGCGGAGATAATTAGTTGGGTGTGTTTATAAACATGTGGGAAGGGGAGAATGGGATAGAGAGTTTAAGATTTAAGGTTTAAAGTTTAGGGTTTAGAGTTTAGAGTTTAGGGTTTAGGGTTTAGGGTTTAGAGTTTAAAGTTTAGGGATTTGGGTGATTGGATGCCTGCCTGTCTCGTTATGCTTCGCATCCCGAGAGCAGGATTGGATGTCCTAACTGACGATGCCTTTGGAAGGCAGGTTGAATGACCTCTATTTACTGATTATCTCGTCAACCTCCAAAAAGCGTCGGCTTACGAGACAGGCCGATTACTGACTGCTCCTGCCTGACTGCCTGCCCGACTACTGTGGTCAGGCGGGACGTCAAGGCAGGCAGGGATTACTGACTACCGACCACCGATCACCGACTCACCCTCTCCAACTCCCATAGCTCAATTATCTCGTTGCTTCGTATCTCTGACAACCAACTCTTTTTGTGCGATGGCTTTTGGTTTACAAGCGATTGAATATGATTTACTAGACCGAACCGCTTATAGTGCTCCAATTCATAACGTACGGGGTGCTCAACCCTAAGGCCAGCCGCTTGGGCAAATGTTGAGAAAAGTATAACCACCTTACATTTGGGTGGTAAGGCCTCGTAAGCTGAGCCGAAGAATCGCTCAAATAAATCAGTCTGGTAGTACATCGCCAAATCGAGGTTTCCTGTGGCGTTGTCGGGAATCCATGGAGGATTAAATACAAGCAAATCGATGTTATTGCAGTTAACACCCTCAAGCAAATCGGTGTTTATCAACATGGCCTTGCCTTGCATATTAAGGCGGGCTAACTCCTCCCCTACGCTTTGGATAGCATTGGGGTTGATATCGGTTGCAATCACATTGCCGACACCATGCTTAAGCATATAGAAAGTGAGCACTCCACAACCTGTGCCCAAATCGATGGCGTTGGCTACGGGCTTACTGTGCTGCAACCAGCTATCGAATAGCTGCAAATGTTCTGTGCGCGTGGGAAAGTATGCGCCGTAGAATGGATGCACCTTGTGCTGTAACCCGGGGAACTGCATACCATTTACATACCACTGGTACGCCCCGTTGATGCCCAGCACATCGGTAAAGGGCAGGTAAAAATTTTGGAGAGATGGATAAAACTCGAGCAGCCAAGGAACAGGTGGCGATTTTTGCAAGCCGATTTCATGGTTCACAACTCTAACCAAGAACCTTTGGCCTAGCTCCCGAAGCTTATCCCTATTTACCCTCGACGAGTGATAGTCGATAATTGGATACTGCTGGTTCACCTGCTTCTTAAGCCAAGAGTAGAAGGCCATGGCCGTTCCGTAGGTTCCCTCGGCGCAGTATGTTTGCCCCCGCTCCATATCGGCTAAAACCCTGCGATTTTGGGCTGCCGCAGTAAGGGATTTGTGCTGGTTATCGGAGGTGATTGGGGTGGGATAGTTCATAACCTATTTTATTGCCAAATATCGATATTATACACAACACTGACAATCGTATGAAAATATATCTGAAAGGATTACCGTTTAATTACTTTCTGTTTACAATTATCAAGTGATAATGCAACCTATACAATGTATGAAAAACAAAAGAGAGGAGCAATAATAGCACTCCTCTCTCTTACCATGCAAAATTGATACTAAACAATTACTGCTGGGGCTGCATTGATTCTTGAACCTTTTGCATGAGCTCATTATCGGCTTGCACTGCATTCGTTATCTGCTGATACCTCTCAACAGTAAGCCCCTGCTCCTCTATGCTTTGCTGCATCTTTTGTTGTGCCTTTAGCTGGATATCCTCAAAAGTTTTGACAATCTTTTGAACCTTTTGCATCTCCTCTTCAGTTGGTGGTGTCACCTCTGCCTTGGGATCCTGTTGAGCCTGCATTATCTCGTTAAACCGGTTAACCTCCATCTCCTCCTTGTTTACCTCACCCACCATCTCTTGCTGTGTGGCCATCTCAACTTGCTGTACCTGCTGTATAGCAGCAACAAACTGCTTCACTTCCTTGTCTGACACATCCGGGTTTGGTTGTACCTGTGCCAACAAGCTGCCCATACCAATTGCAGCAATTGTAAAAAAACTTACTAAACTCTTTAAACACCTCATAATAGATCATTTTTGATTAGAAAGTTACGCCCGTAGCGAACGCTTTGTTCTTACTTAAAAGTTAAGATGAGGCTAACTAGATGGCAATGCAAATAGAATAACGTTGTTTAACCAGAAAGATGGGATTGGGGGATTATAGAGAAAACACTGCCCCCCCCACTTGATGATGTATACAGATGAATAAATACTTACATAGGATGTTAAAAAAGTTAACACTCCGTATGCAACGGGTGCAAAACATACGAATTCGAATGAAACAAAGTATACAAACCAGTAAATCCTTTGGTGCAAAAGACCACTTTTTAATGATAGAAAATGACAGAAAATAAACTATTTATTTATAGATTTGGTACTTAAAAGAGTGCTACAATAATTTGTCAAAACAATAAAGCCAACTCAGAAACCTACCCCAACGGAAAATACCATAAAGACAAACCAACCTACTAAACCAAAACCTCTATGAGCACAAACTACCAGTTTTTTTACCATCCATACATATTAACCTGGCAACATGTCTTTTGGCATTGATTGCAAACTTCAAGCAATCCATTACAAGAACTAATTATTTGCTAGGTGAGCAGTTCGCCAAATGAAAAATCAAATTAAAAAAACAATGAAAATTAAAACCTTATACATTCTCTCTGTAGCTGTACTTGGAATATCATGCTCAAGCCCAAAGCAGAAAATCGACCAGAATGGTTGTATTACGTTGAACTATAAGAATATCAAAAAGCAGAAGGCATCACACTACTTTAGCACCAATCACCTTAAGTTTATTCAGTTAGAATCGCAAGGGATATACTTTCTGAGCGATATGTTTGAGATACAATACTTTGATGGCAACTACTTTACTTTCGATTTCACCAAGCAAGAATTTTTAAGATTCAACAATGATGGAAAGCTACTTAACTCCATAAGTCGCTCGGGACAAGCGGAAGCAGAGTTTAGCAATGCCGGTCGATTTACCATTGACCACAACAATAGAACCTTAGAAATTTTAAGCGATCTTGACAAGTACATTAAACGCTATGATTTTGATGGCCAGTATCTTGAAAAACAAGCTGTCCCTGTTCGCTGCTCTGGCTTTACCAAAGGACAACATAACGACTACTGGTTCTATATGGTGATTGACGGAAGTGGAGAACATGCCTATAGGCTTCACTACGCAGATAGTAACAATTTGGTCCAGCCTCACCTTCCACTCACCTCCAAGCTACTCGGTGTAATGGAGCAAAATTTCTTCAAATCGGATAATTCCATACTATTCAGAGAATCTTTTTTTCCCAATATTTATCGACTTGAGCCCAATGAAGTAATACCAATCATTAGGATTGACTTTGGTAAGGATGCAGTTACTGAAGCCACGTTCGAAGAAGAAACCGATCCCTTTGCCTTTTTTGATAGGATAAGCAGTATGGGTTTCCATACCACAACAGGTGCTGTCGAAGGGAATGGTGTATTGGCCATATCCTGCCTCTACCAAAAGGGCGAAAGCAATAGCAGATCGGGCATTTTTTATGATTACCACGAAGAATCTGCCACACTTGTAGAGTTCTCGGGTGATAATTTAGGAACGCTGCTGGGTAACTCCAAATTGGTGAGAATTGACAATGCGAATAATATATACTTTATTACTGATGCACTAAGCTTTAGAGAGTACCTATCGGTTCAGGATATCGCCAGCACAGGAAAACTTTCTGATGATGGCAACCATGTAATTTTCTCATTTCAGATCAAAAGGTAAAAAATCAACATACTAAACCATAATATGAGCAAATCAATATTGCTGGGTACTATTGCCATTTGCATAATGCTCACGCTAGGAGCTTGCAGCAACAATACAAACAACAGCGACTCCCATATCAAATCAATAAAGTTCGATTTAAGTAAAGTAAGGCCTATAAAAAGGGGGTCGGAACTCTTTTCAGAGATCTCCCTTGTTAAGCTAGAGACATCGCCTACCGTTCAGATTGGAGAAATCATCAAGATTTTTGTCAACGCTAGCTACATTTATATCTCCGATGGGAAATCGGTGTACCAGTTCGATGTAAATGGAAAATACTTAAACCAGCTGAATAGCCAGGGCAAAGGGCCAGGCGAGTACACCGGTATAACTGATTTTGTCGTTGCCCAGAACAACACCATCGAGGTACTTAACACAGGTCAGCAGAAGGTTATTCGATTCGACCGCAATTTTAAGTTTATTGATGAGTACAAAGTGGGTAGGTACACTATGAATATGGCAATTCACAACAATGGCACAAGACTTTTTCACTGTGGTAACGATGCCTCAGGCGACCAATTCGACAAAATTTTGCGATTCAATAATGGCATCCTAGAAGAGGGGTATCTAACCATTGACAAGTTCAAATCGGAGTATCTGCATTTCAGGAGATTCGACTTTTTCTCGTACTTCAACAATGGTATCCTAATCACCGATGTCCACCATGACACCGTTTACCACTATAGCCAAAAAGGTTTTGAACCAAGGTATGTAATGGATATTGGTAAAAAGGCAATTCCCACCCAAATGTACAACAGATCATACGACCATGTGGCAGATTTTAGCCTCAACCACTTGAAAGGCTCCGGATATATGTATGGCATACTGAATTTTATTGAAACCAACAAGCATCTTTTCTTCCATTTTGTCGAGCACACCTCAGTAGATGACAATGAATATGGTAGGAAAGTGCCAGTATATATTCATCATAACAAGCTGCATAATTCAAATGAAGTGTTTTATCGCATTGTCGATGATGTGAACTTTCACGGAGATCCGCTAATAAATGAGTTTACAACGTTCTTTTCGCAGCCCAACGGAATGGTTGCCTACGCCATTGAAGCGGTTGAGTTTATTGAGATGCACAACGAGTCAAGCAAAAGAGCAGCAGAACAGAGTAACAAAACATACATTGCCGATGAACTGGCACAAAGTACAAAGCCTACCGATAATCACATTATCGCCATTGGGAGACTTAAGTAAGAGGGTAGTTTCAATACAATTGAAAGATTATATACTATTACTTCCAATACAATCAATTTGTTAACTATGAAAAAGTTCATTTTCATACTATTAACCCTAAATATAGTAGTGCTATTCGTAGAGTGCATGAACAAACCTGATCAATATAAGGGTGAAGAACTAATCGTAGATATTATTAGGGGAAAGAAACTAATGATGTCGGATTTTAGCTCTGGAATTAACTACATAAGTCTTGGCAAAAGCAAAGACAATATGGTTGCAAGCATCAGTAAATTGGTGAAAGTTAGTGATACGCTATATTTTTTTGATGAGAAGACCCAAATAATCCACAAGTACACCACCAAAGGTGATTATGTTTCAAGATTTGACAGGATAGGAAAAGGGCCAAATGAATGCGCTGTAATATCTGATTTTGTGATTGACACGATAAAGAATCGAATTGAAATTATTGATGTTGGAAATCCAAAAATACTTACAGTTGATCTGAACTGGAACTATATTTCTAAGAGAGAAAAACCTGGCTACCTCAGAAATTTTGAGTTAATAGCACCAAACACATATATTTACTACGCATCTAATTATATTGACCCAATACTATTTAAAAAAGATCATTCGGCAAATCTTATTCTAACCGATTCTTGTAACAGAATACTAAAAACATATTTGCCAATTTTTCATAAGAACTACTGTTCAGCAGCACCTAACCAAATGGTAAGAAATAACGATGGAGTATTAGTAGCGACACCATTGAGCAACAAAATATATTTTGCCAATGCGTTAGAGTGCTATGTAAAATATCATATTAATTTTAATGGCTACAATGTAGGAAAGAAGTTCGACTATTTAAGCAAAATTGAAGATGATGATATCGAAAAGCTAACTAATGCATTTATTGGGGCAATTGAAGAAAGTAATAAAGATACCTATGCTACAAATATTACCAATATGTTTGAAGTAGGCAATATTCTTTTTTTTCAATTCTTCCTCTCCAAGGATAAGGAATATAGTAAAAACGGAATATATATAGTGGTTAGAAATGCCCTATTGGGAAAAACACAAGTTGGCATTCCCGAGAATGATATAGATTACGGCCTGTTTGGCACACCGCTGGCTATGTTTGATGACACACTGTACACCGTTATTTATCCTCATTCACTGAAGAAAAGGGTTAGTCAACTCACTAAATCCGCTACTAAAAACCCAAGCCTCATACCTCATATAGAAAAATTAAACTCATTGGTGGATAAAAATGACGAGGATCTTAACCCTATCATAGCAAAGGTTGCATTTAAACAACCTGAGACCTCACAAAAAAACAACAAACAGTTAAATACTACCTACGAATAAAGAATTTACCACAGGTATGATAAAAGAGACAAGTCAGAATTTACAATATCTGCTGCAAGAATAAATCAGGATAGCAATGCTTGGTAACCCCCCTGTTCAGCTAAGGTTTACCTGCCTCCTGAAGTTAAACATCAGTTGTATCTATAATCATCGACTTCTGTCCGGCAAATAAAGCAGATCCCCTAGGGCAGTCGGGATTCATTGGATAACCTCGGTCGGATGGAGTATAAATCGCCTTTTGCTACTTCTCCCCCTGCTGGGGCAGCTGCTTTGGGCAGCATCCTGCTCATCGAGGTAGTTCTTAACCACCACCCCTCTCCTCCTCCAGAGTCCTGAGCAACCCAAACAAGAAAGAACCGGCGTATAGAAAATCAACCACACCCCTCCATTACATCACTCACAACCTGATAGTTAGTCCTGTTTTTTTATTTAGATTCATTTCATATAGTCAAAATTCTTCCAAAAAGGTTGTCACAAAATGGCCCAAACGAACACATAGGGTAGAGGGGATTTCTTCTGATAACCCATTTCTTTGGAAAGGGCATTTAGCAAGAACACAGGTAAGCGCAAATTAATTGGTTAAAAAATAACGAAACACCTTAATCTATAAGCCTAGAACAACCCGAAAATGTAAATACCATAAAAAAGAAGGGAGGTAAAGAAAAAGAATAGTAAAACAAATTACACTGTGTAACCATTCCATCGATGGTTACAGTTTTGACCCACTACAAGGCAGTTGGGATATGAAACACCGTCAAAAAAAAATGAGAAATTTGAAAACCATTCCATTCTTCGTCTGCAAATTGACTCTGGGATGGAAAGTAAATCGAGGTTTTAACAGCTAAAGATAGGTGGTTTCGTCATTGGGTTCACATAGCCATCGTTTCCACATTCTAAAGAGCGAACAACCTCAAGACTAACAAACATTAAACTCACCTTAACATGATAAAACTTAACCAACTACAAGGAAAAACAGGAGTTTTGGCTTTTACCATAATACTTCTGCTATCCGTTAGCAGCTGCCATGAAGAGCTGCCCACTAAAGAAGTAATAGAATCAACACCTCCCTTTAAATCGGGGATTCAGCTAAGCTACACGCAAAAGGAAACTTCCTTTAGCACATCAGTGAGCAAGGGCGAACGCAAAAACATAGGTGGAGTTGACATCCAGTCTGAGGACAAGGAGGTTAACATATTCTTCGACACGAAGAAGGAGAATTACTCCATTAAAACCAAAAGGCTTGATGGGTTTAAAAGCAAGAGAAAAGACTTTGTTGAACCAGAATGGAAGGAGATTGTAACCACAAACTTCGATGTTTCCATTTACAACGAGCTGGGGGAAAGCATATTCTCAGACCTGAAAACAGAAAAGAGCCAACAGGATCTCAGCTACCTTGTTACTCCATACCCAGAGCGAGCAAAGTTGATGAAGGAAATGCTGGAGATGAACAGTAAAACATCATCATTTGCTGTTGAGGTACAAGCCGATTCAAATGTTGTTAAGCTAACAAGAGTGTTTGAAAAGGACAATGAGCTTGATGAGAATATTGCCAACCATAAAGCTGTCTCATACCTTAACCTTAAATACGGTGTCCCTGTTATCTCCGAACTTTTCGATAGCAAAGGTAATCTAGTTAGCAAGGTGACCATGCTTTACAGGCTGGTGGATGAGATTCCAGTGCTAGCCTACGAGGAGGCAATTAGCTACACGGTTGATTACGCCGGAGAGGTTATTGAGCATAAGACCATTACTAACTATGACAACATTAGCATAAATAACTTTTAAACTATGAAACGGATAGTAAACATAACTCTCGCATTACTGCTATTAACCCCACTATCATCAGGGGCACAAGGGTCTAACGAAAAAGCAAACCCTAATTATCGTAATGTTTTTTGGTTACATGGCATTCAGGGTGATGTAAACTCCTTAAAGGCTATGTCCGATTACTTTAGAGCAACCTATCAAATCAACTCCTATCATCCTTCATACGTTTCGAATAGAGGTTTTGTTGAAGCTGCATTTCAACTTTCCGGGGGTTCGTCTATAGGTATAGCTAACAACGACATTGCCATTGCCCATAGTATGGGTGGGCTGGTATCGCGCCAGTACTATAAGGATTACCCCAATCGTCGTTTCGGGGGACTAATCACCCTAAACTCACCTCATTTGGGTGCCGAGTTTGCCAGCTCATTCGACAACGGAAAAATAAAAAATCTATTCGACCGTGTTAAAGATGAGGGTATTGCTGGCTATAAAGTTATGGGTAGCGCTGTGGGTAACATTAACACGTTTCATTATAACACGCTAAAAGCTGCCGAGAGATTTGGACAAGCGAAGGGTGCAATTCAAGAATACAACAACACATTGTTTACAGCTTGTACAATAGGAGGGGTCCTATTAAGTGTTCCTGGGGCATTAATAGCAAATTGGATGGTAAACTACTTCTCTGCAAAAAAGATTAAGGAGGAAATAGTTCCCTTTGTAAAAGATTTTGCTGCTTCCGGAATAGAGCTAGCATCGCTCTATGTTTTTGGACCTAACGAGGGGCCTGTATATGAGCATAGTAAAAATGACCTAAAACCAACAAGTTCGGCTATAAATAGCCTTAAAGCCGCCACTATGAATTGTCCTCGGATTACAATTGCTGGAACAGCTGATTACCCCGCAGGCATTCGTTTCTTAGGTTCAACGCTGAGCTATATGGAGCAACCGAACCCTGGAATAGGTGATATTTCAGATAATCTAGCATATGATGTAACAAAAGCAATCGCAAAGGATTCTAGAGCTTGTGAGTCTGAGTATTGGCGACAATACAAAAACGGTAGCTGGTGGTCGTTAGGCCTTACCAACTCATACTATTTAGAACGGAGAGACGCCTTTAAACGACAAGCGTTATTCTGGGAGAACGGGTTCGAAAGAGAGTACCAAAAATGCTTAGGCAGCATATACTACACCACCGAAACCCGAACCGTAACTGAATATGTATGGGTAAGTAATGGGGGAATTAATGATCCTATACAACTTCCTTTAATGCCAATTATCGACGAGCCCCAACCGTACAACCCTATCGATCCAGGAACGGGCAGCGATGGGTACTGGCAGCTGGTTACCCGCACCTACACCGTTACCGTTGAGAATATCCACCCCAACGATGGCATTGTAACCCTGCCCTCGCAGCATGGGCTAGCCGGGGCAACTACCAAAACTATCCCTCAGACCAACCATGAACAGGCAAAGAGGAGTCGAGGTGTAAGAGATTATTTGGTGAGCCAGTTTAATAGCCATCCATATTTCAAAATTGACAAAAAATAAACACCTAAATTTGCTGCGATACCTATGGGTATCGCAGCAAATAAAAAATTACAATATGAACCCGAAACTTATTCTATTGCTATTAGTATCATTATTTCTTTCGCACTGCGCAAAGGAGTCGCTCCCCCCTCAGCCGACTAAAATCATAGAAAATGGTGTAGTAGTATGGCAAGAACCCTTATGGAAAGTTGCCCACGATACGTCTAACTTTGTAACCTGCGTTTTTTATCCCTACTGGCAGTTCGATGACAAAGTGATTGTGGACACCTATGATAACAAAAGAGGTGGGTTAAGATGCATGAGGGTTGACACTGGTGAAATTCTTTGGGAGAAATTCTTTGAGACTTCAGAAGATTACACTGGGGAACAGATCCTATTCTTAAAGTATTCCATTTTCAACAATGAAAAGGGCTACATAATTATCCCCATTCTAGAGCAGGGTGATTTGATGCATACCAAGCTAAATATTAACACCGGCGAAGTCATCTGGAAAACACATCTTGAGACTCTCGGTCATCTCGAGGCATATGATGATTACTACTATTGCCTAGTCCTCACTTCAGACGAAGTTTTTCCCATCTACAAGGTAAGTATTGAAAACGGCGACACCGAGTACTTTTTCGCCACCACGCTACCCGTGCATCCCAATTTCGATTGGCACCGCAGGGGCAGACCCCACCCACTTAATTACAACCAAAAAGACTACATGTTTATCGATGAGCACAGGCTTTCAAAACCCGATTCTATTGAGTGTTTTATGTCGCTACTAGATACCAAAACTATGGAGTTGCTGGTTGAAAACATTCCGCTGGATAGCTGGCTCAGTAAAGTTGAGGTGAACAATGGGAGGGTATTCCTTTTCACAGGCACAGGCTACAAGATTTTCGATATGGAAACCCTATCCTTTGAGCGCGAGGTGAAGCTAATTGACTGGGGTGATTACATTTATCACACATTCTACAACGATAAGTTGATAATGGGGCTTAGCCCCAACAATACCCTAAACGTAGATGGTCACTACGTGGTGGATTTGAACACCCATAGCTTGCTTTACGTCTTCGAGGACTGGGTGTACCCATCAGCAATTCTCGACAATGTGCTGTATATAGTATCTACAGGAAAAAATCTTCAGGCCTACAATTTAAACACCGGTAAGCGGGTGCTTAACTTCGACTTACGGTATGATACCCAATTCGGCGTTGCCACCTATAAGAATGACGAGGGTAAAAAGTTTGTGGTTGTGGGCGATTTGGGTTACACCTATTGCTTTGAGGGGTTATAGCATAACAGTGATAAATATTAAATAGCCAACAACAAAGCCATGAATAGAAAAAATATTTTTGTCGTAATAACTTGCCTTTCAATCCAAATGGGAGCCTACGCACAGCATTACCTCAACTACCGAACCACCTACACACCTATAACCAGCTGTTTTGCTCCACAAGGCGAGCTAAAGCTTAGCCTTACGCGCCAACTCTATTGGCCCGATATGGGCTGGGCCGGGGTGTACAATGCGGGCTATAGGGCCAGGGCAACCCTTGAGCAAGTATGGCGCAACTACCTTCTGGTTAACGACAACAGGGTAAATGTATCGTACGCATACTCAGACAACATTAGCCTACATAGCTGCTACTTCCACACTATACGGTACAATATTTTTAATGTAGAGGGGGCTAACGATAACATTACCTTTGACGGGAATACCAACGCCTTTAACCTGGGTGCCACTTATCATAAGGATCTTCTCCCCTTCCTCCAGTGGGAAGCAGGTAGTAGCATTATGTTCGGCAGCGGTCACTTCATCTATAAGGAATATTTACTACCAGATAACTACACCCTAACAAAAAGCCATTTGCGCTACACCACTTTTAATCACAACTTTCTTCTGGGTATTTCCTACAAGCATAAAAAGTTGCAAGTTACAGCCCAGCTTAACATGGGGTATCTAAGGCATTACAATATAGAATACGACCCCATTTACCCATTCTCATACGAGCATATAGGGCAGCACTTTTACGCCCACCAAGCCGATTACTATATAGATCCCGCTCTGCTGGTGAACATCAACTTTTCACGGATAGGGTTCCAACTTCATGGTGGACTTCCTATTTCCTTTGGCGAAAGCAAGATCAACAGGGCTATGCCTACTGTGGGTATAGGTTTATCGTACAAGCTTATTAAAAGCAAAACGGGCAAAGACTCAACGGAGCTATAGGCCCAGACAGCAAAAAAAAGGGTGGATCCCATACTCCAAGCCATAATCGGTATATGGTGTACAATGTGGCGAATGCTTTTTTTTAAAGATTGCAATAAGCAAGCAAAAGGGAGCGCTACAAAAAAATAAATGTTTTGTGCCAAGTTGTTATCTTTAAGGTCGAAGGAAAACTTTACTACTGGCTGCTACGGGTGCTCTTGAAGTTGGAATTTACACCATTACAACACAGAATAATTGTCTATCAAAACAATGATTATGAAAACAGGTTCGACTATGATAATCTTTTACATTATGATTGGATTAATTCATATTACCTCGTGCAACCCACCCAGTAAAAACGATTTCGCTAAGTTCCCTATTGAGGTGGATATGGGTAGCGTTAGAGTGGAGGAAATTCGAATTGACAACTGCTTTTCGCCGACTGATATTTTTGTGCACGACTCTGTTATGTTAATAAATGACTTAAGGGATGAGAACATGTTTCTGAAAATTTACAACAGCCAAACAGGTGATTTTATCAACGGATTTGGAGCCATTGGTAATGGTCCGAACGAATTCATTAACCCTTCGTTATTTAAGGTTTATCCCCATTACGATGCTTTTTGGCTAATGGAACCACCCAAAAGGCTAATCCACAGAATTCCCCTTAACCAAATGATATCCGAGGCAGAAAATGGTTTTACCCCTAACGCATCAATACAGTTGCAGAACCAAATGATGATGATAACCGATTACCATCAGATGTCGGACACTACGCTTCTGGTTTACAACCCAACGGGCGACAACCTGTTTGCAGAGATGGATATAAATGGCAAAATTGTTAGAACATACGGCAATAACAATAATAAAAAGATATCAGAAAACCATATTGCTAATATTATCTACAACAGGGGTATTTTTACCATACACAATAACAAAGCATTCCTTTTTTATAACTTACTCAATAAGATAACCCGGTTCGATTTTGAGACTATGGATAGATCCGATAGGCTAGGCAATAATTTCACAGACATTAAACCAGAGGTTCATGCATCGGGTAATTTGCTCAACAACTATACTTCCTTTGCTTCTCATGCTATTAGCTTTACCAATTTAATCTTTATCGCCTACAAGGGAGGGCAATCGTTTAATGAGGAAGATATGAGGCCAAACTACGCAAACACCATACTCGTATTTGATGAGCATACTAACCCTGTTGCTAAGCTAAACTTTCCTTTTGGTATTCTGAACCTCACCATTTGTAATAAAGGGATGCTTTATACTATTCCGGATAGCTTTGATGGTACAGTATACAAATACGATTTAGCGCAAATCCCAAACCTTAATAACTAGCAGAATAAAGGTTATATCTTGAATATCCCCCTCTATGCATAGTAAAACAATGAAACATCTTATCGCATTACTATTAATCCAACTTACTGCTTTAACAGCCCAAGGTAAATGCGATAGCACGCAAACACTAAATATGCACCAAGTGCAAGTGCATATGGGTAGGTTGGCCTATGCCAACACATTTAATCTGCCCAATGGGCTGCCTGGAAATTTATTCACCATGCGGTATAGCTGGCACAGAACAACTGCTTTATCAAACTGGAAATCTGACCTATCTGCATCGCTTAGCACCTCTGCACTGCACTTTAGTATTTCACCCAGCCAGGATGTCCCCATCTATAGATTTAGCGATTTGGCCATTGAGCTAGGATGGCACTGGAAGGCACCAAGTTTTATTCCCAACACAGTAATCAACCTAGGAATTGGCCCAGCACTAGTTGCTGAATTCACATATCCTACGGAGAAGTCATATGAAATCACCAATTATTTATCCCCATTCGGTTTGTGGGGCATAAATGGTAATGGCCATATCCAGGTATTATACTCCGCTAAGAAATTTGTATTTGGGGGCAAACTGGGGTTTGCAATTTTAGGAATGGGGCATATTCCCAAACCACCTCTCATCAACCTCAACCTCTCGCAAAACCCTTACACATACTACTTAATTCCCAACGCAACATACCACTTGCTCAACTACAATATGCTGAATAGCGAATTTTGCATTACATTGCCTCACAACAATATTCACTACAACATATCATACTTTTTTAAATACTTTTCTCATAGCCTGGCGCCATTTTACCAAACATATGCACAGCACAGCGTTGGGCTAGGGATTACATTCTAACGCATCACTATGACTAAAAGAATTGCCATACTTTTATTAGCCTGTTTCATACTGCATTCATGCGAGAAGGATATTGTCAACCCGAGTACTTCCTATATCTCAAACTTTGAAACCTTTTGGCAAACCATGGATAAACACTATGTTTTCTTTAACGAGAAAGGGGTAAATTGGAATGAGGTTTATGCAACCTATGCACCTAAATTCCAAAAGGTAGAATCAGACGAACAGGCCCTTGTGCTATATCAAGAAATTGTATTCAAACTAAACGATGGTCATGTATGGGTTGGTAAAGGTGATGAGGTAGCCACCGTGCAATTTGAGAATCCATCAATTAAATTCTGGCGCACCTATCTAAACTATGAATTTGAGAACCTTGCATTGCTTGAACATTTTCATTTGGCTCAGCTCTCAAATGATATAATGTACTTACGTATGCTATTTATGCCTGAACCTACAAGAGAAATTAATCTAATCAAGAACCTTGTTGGGGAATATAGTTTCAGCAACGGAATTATTTTTGATCTGAGGGATTGTACAGGAGGTCAAATTATGGGTTATGATGTAAGCAGCCTTTTCTTCACAGGGGAACAAACAGTGCTATACGAACAATACCGAAATGGAGCCAACCACAATAGCTTCACCATACCCTACCCAATTAAAGTAAAGGGTACAGGAATAGTGGATTGTTCAATACCGATTATTGTTCTGACCAATAGAAGCACCTACAGCATGGGGAACTCAGTTGCCTCCATTCTTAAAGACTTAACCAACAGCACCCTGTTGGGGGAAAGATCGGGGGGTGGTGCTGGTGCTAGAGGCCCTGTCCTTTTAGGAAACGGATGGTACTTCCACTACACTGTAAATAAAACATTAAACCTTGCCATGGAGCTAACGGAGGATGGTATAAATCCCGATGTTGAAGTTGAACTACCTGTTGATTACTGGGACACAACTCACCAAGAAACGGGTATTGACCCCCAGCTTGATAAAGCGCTTGAAATGCTATTAATAAAATAGTCGAGAAATGAGAAAAAATCTAGTTCTGCTATCATTATGCTTTATGATTGCGGCAGCAATACTTGGGCAATCATGCGGTAAGGATGAACCCGAATTTAAGGACTATTACCTTAAATCTCAAAAGGATGTGGATGGCTTTACCCTATCGACAGTAAACGGGAATCTTCATATAAACGGTGAGTACATCAGCACCCTGTCAAATCTTAATAAAATTAAGGCCATTAAGGGCTCGCTTAGCATCTACAGATCTCATTTGCTGAAAAACCTCGATGGCCTCCACAATCTCACCACCATCGATAGCGGTCTATACATACAGACCAATTCAAGTTTAGAGAGCATAAACCAATTATCTAAATTAGAATGTGTGGGTGGCAATATTCTAATATTCGAAAACAAGAGCCTAAAAAACCTGCTAGGGCTTAATAATATAAAAGCGTTTACAAACAATATACAGGTGGCTAATAATATTTCTCTCGAAAGCCTTGATGGGCTAAGGGTGTTTTCAGGTGCAGAACTAATGATTTATGGGAATAGTAGTCTAAACAGCTTGTCTGCCCTCTCGGGTATCAACTATCTACAAAACTTATACATTGCAGATCAAAACCTTATTACATCACTTGAGGGGCTTGAGGACCTGAATTTTATTGAGGATTATCTGTATATTATTAGTAATGCAAGTTTAATGTCAATTAAAGAGCTAAGCGGCTTAACAAGTGTAGCTGAAATATATATTTATGATAACGATATTCTTGAAACCCTAGATGGCCTTGAAAATATTAGCACGGGATTAAAATCTGTAACAATTTACAAAAACTCATCACTAACAGATTTTTGCTCGTTGATTCCAGTAATAGAATCCAATAATTTGGCAAAACTAACAGTGAGGCAAAATGCATATAACCCCTCACGAGAAGATATTCTTGATGGTGTTTGTATGCCATAGTATCAAATAACTTACGTTAAGCTGCATTTGATTTATATTTCAAGTCCCCTGTTCAGCTGAGGTTTGCCTGCAGTAGGCAGGCTCCAGGCTCAGCCGTATCTGTTTCTTCGGGTTCTGCCCGTTAAATATACCTAAAACCCTATTGCACTTATTTTTAACTGTATAGCCTCGGTTGAACGGGGTATAAATCGCCTTTTTCTACTTCTCCCTCTTCTGAGGCAGCTGCTTTGGGCAGCATCCTGCTCATCGAGGTAGCTCTTAACCAGCGCCTCGCTGCGCCTACAGAATCCTGAGCAACCCAAATAGAAAAAAACGTATCTATAGAAAAACAAACACGCCCCACCACTAAATTATTGCCAACCAAACTGTTAACCTTGCTGGTTATTTAGAATCCCTCCAAATAGCAAAAATACTTCACAAAACGTTGTCACAAATGGCCCAAACCAAGGATATAGGGTAGAGGGGCATGGAGTCTTCGGCTGTAGGGTAATATTCTACCTCTAAAAGGCAAAGGAGCCCTTGCCATAAAATTAAACACCGATAACGAGCTGTAAACTAACTAAAACCCAAACATTATGACGCTTTACAACCGTAAGCTACAGGTACCCTTTAGGGGCAAATCCAGGCTGTTGCCACTTGACGAGATCCTATACGCCTGCTGGAAGGATGGGAAAACCATAATTCACGCCAAGGAAATCGACGGCCTTTGGCTTGCCAAGCCATTGAAGGAGGTGGAGGAAACGCTAGTTCCATTAGGCTTTGCCCGGGTAAACCACAGCACCCTGGTGAATTTAAACCACGTTACCAAGCTACAGGGACACCCCGAACGGTACGTTTTGGTGAGCGGCACGCACAGAATTGACGTTTCGCAGCGAAAATACCCCCATATCCGCCAGCTGCTTACCCAACGCTAAACTGCAGTTATCGATCCAAATGGTGCACTTATCGCCTTTCATGCTGCAGTTATCCATATTTGGCTGATATTTGGATGTTTACAAAACATCATTTACATTTATAACCATATAAAACACGGGCAAAAAGAAGGGGGAGCCAACAGTGCCTCAACAGCCAGCGCTCCCCCTTCGCACGCCCCTAACCTAAAAAGGAAAGGAGGTAAATTATGTTGTGACAAAGATAGGATAAATCTAGAAGAGAGTATATCTCTATATTATCAAAGTGAAACTTAACATCAGATGCTGTGGTGTAAACAACAATTAAAGTTAATGTTAATAAAGCCCAGCCAAATATCTAAACTAAATTAATAAGAAATTATGAAACGAAAAATATTTGCAATTTCGATATTTGCTCTTTTTGCTATTGGAGCAATAATGTCAACCAATGTTAACAAAAATGTATTTTCAATTGGTGACATAAGTATAATGGCCAAAGCTCAAATGACCTCTGACGAATTTACAGAGAAGACCGGTTGTAATGCTTGCATATGCGAAACTTCATGTAAAGGGAAAGATGGAAATACATATTCAGCAGCAACAAAACCTGCAAAAGCTGAATTAATTCAAGCCATGAATTAAAATCTATCTCGCTGGCTAAGGTTACTCTTGTTCAAAAAGAGTGCTTTAGCCAGCTTTCTAAAAAGTTTAATGAAACATCCATAATAATTGACCAAGTAAATCAAAATTTATGCATCTAATGAATATTAACCTGCCTTACTGTTTGCACAGTAAGGCATATATACCGTTAAAAACAAAAACACAGATGAAAAGAATAACCTTTAGCATTGCGATTGTCATATTAATCATTCTCCTTTCAGTATCATGTAGCGACGCAAACAGGAAAATTGAAGCAAAAAGAATAGAACCTATTATTTTAAACGATTGTTTAATCACCCATTTTCCCGGAAAATTGCTGGTGAATGAAAAATATATTGTTTGGCAGCATAGTGGTGCTTCTGATAATTTCTTACATATACATTCAATTGAAAATGGTGCGGAACTTGCAAAAGCAGGAAATTTAGGAAGTGGTCCCAAAGAATTTTCAACACCCAAACCTTTTACAATACGCAACAACAATATCTATGTATGGGATCTTAATAGTTCTAAAGAAGCGATGATATCTATAGATTCTGCAATAAATGGGAAATTAAGCACAATTCTTTTAAATGGAAGAGAAAAAAGCGGAACTCATGAAATAGTGAGTATTAACGACTCTGTGAGAATTGCCTTACGAGCAACAGATTCAACATTATTTCAATTGTGGAGCCCTTTACAAAACATCAACTTTGGAAAAACACCTATAAATGAACGGATAGAAAATCATTTTGACATATATCAAGGTAACATCCTTTATAACGACGAGAAGAGCCTACTAGTCCATACAAATATCCTAATACCTTACTTAGCAATATACAAATACAAAAATAATTCATTCACTCTAGCAAGTGAAAATAATATGCTCGATGAGGTTAGCGTTAAGCAAAATTTCTTTATTAGAAATCCGGCTAAACTAGGCATTTGGGCATCAACATTAACAAAAGATTATATAGCCTGCTTACAACGCGATTATGCTTCCGACAATATTGATGAGAGTACCATTGGTAGAGATTTTACAAAAGCCCCTAGAACAATTTTTCTGTACGATTATATTGGCAATGTAGTAATGAAGATTTCATCTGAATATCCAATAATAAGAATTGCTAGCAATACATCTGACAATAATATTTACGCAATAATTATTGATGAAGAATTTAAAATAGCGAAATTTGAAATTTAGCTAAAATACACACAACAAAACTCAACGGTTCCTGTCATGAGAACTACATTAACTCTAATTCTATCCGTTTTATTTTCATACTGTAGCTCGATTAGTGAGCAAGAAAGAGACCTTCGAAATACTATTAATAAAACAATAAGTTTAAAGGGTTTAACCCAAGTACACTTTAAAAACGAAACAATATCTTTAAATGAATTTAAAGAAAAATACAACTACATTTTCCTTGTATACTTAGAAGATGGATGTGACCCTTGCTTTCAAAAGTTTTCACAATGGACAGACAAGGTTAAAGTCAGACCCAATGAAATAAATTATGAGGTATTGTATGTTATTCAGACAAAAAGATACTCAGACTTCAGAAAAGAGCTTTACAACTATTTATCTAATGAAAAGAAACAAAACACTGTTGAAGGGTTTTACTATGTAATTGATGAGAACTTAAACTACTTAATCGAAAACAGACTAATCCCCCGATGGATCATCGACCGCTCCGTGCTCATCGACTCCCAGAACCGCATCCGCATGGTGGGAGCACCCTGGGCTACCCCCGAGATGACAGAGCTATTCCAGCGGATTTGCTCAGAGGGGAAGAATGACTAGCAGATCGCTTACGAGGCGCACCCCCATCTGGTGGCTGCTTCAGATAGCACTGCTGGGCTTAGGGGCGCTGCACCTGCTGCTGGGCATGGTATGGCTAGCCATACTGCTAGCTGCACTGTGCCTATTACTATGGCTATACCTAGCCAAGCATCGAGTGGCCGTAGGGTTTAGGCGGCTGAAGTGGGTATCGTACCCCACCCTGCTGCTGGGGGCGTTTGCCATGGGCATTATGCTGCAAACCCTCTTCGTGGGTATCGCCCATATCCCATCCGGCTCCATGGAGCCCACCCTGCGGAGCGGCGATGTGGTGTGGTTCAGCAAGCTGCGCTACGGCCCAAGGCTACCTGCATCGCCCCTGGAGGTACCCTGGGTCAACGTGCTGTTCTGGCTCGCCCATAGTCAGGAGGAGAGTTCCTCCCTCAGCTGGGGCTACCATCGCCTTTGGGGGTACAGCCAGCCCAAGCGCAACGACATCATAATCTTCACCCAGCCTCACCGAACCGACGCCTTCGTTAAGCGCTGCGTGGCTCTTCCGGGCGATACCATACGAATTATTAACGACTCGGTTTTTATAAACGGAGCGCATATCGCAGAGCCCTACGCCCAGTTTACCGAGCCTGCCGTGGACAGCCCAGCCTCCCATACCCTAAAGCTAATCGTGCCCTACAAGGGGCTTACCATTGCCACCAGCAATGAGAGTTGGGAAACCTACAGCCAGTTGTTTCAACTGCATGAGGTGGAAAGGTTTTCACCTGCTTGCTCCGACAGCAGCTTCACCTTCCAGCAGGACTACTTCTACATGCTGGGCGACAACCGACACAATAGCAACGACTCCCGCCAGTTTGGACCGGTACCCGAGTCGGCCATCTTGGGAAGGGCAACTCGAATTATATATTCTAAATTTGGAGAGCCTAGGGTGCTGAAGAGGATTGAGTAACCTATATCAATATAATAGGTTTTATCCTACCTGCTAGGCTAGTACAATTTATCCACATAATCAAAAAGATGAATCTCCTTTTTCTACTTCTCCCCCTGCTGAGGCAGCTGCTTTGGGCAGCATCCTGCTCATCGAGGTAGTTCTTAACCACCACCCCTCTCCTCCTCCAGAGTCCTGAGCAACCCAAACAAGAAAGAACCGGCGTATAGAAAATCAACCACACCCCCCCCCCTATTACATTACTATCAACCAAGTCGTTAGCCACACTGTCTATTTACAATCCCTCCAAATAGCAAAAATTCTTCCCAAAAGGTTGTCACAAAATGCCCAAAACGAACACATAGGGTAGAGGGGGCTCCAATTTCTGCCAACCCAAATCCCATGGGTAGGCATTCTCAATGCTCCCTGTGGGTATGGAATAATCTGAACAAAAAGTGATAAACCAACAAAACCAACTCGTTATGACGATATACAATCGCAAGCTGCAGGTTACCCAGAAAGGAGAGATAACGCTGCTGCCTCTGGATGAGATCCTATACGCCTGCTGCCAAAACGGAAAAACCCTAGTTAACACCACTGGGAGCGATGCCCTATGCCTTGCCAAACCGCTTAAGGAAGTGGAGGAAACGCTAGCCCCCCTGGGCTTTGCCCGGGTAAACCACAGCACCGTGGTGAATTTAAAACACGTTACCAAGCTACAAGGACACCCCGAGCGGTACGTTTTAGTGAACGGCACGCACAGAATTGACGTTTCGCAGAGAAAATACCCCCATATCCGCCAGCTGCTTACCCAACGCTAAACTGCAGTTATCGGTCCAAATGATGCACTTATCGCCTTTCGTGCTGCAGTTATCCATATTTGGCTGATATTTGGATGTTTACAAAACATCATTTACATTTATAACCATAAAAATGTGGGCAAAAAGAAGGGGAAGCCAACAGCCTACCAGCCCAAGCTCCCCCCTCGCACGCCCCTAACCGAAAAGGAAAGGAGGTAAATTATGTTGTGACAAAGATAGTGTAAATTACGATGCAACCGCAGGTGGTGGTTGCTGGACTCCGCACACAGCTACGCTGTTGTTACCAATACAGCAGGGGCTGTAGGAGAAAATTAATTGGTAAGAAAAAAGCGCATTTACAATACAAAAAACGGATGATGTTTTGCGCTTGGTTTAAATTTGAAAAAAATTGAAGTTATGAAGAAGAAAATTTTGGTTATAATAATTGGGGCTACTATTCTTATAATAAGCACTATCTCAATTTTAAGTGCTCGTGGGTACTCACTACCAGGTCTTGAAACAGGCAGCGTACCAAATGATTGTACTACCACTCCAAATACTGAATGCTATGAAGGCTCAGATAGGTGGGCGTGTCACCCATTTGGTAACGCAGGAAATTGCGAGAAAAATTAATTAACATTAGGATAATACCAGCTAAAGATATTTCTCTTTAGCTGGTATTATGATCAAATCAATAGTAAACTATTAAATTTCAAATATGAAAAAAAAACCTGTTGTTTTACTTATCATCTTCTCGTTCTTAATAATTTCTTGCAATAGCAGCAAAAACGATAACTTGGAAATACGCCTTGTCTCAAATCAGAGTGAAAATTTACAACTTAAAAAATCAATTCACATAGTAAAACTCGAAACAAGTGAAGATTGTCAGCTTAGCAGTATAGATAAAGTTTGTATTGACCAACCAAGAAATCGAATTTTTATTCTATCAAATTTTAACCTGTATATTTTTGACTGCGAAGGCCGTTTTGTAACCAAAACGATTAAGGGCAAAGGCCCCGGTGAGGTTATCTTTATACCATCATTCGCAGTAAACAAAGATCAACAACGTATTTACGCTTTAAATATGAACTCCATTGCCATAATAAACTACGATGGTATAGTGGAGAAATCGTTACCACTAAATGACTTTTACAGTGCCGATATTTTTAGCATTAATAACGACAGTATTCTACTTCTTAACAATGGCGTTGGCAGTCGTGATAAATATTTTCTAGGCCTGTATAGCATAAAACAAGAAAAAGTAGTGGAAACTTATTTAACAGAGAATGAAAGCTATTACCCATATGCAATTAAGATAACCTGTCAGAACTTTTTCAAACAAAATAATAAAACCTACTTTTCACCTACCAATATCTTTAAATTGTATGAGTTTACCAATAGCGAAATTAGTCAATTAGCTAGTTTTAATTTAGGTGAAAGAGAGGTGCCCGAATATTTTGCAAACCAGTATCGCGAGGGCAAAAATAGATCAAGGTTTTCTTACTACGCTAGGAAAGAAGGGTATGTCCCGTACATTAACTATTCCTTTTTCTTCAATAATTATCTGTTTGTTGGAATTGACGACCAGCATAAAACTTGCTATGCAATAAGTCAAGATGGGAACAACAACGTATATGCAAATTACCTCCCATTATACCTTGACCTTCCGAATACTAGATCATTTCAATTCCCTAAAGGGATAGATGAAAATACAATTATTTTCTCTTGTAATCCAATGGATTTTTTTGAACATGACCCAGTGGAAAAGCAGAAGAATACAGAAATTGGAAATAATGTAATCAGCATACATTACACCGACAATCCAATACTCGTTTTAGTTGAAGAAAAATGATGAAAATACAAACCTTACAACTCCTTGTTATATTAGTATTAACAGGCTTTACCTGTGGGTGTATTTGCCATACTCCTGAAGAAAAAGCAATTGATGATACGCTTAACGAAACTGTTGATTTGTACATTTTCAATACAGTTCATTTGCAAGACTCTATTCTTTCGATAGATGAGTTAAAAAACAGCTACGATTATATATCTTTAATTTATTTACTAAATGAGTGTGCCCCATGCTATGAACGCTACATTGATTGGCATAAAAAGATGGATAACATAAAACAACAAGATAACCATACAGCACTGTTTATTGTTGAAGGGCTTAATTATAGTAATTTCCTAGATGAAATAAATAGCATAGAGCCTATCAGCAATAAATTCTACGTAATTATGGATCCTAATCGGCTTTTCTTTATGGCAAACCCCAATATCCCCAAGTGGATAATCGATAAATCCTTGCTAATCGATAAAGAGTTTAAAGTAAGAATGGTAGGGGAACCCTGGGCAGATAAGAAGAAAACAAAACAGTTTCGTAAAATATGTAAAAAAACGGATAAGGAAAAAACAGTACACTAGTGTTGAATAAAAAGTAAGGGAAGAGACCTCTCTTGCTGCTGCACGAGTCCTTTCGTGTGGTAGGAGATTACAAGTTAAATACTATTGCCAAATGACCATAAAAACATTAAACAAAAACTAAACTAAACAGCAGTAGTGTGGCTAGGTAAAGTTTTTATTACGGCAAAAGCCACACGAATTCCATTGTGATGTAGCAAGAGAGGTAAGTGCAGCGGTTGCTGTCTGAGAAACAATTTAATTAAGCATAAAGTGCAATTAATCTCAAAAACTTAATTTATTTATGAAACCATTTACCCATACTTTTATCGTACTATTTTTAATTTTTCTCACCCCCTCCTGCAATACAAACAATTCACTTCAATTTGTGGATACTGTAACGATGGATAACTATTTGATAGATGCAATTGAACTAGACAGCTGTAGAAGTCCAATGTTTATTCAAGTTATCGATTCTCTTGCCTTTATATGCGACCAAAACATTAATGAGTTTATTAAAATATACAAGATTAGCAACTTTGAATATTTGGGTGGTTTTGTAAAAACAGGGAAAGGTCCAAATGAGTATTTAGCACCGGGTCTTCCCTCTATAGATCGGAGAAGTAATATGGTGTGGTTTAATGATTTTGCTAAAACTACACTCTTTGGATTTTCAATTAAAGACATCCTAATACGCGGATCGAGAGTCACCCCTGTAAACCAGATTCCATTTGATCAACTACTAATGCCTGTATTAGCCCCTTAAATCATCGGACGAGGATATAGATTAAAATCTGTACTTTTATGATGATGAAAAAACGAAGTTTTACCAAGGAAGAGAAGCTGCGA
>NZ_JAANIG010000024.1 GCF_011174675.1 Perlabentimonas gracilis | reverse complement strand
AATCAGATCTGAATCACAAACTTTTCAAAGAACTATTTTGCCCCTAAAGACCAATAAAGTCAGGCGTTTTAGAGGATTTCCTTAACTAAACGACATTGAATCATAAATGCTTACAAATTTAGTTTTTCTAAATCAGCTTGTCCCGATTCATCGGGAGGGTTAAACCCAGCTAAGCCATTAGTTCGCAGAGTTCCTAATGACCAATCTGGGTTAAAAATTGATTTTCTCCTCATGCTTTAAATAGTGAATATATACAAATAACTGCAACTTGACAACAGTTAAGGTTCACTCATCCCCTATTCTAGTAGCTTAGTAAACATCCGTTCAAATAAATTGACAATGTGATTGGTTTATCACTAAATTGCATTAACAAAATTAACGTCTCCCCTAAAAAACAGGATATGAACAAACTACTACTCGCAATGCTGCTTTTGGTAAGCAGCATTATTGCCCGGGGGCAAGATAATATTACAATCGCTCTGGAGAGACCCTCTAAGCTAACTGGTAGTGCTGGGAAAATTTTTGTCAGCTTCGAGGGCCAAGAGGTAAGCCTTAGGAACGGATCCAGCACTTCGATTAACCTACCCCTACCCCATCCAAGAGTTATTGAGATTAAAGTTAAAGGCCAACTGTATAAGGCATCCTATTCTCTACATGCCATACCGGGTGAAGTCTACTCCTTCGAGGTTGGATACGGATTTAAAGGCGTTTACATCAACTTAATTTCGGGCAATGAAGATTTAATTGCCACATCGAAGATTGCGGATGATGCTAATTACGACTGGAAATCGAATCTAAAAAGGGGGCAAGACGGATCCTTAAAGTTTGATGCAGAGAAGATCCACTCATCAGAAGAAATAAGGCAGGAGTGGCTAAGGAAGGGAGGCACCATTGGATACGTATCACTTGGGGCAGTGGCATCGTACTTCAGTATGGATTTAGAGGGATTAGACCCAATGAATGGTTATGGTGGTGGCTTATCGTATCACTATAGCTGGCTAAATTTAAAGATCCCCGAGTACAAACCTGGCCTATCAACCTGGAGAAGTTTTGTTGGTGGGTTGGGATTTGATGCACTTATATATAGCACCAAGATGACCATTGAGGAAGACCTCTTCAGCATGAAAATTAATAACTTCAACCTCACCTACATAATTACAGCAAATATTGGGCTAACACTAGGACTAGGAAAGTTTAGAGCTGAAGACCATTGGGTTGGAGTTGCCATAATTGCCAAGTACAGGCCCAGTTTAAACCTATTCATGGGAACCTCAACGATTGAGACCATCTCGTCGACCCCCTATTTGCCCAGCTCTACTACAACTACAAATATCGACCCCACGTCAAGCTTTAATCTTGGTGGGGTTGGTTTCGATATTGAGTTCTCAAACTACTATGCCACAATGAGTAAACTAGCTCCCAAGCCAATGCTAAAAGTATCGGCCTTTGTAATTCCCCCGGTGGGCGATTACCCGTTATTTATATCTATTGGGCTAGGGCTATCGATATACAAAAGGTAGTATGCTGTTTTACTCTAAATAGGTATAACCGTACAAACCCGACCTGTAGTTTGACAAGAACTCCTTGCCCTCCTCAGTGCTAATGGTTCCGGCTTTTACCGCTCCAGTAACCCAAGTCTCTACGGTACGAACCATTTTTTTTGAGTTGTACTGTACATAATCGAGTACCTCGGCTACGGTTTCTCCATCAATCACCTGATCGATTGTGTAGCCCTTGTCGGTTGCCGAAACATGCACTGCATTGGTATCGCCAAAGAGGTTATGCAAATCACCTAAAATCTCTTGGTATGCCCCAACCAGAAAAACCCCAATGTAGTATGATTCTCGAGCTTTTGGCGTATGCAGTGGCAGGTAGTAGGAGTAGTTTCGTGTGGCAATGAAGTTATCAATTTGCCCATCGGAATCGCAGGTGATATCCTGAATGGTTGCCGACCTGTCGGGCTTCTCATCATGCCTTTGCAGCGGTATAACAGGGAAAATTTGATCGATAGCCCATGCATCGGGTAGCGATTGGAACAGGGAGAAGTTACAGAAATACTTGTCGGACAGAAGTTTGGGCAGCTGTTTAAGTTCCTCAGGCACATGCTTCATAACCGATGTAATGCCGTATATGTCGCGAGCTATGGACCAGAATAGTTTTTCTATTTGGGCACGGGTTTTCAAATCTAAAATTCCCAAGCTAAACCTGTCTAGAGCCTCCTCTCGAATCTGTTGCGCATCATGCCATGTTTCGAGCATACGGGGTTGGTTTAAGGTATCCCATAAGTTGTATAACTCTTGAACCAGCTCATGAGCCTCCTCACCCACCTCCTCGTTCTCGTCCCACGTAGGAAGGGTTGTGGTTTCAAGCACCTCAAAAACTAACACGGAGTGATGAGCCGTAAGCGACCTTCCAGACTCGGTAATTATATTTGGATGGGGAAGGTCGTTCTTATCGGCAGCATCAACAATGGCCGAAACGGCATCGTTTACATACTCCTGAATGCTATAGTTTACGCTGCTTCCGCTATTGGCCGATCGGGTACCATCGTAGTCGACACCAAGCCCTCCGCCTATATCAACAAACTCAACCTGAAATCCCATTTTGTTTAGCTCAACATAGAACTGCGAGGCTTCACGAAGGGCAATCTTAATCCTGCGGATTTTTGTAACCTGGCTACCTACATGGAAATGGACAAGCTTAAGGCAATCCTCCATCTTATTCTTTTCAAGAAAATCTAGCGCATCCAGAAGCTCACTCGAAGTTAGGCCAAATTTGCTCACATCGCCACCCGAATCTTCCCACTTGCCGCTGCCAGAGCTAGCTAACTTAATTCGGATGCCAATATTAGGTTTAACCCTAAGCCTTTTGGCAATTTTAGTGATAAGCTTTAGCTCGTTTAGTTTCTCAACCACAAGATAGATGCGACGCCCCATTTTTTGGGCTAGTAGGGCTAGCTCTATGTAGTCCTCGTCCTTATAACCATTGCAAACAATTAGCGAATCATTATCGGTGTTAATGGCAATAACCGCATGCAGCTCGGGCTTTGACCCGGCCTCAAGGCCAATGTTAAACTTTTTGCCATGGCTAACTATCTCTTCCACCACGGGGCGCATCTGGTTAACCTTTATGGGGTATATCACAAAGTTTTGGCCAGTGTAGTTGTACTCTTCGGCAGCCACCTTAAAACAGCTCGACATCTTTTCAATCCGGCTGTCCAAAATATCGGGGAATCGAATAAGCATTGGTGTAGCAACATCGCGTAGCTGCAACTCGTCAACCAATTCCTTCATATCAATCTCTACGCCGTCCTTGCGTGGTGTAACCACCACATTGCCCTTATCGTTTAGTGAAAAATAGTTTATGCCCCAACCCTTAATGTTGTAGAGTTCTGCTGAATCCTCAATTCGCCATTTTCTCATGGAAGGATAGTTTTTGAATGTTGATTAATAACTGAGGTGAATATCCACCCAAGAATCTTGGGGCAAAGATAGCAATAATATACATTGCGACTAGTTGATTTAAATCGCTAAAAGAAATTAGATAACACTGTGTTTAAACATATCTCCAACTTAAAATACGGTGAGCGATTCGAACTACTCCATAAGTTCTAGTAGCCGAAGCAATAACCGACCATATAAAGCAACACTTTATTTATGTATGCAAAGAAACAAAAAGCATAAACGATTGGGCACTGCTATTATTGAATAAAGAAAATAATTGTACTTATCAAAACCTTATCAAACAGTTGTTTTGGGGATTATTGGATATCATATTAATCTTTTTCAACAAACATTAATTATGCGAAAATTAGTATCTTGCGCGGCAATAAATCAAATTCAACAAACCAAAACAAAGAATTCAATGAAAGGTCAATTTTCAAAACTATGGTTGCTGACCATTGCAATCATACTAGTTTTAAGCACCAACACCTTCTCACAACCATCTGAGCGAGGAGAGAAAACTGTAAAATACGTGAATGGCTTTAAGGTTGTTAAGGGCGAAAGACCCCCAATTAACCTTGACGAAGTACCAGAAAGTGCATACGAACAAGGGAGAATGCTAATTAAGTTCAGCCCAAATATGAACAAGTTTTTGGAATCACCAATTACCAAAGCGAATGAACTTGAATACATCCAAACGGGAAATGAACGCTTCGATAAGCTAAATAAGAAATATAAGATTGCTCAGTACAAACAAACAATTATCGACCTTTATAGCGTTGATGATAACAGCAAAGGGTACAAAGCACGCCATGAAGCATGGGGATTTGATTTGTGGTACGAATTGACAATGGAGAAAACTAGTGATATCAAAAATGCTGTTGCAGATTTTGCGGCTCTAGAAGAGGTTGAGATTGCTGAACCAGTTTACAAGATCCGTTTATTCGAACCTGTTGAAGTTAAGTATGATCATAGCAAGTCGGACGACTCAAGCAAATCATTCCCAAACGACAACAACTATAATGTTCAGTGGGGTCTGAATAATACAGGACAAGCCATTGCGGGTTCTAATGGAGTTGCAGGGGTTGATATTGCAGCAGAAAAGGCATGGGAAATAGAGAAAGGTAATCCAAATGTTATTGTTTCTATTCATGATGGAGGGATACAGTACAACCACCCTGATCTTGCGGCAAATATGTGGTCAAACATTGGTCCTGAAGGATCTGCAACAAGCCCCGACAACCATGGCACACACGTTGGAGGTACGGTTGCCGCAGTCACCAATAATAGTATTGGCGTTGCTGGTGTTGCTGGTGGTGATGGAACTGGCAATGGTGTTAAGCTTATGTCGATTGATATCTTTAAAGAGGGAACAATTTCAACTGCTCAGGGCTACATATATGCCGCAAATAATGGAGCCACCATTTCGCAGAACAGCTGGGGCTATACCTATTCAGGCGTATACAGCCAAGCTGTGCTCTCTGGAATTGATTACTTCAACACCAACGGTGGCGGTGGTGCCATGTCGGGTGGTGGTATCGTAATTTTTGCTGCTGGAAACGACAACGACTCTGGCCAGTGGTGGCCCGGTTACTATAGTGGGACTATGGCTGTAGCATCTCACACGAATAGAGGAACAAGATCTAGCTTTTCAAACTATGGCGATTGGGTAGATATCTCTGCACCTGGCTCACAAATTAGGAGTACAGTTATTGGCAGTAGTTACGGCTATATGTCGGGCACTTCAATGGCTTGCCCACATGTTTCTGGGGTTGCTGCCTTGGTCGTTTCAAAATACTACGGCAGCATTACTCGAACTCAACTTTGGAACGCATTAGTTGAAGGCGTTGAAGATATTTATCTGTACAATTCATCCTCCCGAGGATTATTAGGCTCAGGCAGGACAAGTGCTGACAAAGCACTATACGAAGCGTCAAGACGCTATTTCCCTAAGATTGATACCGATACAACCAAAGCAACTTCTGCTTTTGAAGCAACAAGCAAAGGTGTAATTATAAGAGATGGAGGGTTCTATATAACATCCAAAGGTGTAGTGTGGAGCAAATCGGATAACCCAACACTCCAGAATCGCGAAGGTTTAACCAACGAGGGAGGTGGAGCAGGTAGTTTTACTTCAACAATTACTGGTTTACAACCAAACACTGTTTACTATGTACGGGCTTACGCAACAAACTCCCAGGGCACTTCATATGGCAAGGTGTCTAGCTTTCAAACATTTAGCGAAATTACGGTTAAGGTTGTTGACGAAAGTAGGAATCCTATAGTGAATGCAACGGTACAGGTTGATAACTCAACTCAAAAAACAAACGTAAATGGAGTTTCAAACCTTTATAAACCCAAAGGAATCTATGGGTATAGTATCAGCGCCGATGGTTACGAAACTACCGGAGGGAGATTTACCGTTGGATCGGAGGAGAATACATTAAACATTATTTTAATCTCCGAAAACTCAACTGGGCCAAGCATTGATGGAGAGTCATATGTATGTATAAACTCCGAAGTTATTTATCACATATCAGATATTCCTGCTCCTGGAACTTGGGAAGTGGGAGGAGGAAATGTTGTAAGTATCCCCAACGACTATAGCGTAATTGCAAACTGGTCGTTTACAATTGAAGATAGAGTCCTTCGATACAGAGTTATTACCGACGACAACTATAACATCACATACCAAAAATCAGTAATTGTTGATGAAGAAAAGGTTCTTCCAACTACCGATAAACCTAGAATACACAAAAAAGGGGATATCCCTATTCTAATCTGTACAAACCCAGACCTAGAATACAAATGGTATAAGAATGGTACTCTGGTTGAAGGTGAAACCCAGCAGCACTTTGCTCCTCGCAACCAGCCAGGCAGCTATCAGGTGCAAACCACCGACCATAGGCAATGCCCCAATACATCAAGTGCAATGCAGGTTACCGCTGTAATGGAAACGGGCACAATTGCCACATACCCCAACCCAAGCAAAGGAGAATTCACCATCGATTTTGCCAGTAAGAGGATGGGCTCTGGATCAATTACCGTATCAAACTCACACGGGAAAGTAGTTTTTCAGGAAACCTTCAGCAAATCCGAACAGCAGCTTAGCCGAAGGCTAAACCTTACGGGCTTACCAAAAGGTATTTACATCGTTAGAGTATATGTTGATAACGATATTCCTGTGATCTCAAAAATTTCCATAAACTAACATAACCCACTAAATATAATGAAACGCACAATAATACTTTTCACGCTACTAGCAGCCTCTACCCTAATCCTAATTAATCAGAGCTTTGCATCTGGATGGGAAAGGAGTTTGAATCAAGAACCAGCAGTAAACCCCAATACGGAAATTTTCCAGCGTCTATACATTGGACTCAACGGCGGGCTTAACCTTGCTATGTTTGGAAACGAAAATGCAACCAAGCCAGAATGGCAAGCTGGGAATGTTTTTAATATCATCCCATCGGTTGACGTTACATACCTAGTAACAAAAAACATTGGGGCAGGCATTGGCCTTAGGTTGGGTAGCTACACCTCTAATTACAAAATAACAAACCTTTCAACACAGCTCGAAAGAGAGTTTATTGATATTGACGAGGACACCTACTTCCCTGTATACGAAAATGCAAATCTTGTAGAAAACACAAAGTACACATCTTTGGATATTCCTCTTTTTGTTAGATATCAAAACACCATAAACTCTGGCAACCTATCTTACTTTGCCAACCTAGGGATAGTTATGTCTAACTTTATGTCCACTGATTTCAACCTTTCTGGCACTATGACCCGCAAGGGCTACTACCCCGATTTCAATGCTGTGCTTAATGACTACCCCGAGTACAAATTTGATAATCTTGAGTATAGCGAAGCCAACTCCATAGAACTAGGTGCACCCAAAATGATGGTGTCGGGCTACCTATCTGCCGGAGCAATGTACAGCGTAACCAGCGATATCATTGTTAAGGTGGGCATTTCTGGAACTTACGGATTCACCAAGGTAGAGCCTGTTGTTGAGGATAGCTTTAGCGATTTCCACAGCAGCCTCATCCTGGGCAGTTCGTCAATTACCTCAGTAGGCCTAGAGATAGGTGTAGTATACAAGCTTTTCAATAAGTAATATCAACAACATCAAAGAACCCCACCAATTCGTGTTGGTGGGGTTTTCTTTTACACTGTGGTTTGAACGAAAGCAAGCCAATTACTCAAAATGTTAGGCTAAATTGCTACATTTGCAATCCAATGCTTACGCTATGATTAGAGTTGAGAAGATAAAAAAATCGTTTGGCCACCTTACAGTTCTTAAGGAGGTTGATGTTGAGATACCCGCCGAAAAGGTAGTAGCCATTGTTGGCCCTAGCGGGGCGGGCAAAACCACGCTACTCCAAATAATGGGAACCCTTGGCAAACCCGACTCGGGCGATGTGTTCATCGACAACACCAACCTATCGAAGCTGAACGACAAGGCCATGGCTGCTTTTCGTAATCAGAACATCGGCTTTGTTTTTCAGTTCCATCATTTACTACCAGAGTTTACAGCCTTGGAGAATGTTTGTATCCCGGGGTTCATTGCCAAAGACCCAAAGGAAAAGGTGGAAACACGGGCAAAGGAATTACTTACGTTTCTTGGCCTAGCCGACAGGATGGAGCACAAACCCTCGGAGCTATCGGGGGGAGAGCAGCAACGCGTGGCGGTAGCACGTGCCCTAATTAACAACCCAAAGGTTATCCTTGCCGACGAACCCTCGGGAAACCTCGACTCCAAAAACAAGGAGGAGCTACACAACCTATTCTTTAAGCTCCGCGATGAGTTTAAGCAAACCTTTGTGGTGGTAACCCACGATAAGGAATTAGCGGCCATGGCCGATATCCAGCTCACTATGAACGATGGACGCTTTGTGTAGTGGGCGGTATTAGCACCAACGATATAAAACAGTTTCTGGATGAGAAGTACCTGCAGTACGCTTCTCCACAGTTTATAGAGACCGACCCAATACAGATTCCTAAAGCATATAGTCGTAAGGAAGATATTGAGATTGCAGGATTCTTAGCAGCCACCATCTCATGGGGTCAGCGGCCACAAATTATAAAATCGGCTAAGAAACTAATGGAGCAGATGGGCGAATCGCCCTACGAATTTATAATCGACTCCACCAACAACGATATTAAAGCCCTGTCGTCGTTCTACTACCGTACGTTTAATGGAACCGACTGCACCGCATTCTTAAAATCCTTGAAAAAAATTTATTGTAATGATAAAAGCATCGAGAGCCTATTCACCAATGGATACATCGCAACCCGAACAATTAAGGGGGCAATAAACCATTTCCGATGCAGCTTTATAGACGACTCCTTCCCCAAGCGTTCGACCAAACACCTATCCAACCCTATGGCAGGTTCGGCGGCCAAGCGTATCAATATGTTTTTACGCTGGATGGTGCGCCCACCCAAGGAGAATGTTGACTTTGGCCTGTGGGCGTCGATCCCACCCTCGGCCCTCATGCTACCGCTTGATGTGCATTCGGGACGTGTAGCCCGCAGGCTAGGTATACTTAATCGAAAGCAGAGCGATTGGAAAGCAGTGGAGGAGGTTACAGCAAAACTTCGTACATTCGACCCCAGCGATCCTATTAAATACGATTTTGCTCTATTTGGACTAGGGGTTTTCGAAAAATTTTAGCCAGCATGCCCAACCAGTACTTTAGGTTTAAACAGTTTGCTATTCGTCAAGAGAAATCGGCCATGAAGGTAGGCACCGATGGGGTAATGCTGGGTGCTTGGGCAACCATTGGTAACGCCAAAACCATCCTCGATGTAGGTACAGGAACAGGGCTAATCGCCCTTATGCTGGCACAACGCAGCAGCGCAACCATTGATGCCGTGGAGATAGATAACCCATCGGCACAGCAAGCCATCGAGAATGTGAATAGCTCTCGCTGGCAAAACAGGGTAGCTGTTCACTGTAAGCCCTTTCAGCAGTTTGCCAAGGAGGCAAGCTTGCAATACGATCTTATCGTTTCAAACCCACCCTACTTCATCAAATCATTAAAATCCGAAGAGGCTGCCCGAACAGTTGCCAGACATAACGAGCTTCTCCCCCACGCCGAGTTACTCGAAGGTATCAACAAATTACTTAATAAGAATGGCCGATTTGCAGGTATTTTCCCGTACGTTGAGGGCAATGTATTTGTGGCTCTAGCCTCAACCTACAACCTATTCTGCTCCAAGCGGGTTAGCGTTTATGGAAAGATAAATGGCCCAGTGAAACGACTTATGCTTGAGTTTAGCCGAGAAAAACTGCCACTGGACGAAACCTCAATTGCCGTTAGAGGAGTGGACGGTGAGTACACACCCGAATATGTAAGCCTTACCAAAGATTTTTATCTGGCTTTCTAAAAGAAAAACGCCAAGCAAACTGCTCGGCGTTTCTTTATATTCTATAATCTTTTGCTAGATTGTTCTCCCGGGGTACTGCTTAAGCGCAGCCTCAAGGGTTTCCATAGCATTCTTCAGATCTTCAATTTTTAGCACGTAGGCAATGCGCACCTCATCCTTACCCAACCCGGGGGTTGCATAAAAACCTGAGGCAGGAGCCAACATTACCGTTTGATTATTGTACTCAAAGCTCTCGAGCAACCACTGAGCAAACTTATCGGCATCATCAACGGGTAGTTTCACCACAGTATAAAATGCACCCTTAGGCATTGGGCATACTACGCCTTCCATCTTGTTAAGCGCCTCAACCATAAAGTCTCTGCGCTTAATGTACTCGTCGTACACCTCAGTGAAGTACTCCTTGGGCGTGCTAAGTGCTGCCTCGGCAGCAATTTGTCCGTACGATGGTGGGCAAAGCCTTGCCTGAGCAAACTTCATAGCGGCTGCCATAACCTCGCAGTTGCGGGAGATAAGCGCACCAACCCTTACACCACACATACTGTAACGCTTCGATACGGAGTCCATAAGCACCACGTTATTCTCCAAACCTTTTAGATTCATGGTGGAGAAATGTGTTTGGCCATCGTAGCAGAACTCGCGGTACACCTCGTCGGCAAATAGGTACATATCGTACTTTTTAACCAGCTCGGCAAGCTGCTCAAGCTCCTCCTTCGAGTAAAGGTAACCGGTGGGGTTATTAGGATTACAAATAACTACCCCTCTAGTTTTCGGGGTTATAAGCTTCTCCATCTCGGCCATTGGGGGTAGTGCAAAGCCATCCTCAATCGATGAGGTTACAGGCACAACCTTTACACCTGCCGATGTGGCAAAGCCATTGTAGTTTGCATAGAATGGCTCGGGTATTATCACCTCGTCGCCGGGGTTTAGGCAGCTCATAAAACCAATGGTAATAGCTTCCGATCCACCAGCGGTTATGATGATTTGGTTATGATCAATATCAATACCCACGCTACGGTAGTACTCGGCCAAACCTCGACGATAGCTCTCGTTACCGGCCGAATGGCTATACTCAACCACTTTTAGCGCATTGTCCTTAATGGCCTTGAGGGCCACCTCAGGGGTTGCAATATCGGGCTGACCAATGTTTAAGTGATATACTTTTCTTCCCTTTTGCTTAGCACCTTCGGCGTATGGAACCAGCTTACGAATGGGCGAAGCGGGCATTGCCTTACCTTTTTCTGAAATTTGTGGCATGACGATTTTTTTAATATGATTAATACATTCACTTTGATTTTCAACAATATATTAACACAATCCCTAATGAATAGAAAGAACCTAGGGATGTGCAACAGGGTCAAAGTTAATGGAAAAATTCAGGATTATAAATGAGAAAAATCGCTTCTGATTGCTTTGATGCTATTAAACATCTTTCTGATTAAAAACCATTTATCGTTTGGCAACAGCCTCTTGTATCTCTCTAAAGAATGTGCTCTCAAGCCTTCGGCGAGCATCACGGAACGCATCCTCACCCGCCTGTTTGTAATCGAAATGTCTGCCAATGAAGCCTTCAAGCGATCGTTGGTAAATCTTAACGCCCTTATCGTTCTCTACAGAGAGCTGCCCTGCTATGGCCACATTCTTAAACTGACCACTATCATCGCGGGGACTAGCAACAGCAGTAATGCGAACCGTAAAATCTACATCAGAGCCGTCGGTTATAACAACATACCCTGCCTCTACAGCTTTTTGCTTGAAGCTAGCTTCGAGTATCCCAGGCTTCTGTGGCTCACCCAGCATGATCTCGTTGGATATGATGGCGAATTTTGGCTTCTGTATGTTGATACGAGTTGCCCCCTGCGATAGCACAAAGCGATTGACCAGCCTGCGGATCAATGGATCGGCACCAGCCTCGGCAAGCATTTCGTCCATATCAATAGTAACGCTGAAAACCTCGCTGGTTTTACTCGACCTAACCACATCAACCTCAAATTGAGCCTGTCCCTGTACACTCGACCTTTGCTTATTGTTGCGTATGGGTTTCTCGCTATACTGTGCCACCAAAGGGATATCCGATACCGCTCCGAACGAAGGAAAGCTTGTTTCGAATAGCAGCTGATCGGTTGTTAGCGCCTGTCCCGTTTTAATGGAAACCTCACGGTTTATTGGCACAACCTGTAGCTGGCTAATGGTTGTCGAAAGCTCCTTAAATATCTCGTTTCCTAGGAATATTTGCTGACCATTTAGCTCAACCGGTAGCGGCTCGCTAAAGTATGATTTGATGGGCTCAAGCGCCTTCACGAGCTGTACTATGGCCATTCGGATATTTCCCTGGTCGCGCTGACCCAGTCCACTGGTAAAGTAGTCGAACGAGCGCGATACAGCATCATTCTTCCTTTGCTCCTTTAGCTCCTGGTAACGCACCTTGGAAAGGCGGTAGTACACCCAGTAGTTCTCAAGGTCTTCCCAAGAATCAACCAGCTCGTACCCCTCGAGATCTTGCTGTGTTTGTGCCCTTATGGTTGATGTAAAGTCTTCGCGAAAACCTAAGTTCGACTCAAAGGCATGAAGAACCGAATTGCTCGATATTGTGGTTGATATCTCCCCCGCCATATCGGCCAATGCATTCTGGCGGGCAGCCTGTTGGTACTGACTAACATCCATCGACTTGCGAACTGCCCCTATTCCATAGTAATACGTGGGAGACGAGGGTCTCATCTTAACCCACTCGGGCTGTGGTGCCAACTGAGCTTGCTGTGCTTTTTTACCTCCGCTACACCCTATCAGTACAAATAGTAAAGTTGATACAAGAAGTAATCTTATCTTCATATGCTATTATTGTTCGGGATTGTAACTACTAATCTTTTGGGTTACCCTTCTCTCAATCTCGGCAAGGGCACTATTTCGTAAATCTTCAGCAGACATAATGGTTTGCTTGCCTCCAAAAAGTTGCTGTAGATTTCGAACCGCCATGGTATTATCATCAATACGATCTTTAGGTGAATCCTTGTCACTAAACTCCCAATGCCCTGGCACAAGCTTCTTATGATCGCCTTTAAAGGAGGCGTAGTTTATATCATCGCTTTGGTTAATGTTTAGAACATCCGAAAGGAGAACGGCCCCTGTTTCGGTTGAGCTAAGCTGGTACTGAACCGAAACGGAGGCAGAATTTGACTTTTGCGTTACAGTGTACGATACCTTATGGTATTTGGTCTCTCTCCGTTCCTCATTTGTATTCTTGTCTTTATACGTTACTACCTCCTTTAGATACCCCCTTTTGGTTTCGGTTTGCAAGCGTCCCTCAACCATATCGAAACGTATAACGGAACCGTTTAGAATAGCTCTTGCGGCTAGAATTTGCCCCACCCTAATATCTGAACCTAATGTGGTTCCCTTAACCTGTTGGTTGAGGAATTGTTCGGTGTTTTTAATATCAACCAGCTTTATGAATGGATCGTTGATACTGCTTATGGCTTTGCTAAGGGAACTCTCAACCATAAGGTGCGCCGACCTAAAGCGAGTTTTGTTATCTATCTCACCAATGGCAATGGTAAGCTGCCCCTTAGCCAGAGCCTCATCCATTAAATCCTTTGAGTCCTTATAAAGCCCTGCTTTGGATATGATATTGTTAAAATTGGCGTAAGCCTTGCGATACAATCCTGCATCCATAAACTCTTTACCCTGCCTGTACAGAGGCTCGCTTTGCGATACCTTCATAAACTCATCTACACCCTCGTAGGCTGGGTCAATGCGTTTAATCTCAGCAAACTTGGCCTCGGATTCCCTAAATTTTTCCTCATCGAGGAGCAGTCGGGCCTCATAAAACAACGATTCGAGGTAACGTGGCTTGGCCTCCTCGTAGTACGAACGAGTACCTTCCGAAAGCATTAACGATACTCCCGTAGCATTTACCTTTTTGAGATACGCTTGAGCATCCAAGTAGCTATAAACGGTCTCACGATCGTTATTGTTGAAGTAGGCCTTATGCACTTGTAGCGATTTCTCATCGAGTAATCGTTGCCCGTTTTTCTTTAGACCAACCACTGCGTCAACATTTTTTGCATTGGCCACAACGGCTTGGTAGTAGAGATCGGCAGCCATTTCATACATTCCAGCCTGTTCAAACTTTAATCCACGCTTGGCTAGTCGTTTTGAGGCACAACCCGAGAAAATTATAGCTAAAATTAGAAGCGAAAGGGGTAAAAATCTTTTCATATAATACTTATTTGGGTAGATAACAGGCGCAATTTAGTAATAATTAGGCTTATTCGTTTTCATATGACCATAAAACCTATACAATTCTTGCATATAATAAGTTAATGGCTTAGCAAATGCATTATTATCAACAACAATACCAAAAACCAAACAGATTTCTTAGATTTGTGAAATTCTATATTTATTTAGTATCAAAAATACTCTAATTATGAAAAAGTTATTTCTTATCACCCTAACAGCGATTGTGCTAGCATCATGTTCCACTGTCACAAAGGATGCAATGGAAACCAGCCCAATTGATAAAAAAACCATTGATTTGGTTATTGATAAGCTGATGGAAAAGCACGGTTCCGATTTCGAGTTTCGTGTTACCCGTGGCGTAAACCAAACCGCTTCGTTGTGGCGCGAGTCTGATGGCACAGCTGCCGATTTTGAAAATTTCTGTATGCAACGCTTTATTGCCGATGCCAAGGAGTTGGATTTGGTGTTCGACAGATTGGCTAACAACTTTGAGTACCTTTACGGTTACCTCGGGCGTATTAGCTTTGAGTTTAACCGTCAAATCCACGAGGATCGCGGCCCAATTCACCCCATCGACCAAATATTTGGGGCGTATAGCCCTGGTGCTCACGTTCAGCAAGACTTTTACGCCAACAAGCTGGCCTTTATCATCACGCTAAACTTCCCCAATTACTCGCTTAAGGAGAAGAATACGCTGGGTAAGGACTGGACCAATCGCCAGTGGGGTTACGCTCGCCTTGGCGATATGTACACCGCACGGATTCCTGCCAAAATACTTCAGGAGAACAGCAAGGTTTACAGCGAGGGTAGGCTATACATATCAGAATACAACATCTTTGCCGATCAGCTCCGTAACAACGATGGCCAAAAGCTATTCCCCGATGGCATGAAGCTACTTTCGCACTGGAATATCCGCGACGAGATTAAATCGAACTACGACTACGACAATGGCTTGGAGAAGCAGGAGATGCTTTACAACGTTATGCTTCGCATTATAGGTCAGGATATTCCTAAGCAGGTGATTAACAACCCTGCCTACCAGTGGAACCCGCTAACCAACCAGCTGATGCAGGATGGGAAAGAGGTTGCCGCAGAGCCCGAGGGAACCATTAGGTACGAACATTTGTTGGGCAATTTCAATGCAATGCAGAAGCTTGACCCCTACTACCCTACCCTCGATACCTATATCAAGCGCCGATTCGAGAGCAGCATGGAAATTCCCTTAGAGGAGGTGGAAAGCTTATTCCGAGAATACGCCGCATCGCCACTTATCCGCGAAGCGGGTAAACTCATCAGCCAGCGCTTGGGTCGCAAGCTGCGCCCATTCGACCTTTGGTACAATGGATTTGTAGGCAGGGCTGGAATTTCGGAAGATCAGTTGGACAAAATCACCAAAAGCAAGTACCCCACTGCCGAGGCCATGAACAAGGATCTGCCAAGGATACTCAAGGCTTTGGGTTACGATAGCAAAACCGCTGAGTTTATTGCCTCGAAGGTTGAGGTTGATGCGGCCCGTGGCTCGGGACACGCCATGCGAGCCTCGATGCGCGATATGACCTCGCACCTGCGTACCCGCGTTGCCGCCGATGGAATGGACTACAAAGGGTATAATATTGCTGTGCATGAGTTTGGACATAACGTGGAGCAAACCATTAGCCTGCATATGGTGGATAACCACTTTATTAACGGCATACCCAACACCGCCTTTACCGAGGCGCTGGCCTTTATGTTCCAGAAACGCGACCTTGAGCTGCTTGGCATCAAGCAGAGCGACCCCATGATGGAGCATTTGGATGTTCTCGACATTTTCTGGGATAACTACGAGATGATGGGCGTTTCGCTGGTTGACATGAAGGTTTGGGAATGGCTTTATGCAAATCCGAACGCCAATGCTGAAGAACTTAAAGCGGCAGTTATAAGCATAGCCAAGGATATTTGGAACGAATACTACGCCGATGTGTTTGGCGAGAAGGATGTGCCACTGCTTGCAATCTACTCGCATATGATACAATCGCCCTTGTACCTAATGAACTACCCCTACGGCAGGCTAATCATGTACCAGCTGGAGGATTACATTGCCGATAAGAATTTTGCCGAAGAAACTCTCAGAATATTCTCCATTGGCAGCATCACCCCACAGCACTGGATGCAGAAGGCCGTGGGAAGCCAAATCAGCAATGAGCCAATTTTTAATGCGGTTGAAAAGGCATTGAAGGTTGTTAAGTAGCTTAACGCCAAAATAAAACAACGAAAGGGTGGAGCTAAGCTCCACCCTATTTATTTATAACTGTTACGTCATTACTTCTTAATTCCAGTCAGTCGCTCCTCAATAACCCTAATTTTCTCCTCGGCATCGGCCTGCTTTTTGCGCTCAACCTCAACCACCTGGGCGGGTGCGCCATTAACAAATTTCTCGTTGCTTAGCTTCTTCATCACGCTGGTCAGGAATCCTCTGGTGTAGTTCAACTCCTCGGTAAGTTTGGCAATCTCCTCCTCCTCATTTACAAATCCCTCAAGAGGAACAAAAAACTCCGACGATTTAACCAGGAAGCTTGCACTGCCATCAACCTTATCGTCTGTGTACTCCAACTTATCTAGTCCAGCCAGCTTAACGATTACACTCTCAATCTCGGGGTTAAGCTTTTGGGTAGATTTAACAAATAGCGAAAGGGTCTCCTTGTTGGGGATATTCTTCTCCTGCCTAATATTACGGATACCAGCCACAATCTCCTTCATCTCATCGAAACGGGCAAGCAGCTCGGCATCGAACTCGTTGGCCTCTGGTTGCGGAGCAACCATAATGCTATCGCCGGCTTTGCGCTCATCGAGCAGCTGCCATAGCTCCTCGGTAATAAAAGGCATAAATGGATGAAGCAACCTAAGCATCTTATCGAAAATGGCCATCACCTCCGATTGCGTTTTGGCATCGATTGGTTTTTGGTAAGCTGGTTTAACAATCTCGAGGAACCACGATGAGAACTCGTCCCAGAAAAGCTTGTACACCTCCATCAGCGCCTCCGATAGGCGATACTTGTCGAAATGATCGTTGAGCGTTGTCACCTCACGGCTTATCAAACTGTTAAGCCACTCCACCGCAACTGCAGAATGCTTGGGTTGCGCTATATTTGCATCAACCTCCCACCCTTTTACCAAGCGGAAGGCATTCCATATCTTATTGCAGAAGTTACGCCCCTGCTCGGGTAAGTTCTCGTCAAACAGCAAGTCGTTACCGGCGGCAGAGCACAATAACATTCCCATACGCATACCATCGGCACCGTACTTCTTCACCAAATCGAGTGGGTCGGGGCTATTACCCAACGATTTGCTCATCTTTCTCCGTTGCCCATCGCGCACTATACCATGCAGGTAAATAGAACTAAACGGTTTCTGTCCACGGTACTCGTAGCCAGCAATTATCATACGAGCCACCCAAAAGAAAAGAATTTCGGGAGCCGTAACAAGAATATTTGTTGGATAGTAGTACTTGATATCCTCATTATCGGGGTATCGAATACCATCGAACACCGATATGGGCCAGAGCCACGAGCTGAACCATGTGTCGAGCACATCCTCGTCCTGACGTAAATCGGCAACGGTAAGGTTTTGATTGCCCGATCTTTCCTTGGCAAGGGCCAAGGCCTGTTCCTCTGTTTCGGCCACCACGTAACCACCCTCGGGTAGGTACCAAGCGGGTATGCGATGTCCCCACCATAGCTGACGCGACAGGCACCAATCCTTCACGTTCTCCATCCAATGGCGATAGGTATTCACAAACTTATGAGGATATATTTGTATCTCACCACTCTCAACAGCATCAAGTGCTGGTTTGGCCAGCTCCTTCATATCGAGAAACCACTGCATACTAAGCTTGGGCTCAATTACCGCATCGGTACGCTCGCTGTAGCCAACCTTGTTCATGTAGTCCTCAATCTTATCCACATTGCCAGCCTTCTCCAAATCGATAACAATCTGCTTACGAACGGCAAACCGATCCATTCCAACGTAAAGCTGAGCGGCAGGACTTAGTGTTCCATCGTCGTTGAAAATATCAACTGACTCCAAGTTGTGCTTATCGCCCAGCATATAGTCGTTGATATCGTGGGCAGGCGTTACTTTAAGGGCACCTGTTCCGAACTCCATATCAACATAATCGTCGAAAATTACCGGAACGCTACGCTTGATTAGAGGCACAAAAAGACGTTTACCCTTAAGATTTGCATATCGAGGGTCGTTGGGGTTTACGCACACGGCGGTATCGCCCAGAATGGTCTCGGGGCGGGTTGTGGCAATGGTTACATAGCCATCCTCGCCATCGATAAAATATTTTAGGTAGTAGAGCTTGCTCTGAACTTCTTTGTAAATAACCTCCTCGTCGGACACGGCGGTTTTGGCCTGGGGATCCCAGTTTACCATCCGCACACCGCGGTAGATTTTGCCCTTGTTGTGCAAATCAACAAAAACCTTTATTACGCTCTCCGAAAGGCTCTCGTCCATAGTAAATGCTGTACGCTCCCAGTCGCATGCAGCGCCCATCTTTTTGAGCTGCTCAAGGATTATCCCGCCATGCTTCTCCTTCCACTCCCATGCGTGCTCAAGGAACTGATCACGCGAAAGGGTGTTTTTATCAATACCCTCGGCCTTTAGCTTGGCAACCACCTTTGCCTCGGTGGCAATGGATGCATGGTCGGTACCGGGGACCCAGCAGGTATTTTTACCCTGCATTTTGGCACGACGGACAAGCACATCCTGAATGGTATTGTTGAGCATATGGCCCATATGCAGCACACCTGTTACATTGGGTGGTGGAATAACAATACTAAACGGCTCTCGTTCGTCGGGCTCCGAATGGAACAACTTGTTGTCCAACCAGTACTTGTACCACTTATCCTCGACCTCGGCAGGATTATACTTTGCGGGAATATCCATAGAATTTATTTGTTTATGTATGACAAAAGCAAGACCGCAAAATTAAGAAAATCTGCATATTTGCAGCTTTGTTTGCGTAAGCTTTTGCTTGTTTTTTAGCTAAATACAATGGATGAGCAGGAATGGTTAATGTGTTTTATGAACCAACCTATCTTTAGGGGCGAAACCAAACCAACTTTGCATCCGATGAATAAAGAAAGATATAGCACGTTTTGTGGTTAGATGGCAAGGTTAGTAAATACCTCTTATAACAGAGTCCGCCATATAATTCATATCAATACAGAACTCTAGCTCACTCCCGAACCGCTATCGACAGCCTCGTTGGGCTGAACAAAACGTAGGCTGCCATCGGAATTTTTGGCCATCAGTATCATTCCATGCGATACAATTCCGCGAATTTTGCGTGGTTCTAAATTTACCAAAACACAAACCTGGCGCCCAACAACCTCCTCGGGCTTAAAGTACTCGGCAATTCCCGAAACGATGGTTCGCTTGTCTATCCCTGTATCAATCTCGAGTTTTAGTAGCTTTTGGGTTTTTGGAACCACCTCGGCAGCAAGCACGGTGGAGATTCGAATATCCATACGCATAAAATCGTCATAGGTAATCGTATCTTTCTGTGGTTCTACTACTTTGATTACTTTGGCCTCGTTAGCAGCCTTGGTTGCCTGCAGCTTAGCCAGTTGTTTCTCCACCACCTCATCTTCAATCTTCTCAAATAGTAGCTCTGCTTTACCTATTTGGTGCCCAACAGGCAATAGATCAGCTTTGCCACCATTTTCCCAACCCAACGATTCTACATTGAGCATTTGGCTCAACTTATCGGATGTAAATGGTAAAAATGGCTCGGCCAGAATGGCAATGTTAGCACATATTTGTAGCGATATATTGAGAATAGTAGCCACCCGCTCGGGCTCGGATTTAAAAAGTTTCCAAGGTTCAGTATCGGCCAAATACTTATTTCCTAACCTTGCCACGTTCATAGCCTCACGCAGCGCATCGCGGAAACGGAATACCTCCAAGTTCTTCTCGATACCAGCTTTAAGCTTGGGCAACTCCACAAGGGTCTCCTTATCGTAATCGGTTAGCTCCCCTAAAGCTGGGATTTTGCCATCGAAATACTTATGCGTAAGCACAAGGGCACGGTTCACAAAGTTACCCAGAATAGCCACCAACTCGCTGTTGTTGCGAGTCTGAAAATCTTTCCAAGTAAAGTCATTGTCCTTGGTCTCGGGCATATTGGCGGTTAGCGTGTAGCGAAGCACATCCTGTTTGTCAGGAAACTCTTCGAGGTACTCGTGTAGCCAAACGGCCCAGTTGCGCGAGGTTGATATTTTATCGCCCTCGAGATTTAAAAACTCATTGGCAGGTACATTTTCGGGTAAAATGTAGCTACCCTCAGCCTTAAGCATCGATGGAAAAACGATGCAGTGAAATACGATATTGTCCTTACCTATAAAATGAATCATACGGGTTTCGGGATCTTTCCAGTACTTCTCCCAATCGGGGGTAAGCTCTTTTGTTGCCGAAATGTAACCAATGGGCGCATCGAACCAAACGTACAGCACCTTGCCCTCAGCTCCCTCAACGGGAACGGGCACACCCCAATCGAGGTCGCGGCTCACGGCGCGGGGTTGGAGACCATGGTCGAGCCAGCTCTTACACTGTCCGTATACGTTTACCTTCCACTCCTTATGATCCTCAAGAATCCATTTCTCAAGGAAACCTTGGTACTTATCGAGCGGTAGGAACCAGTGTTTGGTTGGTTTAAGAGCAGGTACTGCGCCGCTAAGCGTCGATTTTGGGTTTATCAGATCTGTTGCATTAAGGCTGGTTCCGCACTTTTCGCACTGATCGCCATAGGCGCTATCGTTTGAGCAATGCGGACACGTTCCGGTAATATACCTGTCGGCCAAAAACTGGTTAACCTCAGAGTCGTAATACTGCTCAGTGGTCTTCTCTATAAACTCTCCCTTATCATATAAATGCTTGAAAAATTCAGCAGAATGTTCGTGGTGCACTTTAGACGATGTGCGGGAATAAATATCGAAGGCAATACCAAAATCCTCGAACGATTTTTTAATAATACTATGGTACTTATCCACAATGTCCTGTGGTGACACCCCCTCTTGCCTAGCCTTTATGGTAATGGGGACACCATGCTCATCGGAGCCACAAACCGAAACTACATCCATACCCTTCATTCGCAAGTAGCGTGTGTAGATGTCGGACGGAATATACACACCAGCTAGGTGACCGATGTGAATGGGGCCGTTTGCATAGGGCAAGGCCGATGTAATTAAGTAACGTTTGTAGCCGTTCATAACTGAAATATTAGGTTTGCTCAAAAAAATAAGCCCATTCATAGGCTTCTTGCCAAAATCAACTAACTTAGTAATAGGAAAGATGGCAGAAAATTTAAAAGCAAAGGTAGTAACATTTTAGCAAAACGACAATGGAACTAATATCTCCTCCCATACTAAAAAAAGGTGATGCCGTGGGCATAGTAGCACCAGCCCGAAGGGTAACCCGAGAGGAGATAGAGCCCGCGATAAGAACCTTTGAGAGGTGGGGGCTTAAGGTAAAACTTGGGGCTCATCTATTTGGAGCGTACAACCAGTTCTCGGGTACGGATGTTGAGCGTGCAGCCGATTTTCAGAGTATGATTAATGATGATGAGGTTAAGGCCATTATATGCGCTCGGGGGGGGTATGGCACAGTGCGATTGCTCGATCATATTAACCTGCGAGATTTGCAACGCGACCCCAAATGGGTAGTTGGATATAGCGATATCACCGTGCTACACAGCATCCTAAACTCTTGGTTCAAGATGGAAACCATCCATGGCCTTATGCCCATAAATTTTCCACAACACGGAACGGACAACAACTCAACTAAAAGCCTGCACAAAGTGCTTTTTGGCGAGAGCCCCATCTACAATGTTGCTCCTCATAAGTTTAACAGACCCGGTTTGGCATTTGGAGAACTCTGTGGCGGTAATCTATCCATACTATACAGTATTGCTGGCACCGATGCCGACATTAACACCTCCAATAAGGTACTGTTCATTGAGGATTTGGACGAGTACCTTTACCACATTGATAGAATGATGATGAACCTAAAGCGCAGCGGAAAGCTTAGCCAGCTTGCAGGATTGGTTGTTGGTGGAATGACCAAGATGAACGATAACACCATTCCCTACGGATTGGAGGCAATAGAGATTATCCGCGATGCCGTTGCCGAATACGACTACCCTGTATGCTATGGGTTCCCTGCTGGGCACCTCGACGAGAACCTTGCCCTTATACTAGGCCGAAATGTGGAAATAAAAGTTGCCAACGATGGGGTTCAACTCTCATTCTCAGCCCCAGCCTGTGAACTATAAGCATCTCGCTATATCTCCCAATCGAAACCGTCTTTTCTATCCCTCACCGTTACACCAAGCTCTGTTAGCTGATCCCTTATCTGATCCGATTTGGCATAGTCCTTATTAGCTTTAGCCTGCATCCGCATTTCGAGGAGTAACTCTATTAGTTTTCCCGTAAGCTCAGCGTGTTTCGATCCTGCCGTTTGCTCATCGGTAAGGCCAAGTATATCAAACATCAAGCTGTTGAAAAGAGAAGTCAACTCATCAAGATCGGGCTGTGTAATCTGCTCCTTACCTTCGGCAAGGGAGTTGATAATCCGGACCCAGTCGAACAGCGTGGCAATGGCTATGGGGCTATTCAAATCATCGCAAAGTGCAGCAAATGCTTTGTCCCTTAACTCATCTACATTTACTGATGAACTTTTTGAGGGTTTCACCTTTGATAACATTCGGGAAGCAGCCATTAAGCGACCCAACCCCTTCTCAGCAGCCTGAAGGGCTTCGTTAGAAAAATCGAGCGTAGATCGATAGTGTGCTTGAAGTATAAAGAAACGTATGGTCATTGGGCTATAGGCCTGATCGAGCAGCTTATGCTTACCAGTAAAGAGCTCCTCAAGGGTTATGAAGTTACCCAACGATTTGCCCATTTTTTGCCCGTTGATAGTGATCATATTATTGTGCATCCAGTAGCGAACGGCCTCCTTGCCATTGGCGGCAACGCTCTGGGCAATCTCGCACTCGTGATGCGGAAAGAGCAAGTCCATGCCCCCGCCATGTATATCGAAAGGTTCGCCTAAATACTTGGTGCTCATAGCAGAGCACTCTAGATGCCAGCCGGGGAATCCCACACTCCAGGGCGAAGGCCAGCGCATGATGTGCTCGGGAGCGGCTTTTTTCCAAAGAGCAAAATCGATACCATTTCGCTTCTCATCCTGTCCGTCGAGTACACGATTGCTCGACATCATATCCTCAATTACGCGTCCCGAAAGTTTGCCGTAACTATGCTTGTTGTGATATGTTTCAACATCAAAATAAATGGATCCGTTGCTCTCGTAGGCGAATCCATTGTCAAGAATCCTCTTCACAAGCTCTATCTGCTCAATGATATGACCACTTGCACGTGGCTCTATACTTGGAGGCAAAACATTGAGCATATTCATAGCATCATGATACCTAATGGTATAATGCTGCACTATCTCCATTGGCTCCAGCTGGTCGAGACGAGCTTTCTTGGCAATTTTATCCTCACCCTCATCGGCATCATTCTCCAGATGGCCCACGTCGGTAATGTTACGAACGTAGCGAACCTTGTAATCTAAGTGCTTTAAAAGCCTGAATAGCAAGTCGAATGTAATGGCGGGGCGAGCATGCCCAAGGTGCGGATCGCCATAAACGGTTGGCCCACAAACATAGAGGCCTACATTTGGGGGCGTAATAGCCTTAAACTCTTCCTTTCTTCGGGTTAACGTGTTATAAATGGATAGTTTCATCCTACTGGAAATCTTTTATGTATATAAAATGATTTTGATAATCAACTGATTGAGGCCTCAAAGATAAGAAATATTAACAAATAAATCCGTATCTTTGTGGGATTGAAATTTTTGCCCTCAAGCAAAATAATGATATCAATCATCGTAATAACAGAGCCATAACTTAAGGTTTATTGTTTATTACTCGAACCTTTTTGGGTTAACTGCGTACATACAAAATATTCATGCTGCCCTCCGGGCTAAATTTGAAACTTAAAACTATCATTTATAAATAAAACTTGAACAGATGAACAGGACGAAAGCTTTCTCTTTTTTTAAGCCATTGGCTTTGGTGTTGATGCTAATGCTTAGCATAAATGCTAATGCACAGAAGGAAAGACTGCAGACAGCACTAATTTATCAATTGACCAGACTAGTTGAGTGGTGCCCCGAAGGAAAACAAGGGAATTTTGTTGTTGCAATCGTGGGTAACGAGCCAACACTACTTACCGAACTTCTTGCCCTTCAGGTGAGGCGTGTTGGAACACAGCAAATTGAGGTGAAGAGTTTTGCAAGTATTGGCGATGTAACCAAGGCAAATATACTTTTTATACCCGAATCGATGTTCGACAATGTTGAAGAAATCACGGCAAAGGCAGGGGGCGAATGCACTATGCTTATCAGCGATAAGGTGGGTGCAGCACGCCGAGGAGCAGGTGCTGATGTCAGCCTGGTATACAACACCAGGGTCTCTAAGCTTGAACTTGAGATTAACAGGGGAAATATGAGGAGCAAGGGCTTCAGCGTTAACGATCAGCTATATAACCTAGCGACTAATATCTACTAAAAACCCCACCAGCTATGGAAGTTAAGTTTTCCTTATCGAAAAAACTTTTTATTGGGTTTGGACTAATTATCGGCTTGTTTATCATCTCGTCTATTGTAACCTTTGTTATCCTTACACAAAACGATGAAATAAACCGGAAGCTGTCCGAACAGAACACCCCCTCAGTAAACCGGCTTATTGAGCTACAAAATCTAGTGGCTGAGTCGAAACTGCTGATAAAAAACTGGGTGTATATAGATAAACTCCCCGACACTCCGGACAAGAATAGGCTTCAAGAGCTCCATAGCTCCCTATACCCGGGTGTGGTTAGTGAGATTAGGCCGTTGATTGAAAACTGGAACGCTTCGGACAGGGAGCTTTTCAATGAGGTAAATCAGAAGGTAACTGAAACCCTATTTCGCGACCACAAGCATGTAATGACGCAGCTCAATACTTTTGACAGCTATAACGATTTTCTAATCCTTATGGATGTTGAGGGTATGGTTGATGCTGGTGGCTCTATTATCACCACAACCGACCAAATTCTCGATCAGCTTACAGAGCTTATAGCTAATCAGCAAAACGAAGCAGTAATTGCCTACGAGCAGATTGAATCATCAACATCATTCTTCAGAATATTTATCATCATTGGGGGATTACTAATTGTTTTCTTTGGCATAGTAATCTCTGTTTACATCACGTCAACCATCAAGCAGTCCATAAATACTGCTTCGGATGCTATCTCCAAGCTAGCCAATGGGGAACTTATGTCGGACTTTGACATAAAGGGAAGCGATGAGATTGCCAAGTTGCTGTTCGACCTTAAAGCAATGATAGGGAGATTGCGTGATACCGTTAATTCAATTATTGATGGTTCTAGCGAGATTGCCAGTGCCAGTATGGAGTTAAATAATATTGCTCAGGGAATTCTTGGTGGGGCGTCAACACAAGCAAGTAGCGCCGAGGAGGTTTCGTCGTCGATGGAAGAAATGGTGGCGAATATCCAACAAAATACGGAGAACTCGAGCAATACCAACAAGATTTCCGACAAGCTTGCCGTTGATATTGAGAAAATTGGAGCAGAATCGGAGAAGAGTATGAGCTCTATCAAAAAGATTTCCGATAGAATTAACATTGTAAATGATATCGCTTTCCAAACTAACTTGCTAGCCCTTAATGCTGCTGTTGAAGCAGCACGCGCGGGTGAGCACGGCAAAGGTTTTGCGGTTGTGGCTGCCGAAGTGCGTAAACTAGCTGAGCGAAGCAAGGTTGCTGCCGACGAGATACTGAAGCTTTCGAAGGAGAGCGTAACCAACACCGAATCTTCAGTTGAACTAATCCGTGAAATCATTCCCGAGATTAAGCGTACATCGGTGCTAATTCAAGAGATTACAGCAGGTAGCGTTGAGCAGAATAATGGTGCTGAGCAAATCAACAATGCCATTCAGCAGCTTAATAATGTTACTCAACAAAATGCCGCTAATGCCGATGTGCTGGTAACCAGCTCAGAGAAAATGAACGGTGAAGCTGAGAACCTTAAGCAAATAATTGGCTTCTTTAAAACTGAGCGTAGCAGCAGCGTGTTTACTAAAAAGGTGGCAGCACCTGTTAAGCCAGTGAAACCAACCCCAAAACCAGAGGTAAAGCCAAAGCTTAAAACAATTCCTCCAAAAGAAGCACCCCAGCCCATAAAGGGAAAAGGAGGGGTGAAGTTGAACTTGGGGGGTAACATTGGCCCTAAGGACGACGATGGGTACGAAAGGTTCTAATAACCCAACCATAAGTAAAGGCGGCCATTGGCCGCCTTTACTATTTGTTAAGCTTTGGGAATTCTTTGCACCATGCAGCTATACCGCACGAGGAACACTTGGGTGAACGGGCAATGCAGGTATATCGCCCATGCAGAATTAGCCAGTGGTGTGCCACCGCCCAGAGATCCTGTGGAATATACTTCATTAGCTGCTTTTCTGTTTCGAGTGGAGTTTTGGCGTTGTGCGACAACCCTATACGGCGGGCAACCCTAAAAACATGGGTATCCACAGCAATGGCAGCCGTATTGAAAGCCACCGAAGCCACCACGTTAGCTGTTTTCCTGCCTACACCGGGCAGGGATTGCAAGTCCTTGAGATCAGTAGGAATTTCTCCCCCAAACCTTTCCACCACCCCCTGAGCCATCCCAACCAGATTCTTAGCCTTATTATTTGGATACGAACACGACTTGATGACCTCATAAACCGCCTCGGGCTGAGCAAAAGCTAAGGTTTCAGGAGTTGGAAACCGCTCGAAAAATGAGGGTGTAATCATATTTACCCGCTTATCGGTACATTGTGCCGACAGAATAGTTGCCACAACAAGTTCATAAGGATTGTTGAAGTGGAGTTCAGTTTCGGCTACAGGCATATTCTCCTTAAAATACTCAATTACTTTCTCGAAACGTTCTTTACGAGTCATCAGTGTTTTGTATTAAATAAGCAGTAAAAGTATAGGCAGTAAAAATAAAGAAAACCGACAGGATTGCTGTCGGTTTTCACTAATAAAGTGTGATATATTCTTAGTAAAGGAAGCTAAGCAAGATACCCGCAGCAACTGCGCTACCAATAACACCAGCAACGTTAGGCGCCATGGCATGCATAAGCAGGTAGTTAGACTTATCGTACTCCATACCAATGTGGTGCGAAACCCTTGCGCTATCGGGCACTGCCGATACACCTGAGTTACCGATCAGCGGATTAATCTTATTCTCGGTGCTAAGGAAAAGGTTCATAAACTTAACAAAGAGAATACCAGTAGTTGTGGCAAGGATAAACGATGCAGCACCCAACCCAAAGATCATTACCGATGAGGGGTTTAAGAATACTGTGGCTTGGGTAGAGGCACCAACTGTAAGACCAAGCAGTATTGTAACAATATCTACCAGTGGGCCACGTGCAGTCTCAGCCAAGCGACGAGTAACACCACTCTCTTTAAGCAGATTACCAAAGAAGAGCATACCCAACAGCGGCAAACCACTTGGAACCACAAAAGTTGTGAGCAACATACCAATGATTGGGAAAAGGATCTTCTCCAACTTGGTAACGGTACGTGGGGGCTTCATTCTAATCACCCGCTCCTTTGATGTGGTAAGCAACCGCATAATAGGTGGCTGAAGCACAGGCACAAGAGCCATATACGAGTATGCCGAGATGGCAATGGCACCCATTAAGTGGGGAGCTAGCTTTGAGCTAATAAAGATAGCCGTTGGGCCGTCGGCACCACCAATGATACCAATAGCTCCTGCCTCAGCACCTGTAAATCCAAGGGCAAGTGCAAGTGCATAAGCACCAAATATACCAAACTGGGCCGCAGCACCAATAAGTATCAACTTTGGGTTGGAGATTAGGGTAGAGAAGTCCGTCATAGCCCCAATACCCAGGAATATCAATGGAGGATACACACCGTACCTAACTCCAAAGTACAGGTAGTTAAGCACCGACCCCTCCTCGTATATACCAACCATAAACCCTTCGGTAAAAGGAATATTCCCCACAATGATACCAAACCCAATGGGTATTAGCAGCATAGGCTCCCACTCCTTAGCAATGGCCAAGTATATAAAAAACAGCCCTATGGCTATCATAATACCGTGTCCCCAGGTGAAATTTGAGAAACCGGTATTGCTGTAGAAATGGAGGAGGTGTTCTGTTAAAAAGCTGAAAAAACTTTGTCCTTCCATACTGTTACTCTCCTATGGTTACTAGGATGTCGCCTTCCATAACCGAGTCACCCTTGTTCACATTAATTTTAACAATCTTACCATCCTTGTCGGAATCGATATTGTTTTCCATCTTCATCGCTTCAAGGCATAGCAACTTCTGGCCCTTCTTCACTGTTTCTCCCTCCTTAACATACAGGTCGAGAATTACACCGGGCAGTGGCGACTTAACGTAACCAGCTCCCTTGGGGGCCGATGGCGCACTAGTTTTGGATACTGATGGATGGCTATCGGTAGATGGAACAGCCGAAGGGCGAACGAGCTTGGGGGTTTTGGTTTGCTGAATAGCTTTCTCCATCTCCACCTTGTAGCTTGTTCCGTTCACCTCAACCTCGGCAATATTATCCTCTACGGAAACGACATTTACATCGTACTGATTGCCGTGTATAGTAAATTTATAGTTTTTCATTTTGATGTATTATTACGAGTAAGGGTTTCGTTTAACTGCTTTATTCATTATACCATAAATTTTGCTGCTCCAAGGCGAGTATGTCCTTGATATCTTATTGATGGTAAGGGTTAGGCTCTCCTGGTCATGCAGCTCGCTTTTGAAAAGATGCATTGCCATGGCAATGGCAGCCATCTCCTCTCCGCTCGATTTCACCTTCTCGGCTTTCTCTTCACCCTCCTGCTCGTTACCTTTTGGCTTGCGTTTAGCAAATAGCTTAGTAACAAAATGGATGAGGTTGTCGATATTCTGGAAAACTATGGCAGAAATTGCTAGCACTGATATCACCACCAGCATGGCCATTGCGGCCATCCCCACGCCATAGGGATCGAGCTTCACGAACTCCTCGGCAGCATTGGTTTGAGCAGCGGATAATAGAATTGGACTTATATTCATAGCTCTGCTGTGGATTTAAAGTGGTAAATTGGAGTGCTTACGGGGTGGATTCAAGTCCTTCTTGGTTTGCAACGACTGCAATGCCCTGACGATACGGAAACGCGTATTCCTTGGCTCAATCACATCGTCGAGATAACCAAACTTGGCCGCTACGTATGGGTTGGCAAACTTATCCTTGTACTCATTCTCCTTCTTAAGCAGGAAGTCCGCTTTGGCCTTCTCGTCCTCAATGGTTTCCAGCTCACGGCTCAGAAGAACTTCAATGGCACCTTTGGGGCCCATAACTGCAATCTCCGCACCCGGCCAAGCATAGTTAATGTCACCACGTAGGTGCTTCGAGCTCATCACGTCGTAAGCTCCACCGTAGGCCTTACGAAGGATTACAGTAACCTTGGGAACGGTTGCCTCACCGTAGGCGAAAAGCAGCTTAGCCCCGTGAAGAATAATTCCGTTGTACTCCTGACCCGTTCCGGGAAGGAATCCGGGAACATCAACAAGGGTTACAATTGGAATATTGAAAGCATCGCAGAAGCGAACAAAACGTGCAGCTTTACGCGAAGCGTTAATATCTAACACACCCGCCATATACTTTGGCTGGTTGGCCACAATGCCCACTGACATACCATTGAAACGAGCAAATCCAGTAACAATGTTAGGAGCGTAATGGCGGTGTACCTCAAGGTACTCGCCATAGTCGGCAATAGCTTCAATTACATCAAGCACATCGTAAGGTTTGTTAGCCACCTCAGGGATAATCTCGTTAAGCCTATCCTCAAGTCTGTCGATTGGATCGTCGCAGGGAGCAACTGGGGGATCCTCAAGGTTGTTTTGGGGTAGGTAGCTTAGCAGCTTACGGATAAGCTGAATGCCCTCCTCCTCTGTATCGGAAACAAAGTGAGCCACACCCGACTTAGATGCGTGCACATCGGCACCGCCAAGCTGATCGGCTGTTACCGTTTCGCCGGTTACAGTTTTCACCACTTTGGGGCCGGTAACAAACATGTAGCTGGTGTTACGGCTCATCACAATGAAATCGGTGAGCGCGGGTGAGTATACTGCACCCCCTGCGCAGGGCCCAAAAATTGCAGATATCTGAGGAATTACTCCTGAAGCCAGGATGTTGCGCTGGAAAATATCGGCATAGCCTCCCAAGCTCTTCACACCCTCCTGAATACGGGCTCCACCACTATCGTTTATACCAATTACAGGAGCACCCACCTTCATGGCCATATCCATTATTTTGCAGATTTTGGCGGCATACATCTCCGATAAAGAACCACCAAATACGGTGAAATCTTGCGAGAACACGTACACTATTCGGCCATCGATTGTTCCATAGCCAGTAACAACACCATCGGATAGGTAGGATTCCTTTTCCAATCCAAAGTCTATACAACGGTGCGACACGAACATATCAAACTCCTCAAAACTACCCTCGTCGAGCAGCATATCGATGCGCTCGCGGGCAGTAAACTTGCCCTTTTTATGCTGGGCTGCTATGCGTTTCTCGCCTCCACCAAGCTTCGCTCTCTCGCGTAGCTCAATTAGTTCCTGAATCTTTTGCTCCTGAGTCTTAGTCATTTTAACTAGTATTTTGGAAGTATTATCAATATTGTTGTTTACTTATTCTTGTTCTCGCATAGCTCAGTAAGCACACCAAAGGTTGACTTTGGATGTAGGAATGCAATATCGAGCCCCTCGGCGCCCTTACGTGGTGCCTTATCAATTAGATTTACTCCTTTCTCCTCGGCTGTCTGCAGCTGATCTTCAATCTTATCAACAGCATAAGCAATATGATGAACGCCCTCGCCCTTCTTGTCGATAAACTTACCGATTGGCCCTTCAGGGTCGGTCGATTCTAGCAATTCAATCTTTGTTTGGCCAACCATGAAGAAGGCGGTTTTCACCTTTTGCTCCTTAACCTCTTCAACGTTATAGCATTTAAGACCGAATACGTTTTCGTAAAAAGGAATGGCTTCATCCAAACTCTTTACTGCAATTCCAATGTGTTCAATGTGAGTAATCTTCATAGCTTGTGGGGGTTTAATTATTCTGACTACAAAAGTAGTAGGTAACCTTTTAACTAAGGTAATGAAAAATCAGCTTTTGAGCATATAACCACTTGTTGTGCAACATATTTTGTATGAGTGTTCAATATGAGTAGCTAGTGTGCGCCGCGTATTTTTGGTATTTTTGCACAGCATTAAACATATAATTAGTATGAATTGGCAAGAACGAACCGAGCTTCTTATTGGTGTTGAGGCTAGTAGCAACCTGAAAAACAAGCACGTACTGGTAGTTGGACTTGGTGGTGTTGGCGCCTACGCTGCGGAACAAATTTGCCGTGCTGGTGTGGGCGAAATGACCATTGTGGATGGAGATGTACTAAATCCAAGCAACCGCAACCGACAACTACCAGCACTGGTAAGTACAACGGGAAAGCCAAAGGCTCAAGTTGTTGGCGATAGATTGATGGATATAAATCCAGAGCTCAAGCTCAATGTCATACAAGAGTACATCCGCGACGATAGGATGATTGAGATTCTGGAAACAAAATTCGATTACGTGGTGGATGCCATTGATACGTTATCGCCTAAGATTTTTTTGATATATCACTCTTTGCAAAAGGGGCATAAGCTGGTTAGCTCTATGGGTAGTGGCGGAAAGCTCGATCCATCCAAGGTGGAAATTGCCGATTTCTCCAAATCGCGCATTTGTCCATTGGCCAGAGTACTTCGCAAACGGTTGGGGCGATTGGGCGTTAGGGGAGGTTTTATGGTGGTATTCTCCACCGAAGAGGTGCCAGAACATGCCATGGTTCCGTGCGAGGATGAGCCCAATAAGAAAACCACCATCGGCACCATCTCGTATATGCCCCCGCTATTTGGGTGTTTAATGGCCTCGGTGGTGGTGAGGGAACTTATTAGTGATAAAGCTTTATAGAAAATTACACTAGTGTCCGACTAAGTCTTTTTTAAAATGATAATAATGTAATAGATTTCTCGCTTCGCTCGAAATGACAGGCTGTTACGCTGTATGGGGTAAGGGGGAGAAGGCGGCTACGCCGCCTTCTCCCCCTTACCCCCTTAGACCTCTTGAAAGTACTGTCATTTCGAGCGAAGCGAGACCACGAAGTAGCAGCGAAGCTAAATCTATATTTATTAGTCGGTCAGTAGTGAAAATTCAGTATTTTCTTGGTGTCCCTTTGTGGCTACTTTGTGTCACTTCGTGAAACTGAATTGATAAACTATTTCACGAAAACCACAAAGGTTCACTAGATTTTTAGTTAATCCACTTCATTTATCCAAAATAGTCCGAGCACGACTTAGAGTCGCACTCGGACTAAATATTTTTACTCCTTCAACCACTTATCCAACCAAGCCTTAAACTCGCGCTGCCAAAGAATACCGTTTTGTGGTTTTAGCACCCAGTGATTCTCGTCGGGGAAAAAGAGGAATTTGCTTGGAATATCGAGCATTTGTGCCGTGTTAAAAGCGGCCATCCCTTGAGTGTATGGTATGCGAAAATCTTTACCGCCATGGATAACCAGAATTGGCGTATCCCAATTCTTAACATAGTTATGGGCGCTATGCTTATAGCTATTCATGGCCACCTTGTTATCGGTCTCCCAAGGGGCACCGCCCATCTCCCACTGATCGAAAAACATCTCCTCGGTGGTCATATACTCCATCTCGGAATGGAACACACCACAATGCGAGATAAACGCCTTGAATCGGTTATTATGATTGCCGGCAAGCCAGAAAACGGTGTAGCCTCCGTAGCTTGCACCAACTGCCCCAAGCCTTTCCTCGTCAACCCAAGGCTCCTGCTTTACCTCGTCTATTGCTGCAAGGAGGTCGCGCATTTCTTGTCCTCCATGATCCTTGCTAATCTCATCGGTCCAGGCCTGTCCAAAAGTGAGCGAGCCGCGACGAGCCGGGGCAACCACTACGTAACCGTTGGATGCCATGATGGAAAAGTTCCAGCGGTAGCTCCAGAACTGGCTAACGGGGCTTTGAGGGCCACCCTCGCAGTAAAGCAGTGCTGGATACTTTTTAGATTTATCGAAATTAGGTGGAAGAATAACCCAGGTATGTACCATCTTACCATCAGTAGATTTTATCCACCTACGCTCGATGGTTGGCATAGTGAGCTGGCTCATGATATGGGTATTTATTTCCGATAGTTGCTTCTGCTCGCCAGTTATTGGATTGATGCTAAAAATTTCGGCAGGCGAAACCATTGAAACCTTGTCGCCAATTAGCATATCGCCAGCAATGGCAACAGAATGGTAATCGTGTAGGCCATCAGTTATGGCAGTAATCTCACGAGTAGCAATATCCATTTTATAAATTTGGTGAGTAGCCTCAACACCAGCCACAAAGTATATAGAATTTCCGTCGGGGGTCCACTGAATATTCGAGGGTGAATGATCGAAATGAGGGGTTAGATAAGTTCTTTCTCCCGACTCCATATCCATCATAAAAACTCGTTCCTTATCGGCCTCAAAACCTGCACGCTCCATCGATAGCCACAGCATTTTATCGCCACTTGGCGAAAAATTTGGCTGCCAATCATAGCCCATCATCCCTTCAGTAAGGTTTTTGGTCTCTGCCTTCTCAATATTATATAGGTAGATATCGGAATTTGTGCTAAAGGAATACTCCTTGCCAGTTAACTTTTTACAGGTGTAGGCAATAGCCTTACCGCAGGGCGACCAGGTAATCTCCTCCATACCACCAAAGGGCTTTAGGGGCGAATCGTAGGGTTCGTTGGGCATTATATCAACAGGATTAAGAACCTTTTCGCCTGTAAAATCGGCTACAAAAATATGGCTGTAGAAGCCATCCTCCCATGTGTCCCAGTGGCGATACATCAAATCTTCGTACATCATTCCGCTAGCCTTGGGCAGGTCTGGATAAATATCGGCAGTGGCCTTATCGACCTTAACCTCGCTTATAAACAGTATTTTATCGCCTTTGGGCGAAATGGAAAACCCATTGATATCGCTCTCGAAATTCGAAATTTTTCTGCGGTTCTTACCATCGGCATTCATTGTCCAAACCTGTGCGGTTTCACCCTCGGTAGAGATAAATGCAAGCGTGCTATTATCAACCCAAGCCAAGTTATACTCGTGGGCAGCGGTTTTGGTAATCTGGATTTTGTTAGTGCCATCGGCATTCATCATGAACACCTCGCTGTTGCTGCGGTTCTGCTCAATGGAGTAAAACGAAACGGTGTAGGCAACCTTCTCGCCATTGGGCGATACGGCCACCTCGCCTAGCCGTCCAAACGACCACAGCACCTCGGGAGTTAACAATCCGTTCTCGATCGTAATGTCTGCGGGCCCAATAATATTTTCTGTTGATTTTTGGCTAGTGTTGCACGATACTGCGAGTAGCAAAACCAGCATCAACCATAGATGTATTTTTCTCATAGCTAGTTGAATTAGGAAAGTTTTGCTAAAGGTATGAATTGTAGGAGTAACGAACAATGATAATTGGTAGGAGATTTTTTGGAGGGGGAGATATAAAAAAAACAAACACAGACCTGCCCGCTGGCAGGCGGGGGCACTGAGGCACAGAGAAAGAGGATTTTGGAGAAAGATAAAGAGAAGAGAAACCGAACACAGACCTGCCCGCTGGCAGGTCTGTGTTGAAAAACAAAAAACGAATCTACTTCTTCAAATCATAGAAACACCTTTTGGGTGAGTGCAAAACGCCATCGGCCACAAGGCTTTTGATGCTCTTGTCAACTTCCTTTTTATCAATTCCGGCGGCTTCGGCCACCTCGCCAGCTTTCATGGGCTTGCCAGCGCTCTTAATGGTTTCGAGTACTTTGTCTTTTGGTTCCATAGCTAAATGATTAGTGTTTAATGAATAACGACAGTAATTTATATGGGTTTATGCAAATGTACATACTAATGGCAATTGCCCTCACATCCACAGCTCAGGTTGCCAGTGCGAGCCTTCTCGAACGCCTCGCGCCCCTCCGTAAATGCAAACCACGCAATGCCCAGCGATCCCAGGTTATCAACCCAGCCAATACCTGTAAACTCGTACAAAAGGCTAGATGCCAGAAGTATGAACGAGAGGTAAAAGCATGTTTTGGTACAGTTGGCATCGGCAATAATGGCTGCGGAATTAAGCTTACGCCCTACGTTTTGCTTTGCCCGCATTAAAAACCACATCGTTAGTATTGATGCTGATGAAACGATAATACCAACAACTGTTGTTCCGGGCTCGTCGCCAGTATAAAAATTTATTGCAACCCCTACTACCAAGCCAAGGGTTAACAAGTAAAAGGCCGTGCCGGTAATCCTAAGCGCATTCTTTTCAAAGCTATCGGGGGTTTCGGCCTGCGACTTACGCATCCTAAGCACCATATGCAGAATTCCAAATGCCGATATCATCTCAACAAAGCTATCAACCCCAAAGCCCAACAGTACTAGGGTGTCATCGCTTATGCCAAAGAAAACGGAGATTAACCCCTCGGCAAAGTTGTAGGTAAGGGTAATTATGGTTAGGATTAGGGCTAGCTGAATAAGTTTTTGTCGTTGCATTACTCTAGATTTACACATTCAAACACCCAACCTCAAAGTTTGTTTAAGGTTTTTAATGGTTTTTAATATATGAACCCGAATAACCACAAGGGAATTTGATTGCCATACCCAGTGTCAATGCCATCAATGGCTAGGTAAGCATTCTCTACCCCCTCAATTTGTTTGTGACTCTTGTTTTTTCCTCCAACTTCAAAGGTGTAACGACCATCAATTAAAAAATCGCCTTTTTGTGTGTAGCTAACTGCATGCTTTGCGCTTAGGGCATTGTAGAAAAACGTCTCGCGTTCATTACCTGTGTTTGATGATGTATTTGCTAGTGCAAACATAAGGTTGGTGTTGTGCAAATAAATTTTATCGGGTTTTGTTAATCGACTTATACCCTTGCTATCGGAGTACAACATGCTAATAAGAAGGGCATCGTTGAGATAATGGAGATAATCCTTTAGGGTATTCTTTGAAATTCCAATCCTTTCGCTGAGTTTTTCAATATTTGGTTTAAACGGAACGCTCTCGGATATAACATAAAGTAATTGCTTCAACTTGTTTATGTTACTATAACTAACTCCAGAAATATAGGGTAAGTCACTCTCAAGGATCTGAAGAATTACTCCATTCAACTTATGATGATAATTATCAATCCCCTCTAAAAAAAACGGGTAGTATCCGTGGTTGATGTATTGATTAAACCATTTTATGGGTTTTGTTTCTTTCCAAATATGCTTGGCAACCGATTCGTGGTCAGTCAATATCTCATCTAAAGAAATTGGAGCTAAATTTAACTTTGTAGAAAAGTTAATAAACTCTCTTAGCGACAATCCAGGCAAATTGTAAACTACGCTACGTCTTGACAAATCGCTTAGTCCTTTTGAAAGATGGAGAAGAGATGACCCGGTGTAAACAACTTTTAAATCAGGAAAAAGGTCGTAAATGTTTTTCAATTCCAACGACCAATTTGGATAGTGATGAACCTCGTCGATAAGTAAAACTTTACCTCCGTTTTTATAAAACTCATCGGCAAAATTGAGTAAACTATTCTCGGTGAAGTATAGATTATCGAGGCTTATATAAACAAAAGAATCGTTTTTTAGCAACGTTTTTGCATACTGCAACAGCAGGGTGGTTTTACCAACACCTCTACTCCCCTTAATGCCTATTAGCCTTTCGTTCTGTTTTAGCCACTCAATTTGAGGTCGAATATTAGTTACCTTAACCATTTCAACCACCCTTGCGGAAAAATCATAAATTGAATTCATAAAAAAACGGTTTGTGCATTGACCAAATATAGCAATTTATTGGTCAACACACAAACCGATCGTAAGTTTCTTAAAAAAATAGTTACAACTCAAACCTATGCAGTTCGGCGTAGCGCCTGGCATACTGTAGCTCAAGGTCAAAAACCTTATCGGTAATTTCGTAAAGGAATGTAACCTCGTTAAAGAAATCGATTACCGAAACCTCACCTGCCTCAAGGGCACGCTGGGTTAGCTCCAGATTATTGTTGCTCTTCAGGGCTTTTCGTAGCTCGTCGAGCTGCGATTTGATACTCAGCGTTTGCTGATACAACTCCTCAAACTCCAGCTCAAGCATTGCCCTCTGGCTAAGCGCATGGGCTTGCGATGAGTTCAACTTAATGGCTGCAGCCCGCCGATTTCCAGAGTTGCCCCATAAAGGTATGGAAAGGCCAGCCTTGAAACCAGTAAAATGCTCTGCACCTGTTTGCTCCGACTGGTAACCAATGTTTAACTCGGGTAATCCCTGATGCGCTACCAGCAACTTACTCTGCTCGGCCATAGCCACCAATTGCTGGGTTTCTGCAAAGCGAGGATCGGACTGGGCAAACTGACTGAAAACGGTCTCCCTTTCGTCCAACGGTAAAAGCAAAAGCAGCGAGTCGGTCACAGCCAGCTCCTGCCCGCCATTAAGCAACACAATTTTGCGACGCAAAATATTTTTCTGCGACCTCATGCTGCTGGCGTTCTGCGTTGCCTCAACCATTCGTAACCGCGCATTATTCAAATCTATTGCAGTTGCCTGGCCAGCATCAACCTTTTTTTTGATAATACCAAGCATATTGCTGGCAAACTTTTCGCGTTGATTCAGCTCTGCAAGCATTCGTTTTGCATGAATATAATCCAGAATAACGTGCTTGGCTTGCAGTAAAACCTCCTGCTTTGCTGCGCTGAAACTCACATCGGCAAACTTATCGTTGGCTCTGGCCAGCTGATTGCGCTTAGCGTACACCGTGGGAAACTCGAAGCTTTGGCTTACGCCCCAGGCGTACTTTACACCAGCTCCCTCAACAGCGGGAAATCGCCCACCCTCAAGGGTTGGGTTGGGGGGTAACAGGTTAGTTCGAGCCTCGGCCTTTTGAAAATCCACTTGAGCCTTAAGCGCTGCAATGGCTGGGCTATTTGCCTCAATTTGATTAAGGGCATCGTTAATACTAACCTGTGCCAACGATGTGAGGGTAATGGTAATTAGCAGTAATATTGATGTTATGTATTTCATACTAATATCGTTTCAATTGGTTTATGATGATTGCGTCGCAAGACTGGTTGCTGTTTCGAGCAATAAACTATACGTGCGACGCACTTACTCTTCGTTAACAACCACGGGCTTAAGCTCGTGGTAATTGATATTTAACCCCTACGGGGTTATCTAGTCATTCTTCCCTTCTAGCCTATCCCTTCTTTTATCGTAAACCATATAAATTGCTGGGACTACGAAAATATTGAGGAGGATGGAACTAAGCAATCCGCCTAGAATTACCACCGCCATTGGGCTTTGAATCTCGTTACCCGGCTTATCGCCCGCTAGGGCAAGCGGAATAAGAGCCAGCGCCGTGGTTAGGGCTGTCATGGCAATGGGCAGCAACCTATCGCGCGAGCCCTCAACAATCCTGTCGATTAGCGAAAGTCCCTCCGTTTTTAGCGCTTCGTAGCGCGATATGAGCAGGATTCCGTTTCGGGTGGCAATGCCAAAAAGCGTAATAAACCCAATAATAGCTGGAATGCTTAGCATACCCGACGATATCCAAATAGCCATAACTCCACCTATTAGTGCAAAGGGTAGGTTTGCCAGCACTATGGCCGAAAGCGTTGGCTGACGCAACTCGTGGTAAAGCAGCAGGAATATGGCAGCAATGGAAAGGATTGATGCCAGTAGCAATCGTTTTGTTGCCTCCGCCTCGCTCTCGAATTGCCCACCATACTCAACCCGATACCCCTCGGGTAGAATTACTTCAGAGCCAATTCGCTCCTTAATATCGTTCACCACGCTCAGCTGGTCGCGATTGGCCACGTTGATATTAATAGCAATCTTACGCTGCACATTCTCGCGGTTTATGGTATTTGGCCCCGATGCGCTTACCACGCTGGCCACCTGACCCAGCGGAACTTTATTCCCACTATCGGTATCAATTGGCGCATCAACAATATGGTTGAACGAGTTACGGAACTCATCATCGAACCTTATCACCATGGGGAAACTCTTATCGCCTTCAAAAACATCCGAAACTTTTGCTCCGCCAAATGCGGTATGCACAAATCTGTTAAACTGATTGGTTGCAATACCATAGCGAGCAAGCATTTGCCTGTAGGGCTGAATTTGCAGCTGGGGAATCTCTACCTGCTGCTCCACGGCCAAATCGGCAATGCCCTGAATGTCGGCAATAGCCTCGCTAATCTCGGTACCAAGGGTGTGCATCATATTCAAATCGTACCCAAAAATTTTAATGGCAATATTGGCCTTGTGGCCCGAGAGCATAGCATCGATACGATGGCTTATGGGCTGACCCACCTCAACCACAACACCCTCAAGGGTGTTTAGCTTATCGCGCACCTCGCGCAGAAACGCCCATCGCGAACGGCTGCCCAGCATATATGGCGCATCAATCTCCGACTGGTTCACATCGAACGAATGCTCCGAGAGATGCGACCTACCAGTTCGGCGAGTAACCGAGGTAATCTCGGGAATTGAAAGGAGCAGCTGCTCGGCCTTATTCCCAATATCATTGGAAACACCCAACGAAACGCCTGGCACAGTAGCCAAATTTATGGTAAGCGACCCCTCGTTGAATGGTGGCAAAAAGCTGCGCCCCTGCATTAGCAGCACAACAACCGACAAAGCAAACAGGCTAACGGCACTGCCAATAATCACCTTTTTATACCTAAGCGATTTACGAAGGATATTGGCGTAAGCGGCAGTCAGCTTTTTCTCCACCCAGCTGCCCTTGGCATTGCGCTCGAGCTGCTTTTGGCTGGTAAGCATATAGCTACACATCACCGGGGTAAGGCTAAGCGCCACCAGCGTTGATGCAAACAGCGAAACAATAAACGATATCCCCAGCGGCTTAAGCATTAGCCCCTCCATCCCGCTAAGGAAAAACAGCGGGATAAAAGCCACCACAATAATTAGCGTTGCATTGAATATTGATGAGCGAATCTCTACAGAGGCATCGTATACCACTTTCAGCATAGGCCTCTGCTCCGCCTTAGGCAGAATATGATTTTGCCTAAGGCGCTTGTACACGTTCTCCACATCAATAATGGCATCGTCAACCAGTGAGCCTATAGCAATGGCCATACCGCCCAAACTCATAGTATTGATGGTTAACCCAAGCCAGCGAAGCGTTACAAGCGTAACCAGAATGGAAATTGGAATGGCCACCACGGTAATAATTGTGGTACGGTAGTTCATCAAGAATATCATAAGCACCACAACAATTAGTATGGCCCCCTCTATCAGCGCCTTTTTAACATTGTTGATAGATGTATTGATAAAGGTAGCCTGCTCAAAAATATCGGTGTGGATTTGCACATCGGCAGGCAGCGTGCCCTGTAAATCGGCAAGAGCATCTTTTATCTTTTGGGTAAGCTTAAGCGTATTCACATTGGGTTGCTTGGTTACGGTTACAATTACCGCATCGGTGCCCCGATACGAACCATCGCCCTCCTTTGGGGCAGCACCAACTTTTACGGTGGCCACATCGGCAATGGTAATAGGATAGCCATTGGCTGTTTTTATTACCGTACTTGCAATATCGTATGGATTACTGGTGCGGGCACGGCCAACAACGGGATACTTATTGCCGTACTCCTCAATAAAGCCACCGGCCACGTTGGTGTTTAGCTCATTACAGGCAGTTAGCAGCTCATCGAGCGAAACGTTGTAGTGCTTCATCTGAAGCGGATTGGCAAGGATTTGATACTCCTTATCCTCGCCTCCGATGTACGAAACCTCGGCTACGCCGCCTATGGAAAGTAGCAAGGGACGAATTGTCCACGAGGCAATGGTATGCAAATCGAGCGGCGATGTTTCCTCCGATGTTAGGGCAAAAAGCATTATCTCGCCCATAATGCTCGATTGTGGCATGAGCATAGGCCTGTCGACCCCGCTGGGCAGCTCGTCGGCCACAAACATAAGGCGCTCGCTCACAATTTGGCGTGCGTTGTATATATCGGCCCCCCAGTCAAACTCGACCCAAATGGTTGAAAGCCCCATGCTAGAGGCTGAGCGTACACGGCGAATGCCGGTTGCCCCATTTACCGATGTTTCGATTGGGAAAGTAACCATCTTCTCCACCTCTTCGGGCGCCATACCCGGAGCGGGTGTCATTACCACCACAGTGGGTGCGTTTAGGTCGGGGAACACATCAACCTCGGTGGTTGTGGTAATCCACGTGCCACCAACCAGCAGCATAAGGCCAAGCATAAGCACCAGCAGGCGGCTATTTAGTGAGTATGATATTATTTTGTTTAGCATAATTTTGTTGTGGGTTGTATGTTGTCGGTTGTTCGTTGTTGGCTAAAAACCGACAACTGATAACCGACAACCGATAACTGTTCTAGTGTACATGCGCATGCTCGGGTAGCTGGCCCGACATTTGCGAAAGTTTAATTCTCGATACATTTGCTGTGGCTACATGGTCGCCCACCTTTAATCCTTGGGCAATGCGTACCATCTTGCCATCAGTTCCATCAATGTGCACGTAGCGTTTCTCCCAGCCTTCATGGCTCTCGACAAAAACGTAGTAGTTGCCAAACTCCTCAAGCAAGGCTGTTTTAGGAATGGCAATTGAATTTGTCTCAGTGGCAGATTTGAGGTAAACCTCTATGTATGTTCCCGATATTAAATCGCCCCTATTATCAATCTCAAAAATAACAGGGATGTAGTAACTGCCTTGCGCGGTGGACTTACCCCAGGAAATAAGTTTACCGTTTAACTCTTGAGTTGAAAAGACTTGCCCATTATATGGGGTGATAAAGTTTGCCGTGCGGATATTCCCAAGAGATGCCGCTGCCCGTTGGGGCATCTCGGCTTTAACCACCAGCCTACTGTTTTGCGCGATGGTGAAAAGCGGTTGACCTGCCTGCACAAACTCCCCTTCGGCAATATGGATACGCTTTACGAATCCACTAAAGGGTGCAAGCACTTTTTGGCCACCATTCTCATAATTTCTGCGGATATTATTATAGGTTAGCTGGCTTGTTTCGTATGCCAGCTTAGTATCGAGATACTGCCCCTCCGAAATAATGGTGTCGGCTACCAGCTTTTGGGCACGCTCGTAGTCCACCTTAGCTTTCTCGTATTGCGCTTTGGCCTCTAGGAAACCCGCTTCCAAATTATCATGCACCAGCGCACCCGAGGTAAGAGTAACCAACGTTTGATTTTGGGAAACCGCCACACCCTCCTGCATCGATTTGCTTGCAAAAAACACAAGCCCATCATGATTGGCAACTACAATCTGCTCGTCGCCGGGCGATTGAAGAATTTCTCCACCAACGCGTACCGATTGGCTAAAAGGCACCTCGCTAACATGAATTACACCGTACTCTTCATGATCATGCCCATGGTCATGCTCCTTGTGGTCATCGGCGCCTGCTGCATGTGAATGGTGGTGAGCATGCTCATGATCGTGGTTATGATCGCACTCATCGGTATGCACGTGAGTATTGGTTTTCGCTTTGGCTGGCGTATGGTCGTGAGAATGATCGTGACCACAGCCCAACAGCTCATGCCCTTGGTTGTTTTGGCATGATGCTAACGCTATAGCAATAATTGCTACTATTGAAAAGATTTTCATTGTGATTAACTATAAGGTTATGAATGAAAAAGGGAAATACAACTTTTTAAGAAGCCACTTAATTTATCCTTGCGTTTAAATCAAAATATTACACAAAGAGCACTAAGACGGCACAAAACGGAATAGTGGGAATTCTATACGTTCCCTAATATCAACCTAATAATAGATTGTATGTTACTAAGCCACTTAGGATGATATTAAAAGTTAAGCGGAGGGTGGCCCTCTGAACGAGAAGGTGTGGAAATACTCCGTTTCGGAGAAAACGGATTGGGGAATATGAATTGGCGTTTTGAGTAGTTCGAATACGCCGTACTGCTCGGCACAATGCTCGCAGGCATCGAAATGGAAATCGGAATGATTGCGCTTTAACTCCTGCGAATGAACCTGAATTTGAGGCTTGAAATTCTCGAACTTAATGTTCGAAAGAATGGTGCATGGCTGCACATCGTTGCTCTCGGTATCGTTATGCTCATGCGAATGGCAACAGGTATGCACCTCACCAGCCGAACTGTGGTGATGGTGTGGAATGGCCTCGTGCAGCATCATCCCGCTAAGGATAAGTAGCGCCGTTAGCTTTACCAGTATGTTTACCATTTGCTTCACAGGGCAAATATATGAAAAACTAAATACAACAGCACTACCAACTTATGGGGATTTTGGTAGATGGTTATCAGTTGTCTCTGCCTGACTGCCTGCCCGACTACTGCGGTCAGGCGGGCCGTCAAGGCAGGCAGGGATGACAGGTTTTCCGTCTTCTTAGTTTCAGCTTTCGACCCTTCGGCAGGCTCAGGGCATGCTTTCTACTTTCGAATATCAAAACACATAGCTCAACTAGTTTCCAACCACGAAAATCCAACAATGTATAGGAAGATTATGCTAAGCAATATACCATAAACTAAAAAGCCCAGCCCAAATTCAACTCGATATGCCAAACCGAAATGTGCAATGGCAGTGGAGCCAACTCGGAAAACAAACTTGAGCTGTTCTCATTGTAAAAACTCTTTGGGTTAAAACATAATCCTATGCCAAAATTGGGTTCCACAATAAAGTGTCCAATCATAAAGGTGTACCCAGCCGAAACTCCCCCTCCAAGAAAAATCCCATTCTTATCAATCGGAACGTTCTCGGAGTATCCATTCGCCTGAGTATAGATTCGTTTGGTAAGCACTCTGTGTCCATACATTGCATCGGCAAATGCGGCTATGTATAATCCTTTGGGCAATACTTTCTCAGGTTGGGACATATAATAAAGCTTGTAGCCTACCCGCAGGCCAGTTTTTCGAATTATATCGTAGGATGTTTCACTGTATTCAGCGGTATAGTCGGGCATATTATCGGTAATTATCTGCGTATTGTGAATAAACCCAAGCTTTAGGGCAACTTTGGGTTTTACCGAAAACTCAGCGCTTACACTTGTTCCTATCCCATATCTGTCAGAATATAAGGAACTCCGTATGGGTAAAACTACATCGGTACGTAACGACCATTGTGCAAACCCTGAAAGGCTAAAGAGAGACAGGAATATACCACTGAAAATTATGTGTTTACAAGATATTGTCATCACGCTTAATCGTAGTTTCGCTTAGGAGGTAATAATTAATGCTAAATCAACTAGAAGCTTACCCTAAAATTGGCAATGGTGTTACCTATGCGTGGGTCATTGGTTTTAGGAATTAAGTTGGCATTAGCTGCACCTAGCACTCCCATTGGATTAATTTGAAAGCTAAAGTTTGAAGCCTGAGAGGACTTATCTTTTCGGGTTTCTCTGAGAACCCAGTCGGACAGGAAGAATCCGCCAGTTGCACCAAGAGCAGTTAGCCAAAGGAAACCTGTTTCTTCAGCCTCGACTAAAATACCAAATCCGGCACCAATTAGTCCCCCGGCAAATGAACCCAGAGGGATTAGATTTCCCTGCTGGCGAGTGTAATCGTATCCTTTTGTTTTATAGATACCATAGGCCAACCCGCCAGTTGCACCAGCGGTTAGCATACCAATTATGGCTCTTTCGTTGCTAACATCGAGTGTCTCCATAAAAACCCCTCCCCAATAGGCACCCAGCGCTCCCAATGCATTGATTACCGAAGCATCGCCGTGGGTAATTGATTGGCTTTTATATAGGTGATGAGCAGCAAGGAACCCGCCAGCAGATCCCAGCATGGTCGTCGCTCCGTATAGCCTGATCTGCTCACTCTCAGAAGCCAGAAATGTAAGTGCAGCCCCATAGGCTGCTCCCCAAAGCCCCCCACTACCCATTATACTGGCATAACCCCATGAAATGCTATGCTTCTTGGCAAGCGACAAAGCCAAAATACTCTCGGTAATACTAAATGCAGTGGTAAAGCCCAAAATTGTTTCGAAACTACTGTCATCCTCGCCAAGCAGCAGCATATTGAGCGAAAGTCCATGGGTAAAACCAGTTGCTGCACCTAGGGTATATGCCCTCTCCATCCCATTAGTGATGTCATGCTTATTGGTAGCAAAAAGAGGGACAAAAAAACCAGCACCACCTATTAGCATATACGATGCGGTGTAAGCCTTGTAATCTCTCGCTTTTAGGGCCGTTGGCACAGCCCAGCTATAGTATCCTAATGAGTATGCCGAAGAGGAAATTATCAACCTACGCCGAGCCTCTTGAGTAGGATTGTCATACTCTGAGGTTACGCGCTGCTTTGATGTTGCGCTAATCTCTGAGCATATCTGCTCAACCTCTGTTCTGGTAAGGGGGATTCTGTCCACCTTGAAAATACCACCCTCCTTATACACTACATGGAGTTCAAAACCCTGGTCGAGCTGTTGAAGTGTTGCCTGCTGAAAATCGTTGTAATGTTTTAGCCTACTAATACTCGATGCCATTCGAGCATCTATTGTAGATATACCCTCGCAAATGGGTACCATGGCATCTTGGGCAAATACCAATTTGGAAAAACTTAGGAACAGAACTATTATCCAAAACTTTATTGGGTCGATTCGTAAAGTATTCATAGGTTATCATTTTAGGTCCAACCGTGGTTTATTGTACAACAAATATAAGTGATGTAAATATCCATTAAAAATGGATATTATTTTAAGTACAACGAATAATTATGGATTGGTGATTAAACTGTAAACTATGGAGAAAGATAAACCAAAATATTGTATGCCCCACAATACCATACTCTACCTTTTGCAAATAACGCAAATGTTCTTTGCGATAATCTTGAAAATTGAAAAACATCTAACTAGAACAAAATCGAGATCAGCTCTACAGCTGCAACCCGTACTGCTTCATCTTATTGTAAAGCGTTTTGCGGTCGATATTAAGTATAGATGCCGCTTTGCTCTTGTTGTAGCGTACTTTTTCGAGGGTTGTTAGGATTAACTCGCGCTCCGCCATCTCCTTAAGATCCCTTAGGTTTTCGGGTTGCTGCTGATTGTTGACAAGGGGACTTTGCTTACGTAGCTTGCCCGACACAATTTCGGCTGGTAAACTTTTGGTTCCCAATGTGTTTCCCTGCTCAACAAGCACTGCTCGCCTAATCACATTGCGAAGCTCGCGTATGTTACCCGGCCAGCTGTAGTGGCTAAAAACCTCCATGGTTTCGGCAGAGAACCCCCTCACGTTTTTGCCAAGCTCGGCATTGGCCTGCGAAAGGAAATGATTGGCAAACTGAGGAAGATCGTTAAGTCGCTCGCTCAAGGGAGCCACATGTATGGTAAACTCGTTAAGCCTATGGAAAAGATCCTCGCGAAACTTACCCTGCCTAACAGCTTCCTGCAGGTCGTCGTTAGTGGCAACGATAATACGAACATCTACCTTAACCTCGCGATTGCTACCTATGGGCTTTATGCGACGTTCCTGTATGGCGCGCAGCAGGTTTACCTGCACCTCGTACGACAGGTTGCCTATCTCATCGAGGAAGAGTGTGCCACCATTGGCCACCTCGAACTGCCCTGTTTTGTCGGATATGGCTCCTGTAAACGACCCCTTGATATGGCCAAAGAACTCGCTTAGCGCCAAATCCTTCGAGAGGGCACCGCAATCGACAGCCACAAACGGCTTGCTGCTTCGGTGGCTCTGGTTGTGTATTCGACGAGCCACGTACTCCTTGCCCGTTCCACTATCGCCTTGAATTATAACCGACAGGTTGGTTGGGGCAACCAGCTCAACATGCTCCTTCACCAGCAAGGCGTTGTCGCTCTCACCTTCAATAAAATCAGACGATTTTTCTTTTGAAGATACTTTTTGCTTGGGCTCCTTAACCTCCTTGGTACTGGTTTGCGATAGAAGACTTTGAATGGTAAGCGTAATCTCATCGGGGTTGATGGGCTTGGCCACGTAGTCGAAAGCACCAAGCTTAATGGTCTTAACGGCCATACGGATATCGGCGTAGCCTGTCATAATTATTACTCCTGCCTCGGGCTTTTGCGACTTAACCTCACGCAGAATATCTAGCCCAGAGCCATCGGGCAGGCGGTAATCGGTAAGTACAATATCAAACTCATCGGCAGCGAATTGCTTAAGCGCCTCGCTCACCGAGAAAGCCTCTGAAACGCTATGTCCCTTCTTGCTGAGAAAGGTTTTAAGCATAATACAGAAGCTGGAGTCGTCGTCAACTACAAGGATTCTAGCCATTTGCGACCAAGCGTTATTTGTGTTCCCCAATAAGCTAATATAGGAGCTTAATATCAGAAATCAAATACATCCGATGAATTAGCACACCTGCAAATAAATTTGTCAACTTGCTTAACCTTTCGAATGGGCTGGTAATAAAAATAGTTGTAAATTCATGCTGTTAGTGATTATAATCATACATTTTAGCAACAGTAATAAAGCCGAATTGGTGAAGAAAATAATTATTACCATCATTCTGGTTTGTGGACAATTTCTTAGCTCGTACTCCACGAACTCTTACCAAGAGCTTGTTTTCGCAAAAGCCGACTCCCTTTATGACGCTGGTGAGGTGGATGCGGCTCACACCCTTCTCGACGAGTACATAGCATTAAACCAAAACGCTCCGAAAATCAGCTACACATCCATATCGGAGGCTCACCTCAGGAAAGGGCTATTCCACCGTTTAGCGGGGGCAAACCATAAGGCAAGCCATCAAGCAGCTGAATCGTTAAAGTATGCAGTGCTTGCAAACGACTCGTCGCAAATAGCCAATGCTTATCGCGAGCTGGGGTACAACTATGTAATTGTTGGCAAATACCAAGAGGGGCTAGAGGCCTTCAGCAATGCCCTTGTGATTGACGAAAAGTTTGATGATAGGGAAAACATTTCAATTGACATAAACGCCATAGGAAAGATTTACGAGATTTGGCGCCAGTACGACAAGGCGCTTGAGTTTTTCTTCAAATCATTAGCTATTGCTCAGGAGAGCAACAATAGGAATCAAATTGCTGTACGCATGGCCTCCATTGCTTCGGTTTATAAATCGCAGCAAAAATTTGACCTTGCGCTGGAGTGGTTAAAAAAATCGCTGGCTCTTGAGGAGGAGTTGGGGAATGTTGTTCCCAAGGGTTATCGGCTCGACCAAATTGGAGAGGTGTACACTTTACAAAATCAATATGCGCTAGCCGAGGAGTACTTGCTGCGGGCACTTGCCATCTTTCAGGAGCACAGGGTATACGTATCGGAGTCGATTGTGCTAAATCATCTTGCCCTAAATCATTTCAAAAAGGGAGATATCCAAACAGCTGTTGACTACTACAACCAAAGCCTTGCCATTGCTCAAAGGGTAAGCTTCACGAATATGATCCTTAAGAACTACAGGGAGCTATCGCAGCTCTACGAGCAATTGGGCAACACCTCCAAGGCTTTGGATAACTATAAGCAGTACTATGTGCTGAAAGACTCGGTATACAACGAAAGAGCCCAAAAACAGCTGATGGATTTTCAGGCTAAGTACGAAACCGAACAAAAGGAGAAGGAGCTGGCCCTGCTAAATCAAGAAAAAATTGAGCAGGAGCTTAAGCTGAACCAAGCCAATCAGCAAAAATATCTAATGATAGGCTTTTCGCTGGTATTAATCATCCTTTTAGGATCGCTCCTCAGCCGATTTAACATCAAAAAGAAAACCCAACGGCAGCTAACCGAAATTAACGCGAGGCTCAACGAGCTAAACCACTCCAAGGATAAACTCTTTTCGGTGGTGGCCCATGATTTAAGGAACTCCATTGCGGGCTTCTCAACCATTGTGGAAACGCTAAACAGCCGGTACGACAGCATATCAGCCGATAACATAAAGCACTACCTTGGGGAACTTGCCCAGTCGGCCAACGCGCTTAAGGGGATGCTTAAAAATCTTTTGGGCTGGGCGCAATCGCAGCAAAACAATATTCCCGTGAAGCTGGAACCAATTGTAATTTGCGAGGTAGTTGATGAGGTTGTGGCACAGGCAGTACCCGTGGCAAACCTAAAGGGAATAGCCATTACAAAGCAAGTTGCCAGCAGTTTCAGCTTGGTGGCCGATTACAATATTTTGGAAACCGTTTTGCGAAACCTCCTATCCAATGCCATGAAGTTTAGCAAAAGTGGTAGCACTATCGAAATATCGGCAAAGCAACAAAACAACCTGCTTGAGATTATTGTGAGCGACCAGGGCGTGGGCATGACCCCCGAGGAGGTTGATACTCTGCAAAACACCAAATGCTTTGCCCAGGCCAAACCAGGACTTGATGGCGAAAAGGGTTCGGGACTGGGGCTGATGATATGCAAAGATCTTCTCCAAAGAATATCGGGGAGTCTACTTGTGGAGAGCGAGCCGGGACAGGGAAGCCGATTTACCATTGCATTGCCATATATTACAAACAATGAAGACTAAAATTGCCATTGTAGACGACCACAGGATTATTCGAGACGGCATAAAAGCCCTCCTTCTCGGCGATCCTAACTTTGAGCTGGTGTTTGAAGCGGCCAGCGCCCAGGGCCTAAAAGCAAGTATTGGAGACACGCGCCCCGACCTTGTTCTGCTCGATATTATTCTACCCGACATTTCTGGCCTCGATCTAATAGAGTTTTTCAAAAACAGCTACAGCTGCAGAGTGCTTATGCTAACTGCCGAGATGGATGAGGCCATTGTGTGCGAAGCTGTTAGTAAGGGTGCCGACGGCTTTTTAAATAAGGACTCATCGGGCGAGGAGCTGATTTTTGCCATGAAAACGGTGATGGAGGGAGAGCCCTACTTTGGTCAAAGCCTATCGTCGATTGTTTTCCGAAGCTTCAAAAGGAAAATTGATGAGCTCAAATCAATTAAAGCGATGCCCCACATTAGCGATAGAGAAAAGGAGATTATTCACCACCTTAGCAATGGGCTAAGCTTTAAGGAAATTGGGTCGAAGCTGTTTATTAGCCCCCGAACCGTTGAGAACCACAAAAACAACTTGCTGGAAAAGCTTGAGCTTAGAAATTCCATTGAACTAATAAAGTTTGCCATTAAAAACGATATCGTTTCGCTTGAGTAAGTACTACTCCCCTTCTCAATAAACCTATTAAAAACAAGCGATAAGTCGAGCATTTTAACCAATCGGTATTCAAGAAACTGTTTAAGTTTTATTCCTACAAAACACTTTACTAATTGCCACGGACTTAAGCCTGTTGGACAAGTTTGCTACAAAAATGGCTTTATCATGCCTATGTCGGTAGACACGCCAAATTCAACAGTGCTCTTATTGGGCCTGTCTACCACCATAGCCTTCTGTTTAATATCGTTTTCTCAGCAAGCATAGTGCCCTCAGGGCTCTTTGGTTATGCCCTCTTACTTTCTCCTTAAATGAGAAAGTAAACAAAGAATCAGGTGAAACAATGCTGCCACCCGCCCTTCCAAATCCTAAGCCCCATGGCGACGTAAGCGATTTGGATCGCACCGAGCAGATTGCTCACCCTTAGCATACCTGGGTTTTCAAAGTTTCCTCATCGTTCTACTTGTAATCCACCAATGCGCTCCAAATCGAACGCAAGCGCCCTCGCACATGGGGCTAAGGATTTGGCATTCCCGCCAACTCTCCCGCCCGTTTCACCTTCCCTCCGCACCTAGCTCATTGCAATCTGCTAGTATTCTCTACTTCATTCCTCCTTAACTAGTTTTTGGACTTTCGAATTGCTCCTCCCTCTAACTGCTGCCAGGCTAAGGCCCATATTACTTTTTACATATTAACTCCCGTGGCAATTATTAGAAACTGTTTAAATTTTGAAATCTCAATTAACAGCCGCCCTCGTTAGAGCCTGCCTGGCCGTTAGGCAGGGGCAAATAGCGATTGAAAACTAGTAAAAATTTAACGAAGCACCCCAGAGAGGGTGCAATAAAGAAAAAATATCTATTGCGCACTCTACGAGGCGCTAAGATTTCAAGAAAGTATTTTTCCCATCGCTATTTGCCACCTACGGGGGCTTTATAAAAAATTATAATTTAAACTTAAACAGTTTCTTCTATGTTGAAAATATATGGTTCTACCACGACTTTAATGGAAGATTCTTAACATAGTTATAACATTATCGGTGCGCCTGCCTGCAGCAGGCAGGCGCACCTTACCCCGTTGGATTTGTTTAACTTTTATACAAGTATTTACGCCCTGACTGCCATCAGGCAGGTGCTCTGCAGCTAATGTTTAAATGGTTCAAAAACGTATAGGTGCGTAGTACCGGTGATATTTGTAAAAAGAAACTCTTCTAATGTAAAAAGCAGGTGCAGGCGCACCGATAATATTGAAATGCTAAGGTTTTGCTTTATATTGAAGCACACAATATTTTAATGTAAATGAGCGACCCATTAAAGTCGTGGTAGAACCAAATATATAAGGTATATCCCATCTCTAAAGTTTGGGTTATTACCCTGGATTCCCCCTTCCAAAACCCTTCGCTCATGGGCACCCAACATCACCATCGCGGCTTGTAACCACAGATTTACGACACCCCCTTCCTAATTCCCCTATGCAAAATGAGGGTTTTCCCTCATGGTAATGCGCTACGGCTCAAAGTAACTTTGGTATATAAATAATTAAGTCTCCCCGTGGGACATAACCCAAATTTATTAACCAAAAAATCTGTATCATGAGAACAATTCAGCAAATCCTATCGACCATTCAGCGCATTCTTGGGATTTCAAACTCTATCCGCAGCACCACTAAAGGCGTTAAGCGCGAAGCATCTGCCATGACCAATTCGTCGAAATCCAAAGGCAAAGAGAATGAAATTAGCTAATGATGTACTAACCCACTAACTACACTGCTATGATTGACACGAAAAAAACGCTACAAGAGGCCAATGGCTACTTGCGAAATGCAGAAAGAAGCATGTTTAGCGGAAAGAACGACGAGGCCGTGGAGCTGCTAAACAAGGCCGATGAGATTTGCACTGAGGCAAAACAGCAGACCCCCGACGATTTTCAGGTGAAGTCGCTGATGCAGAAAATTGAGAAGCTTCGCAAAGATTTGGAGCGAAAAGGCGTGAGCACTCGCCCTGGCGGGAACAATCAGCTCCCCTTCGAAGCCCAGGCTCAGCTTAATCGAATCCGCGATCATATTGTTAGGAAAGAGCTCGAGTGGGCAAAGCGCGAGCTCGACACCTACTACTCTCGTTTCGCTGGACCACTAACCGATATCCCCGAAATAAAGGAGCTGGCTGAGCACATTAAGCTACTTGAACAAGAGGAGCGAGCCAACGCGCAGCAAAAAGCCGAGGCCAACAGGGAGATGGAGGTAAAGGCTCAGCAGAACGAGGAGCTGTGCAAACTCTGGGTCGATAGGTTTAAGGATATCCCCTATTTCGATGGTGCTCCCCAAAATATCCCCGGACTCCTTGAGCATAAGAAGAGTTTTGCAAAAGCTCAGGATCTGCTAGCCGAATACAGCCAGGTGGCTTTTGCTAGCCAAGTAACGATTACCCTCGAGAGCATTGTTACCGACACCAAGATGCGAGTTCAACAATTCCCCAGTCGGTTTGCCGAAACCTCCAAGCTGCTGGTAGACGAGGTTGGCAAGCAGATTAACGACAGGATAGAATTTCTGAACCGCGATGTCGATTGGATTAGCGATAAGAACCAGAAACCTTACCTAATTGGTAAAAAGGAGATTGATGGGTTTACCCAACAAATAGACGAGCTAAGACCCCTATTTACCGACTCGTCCTCAAGCCTCGAGTCGGTGCTCAACGCCCTATCGAAGCTCATAGAGCTTAACGAGAGCCGCAAGCAGGAGCGCAGCAAGCTAACAACCATGAAGCCCGAGGCTATTACCGATCCCGAGGCAGCAGAGCCCAAAGCGGCAGCACTCATGGCGCTTAGCACCTCAACCCCCAACGCTAAGGTGCTTAGGGTAGCCGTTGTTAAACCCTGGGAGAGCAAAAGGGTTGAGGAGTGGGCCGATAGCACCAAAACCCAGTGGGTTGTTAAAAACATTAGCGAAACAACGGTGCAAGTTGCGGCGGAGCTGCCCGATGGGTTATGCAAGCTGTACACTATGCATGTTGAGAAGGAGGTTGCACCCAACGGATCATTTGGTACCCCTCGAAGCCACATTATGTTCGAAGAGCTAATGGCAAAGGAAAATATTTAGCTGGTCATGACCCAAGAAATAACAATAAACTGGGCAGAGGTTTACAGCTCGCTAAATATTGACTTCCTAAAGCAAACGGGGAAGTGGATGCTAAAGGCAATACTAGTGGTTGGTGTGGTGGTGGTTCCATTATCCTTTTTTGCTTTCCCCCATTACCCTGAGGTGGGAATATTTCTATCCGTTGCATTCCTCTTTATTTGCCTGCGAATGGCCTGGCGAGTGGCTAGGCTGAATAAACTACCAAGAGTTTTGGTAGGGCCCGTAACCCAAAAAAGTACGCTTAGCTACAGGAACCGAAAAACCTTTACCCACACCACACGGCACTTTGTTAGCATAGCTGCACATGAAGCATTCGAAATCGATTCGGTGGGTAGGGCTCATGATTTACCTGTTAGCAGCAGGCCCAAAAGGTACGAGTGCCCAACCTCAGTCTTCAAAAGCATAAGTGAAAACGAACTGCTAATCGCGGTTATCATGCCACATGACAACTCTGTTGCGCAGGTAATTAAAGCCAACCCTACTAACTAACGATATTGTAAAACCTAAAAAAACAAAACGATGAAAGTACTTAAAACCATTGGGGCCATTGCCCTTGTTCTAATGATTGTAATGCCAGCTTCGGCTCAGATTAAAAATCTGAAGGATGTTAAAAAGAAGGTACCCGTAACCACAAGACCTGAGCAAAAGCAGGCCGACGAGAAAGCGGCGGAAACCAAACCAACTCCCGCTGCAACACCCGATGCAGCCACTCCCGCTACCGGTAGCAGCCAAACACTTTACGTTTCGATGACCAATGGTAGCAACCGAAACGATGGTAGCAAGGGCAGCCCCTTTAAGAATATCGACAAGGCCATAAACGTGGCCGAGCCCGGGGCAGAAATCCGCATTGCTGGTGGCGTTTACTACGGAACGCTTAACGTTGGCTTTATTGAGAGCAACAAGCCCGTTCGGCTCTACGGCAGCTTCGACGAGGGCTTTGGCAAGCAGGATATTGTGGCGCACCCTACCCTAATACAGCCAAACAACGAAAGCGCAAGAACATCGCGCAAGGCTCTGCTCAAGTTCACCAAGGATGTGGCGGGAACCGTAATTGACCATATAGTTTTCGATAGCGGCGAACGAAATGCCTACAGCCCAAACGATGGGGTTGTTGACGGTGTTGAAGGGGGCCGGCTGATGCTGCCCACCGAAAAGCCAGCCAACATGAACTCAACCGTTGGCGAGCCTCTGCTGCAGTTCGTTAGCGCCACCACCGGGGGCGATGTAACCGTGCAGAACTGCGTATTCCTAAATGGAGCCAGCTTTGCGCTCCAGGCAGGTCACCGAAGCGGATTGTTTACCGTTAAGAACAATGTGTTTGTGGCCAACAAAATGGCTGCCATCGAGATTTATGGCACTTGCGCTCGAACCGGTGGCCCCAATACGCTCACGCTTTGCAGCGATGTGGAGATAGCCAACAATACCATTCTGTTCAGCTGGAGTAGGCTAAAAGACTTTCTCGACATGGGCTACGGGGTACGGATAATGACTGGCTGCCAGTACAATATCCACCACAATGTGATTGGCGCCAGCATTCTGGCAGGGATCGACCATACCCGCTTTAATAACAACGAGTGGATTAGCATAGACCACAATATCTTCTTTGTAAACAAGGATAAGGATTTGCACTACAGCCCAGCCAGCAATACGCGAATACGAATAGATGCACAAGATTTTGACGACCTGGAGGTTGCCAGCGTTACAGGAAATAAGAATGAGATTCCTGCTGGGCTTAAGGTGAACAAAGCCTACCTCGAAGGCTACCTAGGGGCTCGCTACAGCGAAACCGTTGACTACGACCCTAACTCGCCCGCCAACCAGTGGCGTGCTGCCATGGGCATGAATAAGCAGGGCACAATATCGTCGAGCGCCACCATGTTTGCCAACAAATATCCATGGAGAGATGCCCTAAACCTGTTTGGCAATGTGCCCGGGTACGGCGCTCAAAAGCCGTAGGTAGTAAAATTGCTGCAAAATAATTACTCCACCTGCCGCATATGGTAGGTGGAGTAATTGTATTTTGAGGCTTGCCTATTTGGTAAGATTAAATTTTAATCCACTGTCTACTCCCCATAAGTATTGGGTATGTGGTACTGTGGGCCTGTTTCGGGGCGTTTCCAAACATCTACGGTTGCAGGTGTTACAACTCCAGCGCACCCGCTTGAATCCACAAAATTGCGAAGGGTAAAGGTGTATTCTGTGGGCTCGATAGGTCTAACAGAATTATCTATCCACTCAGGACATGTTACGTTAAAGATAAATCCACCAACGGGTTCTACCTGGCTGGTAACTGTCTGTAAAACCTCTTCTGTTCCGCCCTGAACGCTAACCAAGTTGAAAGAATATGGGCCAGTACCTTCGAGTGTTAAGGATATGGACAGATTACCACCAGCACAAGCAGAGCCAGAAGGATCGATTGTAACAGTGGCTATAGGTGCTGGAGTAATAGCAATAGTTCCTTCGGCTATTGGGGTACAAGGCGAATTTAAAGTCACAGTATAGTTAAATGTCCCTGCCTCGGTAGGTGTTCCAGAAAGAGTAACTACATCGGCACTCCAACTCCCTGAAACACCATTAGGCAATCCGCTAAACGTTGCACCTGTCGCCCCTGTTGTGCTGTATGTTATCTCCTGAATGGCAATGTTAAAACATATAGTTTGGTTTTCAGTTACAGCATCTGACGTAAGCGAAATAGAACACCCAACGCCTACCGTAAGTGTTGCCTCATCTGACTTTGTGGAACAACCGTTATCAAATTTAACAATGCACCGAAAATGATCACCATCCATTCCTGTAGTTATGCTATTTACCGTAAGGCTAGCGGTGGTTGCACCAGAATAGGTTCCGTCGTTATAAATGTTTGACCAGACTGTTCCTCCATTTTCTTTTATCTGCCACCTATAGCTTACCGGGGTTGAAGATGTAGTTAATGAAAATGTAACAATTGAACCTTCTGAAGCAGTAACATCGGTTGGTTGGGTGTCAATAACTGGTTTTGTAGAACAAGAGCCTTCGATTAAATCTTCATAAATTGGATCTTCTAGTATATCATCAAAATTTCCCCAATTACAGCCCTCAGTACCTACGTATCCAGTTCCTGAACAGTTAAAAACATCGCCAGGGTCATCGGCCCAACCCCCTGGCACATCTATAGTCCCTCCTATAAAGACATTTGATGGAGAATCATCACTAGTAAAAGATCCTTGGTTTGATGAACCCGTCTTATTAAAATCACCATAAACTATAAAATAACCATTTCCTGCAATATTTACTTGGTTAGCGACAAAAACACTTCCTGTTACTATAAGTACACCTCCATCGAAAATTGATAAATCATTATTATTCCCAAGAGTTAGATCCCCGTTAATAATTAAAGTATCCCTTACATATAGGTTTACATTGTTTTTACTAAATGTTAAATTGCCTTGTAATGTTATAAACCCATCAATATACACACTGTTCTGTGGATTAGCACTATTAGGAATCGTTCCCCCTACCCAGCTGTTAGAATCGTTCCACAAGCCCGTATAATTGTCCTTTGAGGTTTGGCTAAACACCCCGAAGCTGACTAGCGCCAGAGCAAGGGCCAGAATTTGGGCTTTACTTTTGTAAAGTATATATCGTCTCATATCGTAATATTATCCAATCCATTGTAATGACTCACAACATCCATTATTAAAGCAACATCTACGCCATTCGCCTTAACTAACAATTGTACAAATGTTTAACACAAACTAACTATTGGTTCGTGAGCCAAAATTGCCCGAAAACGGTCGCACAGCGCAAAGTTACTGTTAATACAGCACTTAAAGCGTTATCTATACGCACATATGTAGGTAATTGTTTAGCCTATCGGCCCAAAATTTGGCAAACAGCATGTTTTACTTGATAAAACACAGCATATGCTCTTCCAGCGGCATAAGCGCTTATGCCCGATTTCGTACCCCACACTTTCGCCACCCCAGCCTTTATGGGGTGAATATCTGAACGTTAAAGTATATGGCACAGGGGTTGCTTAATAGTATGTGTAATTTCCGTGTAGCTATGAGCAACAAAACATTAATGTAACAAGCAACATCATTAGCAATAAATATTTGGCTGTTAATCAATAATAATATGCGGGATTGCATATTTTACTAAATTTGCTGGTTAATGCAGCTAGCTGGGCCAACTGCTAACTTCTGCCTTTTTTCGGAAAGCATGGCGGTAGGCAACAAACTAAGGAAAACAATAATAAACTTACCATAAAATTGCTATGAACAGCTCTACTAGCATAAAACATAACCCAAAGGGCAATGGCTGCCCGAAATCTTTCAGAACGCTACTTCTTTTTCTTGCTCTCGCTCTTGTGGGGGGTGGGGCTTGGGGGCAAACTACCACTTACAATTCAGGTTCTGGAAACTACACTGTACCTGCGGGTGTATCAGAAATTATTGTTCAAGTATGGGGCGCTGGTGGTGGTGGCGGCGGTTCAAGTAATAACAATAATGGTGGTTCTGGTGGTGGTGGCGGTGGATATGCTAGGCAAGTTATTAGCGTTACGCCCGGGCAGGTTATACCATATAGCGTTGGTGCGGGGGGCAATGCGGGAGCTGCAAATGGAGGCAACGGAGGGGATGGTGGTGCAACCACATTTCTAACCCTTACTGCCGATGGCGGTAAAGGCGGTGGTGGAAATGCTGGTTCAATAGGGCAAGGTGGTTCTGCCACAGGTGGAGCAATCAACCTAACCGGGGGCAATGGAGCGCAGGGAGGTGGCTCAGGAGGCGATGGTGGTAATGGAGCCAATGGTGGTAATGGTGGTGATGGTAGAACCAATGATTCTGGCCAAAGTGGTACTGCCCCTGGTGGCGGCGGTGGCGGTGGTGAGCGGCAGCAAATTCTTTTTTTTGGAACTAATCATCCCGGCGGTTCTGGAGCCAATGGGCAAATAATAATTTCTTACACCCAACCAATTTTTTATTCCCAAGGCTCAGGTGAACATAACAATTTATCCAATTGGGAAACAAGTGAAGGACACTCTCCCTTTAATATGAATGATGACTATCAGACTTTTGTAATACAGAACGGCCACACCATGACCACCACTGGAGCATGGACTCTAGGCCTGTACTCAAGCATACAGATTGAGGATGGCGTGCTGAATGAGGATAATACAATTACCATACAGGCCAACGGTTTTCTTCAGGTTGACGATAACGGCACCCTAAACCATAATGTGGGTAACCTTAATATTTTCGGTGGCACCGTTACAATTGGCGCAGCATCTACCATAACATATGGGTTTGCTGGTGATCAGCAAATACTTGCCGAAGAATACGGAGACCTTACCATTAGTGGTGGTGGTACAAAAACCATTCTTGGCAATGTTAGGGTAAACAACAATCTTTCACTTACCAATGGGAATATAAGCTTGGGAGCTGGAACCAACAACCTTACCATTGACGCCAATGCTTCTATTACAGGCACCTTTGGCCCAACCCGAATGATAGTTTGCGACGGCGATGGAAGCCTAATAAAGGAAGGAGCTAGCAGCACCGATTTTCAAATGGTTTATCCTGTGGGAACGGGTTCAGTATATTCCCCTATGAATATAACTTCTTTCGCCTCAACGGGTAGTGGTTCTGTAAGCGTTAGGGTGGCAGGTGAACGAGCGCCCAACACCAATCCCACCGATTTAAATCGGCATTGGGTTACCAGCACTCAGGGTATCTCGGGCATTTCGGCAGATATAAATTTCACTTTTGACGCTAGCGATGTACAGGGAAACGACTACGAGGCAAAGTTTTGGGCTGTCGACGAGTGGTTAGATGTTCCCGGGGGTACTGTTGGGGCAACCTCATTTTCTGTTGCTGGAGCATCAAACCTTAGCGGAACATGGACTGCTCGCGAACCTATAAGAACTTACTATTCTTACCAGTCAGGGCCTTGGACTGCTGCCACCACCTGGACCACCGACCCATCGGGAACGCTATCGGTTAGCCCCGGTATACCAGGCGCCGACGATAGGGTGGTAATTCTTAACGGGCGTACCGTTACCAACCCTTCGGGTAGCATTACAGTGTTCTCCGTGCAGCTTAACGAGGGTGGAACTTTAGATTTGGGAACAACAACTGGTCATAATTTTGGTTGGGTTAAAGGTCAGGGTATGTTGCGACTGCAAACAAACAACTTCCCTACTGGCGACTTTTCTGAATTTGTCTCGGCAACAGGGGGTACTGTGGAGTACTATAATAATGCTAACTTTAATCTGAATCAATTAGACTATAACAATCTAATAATTAATTTATCTACACCAGCAACAACTGTAACCCTGCTTGGAAATCTTATAGTTGAAGGTGATTTAACAATACAGCAGGGTACATTCCGCGTAAACAACAATACTGCTACTACCCGAATCGTCTCAAACATTAATGGCAATGTTTTGGTTGGTGAGAATGGTTTGATTCGTTTGGGAACAGGAAATACTGGAACAGGAAATAACAATGCTCACCGAATAATTATTAAGGGTGATTTTACTAATAACGGTGATGTACAATTCACCAATCTAACTGCAGCAGCCTATAATGACAATAATCATCCAAATAACAGGGTTGATGTTGTGTTTAACAACCCCTCTTCTGATCAATCTGTTTTGTTAAATGGACCAACCCGTTTTTATAGAATTGAAATCAACAAAGGGGTCGACCAGACTTATATTCTAAATATTGATGCGACCAATTCAGCCTTCTTTAACCTTTGGGGTAAGACTAACCTTGATCCCTCAGGGACTCCCCCAAACATACCTAATCCTCAGGCGCTAGGTCTTCTTGCAGGCACGCTTAGATTAGGTGAGAACATTGTAGTACCATCTATAGCAGAAACAGGTGTATATAACATTGATGAGGATGCTATGCTTTGGCTCGATGGTGCAAACGTTACATATTCCGCACAAGCGAATACGGCTGATGGTACAGCCTTTATCATTTATGGCGGATTACGTATTTCAAGTAATTCTGTATTTAATGATAATTCTAAGCAGGGGTTGATAATGAGAACTACATCTTCATTACTTATTGAGGATGGTAGTATTACTACTGAGTGCGTTAGAACCTCCTATGAAGTTGGAACGCACAGGGGAGCATTTACAATGTCAGGGGGAGACCTTTCAATAAGAGCCGTTAATCTTCCTAATCTAGGAGGAATGAACATATACGCAGCCTTTACTCTACCATATCCCGACAACACTCTTACAATTTCAGGTGGAACAATAAACATCCTGTCTCCAAATCCTATAGCAGGTGGATCTGGGAGTAACTTTAGTTATGTCGTAGGGGCAAATCCTAATAACATAAGTATTACAGGGGGGGAATTCAATATAACTGTCCCAGCAGCACGTGATGCATATATTGCTTCAAGAGCTCCGTTCTGGAATTTAAATATAATATCTGACGTAACTAACCGCTCAGCACAACCTAGAACCTATACCGCAAACGCTCGTGTACCAGAGGCAATAACGGCACAACCCCTTGTAGTTTTAAATAACCTAACGCTAGAAAACAGAGCGGTACTAACCTCTGGCCCCAATAATGTTGATGTTTCGGTTGGCAATAACTTCACCATAAACAATAACACCACTTACTCTCCCGGAAATAACACCACCATTTTCAATGGCTCCGGGCCGCAAACCTTTACCTACAGCGGAACCATTACCAATGGCTTAAACAACTTAACGCTGGGTGGCGAATCGGATTTATCGTTGGCCGGAACGCAGGCAACCCTTGCCGTTAGAGGTAACTTGGAGCTGGGCAGCGGAACCACCCTGCGCGATGGAACCAAGGCAATAACCGTAGCGGGAAATATCTCCAATAGCGGAACGCATTACAGACCTGCTGGTGCTGCTGGCCGTATTGAGCTAACCGGGGGTGCAGTTCAAACCATATCAGGAAATGGAACCGGCAGCTTCAATAACCTTTCCATTAGCAAATCGGGGGGTAGCGTAACGCTTGCTAACCCAATGACCGTGAATGGCGATTTGAGGCTTGTTTCAAACCATCGGTTTAGCATTGGGAACAATACTCTTACTCTGGGGCTCAATGGCAGGGTATTCTCAACAGCAGCCACAACCGATCAGGTATTCAATGCCAATAAAATGGTTGTTACCAATGGGCTTGCATCGGATGGGGGTATTAAAAAGCATTTTTCTAACACCAACGAGTTTTTGTATCCCTTTGGTTTTGAACTTAGTGGTACATACTACTATATGCCAGCTAACATCCAATTTAGCAGTGCGCCAGCACAATGGGGTTCGGTTACGTCGCGCCCAGTTAACGAGAGGCATTACCTAGCTCAGGGAGCAACCAACGCCATTACTACCTACTGGAAAAATACTAGCGAAGGATTCTCTGGTATTACACCAAATTCGGTTACGCATAGCTATACTTACAACGCATCGGGAGCCAACAACTTTGTGCAGGGCAATGAGGCTAACTATATTCCAGCCGTTTACCGCTCAGGTTCCTCGTGGGTAACTATACCTGATGTAAACCAGGTTGACCAAGCAAATAACCGAATAACCTTTGCAAACCAGTCGGCTGGCAGTGGCGAGTATACTGCTGGTGAATCCTTAGCATTTCAGGCAATTCCAATTCTATACAGCAGTAGCACACCAACATTCTGGGACACGCCAAGTACTTGGTCGGCAGTTGGCGTGGGAGAACCCGGTGGTGACGGTGTTCCTGGCCCCAATACAATTGTTATTATTGGCGACGATACCCATAACCACACCGTTACAATTCAAACTCCTAACGAAGAATCGGGTGCACTTTTTATTGCCGAGGGTTCAATGCTCGACTTGGGAATCACTCAGGGTCATAACTTTGCGGCAATACCAGAGGAAACAGTTGCTGGAGCAGGAACTCTGCGTATTTCCAGCAGTAACTATTTTCCTGCGGGAGATTTTGGCGAGTTTATTGGATCAAATGGGGGGACGGTTGAGTTCTATTCAAATGCTGGACAAATTGATATCCCAACCATATCTGGAAGTGGACTTGCTCTTAACCAGTTCAACAACCTAATACTTAACCATCAGGGAAATATTGTTAACCTACCCGATTTAAACTTAACCATACACGATAATATAACTGTAAAGGGGAGTGTCCAATCGGCAAGGACAAATACAGGCAGTAATTGGACCACACTGAATGTTCTCGGGAATTTTAACGTTGAGTCGGGAACCTTTATCATAATGAATGGGACACCCTCGAAAACGTTGAGAATACAAGGCGATATTAATGTAAGTAATGGGGCTACATTTAGGGTAAGAGCAACAGCAGCAAACACAACCCATACACTTGAACTTCACGGTGATATAAACAATGAGGGGACATTCAATCTTCATCAAACAGATAGTCGAGTTTCCGCTGTATTCAAAGGAACCAATAACGCATTAATTGCCGGGAGTGGAACAACCTATAACTTTTACGATATTACCGTTGATAAAGGGAATGATGCTACACCTGTTGTCACGCTAGAGTCGGATATAACGACAGGTGTAACCAACCCGTTTCTAACCCTTACAAATGGTACATTCAGAGTGAATAAAGAGGGGCTTACAGTAACCATAACCGATGGAGGTACATCGTTTAGCATTCCCTCTACAGCCGCCCTATCTGTACAGAATGGAGATGTTAGGGTAGCCTATGGCACGGGTAACCTAATACTTGCAGGAAAACTTGAGGTTCTTGGGGGAAATATGTTTATTGGTAACCCAGCCACATCTAATAACAATAGTATTGAATATGCTGCTGCTGGGACTCCCGAAATTGTAGTCGAAGGTGGTAATCTTTCCGTGAATGGTCAAATCCGCAGGCCCACCACCATTTCAAGTGGCTCACTAAACTACATTCAATCTGGAGGTACAACCACTATTTATGGAAAAAGTAGAATTAACACCAGGGGATTAATTGAGATAGCCAACACAAACAGCCTCTTTTCCATAAGTGGAGGTACACTTGAGTTCGACAGGCCTTCGGTTAATGGAACAGCTTTCGGCGATATATACATCCGTCCCGATTCTTCATTGGTAACAGGCGGAACGTTGCAAATGGGCTTAAATGGTTCTACCGCTAATCACACCTTTAGACTAAGCAGTTCCTCTCCGCTTTGGAATGTAAGTGTTGGAGCTGTGGGATCCGATCAAATCCTACAAAACGAGGTACTTGCCTTATCAATCCTAAATAATTTAACTATTAATGGTAATTCACAGTTCAATGCTAATGGTTTAAACCTAAGTATTGGAGGAAGTTTTACCAATAATAACAATAACGCCTCGGCGGGGATTGGGAATGGAGGGTTTCTTGCTGGTTCATCTACCCAAACCGTAACATTCAATGGATCGGGAACGCAAAACATTGTTGGGAATGGAACAAACCTTACAAACTTTGCAAACCTCACCTTTGCCTCAGAGGGTACAGTTTCTCTACAACCAAACTCTTCTCTTAGGGTGAATGGTAACTTAAATCTATCCACAGGTATTCTGAATGATGGTGGCAACACCATTTCGGTGGTGGGTAACATCACCAATACATCAACACATACAAGCAGCACAGTTGATGGGGGATTAAACCTCATTGGCACACAAAACCAAAACCTCAATGGGGTAGGTGGCACCTATGGTAATATTATACTTAACAATACTTCTGGTGCATCACTCCAAAATAATGCTACCATAACAGGACGCTTAACGTTCACTAACGGGAGTATTTACATCGACGATTATAACCTGGTTTTTGGACAGAATGCCTCAATAGGTGGTACACCCGATAAAACAAGAATGCTTATTCTGAATGGTGTATTAAGCGATCAGGGGGTACGCAAAGTATTCACAGGAGCAAGTAGTTTTACCTTTCCAATTGGTGTTTCGGGTAAATACACACCTGCCAGTTACAATATATCTAGTATTGGAGCAGCTGGTACAATAACAGTTAGACCCATCAACCGACGTCACCCTGCTGTTGTTACCCCTTCGGAGAATGAACTGGCATACTACTGGAAAGTTGATTCAACAGGGTTCGATTCAAACCTAACTCTTACGCATAGCTACACCTACGACTCAAATGATGCTAAGCCCACAGTTGCTAACTATGTGGTTGGATTATACAAAATCCATGAATATAGATGGTTCGATTTGGGCAATAACGATGTGGGAAAACCGGGTATAGTTAATAGTGGTTTGAACAGCTTTTCGATTACTAATGTGGGCTACCTTTCGGGTGACTTTACTGCTGGTGAAGCCGATAATTTTACCCCTCCATTAGAAACTTATTATAGCCGAAATGTAAATGGAAGTTGGTTTACACCTAGTGACTGGCTAGTTGGAAGCCCCTCAGGTGCTGTTGCTACTCAAGCACCTAATGGTAACCCTGTTTTTATTCAGGAAAACCATACTATGACCCTTAATCAAGATGGTGCCTACAGCGTATCTGTTGAGGTTATTGGCACCCTAACTTGTGGAAATACTGTGTTCCACGATTTGGGAACGGTTTTCGGTACTGGCAAAATAGATATTACCTCAACAGTTGATGGATTCTTTGTATTTCCTGGCGGTTCTTTTGACGAATTTTTTGAGACCACTGGAACTACCGTTGAATTTATGGGTAGTAATACGGCATCGCTTCCACTAAAGCCTGGGAATATTTACAAACCCTATCAAAACGTAATCTTCTCTGGAACAGGGCAAAAAAATATGAGTGCTGAAAATATGAGGGTACTTGGGAACTTAACCATACGCAATGGGACACGACTTAATAATACGCTACACAACAAAAATCTATACATATCAGGAAGTTGGATAAATGAGAATATCAGTACAAATTCGTTTATTCCAGGAACAGGTACTGTTTTCTTCGAAGGCAGCACGCTCCAGAATATAAATGTTACTGCAAGGGAATCATTCTATAACCTTACGATGGTTAACACTGGTGATGGTGCAGAGATTGCTGGTAACTCTGGAATTGATATTGCCCGCAGGTTAACCCTAACCAATGGGGTGTTAAAATCTGCCTTAGGCAAAGAGGTTCGGCTAACTAACACCAATGCGTCTATAGCAGTTTCGGGGGGGAGTTCAGCTTCGTATGTTGATGGTCCTTTGAGTAAAAGAATCATAAATGGCCAATCGTTTAATTTCCCTGTTGGCAATGGTGGGCGTCTAGGTCGGATTATTCTTACAAATGTTTCGGCGGCTTCGTCTCCAGAATACTGGACAGCAACATACTTTAACAGTAACCCAGATCCAACATACCCAACTGCCAGTGAGAATTTGGACGGTGCTCTTACCGTAGTAAGTAATAATGAGTACTGGGTTGTTGATCGTCCTGGTAGTGGAACAGCAAACATAAGATTGCGATGGGATGCAGCCTCACTACCTGCATACACCACCAATGCGACGCTTAGGCCAAATTTAAGGGTTGTTGAATTCGAAAATGGTTCGCCAGGGATTTGGACTGCTAGAGGGCAAAACGTAAGCGGAACAGCTACCTCTGGAATAGTATCAACCACATCACCCGTTACTCAGGATGACTACATATTCTCAATTGGAGCAATTGGAGTAACAGCAGCAATTACAGATACATCGCCCCAAGAAGTTTGCGATAACGAGCAAACTGTTACAATACCTGTTGAGCTAACTGGTGTTGCACCTTGGAGTCTATCATATAGGGTTGGAGCAACTACACTCACTGAGAACAATATTAATGCATCTCCATATAATATTCAGATCCGTGGATCTGACTTTGGTCAGGGAGTCCATGTAGTTGAGCTTGTCTCAGTATCAGACGCAAGCAATCCGGGCGTAATAAACCCCGGTACCGTTACCATTACAGTGTTACAAACAGATAAACCAACAATAACAGGCCCAACAACTGTTGGAGTAAACGAAACTAGGATTTACTCTACGCCCGATAACGGCAACACTTACCTCTGGTCGTGGGTAGATATACCCGGTGGGGGTACAATTGCAACACCAGGTAACGCATCCACAAATATAACTTTTGGTTCAACCACAAATGACTTTACCCTAAGGGTTGTTGAAACAATGACCAATGGATGTTCAGCACAAGCGGAACAACTAATAACTGTTCTTAACGTTCCTTCTCCCGAGATTTCTCCCACAGAAGGTAATTTGTGTGAAGGAGTAACTATTACCTATCAAACTACAAGCAATGCTGGAAACCAATATAGGTGGAATGTTACTGGTGGCACATGCAATACTGCTGATTATAATAACTGGAGAACCGTAGCCCAGGGAGGCAACAGCATTGAGGTAGAATGGAGCAGTGTTGGAAATGGTTCAATAACTGTTGAGGAAAGGGTAGGAACAACAGCCACTCAGGGGTCTGACACAAGGAATTTTGTTGTTTACGAAAAGCCTACCCAGCCAACTCTTCAAAACTACACCGCGGGTGTTTGTGCCGGGTCGAATGTAGATATAGTTGTTGAAAACTCTGAAGTAGGTATTACCTACCAGTTAATGAGCAGTGGGACTCCTGTTGGTGCAACAATTGCTGGGGATGGAGGGTCAATAACACTTACAACACCAGAGTTAACAACTACTACTGTTTTCTACGTTAGGGCTTACAATTTGGGTTGCGAGGATTTCTCAACTGATTTTACAGCTAATGTTTATCTCAATCCAGTTGTAAACTGGGTAAGTCTAAGCGATACCGAAGGTGACTTATCTACCACAATTTGCGAGGGCGATCCCGCTGAACTCAACATTAACTATACGGTTTATACGGGTAACTTTAGCTTAGAGATTTTACATGACCTAGATACCAACCCTGTTGAGACTCTTGATCAAACTGTTGTAACAACAAATCCTTTTAAACGCAATGTTACACCTGTATGGGATGGTGTTTCCATTCCTCCTAGTACAACTTATAAATATAGAGTCGTAATAACTGATGAATATGGTTGCGAGAGTGAACCTGTTCCTGAGGCAAGTCAACCGGCTGTCACCGTTTGGAAAACCCCCGAAACCGGCCCCCAATACCATATACCCAATACCCACGGGATGTAAAACCAATTAGTATTGATATATAAAAGGCTTGGGCATTTGCTCAGGCCTTTTTTATTGATACGGGGGAAAATTCACCGCGTGTCTGTCTGCAGAAGATAAACTCAGCACCCGAAACTCAATCACAGAACAGTCGACAGCTTGGCCTCAGAAAGCAGGCCTGAAACCAAAGGGGACGCAACTTTTGAGAACCAATTACCACATCAAATAAACGCTGATATGATCCTTAGGCTATTACAGATTTATCCGCCGATAGGCAAGTTTACATCACCCTCCCCTATCCTCTTAACATACTGCCATATAAACCATCTTCCCTCCTGTCACTGATTACCGACTTCTGTCTTTCGACTTTCAGACGTTGGATTTTTAACTTTATTCTCTCATAGCATTAGCCCTACTTATTCACTAAAAAAACGCTGTCATATCCTACGGACCATGACAGGTTTCTCCGTCTTCGGTTGTCGGACGTCCTACTTCCAACTTCCTACTTCTCTCGTCAACCTAACGGTTTACGAGACAGGCGTCTTCCGACTTCCTACTTTAGACACTTTATTAACTCTAGGCACTTCCCAAACTTTCTTTACCCCACACCCCCCCCTCCCTTAACCCTTTTTAACAGCCATTCCTTCTCAACATGACAAAGGTTTTTGTGTTAACCAAAAAAAGGCTTTACCTTTAAGACCCATTAGAATTTTTGTATGTACTAATCATAAAAACTATCAATATGTTTGACAAGCAAGTTTATATCAATCGCCGATTGAACCTAAGGAAGAAGATCCGCTCGGGGCTAATCCTGATCACTGGCAACAGCGAGTCGCCCATGAACTACCCCAAAAACACCTACCGCTTTAGGCAGGATAGTAACTTCCTATACTTCTTCGGATTGGATCTGCCCGGTTTTGTCGGTGTTATTGATATTGAGGAGGGTAAGGACTGCCTGTATGGCAACGACTTCGACCTCGACGATATAATATGGATGGGGCCACAACCCAGCGTAAACGAACTGGGGCAGAGCGTTGGCATACCCTGCACCCACCCCATGAAGGAACTTGCCTCAACCCTTCAGCGCGCCATTCGGAATGGCCGTAAAATCCACTTCCTACCCCAATACCGTGCCGAGAATATCCTAATGATCGACAGGCTTATGGGCATTAGCCCTGCCTTGGTGGGGCAGTACGCTTCAACTGAGCTTGTAAAGGCCGTGGTTTCTCTCCGCTCAATTAAAGAGCCTGTTGAGATTGCCGAGCTGGATAAGGCCTGCGACGTGGGTTACCTTATGCATACTACTGCCATGCGACTTGCAAAAGCAGGTGTCCCAGAGCAGGAGTTGGTGGGTGCCATCGAGGGAATTGCCATTGGTAAGGGGTATATGACCTCTTTCCCAATCATACTATCGCAGAATGGCGAAACGCTGCATAACCATGATCACTCGCAAATTCTCACATCGGGACGTATGCTGCTAACCGACGCTGGTGCCGAAATTACCTCGCACTACGCATCGGATAACACCCGAACCTTCCCTGTGGATGGCAAGTTTACCCCCGTTCAAAAGGATATCTACAGCATTGTACTCGATGCGCTTAATAAGGGTATTGAACTTAGCAAGCCCGGCGTAACCAACCAGAGTATCCATCTGGAAACCGCCAAGGTGATCACCGCTGGCCTTAAGAATTTGGGTATTATGAAGGGCGATGTGGATGAGGCGGTAGCCAATGGTGCACACGCCATGTTCTTTCCCCACGGCCTTGGCCATATGATGGGTCTCGATGTTCACGATATGGAGGATCTGGGCGAAAATTATGTTGGATACGACGATGAAATTTCTCGAATCGATCAGTTTGGGACGGCCTTTCTTCGCCTTGGGCGCAGATTGCAATCTGGTTTTGTGCTAACCGTTGAGCCCGGCATCTACTTCGTTCCTGCCCTAATTGAGAAGTGGAAGAGCGAAAAGATTAACAGCTCCTTTATTAACTACGATAAGGCCATGGAGTACATCGGCTTTGGAGGCATTAGGCTCGAGGATGATATTTTGATTACTGATAACGGTTCGAGAATTCTTGGAGCCAAACGTATCCCTGTAACCATCGAGGAGATAGAAAATATTGTGGGCAAAGGATAACCCATAACACAAACCCCTCAAAGCCCCGATGAAGGATTTCACCCATCGGGGCTTTTTCGTAAATATTTACTATGCGAGCAATACCTTATACATAGGGTCTGCTGAAAAACTCGAATTTAGAATATGATTCGTTTTCCCTCTGGCATTGGCTGGTGAGCCGAAAAACAAGTGCAGCAGTCGGTAAAAAAAATCTGCTGTTTGAGCACCGACGTAGGAGGTGCGAGTTCAGATTTTTTCCGCCTGCAAGCGTAGTTTTTCGTGCGAGGCAGGCGTAGCCTTGAT
>NZ_JAANIG010000023.1 GCF_011174675.1 Perlabentimonas gracilis | reverse complement strand
CCACTGGTAGCTATGGTTTTCATTAAAAGGCACCTCAAGGGTAACGCTCTGCCCCTGGCAGAAGCTAAGCGGGGCGTTGGCGCTCAGGGAGGCTGAGGGAATGGCGCCAACGGAAACGGTTTTAACCATTGAGCCCGCACACCCGTTAGTGGCGGCCACGTAGAGCCCCACCTGATAGCTGCCCGGGTTGATGTATCCGTGGGGTGGTGGCTCCTGTAGAACGGAGCCCTTGCCGTCGCCGTAATCCCATGTCCAGCTGGCAATATCAAGCTCATATGTGTCTGTGAGGTTTGTGAGGGTGGTCTCTTGCCCCAAGCAAACGGTGGGGGCGTTGAAATCGACAAGGGGCGAGGGTTTAACCACCACGGCTACCTCGATGGAGTCCTTGTCGGTGGCAGATGCCACCACAAGCTTCACGCTGTGCGTTCCGCTGGTGGCGAAAGGGTGCTGGGGGTGCTGATCGGTGGACTCGCCCCCATCGCCGAAGTACCATTTCCAAGACACGATCCCGTCGGTGGCCTGCGACTGATCGGTGAACTGCGTAGGCTGCCCGTGGCAAACGGTGGTGGCGCTGAAGAACGCCTGGGTGTTCTTCACCTCAAAGGTGGCTAGCTCGGACCATTCGCTGCCCAGGTAGCCCTGGTCGATGGCTTGGACTTGCCAATAGTAAATGCCAGATGTTAACCCTGTGATAAGGAAAGTTGTATCAAGCTGAGCATTACCCATTGATGTAATTCGGCGAAATCCACTATCAAGGCTTGAGTGAGGTGAGCAAATTGTTTGTCCTTCTGTCCAGTCCCTATGCGTACCAATCCATACATTATAACTCATAGCCTTATGGTGGGTTTCATCGGTTTTCACATTCTGCCAGTAAAGCCTTATACCAATTGGTTCAAATTTAGCAACAAGACCCTTTGGGGTACTGGGTTTTTGATTAGGTTCAAAGGCCCCTGCTCGCATAACTAAATTATTTCGATACACCTTTGTTATGTATGCTGAACCTGTTGTTTCCCCTGTAATAATAAAATCTAAATCCCCGTCGTTATCAAAATCGGCAAGAGCAATAGCACTATTCTTAACTCCTGTAAGGTTCAGATCAGTAGCCTCTGTAAAGGTATGGTCGCCATTATTAAAATAGATTTTTGTTACTGAACCAAAATCTGCTTCTCCAGTAATAATAATATCTAGTAATCCATTATTATTAAAATCCCCCCAAGCTACTGCCCCATCAATTACACCTTCAAGACCGGCTTCTATATCGAAAAACGACCCCGAAATATTGCGAAAAACTTTAGATATCCTACCAAATCCTGGCCTAAATCCAGTTAAAAGTAAGTCTATGTAGCCATCGTTATCGTAATCGCCCCAAGCTGCACTACTGGAATGTACACTTGGAAGCACAACCTGAGTATCCTCAGTAAACGTGCCATCGCCATTATTTTTAAATATCTTTGAAACACAAGTAAGACTAGCTATGGACAGATAACCAGAAATAAAAATATCTAAAAGACCATCATTGTTATAGTCAACCCATGCACCGAAACCTGAATATAAGTCTGGAACTGTAGTGTCGAGCAGTTCATAAAAAGTGTTGTCTCCATTATTTCTGTAAACCCTAGTAAATGAAGAGCCTGAACCTGATAAAGACCCTGACACCAGCAAATCCATATATCCATCATTATCGTAATCGCCAATGGAAATCTTAGGATTGGTTAGATTTGCATTTATTCCACTTTCATTATAAGAAAAAGCACCATTCCCATCGTTTATATATATTCTAGCAATTTCCTCTCCCCAATAAGTTCCAACAATTAAGAAATCTAGATTATCGTCATTATTAAAATCGGCCCAGTGTACAGAAGAACGAACCAATCCTGGTAAATCAATACCTGATAGTTCAGCAAAAGTGTTGTCACCAGAATTAGTATAAGCCTTTAAATTATGATTAAATCCATCACTCCCTGTAATAACCAGATCAATATATCCATCGTTATTAAAATCTCCCCAATCAACCGAGCCATAAGCTGCGCCAACGATATCCGCATCGGTTAGTTCAGAGAATAGGCCTGTTGAAAATGCACCTGGATTTGCGTTACCACTTATATGATAATATTCCTCGGCACCAGTAGTTCCAACATACTCAACAACTTGAAAATTGTATGTTAAACCAGCGGACAAACCATAAACAGTTGTACTATCGGCTCTTCCGTTGTAAACACAGTACCACCCAGTATTCCCAATTTCGTCACCATATCCAAAAGTTGGGTCGGCAGTATAAGTCCTGAAATCAATTGGATGTGCAGTCCCCAATGAACCCTGCTTGCAAAACACAACCCTACGAGTGCCATTCCCCTTATCCCACTTAATTACTAAACTCCCCGATCTAAGGTGATATGCCTGTAAGTTACTTGCCTGTATGCTTTCAATTGTGAAGCTCTGCTCCGGAGCGAAATAACCACCCCTATAACCATTGTCAACAGCCTGTACACTCCAGTAATAATCGCCTGGTAAAAGATTCCTTAATTCAAAGTAATTACTATGGCCGCAGTTCCCAAGAGCAGGAATTTTTCTAACCCCATCATTGGAGGACATAGCCGACTTAACATCAGAGCCTCCTGGGGTTTTACCAACCCGCACATTGTAACTCATCCCTTTTTGAGGTGTTTCATCGGTTGTAACCGGATCCCATGAAAGTATTGTTTTGTGAATCTCCTTTTCGGCACCTAGTCCAGTTGGTGCCAAAGGTCTATTATTAGGAGTATTAATGTCATTTCTGTAGATTTTTGCATAAAGAGAATAATTGTAAACCCCCATAACAAAAATGTCCAAATCTCCATCATTATCGTAATCGCCGAAAGCAACGGTAGAATTAGTTAGCCCAAGAAATTTTTGATGTGATTGCTCAGAAAATGTATTGTCGCCATTGTTCCGATATAATCTTGTGGCTTGTTTCTCGCCATTTTCCATACCAGAAATAACGATGTCTAAAAGGCCATCGTTGTCGTAATCGCCTAAAGCAATGCTTCCCCAAGCAACCCCTTCCAACTCAATATCTATTTGCTCTGTAAAAGTACCATCGCCATTATTACGAAATACACTGGCAATCCTTTTGTTTGTTTGGCCTGTTAAAACTATATCTAAGAAACCATCATTATCGTAATCACCAATGGCAGCAGAACCGTATTCAACGTTAGGAATACCTGTGTTGTTAAGCCTAGTAAATGTATTGTCGCCATTATTAATGTAAACAATAGTTGCTCCGTGTCCCAATAAAAACAAATCGACATAGCCATCATTATTAAGGTCGCCCCAAAGTGCATCACCGCCACTAATCCCCTCTAAATCAATCCCTGGATGTAAACTAAAAGTACCATTCCCATTGTTCCTGTATATTTGGGACTGTTCTCCAACACTTGTAGCACCACATAGGAGTAGATCAATATCTCCATCGTTGTCAAAATCATGTAATGCTACAGAACTTTCTGTAACTCCCAGCAACTGTATTTGGGTTTCTTCAGCGAAATCAGTTCCATTATTGTTTTTATATACCAATGTAACTCCATCATTATTACTATTTCCCGAAATAAAAATATCGAGAAACCCGTTGTTATTATAATCCGACCAAGCAACCGAGCCTTGCTGAATCCCTTCTAGCGTCTGTTCGATCACAAATTCATCATTACCCAAATTTTTATATAAATGCGTAATTGGGTATAGTGACATTGCAGTGCTACCATTACCCATTACAATAAAATCTAAAAGGTTGTTGTTATTAAAATCGCCCCAAGCAAATGACCCCCTCAAAAAACCTTGTATATGTATGTCTGTCAACTCTGTAAATACTTGGGTTTTAATAGTTGCAGGGTTTGATATTACTATCTCGGTGTAGTATATTGGACCATCCTCGAACTCGATTACGTGAAATCTGTAATTTGTTAACGCATTGAGCCCTTCAATATCAACACTACATTCTGTTCCTTTATAAATACAATACCATCCACTCTCGCCAATTTCAGTTCCTACACCAAACTCACTATTTGCAGTATATGAGCTGTAATCTTGGGGTACCGCTACCCCATCGTCACCCTGCTTAGCAAAAACAATACAAAATTTCCCATTACCTCGCCTCCAGTGCAAGGTAAGGCGATTCCCTTCAATATTATCAGCAAAAATATGTGATGCCTGAATTTCTGCCTTGAATGTAAAAGACTGCTCTGGAGCAAAGGGGCTTGCTGCATATCCTCCGTCAATAGCCTGTACACTCCAATAGTATACTCCATTTTTTAAGCTCTCAAGTTCGAAAAACGACTTGGTTTGAGTATTTCCCATACCAGATAAAAGGCGATTCCCTGCTGGTAAAGACATTGACGATACCACATCGTTCCCCCCAGAAGTTGTTCCTACCCTAACATTATATGTCATACTATTCTCGGGGGTTTCATCGCCAGTTACACTGTCCCATTCCAGTAATACTGACTGGGCTTTTACTGTAGCATTTAAACCTAAAGGCACATTAGGAGTGGCATTGGAATGCTTAGTATTGTTTTTAAAAACTTTCGTTACTACCTGATTACTATTATCTCTGCCAGAAACCAATAAATCTATTTTCCCATCGTTATCAAAGTCGGCCAAATCAATAGAACAGTAATCCACTCCTGGAATTTCATGCATGGTTATCTCACTAAAGGTATTGTTCCCATTATTCTGATAAACCTTAAAAATGTTCAACATTTGAACTGACTGTCCAGCAAGCACAATATCTAAATGCCCATCGTTATTGAAATCGGCCCAAGCTGCCGATGAAATTGATACCCCAGCTAACCCCAGTCCACTCTGCCATATAAAGTTTCCCGCACCATTGTTTCGATAAACCCGTGCCATATGGCTTCCAGTAATTAGAAGGTCTAAAAAACCATCATTATCGTAATCGCCCCAAGCAACATTTTCTCCTATAATGTTGGTAATTTGGATTTCTGTTTGTTCCGTAAAGGAATGCCCCCCCTCATTTCGATATATTTTGGTAACTCGATTGTAGTCCTTGTCACTACCTGATATTATAAGATCTAAGTATCCGTCATTATCGTAATCGCCCCAAGCGGCTACACCAGATGTAACATCTAAAAGGTTAATGTTTGTTTGTTCTGTGAATGTATTATTGCCATTATTACGATACAACTTTGTCTCTCTGTTATCGAAAAGCAGCAAGTCAACATTTCCATCATTATCATAATCGCCCCATATTGCATTTGTTTGATATGAGGTATAGTCTGTGATTTGTAGCCCACTAACAAAACCTCCTTCACCGTTATTTCGATAAATACATGTTGGACCATTTGATCTTGATAACAATACATCTAAAAAGCCATCGTTGTTGTAATCGGCTATTGCTAACGAATTCCTCAATGCGCCATTTAGTTCTATCTCCTCCTGTAAGGCAAAGCTCCCATCACCATTATTTCTATATACAAGAGTGGTTGCTATGTCGGAAATTATTATATCCATATTTCCGTCGTTATCAAAATCGAACCACCTAACTGTACCTTGGTTGGCTTGATACAGATCTGCTATGGGGTATTCAGTAAATAAATCTACGGGTATCTCTTCAATGGTTTTAACTACTACGTTATCAATAATCCAATACCAAGAATAATCGCCAGTCCATTTAAATCGAACCCTTGCATTGGGTACATTTCGAATTTGGTCAGTAACATTAATCGATGAGGGCTCAGGATTAGAGGTACTTGTGCTATTAACGTACACATTAACCCACCCAACTCCATTAAATAGTTCAATCTCGCATAAGCCATCATAACCTTCTTGGAAATACTCATGAAATTCCAAAAAAACGTATTCTTCTGTGGTTGCATCAAATTCAGGCGATATCAGGTAAACCTCCTCAACTGTACCATTATCACCGTAGTAATCACTATCGAAGATAGCAAAAGGGGCTACTATTGGAAAGTTTGTTGCTTTATTGCCAGGGTTGTCGAATCGCCAAACCTCATTGGCATTACCCTGAGCAACCTCTACTGTCCAGCCTGCTGGAGGAGTGGTGCCCGAGGCCGTGGAGAAATCTTCGCTTAATATTATGTTTTGTGATAGTACTGTTAAGGGGAGTGTTGAGAAAAAAACCATTAATACTATTAACAGCTCGAAAGCCCATCGTTGGTTTTTGGTAATGTGGTCTATCATGATAGGTTAGGGTTTGGGGGAAAGGCGGTTTAACCAAAGTTACAGCAATTGATTATTGAAAACAATACTAAACCTTACTTATTTTATTGGTTATTGTGCAAAAGAAAAGGTATCACTAGTGTCCGACAAAGTATTTTTTAAAATGATAATAATGCAATAGATTTCGAGCGCCTGCCTGAATGACGCAGTCAGGCAGGAAGCGAGACCACGAATTAGCAGCGAAGCTAAATCAATATTTATTAGTCGGTCAGTAGTGAAAAAGTATATTGCTTGATTGATGATCAGCTGCTCTACTCCACCACCAGCCGCCTCACCACGCTGCCTCCCTCCACCTCGATGCGGCAGAGGTACACCCCCTTGGGCGCGCTGCTCAGGTCGAGGGTAAAGGCCGGGGCGCTGTGCTCCTGCGCCAGCACCACCTGACCCAGCGCATTGGTCACCCGCACCCTCACCCTACCCATCAGGCCTTCGCCCAGCCGCACGTAGAATAAGCCTCCCGACGGGTTGGGGAAGATAGCCACCTCGGTGGGGTTTAGGCTAATGTCGATGCCCACGATGGTGCCCGTGGGGATGTTGATCACGTCGCTGGCGGTCCAGCACTCGCCGCCCTCGTTCACCCGCACCAAGTAGTTGCCCAGCTGCTGGTTGGCCACGTAGGTGTAGGTGTTGGCGCCGGGGATCAGCGCATCGTTATGGTACCAGCGGTAAGCCGTCGCACTTTCGTTGCTGCAGCCCAGAATCCACACGTTGGGGCCACGGGCATATATGGCGGGCTTGGCGGGGGCGGGCTTGGTGGTGAGGGTGAGATTATCGGATGGTGTGCTGCAGGTTTCAGCAATGGCAACAGCAGAATAATCGCTGGCAGATAGTTTGCCAGAGTAATTGATGCCATTGGCATTGGGGATATCTACCCCCGATCTTCGCCACTGGTAAATATATTCTGGCCAAGGGTTTTCAACCTGCAGCGTTACTATTGTTCCTGGGCAAAAATCGATTTGGTTATTAACCTCAGAAATCACAGGTTTTGCTGGGTTTTGCCGAACGGTTACGTTTACCTCCCCCGATGTGCTCACACACTCTCCCACAGGATTGGATGCAGTAACCGAGTAGCTGCCCGTTTGTGTGGCTGAATAGATGTGGCTAGTTGCCCCAGTAATGCTTACTCCTTCGTTAAGCCAGCTGTATGCGTAGCTGCTGTTTTGGGGAACCTCAAGCACCACATTTTCGCCTTGACAAAATGTTAGTGGGCCATTTGCACTTATTGGTACTTGTGGGTACTCTCCCACTTGCACAATTTTTTGCTTAATGCCAACACATCCATTGTGGGCTGTGGCGTAAAGAGTTATCTCAAACTCACCGGCATTATAGTATCGGTGGGGCAAAGGATCTTCTTGGTTTGATGTTACTCCATCGCCAAAGTCCCATAGCCATTCGGTGATAGTAAGGCCATTCTGATTGGTTAGGTTGCTTAATGGTGTTGTGCTACCAAGGCAAACAGTTGGGGCTGTAAAGTCGGCAATTGGACTCAACCCAACTACTATGTCCATTGAGTACGAGTCGGCAAAACTTGCCGTTGCAACCGATAGGGTTACAGTGAAAACTCCGGCTGAAGTATAGGTGTGTGCAGGGTTTGACTCGTTAGATGTTGTTCCATCACCGAAATCCCATTGCCAAGAGGTAACCTCCTCAATGGATTGGGATAGATCTGTGAACTGGGTGCCTGAATTGAGGCAAGCCATACCTGCATGAAAGAATGCTTGTATGTTTTTTATCTCAAATGATGCAACCTCCGACCATGAACCTCCAACATAGCCTTGGTCTACAGCCTGTACCTTCCAATAGTATATGCCTAAGGGTAGGTTTCTGAGAATAAAGTTTGTGTCGAGTTGGGCATTGCCCATCGATACAACTTTGCGGTAGCCTGTTTCTAAGTCTGAGTGGGCTGGGACGACTGTTATTCCGTTTTGCCAGTTTACCTCAGTGCCAACCCATACGTTGTATGACATGGCTTTGTATGGTGTTTCATCGGTTTTAATGGGCGACCAGCTAAGGGTAGTTGTGCCGGGCAGAACAATTGAGGTTAAATTCTGCGGGCTTTCAGGTTTGACGTTGGCATTCTGTTGAACACCCGGCATAATGGTATTGTTCTTAAATACCTTGGTGATAGTTGTAAAGTTGTTGTATCCTGTAATCAGAACGTCAGTATCGCCATCGTTATCGTAATCGCCTAGAGATACTGTTCCGTTTCTAATTCCTTTTAAATTAAACCCTGGCTCTTCGGTGAAATTACCTTTGCCGTTACCCTTCATAACCTTGGCTATGTGGGCCGAGGTTCCATCAGATAAATGGGAAAGCCCTGTAATTATTATATCGAGATTCCCATCATTATTATAGTCGGTCCAGGTAACCGTTCCGCTAGAGACTCCGGGCAGGCCTGTTCCGGTCACTTCGGAAAAAGTTCCATTGCCATTGTTGTTGTACAGTTTCGCTACAGAGTATGGATTCCCTCCTGTAATTACAATATCCAAATATCCATCGTTATTGAAATCGCCCCAAGCAGAGGCAGAATGGCTAACGCCAGTGAGTGAAATGGAGGTTTGCTCAGTAAAGGTTTCGTTGCCATTATTGCGATAAATTTTTGCAATGCCCGATCCGGTTAAAAGAATATCGAGGTAACCATCGTTGTTGTAGTCGCCCCAAGTGGCGTTGCCGCTCTCTATGCCAGGCAGACCTGCATTAGTATCGGTAAAGGTTCCATCGCCATTGTTACGGTATACTTTAGCTATCTTTCCACCATCAGATGCGCCAGAAAGCAGGATATCTATATTGCCATCGTTGTTGTAGTCGCCAACTGCCACAGAGCTCTTAAAAACTCCAATTAGTCCAGCATCTAAATAGGTGAACGTTCCATTGTGATTATTAAGGTATACTCTTGATATTGCTCCGGAACTGGAACCGTTTATAGTTCCCGTAACTAAAACATCGGGATATCCATCATTATTGAGATCGGCCCAAGCAATTGAGCCTTGTGTAACTCCGGGCAAGCCCGTACTGTTTTGAAGTTTAAATTCGTTCTCACCATTATTATGATAAAGTTCTGCAGCATAGCCAGAGTTAGTATAACCAGTTACTAAAAAATCAAGAAATCCATCGTTATCAAAATCGGCCCAGGCTAGGGTTGTATTTATGTTAAAGTTGGAAGTTGTAATATGGGTTTGTTCGGTAAAAAGCAAAGAGTTAAATATTCCTATGTTTGTATGCGATATTTGGTTGGGCATATACTTTTCCTCGCCACTCTCTCCCTGGAATGTAATAACATTCACAAGGTAGTCTTTCATGGGGTCGAGCCCACCAACCAGAGCCGAATCGGCTTTGCCTTTGTATACGCAGTACCAGCCCGACTCACCCAGGGGCGATCCCTCCTCAAAAATTGGGTTGGAGTAATAGGTAGTATTATCAACTGGTAGGGCGCTACCCGAGTTGCCCTCTTTTGCAAACACAATGCTTCGGTCGCCATTCCCCCTTTGCCACTTAACTAGGATTGAATTGTTGTTAACATTCTTTGCCTGTAAACCCGATGCCTGTATGGGTTCAATTACTATTTGCAGATTGCTAGAGAATTCGCCACCTTGGTACGAGTTATCTATGGCCTGAACGCTAGCATAGTAGTCTTTTCCCCATCGGAAAGTATAGTTGAGGATGTGGGAAGTCCCCAGCTGCGCATTGCCTAGGTTAGGCACTTGCCGAATGCCGTTGGTGGTTGAATGGGTTGGCATGAGCATAGCGTGACCAGTATTATCGGTTAGCGCCACGTTGTAAGCCATAGCCTCTTTGGGCGTTTCGTCGGATGTAACCTCACTCCACGTTAACTTAACGCCCTGTTTAAGCACCGTGTAACCCAAGCCAGTTGGTGGGTTGGGTCTACTGTTGGGGGTGGTACAAAGATTCTTGTATACTCTTGCAACAGAAGTATTCTCATTGTCTAACCCAATAATTGCAACATCAATATTACCATCGTTATTGAAATCGCCTAAAGCCAATGAGTTCTCTTTTACCCCTACAAAAGGATTACTTTCCTGCTCTTCAAAAGTATCATTGCCTTTATTAATGAAAATCTGGGTTTTTCCCTCACCCAGAATATCACCTGAAAGGATAACATCTAATAAGCCGTCGTTGTTAAAATCGGCCCAGTGGCCTTTGCCAAACACTACTGGTAAATTTGCATTATTTAAGCTAAAAGTACCATCACCATTGTTCCTGTATATTGCCGACGTGCCTTCCTGCTGGTGTTCGCCAGCCAGAAGTATATCGAGATAGCCATCGTTGTTGTAATCGCCCCATTTAGCAGAGAAGAACGTGTTGCCATAGCGAGTAAAGCCCTCTAGTTCAGAAAAGGTATTGTCGCCATTGTTACGGTATATTGCAAGAATTGAATTGTTAATGGTGGCTCCTGCCAGAAGGATGTCTACATATCCATCGTTATCAAAATCGCCCCATGCAATTTCGCCCATATAAAGTGGGGGCAGCTGAACCGCGGTTTGTTCGGTGAACGTACCATCGCCGTTGTTGCGAAATAGCTTGGTTGATACCTCGTCATAGTTGTCTTCTCCAGCAATAATAAAATCTAAAAACCCATCGTTATCGTAATCGGCCATGGCAACGGAGCTATGCCTAACACCAGTAATCTGGGTCTCGTTCTCAACGAAGTCACTTCCATCGAAAATAAAAATCTTTGATATGTACCCATCAAAATCGGGATAGAAATCATCATAAGTAATGTTGTAAACACCTGTTATTATAAGGTCAAGATAGCCATCGTTGTTTAAATCGCCCCAGGCAACGCTTCCATCGTATACATTAGGCAAACTATAGGAGGACGGTTCAAATGATCCGTCCCCCAAATTGGTGTATAGATTGGTCTCTGCTCCTCCAATGCTTAAACCATTTAAATACAAACCAGTGGTTATTAAATCAAGTTGCCCATCGCTATTAAAATCGCCCCATGCTATCGAACCATTATGAACTCCATTAAGTGGTAAGGCTGACAAGTGCTCAAAGCTAAGCGTTTGTGCTACTGAATGGTTAATTGATAAATGAATGAATGGAATGGCTACTAGGCACAATCCAAACCATCGGGCTATTGAGAGTAATGCCATATGGGTATAATGCTTGGTGTTGGTTAATATAAAAATAGTGTTTTTTCCCTTTGAAAGATTCCCATTTGTCAAAATTGTAATGCGCAGAATAGCTTCGATTTCAGTATTTCAGCACGATATCACTTCTTTTAATCAGCATATTACTTTCGGCTATTGTATTACATAACAAAATGGTTTAAATTTGTTTAAGCTTGCCTTTAAACCTAAAACATAACCTTGCGAACCATGAAACAATTTGCTGCACTAAGCACCGCTTGTTTACTAATGTCATTTATAGCAATTAGTACCTCTGGAAAATCCCAAAGCATTCTTACGCCCGAACTATACCAATCGATTGCCCCTGAGCATAAAATTCCGCTTTTTATTGATGAGTTTGTCGACAATAAAAACAACTGGCTACTGGGCATAAAGGAGAATGTATGGTTCCAGAACCTAGAGAACAACTCGCTTTTTTTCCAATCGTATGAGGATGTTCCAAAGGAAGATTTCAAAGAGGTATACATCGACCAGAGCAAAGATTTTGAGATTGAGCTTAAGATTAGGCTTGACAAGGGCATACCCAACAAGTTTAACGGGCTGCAATGGGGAAAATGTGTTGAGAGTGCCAAGCAGTTCGACTTCTTTTTCAATGGACAGGGACAATACACCATCGACAAGTTTGAGAATGGAAAATTCACCGATTTTGTTCCAATCACATCCACACAGCTAATAAACAACTACACGTACAACAAGCTTACCGTACGCAAGCTAGGTGAGAACTACTACTTCTTCCTGAATGAGCAGCTGGTGCATAAAATGCCATTCGAGCCCTTATTTGGCCATGGTGTAGGGTTTCAAGTGGCCGAGCGTTCGTCGATACAAATTGAGTACCTTAAAGTTTGGCAGCTAAAAACTGGTAACGATACCCGGCTACCCAGCATACTAATAACCAACGAGCAGCTTACCACACCAACAGGTACAGTTACTCCGGGAGCAACGGTTAAGCTAAGCTTTACGGTTAGCAATACATCATCCGATGACGCAAAAAACCTTAAGCTACTATACACCCTGCCCCAAAACGTGCTTCTGCTCGAGAGTATTAGCAACCTGCCCATAAATGCTGGCGAGACAAGAGATGTGGATATGCTATTCTACATCAACCGAGAGATTGACACCAACGATTTTGAGATTGTTGTGCACGCAGAAGGAGCCGAACTTGCCGAGGAGTCCACCAAATCATTTGCAGTGGAGATAAACAAGCCTGTTCAGCTTGCTCAAGCCAACGAAGCACAGGAGTTTACCCTGTACCGAAGCGGCGATCCCCTTAGGGGGCTAATGGCGGAGCAGGCCATTCAGGAGGTGTCGGTTGGTCGATACTTTGCCCTTATCATTGGAATTGACAAGTACTCCGGCACATGGACACCGCTTAGAAATGCAGTAAACGATGCCCGCGCGGTAGCCCAACAGCTTAGCAACCAGTACGAGTTTCATACCATTAAAACCCTATTTAACGAGCAGGCTACCCGCTCAAATATCATTAAAGAGTTTGAGTGGCTAATGACGAACGTGCGCGAGAACGACAACTTGCTTATATTCTACTCGGGCCATGGTGAGTACAACGAGGCTCTACAGCGTGGATTTTGGGTGCCGGTAGATGCAAACACCAGCTCCATTTCACAGTTCATCTCTAATATCGATATTCAAACATTTTTGGGAGGAATAAAGTCGAAACACACATTCCTCATTGCCGATGCCTGCTTTAGTGGCGATATCTTCAGAGGAAAAACGCTTACCATCCCCTACGAGAACTCCTTTAAGTACTACAACAAAATATACTCAAAACCCTCACGCACTGCTCTAACGTCGGGCGGTATTGAACCTGTAATGGATGGCGGAAAAGAGGGTCACTCGGTATTTACATACTACCTGCTTAGGTCACTAACCAACAATCGGAACCAGTTTTTCGATGCAAGCCAGCTTTACAACGACCTTAAGATTGCTGTAATCAACAATTCGAACCAAACCCCAATGTATAGCCCAATTATTAATACCGGAGACGAGGGTGGACAGTTCATCTTTATTCGAAAACAAAACCCTTAAGCCATAGTGAAACATCCCATAAACCTACTAGTAGCCCTCTCTATAACGCTATGCAGCTTATCGTCCTTAGGTCAGCAATTCAACTTCACCAACTATGGGCTAGAGCAGGGATTGCCACAATCAACGGTATTTGAAATATTCGAGGATCAGCGGGGCTACCTCTGGATTGGCACCGAAAGCGGTGTGGCACGGTTTAATGGCACCGAGTTCACCGTATTCGATCGCAGCTCGGGCCTACCGGGCAACATAGTAAGAAGCATTACCCAAGGCCCCAATGGCAACATATGGGTAGGAACAGACGGTGGAATTGGAGTATATAATGGTGCCAAATGGTCAACCATTACATCGGCCAATGGGCTGGCCGGTACTGCAGTGCTTAAGCTAAGGCTCGACCATAAGGACAGGATGTGGGTAGCAACAAACGATGCAGGGGTAAATGTAATTACCTTCTCCACCGACTCCATATCAATCCTCAATTATGATAAAGACTCTGGTTTGGCAGGAAACTTTGTTCTCGATATTCTGCACGATAAAAAAGGAAAAACCTGGCTTGCCCTTATCGGGGGGGTTAACATGATAACCCTAAACGATAACCTGCCCACAATCCATAGCCTGGAGGACTCCCTATTCTTGTCTAGCAACCTAATCTCAACCATTGATATCGACAAGGAGGGTAATCTGTGGTGCGGGTCGCTCGATGCTGGGGTGTTTCAAATTAAGATGACCCAAACCCCATACGAAATTGCACACTACGGCTCAGCCAAAGGAATTTATGACAATAGGATATGGAGGGTGCTTTGCGACGACTCTGGCAAGGTATGGATTGGTAGCAACGAGAAAGGGTTGTACTACATCGAGAATGGAGTTACACAGTCCATATCAACCACAAATGGCCTACCGGGCAACCTTATACTTAGCCTTTACCCCGATAGCAATGGGAACCTATGGGTTGGAACAATGAATGGGCTATCACTCTTCCAAGGTTTCCACCTAATGCACTATACCGAGAGCGAAGGAATTCCTGGTAAGCAGGTTCTTGCTGTCAAGTCGGCTCCCGACAACTCCCTTTGGATAGGCACCGATGGCAAAGGCTTGGCTAAGCTAAATTTGAATAACAATAGGATAAGCGCTAAGGTATTTGGTCCGGAGAGTGGGTTTACCGGAAAACCTGTAATCTCTATGGATTTCGACAGCGATGGCACCCTGCTCGCTGGCACCCGAGGCGATGGACTGGGCGTATACCAAAATGGATCGTTCCAGTACATAAAAGCCAGCAATGGGCTGGCCAATAACAATGTGAACTGCGTAGCGTGGAACAAGTATGGCTCTATCTACGTGGGAACCAACCTGGGTTACAACGAGATTAAAGACGATAGAATATACTACATAACCACAGAGGATGGGCTGGTTCACCCCGAGGTATCCACCATAATCTCCGACCCCAGGAATGTTGTATGGATGGGCACAATGGGAGGATTGGTTCGATTTGAACCCAGCACAGGAAACTACAGAGATTTCTCGCCTCGAAACGGATTGCTAGATGTTCATGTTAACGCCCTAGCTGTTGATAAGCACAACCAAATTTACGTTGGAACTAGCAATGGTATATTTATTTACAACGAACGAACCGACACAATAACTCCATTCATAGGTGGGGCCCTTAATGCCCGATCGATTAACGCACTACTCTTTTATAACGACTCCACCCTACTTGCTGCCACCACAGCAGGTTTCAATCGTATTGTGTATAATCGGAACTTAACCAGAGTGCTTCAGGTTAAGCAATACGACAAAACCAATGGGTTTCGATTTAGCGAAACAAATTTTAATGCCATTACAAAAGATAGGAATAGTAACGTTTGGTTCGGCACCGTTGACGGCCTTACTCGTTACCAGCCCCTGTTAGAGGACTCCATACTACGCACCCCAAAAATACATATAAAAGGCGTTCGTCTTTCCTTTGAGCCTGTTGACTGGAAACGGCTAGGCTACGATGTAAAACCTTGGTTTAATATCCCCAAAAACCTCAACCTAAAATATTACCAAAACCATATAACCTTCGATTTTGACGGTATCTACCTTTCAAACCCCGAAAAGATACAGTACCGCTACAGGCTTGAACCATACGACAAAAACTGGTCGCCACCCACCAAGAGCAGCAGCACAACCTATCCGGGGCTAAACAATGGTAAGTATACGTTTGTGGTAAGCGCAAGCGCCGATGGGGTTAACTGGTCTGAACCACTTGCCTATCAGTTTATCATATCACCACCGTTTTGGAAAACCTTGTGGTTCCTTATTCTATGTATTCTAGCGTCAATTGCTTTAATAGCGTTATACATTCGATATCGCGAACGCAAGCTAAAAAAGGAAAAAGAGCACCTTGAACAAGTAGTTAAGGAACGAACCGCTGAAGTGGTTGCCCAAAAAGACCATATTGAGAAACAGCATACCATTGTTACAGCGCAAAAGCATGAAATAACATCAAGCATTAGCTACGCTAGCAGAATACAGCAGGCCATACTCCCCAATGCCAATTACCTAAGGCAAAATACTGCTGACAGCTTCATACTTTACAAACCTCGCGACATAGTAAGCGGCGATTATTACTGGTTTGGCAAAAATGGGAACAAGCTAATTGTTGCTGCTGCCGACTGCACAGGCCATGGTGTTCCGGGAGCATTCATGAGTATGCTGGGTATAAGCTTTATGAACAAAATTATAAATGAGCAGAAGACCCTGGAACCAAATGAGATTTTAGAAAAAATGCGCAGCAACGTTATAGAATCTCTACATCAAGGGAACTATGCTGGCACAACCAAGGATGGAATGGACATGGCGCTTTGCGTGATTAACCTTGAAACCCTAGAGATGACCTTTGCCGGAGCATATAACCCTGCGGTGCTCATATCAAACAACGAAGCCATTGAGATTAAAGCAGACCGAATGCCCGTGGGGCTTCATATTAAAATGGATCAGTACACCTCAGAGTCGGTTCAGCTCAAAAAAGGCGATTGCATTTACCTGTTCTCCGATGGGTATCAGGATCAGATGGGCGGCCCCGATGGGCGAAAGTTTATGCGAAAAAACCTAAGAGCCCTCCTGCTCGAAATACACACCAAGCCATTTGCCGAGCAGCAAGAGATTCTTGAAAAAACCATTGAGGAATGGCGTGTGAATCCTACGAGACCCGATAATAGCATAGATCAGATTGACGACATTGTAATAGTTGGCTTTGCGCTATAGCCATTGCAATTTGCTAATATTCCTTTTCTTTCGGATATTTACGGCAAATATTGTAATTATGAAATCAGCCACTAAAATTGCCCTACTTGCCATTGCTATAGCCTTTACGCTAAAGGCTTGCGACAAGCCCAGTTATCCCGAAAATTCTATTCTGGGGACATGGCGATGCTTCGAGGAGGGCTCCGTATCAGGGTATCGACAGTACAATGTGAGCCTTGATTACAATGGTACTGACTCGACAATGATTAAGATATATAACTTTTATAACCTTGGCTTCGAGGTGGAGACCTACGCCACCGTGTCTGACACCCTAATTGAATTAATTGGCACCAACACCTATAACGATTTCTCGGGTACGGGTCATATAGAGCGCGACTTTAGCGCCATTTACTGGCGATTCTCCTACTCGGGATTTTCAGGCTCCGATCCTCAGGTTGAAGCCGCTTTTAGACGTTTCTAGTGCTGATGAAAAACCGTTAAATTCCATTCGATAGCTAAATATCAAAATCAATAAAACAAATACGCTATGAGAACAACCGTTTACAAAACGATTTGCCTTGCCATTGCCTTTTGGCTAAGTGGCTCTATGGCATTTGCCAGCGGCAACGACAACACCTTAACTCCTAGTAAACTTTTTGAGCTGGAGTCGGTGGGCGAGGTAGCTCTTTCGCCTAGCAATGAAGCTATTGCCTACACCGTTACCGTTCCTCGCCCTATGGATCATAAGCCGGGTAGCGATTATCGCGAGCTACATTTGGTAAACCTAAAATCAAAGGAGGTTACCAAGCTAATTACTGGCGAGGTATCAGTATTCTCGTTGGGATGGACTCCCAATGGCAAAGCCATAACGTTCAGAGCCAATCGTCCAGAGGCCAGCGGTACTCAGGTGTACAAAATCGATATCGACAGCCAAGAGGTGGAGCTTATCCATAAGCACAGCTCATCGGTGTCGCAGTACCACCTTTTGGAAAACGCAATGGTATTCACCTCGCTAAACGATGATGATCCAACCCGTGTTGAGCTGCGCGAAAAAGGTTTCAATATCGAGATATTTGAGGAGGAGTGGCGTCATATCAACCTATATATCCACGACTTTGCAACAAACGAAACTCGCCAGCTAACCAAGGATGTGACAGTGTTCGACTTCGCGGTATCGCCCAATGGCAAGTTGGTTGCCGCTGCAATAGCTCCACAGAATTTGGTAGACGACTCCTACATGTTCAAACGAATTCATACTATTGATATGGAAAGTGGCGAAATAGTTCAGCTGGTTGACAACCCCGGCAAGCTGGGCAACATGGTGTGGAGCCCCGATGGCAAGAAATTGGCATTCCGCTCAGCATCGAAACTAGAGGATTCGGTTGTGGGTAGCCTGTTCGTTGTGGATGTTCCCAACAGCAAAAAATTTGCGGAGCTACGCAACTACGCCGAGGGGCTTGAGATGTCGATAATTGATATGACATGGAAGGACAACTCCACCCTACTATTTGCAGCCGAAGAGGGAGTAGACATTGTGCTAAGCGAGCAGAAGCTGAAGGCCAAGGCCAGAACAGCGCTAACCAACCCGGGCGATGTGGTATTCCGTCGCTTTCAGCATGTTGATGGACTAGTAGCATTTGCAGGTCATACACCAGCGCATCCCACCGAAGTGTTTACATTTGGCGTAAAGGGAAAAAAACTCGAACGAATTACCCAGCACAACCCTTGGCTAGCCAATGTGAAGCTGGCTAAGCAACGTAAGTTCGAGTACGAGGCCCGCGATGGAATGCGCATTGAGGGTGTATTGGTTTATCCGCTTAATTTTCAAGAGGGACAGTCGTACCCGCTTATCACCTATATTCACGGTGGCCCCGAGGCTGCCGTTCAGAATGGTTGGACGACTAACTACTCCACCTGGGGACAATTTGCCGCTGCACGCGATATGTTTGTTTTTATGCCCAACTACAGGGCCAGTTCGGGTCGTGGTGTCGATTTCACCATGGTGGGATATGGCGATCTGGTTGGTGTGGAGTACAATGATGTGCTGGATGGTATAGATAACCTTATTGAGATTGGCTATGTTGACAAGAATCGCGTTGGCTTAGGAGGCGGTTCATACGGTGGATACTTCGCAGCATGGTCGGCCACCAAGCATACCGAACGATTTGCCGCATCGGTGGTATTTGTTGGTATTAGCAATCAGGTTTCGAAACGCAACACCACCGATATACCCTGGGAAGACTACTACGTTCATTGGGGATTTTGGAATCATGAGAACCTAGAGAAGGTATGGGGCGCAAGCCCAATTAAGTATGCCCACCAGAGCAAAACGCCAACCCTAATTCTGCACGGAACCCATGACCCACGCATCCATCCCGAGCAGGGGCTGCAGCTATACCGTGCCCTCAAGCTACACGGCGAGGCGCCCGTAAGGCTGGTTTGGTACCCCAACGAGGGCCATGGTAACAGGATTAACCTTAATCGTTACGACTACCTACTACGCACGTTACAGTGGTTTGAGTACTATTTGAACCCTGAAAATCCACGAGGCGAGATTCCTGAAAAATATCTGCAATACTAAATGCACAAGGCAAAGCGAGGGGTACATTTACTCCTCGCTTCGCTTTACATAGGATTGTTAGTAAGCAATAATACCTTACCTTTGCATCAAATACATTAAAGGGATGGCTGAAATTGGAAAAACCAACAACCTGCGGGTTGTGAAAAAGATTAGCATAGGCTGCTACCTCGATGGCGGAGAGCATGGCGAAATTCTAATCCCCCGCCGCTATGTGCCCGAGGATATAAAGGTGGATGAGTACATCGATGTTTTTATCTACTTCGACTCGGAAGATCGGATTATAGCCACCACCGAAGAGCCCAAAATTAAGCTGGGCGAGATTGCCATGCTAAAGGTGGTGTCGGTTACTCATGCCGGCGCATTCCTCGACTGGGGACTACCCAAGGATATCTTTGTGCCGTTCAAGGAGCAGAAGCAGCGTATGGAGGTGGATAAGTGGTACATTGTGGCCCTTTACATCGATTACGAGACCAACCGCTTGGCCGCCTCGGCAAAGGTTGATAAATTTATCGACAACACACCTCCCGAATACGAAGTTGGGCAGGAGGTAGACATACTGATATACAACAAAACCGATTTGGGCTATAGCGCCATTGTGAACAACGCCCACTGGGGCGTAATATACGAGAACGAGGTATTCCGACACCTTAGCCGCGGCAAGCAGCTTAAGGCCTACATAAAGAAGATACGCGACGACGAGAAAATAGACCTTATACTCCAAAAGCCAGGCTACGAAAAGGTGGATGATATCTCGAAAAGCATCCTCGATAAGCTGGAGAAGAATAACGGTGTGCTGTGGCTTACCGACAAAAGCGCCCCCGAAGAGATATACGGCCTGCTTGGCATCAGCAAAAAGGTTTTCAAAAAGGCCATTGGCGCGCTGTACAAAGCGAAACTTATTACCCTTGAGGAAAAGGGGATAAGGCTGGTGGAGGTGTAGGCGCTTAAAGCAGAATTCTTCACGATCCCTCCCTATCCTCCTCTAACAGCTTACTACAAGCCTAACGTTTGGATAGGTTACTAGTGTGGGTACATACAAGTTAGCGTGCATTATGATGCCGAAAAAATCGTTACCTTTACTGAAAAAATCGGAGTGAATAATTCAGAAATTCAGATATTTAGAACAAAAGATGGAAAAACTGAAATTCAAGTAAAACTTGAAGATGAAACCGTTTGGTTGAATCAGTATCAACTTGAATCTCTTTTCGAAACAAATAGAACATCTATTAATAAGCACATTATAAACATTTATAAATCAAAAGAATTAGACGAAAATTCAACTTGTGCAAAAATTGCACAAGTTCAGAAGGAAGGCAAAAGAGAAATTAAACGTAATATCAAATACTATAATCTCGATGTTATTATAGCTGTTGGTTATCGTGTGAATTCATTTCGTGGAACAGAATTTAGAATATGGGCGAATAGAATCTTGAAAGAATACCTTATCAAAGGTTATACTATCAATGAGAAACTACTAAAAAAGCAAAATGTACAACTAAAAGAACTTCAAGAATCTGTTAGATTATTAGGCAAAGTGATTGATTCCAAAACACTTTCGAATGAGGAAAGTGAAGGATTATTAAAAGTAATAACTGATTACGCTTATGCTTTAGAAATATTAGACCAATACGATTACCAAAAACTGAAAATAGAAGAAACATCAGGAAAAGAAACATATCAATTAACCTATGAAGAAGCAGTAAAACAGATTAAAGAAGCAAAGAAAAAGTTTGGGAACAATGAACTCTTTGGTAGAGAAAAGGATGAGTCCTTTAAAAGTTCTATTTCAACAATTTATCAAACTTATGACAGCGTTGACTTGTATCCGAGCATAGAAGAAAAAGCCGCAAATTTACTGTACTTCATTACAAAGAATCATTCATTCACCGATGGAAATAAAAGAATTGCAGCTATGCTATTTTTATATTTCCTTGAAAGAAATGGGTTGCTCTATGACTATGAAGGTAGAAAAAGAATTGCTGATAATGCTTTAGTAGCATTGACTTTAATGATTGCGGTGAGCAGAATTGAAGAAAAGGAAACGATTATAAAAGTGATTGTAAACCTGATAAATAAGAATAATAACGCACGCTAACAAGGGTGCAGTCTCGTCAACAAGTTGACGAGATGGGTTGACATTGGAACTTCGGAGCGGTTTCGCCCGCTCGGGCGTTTTCGTCGGGGGACGAAAACGTAGCACGCTCTCCCAAACTGGTCACACCCCCAGCCGTTAGGGCACATGATCCGACAGAAAATCGAAATTTCAACGATATTTAGAGAATTGTAACTTTAAAGTTACATTTGCGTTTAGAGAAATAAGTTGGATTATAGAAAAAATTCGAGAAATAGTCGCATATAAACATTACTTTGAAGATTTCTTAGTAGAGCAACCCAAGAAAGTTCAGGATAAGATTTATAAAGTTTTAGAAGGGATTGAAACTCTTGAAAGAATTCCAACCAATTATTTGAAACTAATTGTAGGAACAAATGGATTGTATGAAGCAAGAATTCAACTAGGAAGCAATATTTGGAGAGTATTTTGCTTTTTCGACAAAGGAAGATTGGTGATTCTTCTGAATGGATTTCAAAAGAAAACACAGAAAACACCTAAGAATGAGATTGAAAAAGCGTTGAACTTAATGAACGAATACTATGAAAACAAAAAATAATAATCAGGAATTAAACTCTTGGTCAGAAATTAAAGACAGAGTTTATGGAAAAAAAGGAACGGAAAGGCGTGACTCACTTGAAAGAGAAACTGAAGCCTTTAGAATTGGGTTGCTTTTAAAAAAAGCCAGAGAATCTAAAAAATTAACTCAAGAGGATTTGGGAAAAATCATTGATAAGAAAAGGACTTATATTTCTCGTGTAGAGAACAATGGAAGTAATATAACTTTGAGTACATTGTTTGAAATTGTAGAAAAAGGATTGGGAGGAAAAGTAAACATATCGATTGAAATTTAATTCAATGAAAAAAATCACGTGCTCTAACAAAGGGTGTAGCCAACCTCACTGTGCCTAGTAATCGGATGTTCTTTGGTCGATGACGAGGTCTCTCCTATCGTTGAGAAGAGACACGGTGCGAACTGCCTAGGTTCAACAAAAACCTTACAGATATTTGGTTAGCTCATCGGCAATGCTCCTATCGTTCTTCAGGTGAGGAACTTTGTTCTGCCCACCCAGCTTGCCCACCGACTTCATGTACCGAATAAATGTACCCTTGGGTAAATTGCGAAGAATTAGGGGTTGAAGAATTTTACCCCTAACCAAATCCTTGTAATAGGGGTTGCGTTGCTGCATGGCATCGTCGAGTGATAATTGGAAAAGGGCCATATCCTGAGGGGCTTTCGAAAACTCAACAAACCACTCATGGCAAGGTGACCCTTCTGGATTATTGATTAAGGGAGCTATGGTAAACTCCGACACGTGAGCATTAAGCCGGCTGCAAACCTCATCAAGCGCAGTTTCCGCCTCCTCGGCAATAACATGCTCGCCAAAGGCCGAGGTGTAATGCTTGAGCCTGCCCGTTACCACCAGTCGATATGGATTTTTTGATACAAACCTCACCGTATCGCCAATGCTATATGCCCACAGCCCAGCATTGGTGGTAACCACAAGAGCATAGTTCACGCCAAGATCAACTCCTTCAAGCGGCACTCGTGGGGGATTGGGCTCATCGAATCTATCGGCAGGAACGAATTCGTAAAAAATTCCCGAGTCGGGAATCAGAACTAATCCTTCGGATGGGAACTCATCCTGAAAAGCGAAGAACCCCTCCGAGGCGGGAAAGGTTTCCAGAAAATTGATATCACGCCCAATAAGCTGCCTAAACCGTTGCTCGTAGGGTTTAAAGTTTACACCACCATGCACATAAAGCGAGAAGTTTGGAAATGCTTCGCCAATGGTTTCCCTTCCGCTTACCTTCAATACCCGCTCAAAGTACATCTCAACCCATGGAGGAATGCCGCTTATCAGTGTCATTTTTTGGGCTATGGTTTCGGTCACAATGGCATCGAGTTTTCGCTCCCAGTCCACAATACAATTTGTAGTGTAGCTAGGTAGCTGGTTAACCTTAACGTACCAAGGCACATGATGATTCACAATGCCCGAAAGTCGGCCAATGCGTATACCATTGGTTTTGTCCAACTCTGGACTTCCAGAAATAAAAATATACTTGCCATTGATAAAGTTGGCCTGCCCCGTTTTATAAATATACATAAGCAGCGAATGCCGTGCCGAGTTAATGTGGTTTGGCATTGACTCCCTGGTGATAGGTATAAACTTAGCCCCAGAAGTTGTGCCCGAGGTTTTAGCAAAGTAAATTGGCCTTCCGGGCCAAAGCACATCCCTCTCACCCTTTACTATGCTTTGGATATAGGGCTCAAACCCCTCGTAACCGCGAATTGGAACGCAGTTGCAATAATCATTGTAGCTCTTAATTGAGGCGAAGTTGTGTAGCTTACCAAACTGAGTATTTTTACCCGCCTGCATTAGGTTTGCGAACTGCTTTTGCTGTAGGGCAACAGATTCGCTCCCCCACTTTTGATACAATGGAGCATATTGCCTTGCAACTATGTATGCTAACCTGCTCAACATACAATGTAAAAAAGTTATACCAACGAAAAACTCTCTCTACTCAAAGTACTGCTTTAGCAGCTCGATGTATACCTGCGTTCCCAACTCAAGGGCTTCAATGGGAATTCTTTCGTCAACATTGTGAATAGACTCGATTTGCTCCATGCTCATAAACACAGGCATAATGCCATAGGTAGGAATACCTAGCGCCCTAAAGTAGTTGTTATCGTTGGAGGCAGGCATAAGTATGGGAATCACACCCGACTTAGGGTAAATCACCTGTAGAGCATTGGCCATTCGTTTGTAACACTCCCCTATCTCCGATGGAGGCGCCACTGCATTCTCCTCTAGTATCTCAATCTTCACATCACTATTGTCAAGCACCTTCCTTATCTCACTAATAAACTCATGCGTGTCCACATCAGGAAGCAATCTGCAGTCGAGGATAACCTCAATCTCCTGCGGAATAACGTTGGGTGGACCCGGAGGCGTTTGTATTCCTGTTATGGTAATTGTATTGGTAATAAGGGAGTAAATCACCTCATCTTGCCTCATAGCGCGTACCGCCAGAGGTCGGAACAACCCAAGGTTACGGAGCACAACCCCCCTCATACCACCCTCAAGCCTACCCAGCTCCCGAAACATATTTCGGGTAGTTTTGGAGAAAACCACCTTTCTGTTCCATCTAACAATTTTGTATAACGATCGAACCTTCTCCTGCACCGCATACTTTTTGGGTGGAACCGAGCCGTGCCCCGAGGTGTTCATGCTAAGCGTAAGCTTTAGCCAAAGCGAACGTTTAAAGGTTGTTGAAATGGTAAATACCTTTTTATCGGGGTCATTCACCAATACCTTGGGAAGCCCAGTGCCCCCCTCACCAAATACCACCATGGGGCTAAGTTTGTGCGCAAAGCGTTCAGCAACTATCTTGGCACCGGCATGCCCCCCGGTTTCCTCACCCGAAACGGAGAGTAGGGTTACGTTGTAAGGCAAATCTTGCTCACGTGCCAAATCAACAAACTGCTCCATGGCTAGCAGCTGCATCACCGCCATACCCTTATTATCGATTGCTCCCCGCCCCCAAACCTGCCCATTGGCAATGGTTCCCGAAAATGGTGGGTAGGTAAACTGTTCGCTGTTTTCGGCAGGAACAACATCAATATGGTTAAGGAAAATAATATTAGGCTTGTTAAGTGAGAGTGGGTATAATGATGCAGCAAAGTTGAACGTATCGGTATGGTTTGTAAAAACCTCAACATGCATACCCTTGAGCATAGCCATGGTGGCAAGATATTGCCCGGCCTGTTTTTCATTACCCGTAACCGAAGGATACTGAATGTAATCGCTAAGCAAAAGGGCAGAGTGCGGAATGGAATCGTGCTGATTTCCATTATTTGGCACAGCATGAAGAGATTGAAACGAAACGATTAAAATGAAAATAATTGCAGAAGCAAGTTGTCGCATACAAAATGTAGGTTAGCCTGTTTGTGATGTCTAAAAAAATGTGAATTCTCAGCCCACTCACAAATATACGCTAACAAATACGCAACCTCAAATTTATTTGATATAGGGAGTTTGTTTAGTGATAAGCTAATACCTATTGGCATTTAGCATAACCAAAGTACAGTCGAAAACAACTTCAATACCATTCTCACGGGCAAGCTTTAGCAGCTCTGGATTTTCTGTACCCGGATTGAAAATAATGCGCTTGGGCTTAAGCCCAATAATGTAGTCGAGGTAGTCTCGCTGTCTATATGGGTTAAGGTATAGCGAAACGGTATGGATATCGGTAGGGAAAACTGGGTAGTCTAGTATTTGTACTCCCTCAACCTCACCGGGACGAGCGCCAATGGCAACAACCTCAATATTATGCTTGGCCAAACTTTTTATGGCCAACAGGGAGAAGCGCCCTTGTCGGGTACTAGCACCAAGCACCAGCGTTTTCTTACTCATATCAAGTTGATTTGTATAGCATCACAACGGCATAGGCCGATATCCCCTCCTCCCTGCCAACAAAGCTCAACTTCTCGGTGGTGGTAGCCTTAACTGATACGCTGCCCTTATCGAGTTCCAAAATCTCCTCCAGCGTTTGTTGCATCAAAGGGATAAGACCCTTTAGCTTGGGGCGTTGTAAACATACGGTGGAGTCGATATTGCCAATTGAGTAACCCTCGTTGGCAATAATTTGGGCCGTTTTTTTTAGGATGATTTTGCTGTCGATGCCCTTAAGCGACGGATCGGTATCGGGGAAATGGTACCCAATATCGCGCTGAGCAACTGCCCCCAGCATGGCATCGCAAATTGCGTGGATTAGCACATCGCCGTCGGAATGCCCAACGGAACCAACGTGGTGATCGACCTTTAGACCTCCAATCCACAGGTCGTAACCTGGGGCCAAGGCATGCACATCGTATCCTACACCTACCCTAAAACTCATCATTACTGCTTGTTTCGTTGTCCTGGGCGCACGTGTTCAAACTCGAACGACAATGTAAACCTAAAGGTATTTGCCAGCGGGTTTGATAAACCAGCGGTTGGAATAAGGTATGCAAAATCGAGATTGAATACATTATACTTTATTCCTGCTCCAAGGGTGAAGTACTTTCGGTTTCCCTTGGTTGAGTGCTCATCGAAATAGCCTGCCCTTATGGCAAACTGCCCAGCATACAAGTACTCAATCCCGGCCGATAAGCTTACCTCACGAATCTCCTCACGAAACCCACCTGGCGCATCGTAGAATGACTGCAGCATACCCGTAAGCACAGGAACATCGGGGTTCATGCCTAGCATTATCTCATCGGTTTCAGTATCCCAAATGGGTGGCGTTGGAACAAGTAGCTTGTTACCATCAACCATAAACGAAACCTTGTTATACTGATCCATATCGATGCTAAACCGTCCACCAAGCCTCATATTGATTGGGATGAACATTTTGTTTGGATCCTCGCTGTACGACATCTTAGCACCAATGTTTGAGATGTTAACACCCAGCGCCAGCTCGGCATCCTTATTGTCGACAACAAGGGGCGTTTGGTAGTACGACGATATATCGGCAGCAACCGAATTGCCTGCTTTGGCTTCGGATTGGCCAGGTTGGGAGTAGCCTCCGGTTAAGTCCGAACGAATGTATCGAAATCCTAAGCTACCGCTTATCTTATCGGAAAACTTACGTGAATAAGCCGCATCTAAAGCAAACTCGTTGGCATTATGGTCGAGCAGCCTAGTCCCCTGCTCATCGGTAAAAATAATGGTACCCATAGAGAAGTACAGCAGCGATGCGCTAACCACCTGCTGCTCGTCGAAGCGATAGTAACCAACCAGGTAGTTTAGATCCATATCTTTGATAAGATTCTGGAGCCATGGAGTGTAAGAATAGGCAACGCCCCAGCTTTTATCGATAAAAGCATACTTGGCCGGATTCCAGTGCTGGCTGTTGGCATCGGGAAGGGTGGCTGCTCCCAAATCGCCCATTGAGGCTGCTCTAGAATCGGGAGCTATGGTTAAGAATGGAACGGCAACCCTTAGGGCATTTAAACCACCTACAAAATCAAGATCCTCTTGAGATTGGGGAAATACAGACAAGGAAAAAACCAAGGAAATAGATAGTAGAACTATTAATCGTTTAATCATCATATTTATATTTAGAATCGCAAAATTAGTTGAAATGATAACATTAAAAAAATTGATTTAGTATTCACGGTTTATTTTAAAATCACCAACTTTTGATAGGCTTGTGCTGTTTGACCATTGCTGAGCCTTACGGTAAGCCTGTAGAAATATACGCCACGGCCAATCCTATCGCCAAAATCGTCGAGCCCATCCCATGCAATAGGGCCAATGCGGTAGCTCCCATCGCCAGGCGTATAATGGTTTATGGTTTTAACCAACCTGCCCGAGGGGCTGAATAGCTGAATAATAATATCAAAATTTTCGTATGGCCTATTGTGCTCAAAGTAAAAAGCGGTGTTCTCAGTAAATGGATTGGGGTAGTTAAGTATATGCTTGAGGGTTAGCTCATCGTCGAGCTGCACAGTAAAATCAATTTCACTCTCGGAGCTATTGTTGTAAACATCCCAGGCCTTTACTCTAAGCTTATGTGGACCGGGCTTTAGGCCAGAGAGCTGGTATTCGACTTTACCTTTTTGGTAGCTATCTAATTCGGCAACATAGTAATCGTTCAGCACATAGGTTTGCTCGTTCTCGCCAGTTAGGGTTGCCGTCAAGTCATGGCCTATACCAACCCCGGTGGTATTGATACCTGAGCTATCGAATAAATGCACCAGCAGCTTCGGATTCTGATCGGTAATACCACCGCTTACAAACCTATCGGTATTCATATATATATCTATTGTTGGCCCCTCCTTATCAAGGCCAGCATCCTGCCCAATTCCTCCCACAATAAAATCTTCAAAAACACCTGAAGAGGGCTGGCTGCCACCCTTAGCGAATAGGCTAAAGCGCCCATGACCATAGTTATACATAATGTCCTTGGGAACAATAAAGGTTGCGCTAAAGGCACCATCTGTTATCGATGATCGGCCTCGATAGATATTATTTTCGCGAGTTGTGTACACAAAGGGCACGCCGCCCCTATTGGCTAGGGTAGTTACCGTTTTGGCCTTGTCGTAGAGCCTGAACTCCACTTCACCCATTACAGTATTGGCATTTTTCGGATTTGCAATTTGGCCTACAATGTCCACTTTGGAAAGCGCTCTAAGCGTGTCCAAATCGCCACCAACATCAACACCATTAATCTTGGTTATATCAACAGGATTACTCGCGTAATGCAGCTGCAAAGCCGGATCGCCAAGCAGCATAAAGTTACGTTTGTTAACCTGCCCACCCGTTGCAACCTTGGTTAGCCTAACCACATCGCCCAAACGGTAGTGCTTGCCCATATCGCTTGGCAGGGTGCTTTCTCTCTCGGCAAAAACGTAATGAATAAAGTTTCGGTTAAGCGTAAAGTTTGGATTTGCGTAAACAACCCTCGACGTTGAGACAAGCGCCACACTGCCCCCTAGGGGGGCAAAAAGAGTATGCTCTCCTGCTGATTTGTAGGTAAAATCATCGAATCGACTAAACTCACAGGTTGCGGTTACAAAAAGTGAAAGCTTATCGAGGTTTCGCCAGGCCAGTATATCGCTAATCATAATAACCTGTTCATGAGCAAGCCAGCGAGCATTTGCATGGCCAACGTAATTCATAATGAGAGTCCCTTGGTTAACTCGATTATTAATGGCATTTGTTACTCCAGGATACCTATCGCCAGTTGACATCGACTCCAATGGGAATGCATCAAAATATATCTTGTCGATATTATACTCTGGATGGTTCTCCTCTACGTACTGTGCATGCAAATCTGCATCGCGCATATGAAGATTTCCATCACCATCGTCGCCAATAAAACACAGCTGATTATTCCAAGCACCCAGCGATGCAGGGCTAAGGTAATTTCGAATTTTTCGCACAGCAATATCGGCCTCGGCTTGCGACGAGCAGGGAATCCGGCCAATGCCTAAATCCAAAAGCCCTGTCGCCTCCCCTTCATTATCATCGAGCAATCCAAAAAAATCGTCGGAAACAAACGAGCTGGTTACATGCAGTGAATTTTCGGACTGAAAAGTGGGAATAAAGTTGCTGTTCTGTGAAGAAACGCCCCTGTTATCGTACGAACCATCACCAAAAAGGAGCAAGTACTTGGGCATATCCACCTCGGAGGTTGCGCGCTGATAAAACATTCGCATCATATTGCGAATGGCGCTAGCATCGCGGTTTCCGGATGAGAACTCGTTGTATACCTGCTGGCTGGTAACCACCAACGATTTTAGCCCGCTATGAATGCTATGGATTTGCGCAAGCTCCTGAGCTTGCGAAAGGAAATCGGGGTGAGCAACAATCACCATATCGGGTTGCGATTCGGCGTGAATATTCTGGTTAGGCAACTCACCAACAAGTCTAACGCTATTGGCTTGCGATGGGGTGAACGCAACAAACTCCTTTAAATATGGGGTTTCAACCCTTATTTTTAATACGTTACCCGATATGGATCGATTGAGGTTAACAGGATTAAAAAAATCTGTAACATCCCATACCTTTATATCTTGTGGGGAGTTTGCAATGGAGAATTCGGTAATGGCATTCTCGCCAATCGATTTTGTATCACGAAATAGTAGCTGCTGAGAACCCATTTGGAGTCGTTGACGGGCATTTACCGTTATGTAATCGAGCCAGCCTTTGGCTGCTGGGGTAGGTTTATTGTAGGTCAATTCGAGCTGGAGTTCCCCTAGACTATAACCAAATGAATACATTTGCGTATTTTCAGCAGCAAAATTAGTATACTGGCTTGCGGTATTCACCGATGCTATAGGTAGAGTGCCGACAATGCCTCCATTCGCTTTTAGAGTATAGCTGCTGGCTACCGAAGAGCGGGCGGCTGCCCTAACCCTTACCTTGGCAGTACCATTGGCAACGGGTGAACTTAGGCCCGTACTAAAGTTTCGAGAAGTATAAACATCAAATGATTCGCCAAACCACTGCCTCCCCGATTTAATGAGGTTTGTATCATTCCTCTCAAAATATGCTAGCGCATCAAACTCGTTACTGGTGCGGGTATAGCTTTCCAAATTGCCACTCTGCGACGAAACTCTAAGCGGATTGGGCCGGCTAGTCGTTACAAAATAGTTGATGGTTGTGGCGTAATCATGAATTTTATGCTCAAAAAAATCATCCTCTTCACTGTAGGTCCATGTTGCTGGCCCGTTTGCAAAGAAATAGATAAAATCGCCACTGCCAAAAACCCCATCGGTACCCTTATCAACCAATATGGGGATTTGCATCAAATCATCAGGCGATGCATCACTATTCCAAAATGAAAGTTGCCTTCCGTTGTGCCCCCATACCGAGAGGTTGTCAACATTTTCAACCCCCATTTGTTGGAGTTCGTCAAACCCAATTCTGTGCACACCTGTTGTATTTACTGATACCATGAACCACTTACCTGCGGACAAAACCGACTGAGACGCTTCATTACTGCGTTTGGCTTTGACCGGAAATGCTTCTTTGGTAATGTCAACCTGTAGATCGAAACTAGTTAGTTTCTCTACCTGCCCTGTTGCAGGGTTAACACGAACAGTTGGTATAGCAAATTGCAGAAAATTTTGACCCCGCGATTTGAATACACTAAAAATTGGACTTTGCTCTGAAATACTTTGTATGTTTAGCTTGCTAATAATTTTATGTTCACCATTGGTTAGTGCAGTATACTTAGCTGACGAAAACGAGATTTTTAGTTCCTCAGTACTTAAAACCGAGCTAGGAATTGAAACGATATCTGCATAAAACGGTAATAAAGTTTCTGAGTGGGGATAGTGTACTTTATCCTCAAACCAAAGGTAGGACATCTTGATATCATCGCCCGAAAATCCATGCTGATCATTTGCTTTGGCTATACTATCGGCAGGCCATTGCACAATTCGCGAAAAGCGTTGAGCAAACCCATTGAAAGAAAATAAAGCTACGGTACAGAAAACTAGCAATATGCGAAACATTGGATAATTGGCTTATTTTTGCAAATAAACAAAAAGTTTGCTTTAACTTTAAGCACAAAATAAAAACGCTTTCCTTAAGTTTTTATTTTTAAAGGTTGTTTAATACAAAATGGGTTACAAGATATGCGTTTAGAAATTAATTTACTATTCATCAACCCGATGAATTTTCATTAAATATCCCGAGTCGTATTCTTACATTATGAAGTATTGGAAGTACATATTTATTGGTGTTTCTATTCTTTGGTTATCCTTGCCCTCATATGGACAGGACGCTAGTTTTGCTCAATTCTTTGCCAACCAGCTTTATCTAAACCCAGCCTATGCAGGGAATCCCAAATACCAGAGGGCATCAGTGGTTTACCGAAACCAATGGCTAACACGCCAATCGCCATACATGACCTATGGAGTAAATTACGACAGATTCTTTATTGACCAAAATAGCGGGCTTGGGGTTAACCTAATTAACGATATGCAAGCCCTAGGCGCACTCAACTGGCTAACGCTTGACGTTATGTACTCATACAACGTTAGGGTAGCGTACAACGCTCAGATCAGGGGAGGCATACAAGCTGGTGGAATTCTAAAGTCGCAAAGCACACGGAACCTCATCTTTCCTGATATGGTTGACCCAAGTACAGGGCAGGTAGTTGGAAATCCAGGCTACTCAGGCACTAGTAGGGTGATGCCCGATTTTGCTGTGGGCGTTTTAGGCGAATGGGATATCTTTTACGGAGGGATTGCTGTACACCATCTTCTGGAGCCCATTGATTCGAGGATAGACGATAATACAACCAAACTTCCTCGAAAGTATACGGTTCATTTCGGGAGCGATATAAATCTTTACAAAAGGTACCTCATCCGAAAAAGTTTAATCCTATCGCCAAACCTAATCTATATGCAGCAAGCCAATTTTAAACAGCTGAATTTGGGGGTGTACCTGTCGTACCTAAATATTGTTGGCGGGTTTTGGCTCAGAAATAGCTTTGGTGTGACCAATAGCACCTTTGTTTTTATGGCAGGTTACCATGATGTTAGTTACTCATTTGCCTACAGTTACGATTTCAGCATCCTACGAGGAGGTTTTAGAGGATTAAATACTTCATCGCATGAAGTAACCTTTGGAGTTAATTTGGAGTATAAAAAGAGGTCGAGAAAAAGGGTTCACACAATAAAAAGCCCCAAATTTTAGTTTTTTTTAAGTGTGAACCGCATAATTTAAAAGTATTATTTCTATATTTGAAGTTATAAACGAGTTGAACTCAAAGGAAAAAACATCAACTATGAAATTGAAGCACAGTTACATTGTTTTGCTGTTGGCTGGTTCTACAGCAATTTCGTCATGTTCTATGTTTGGCGGATCATCTGGTGAATCATCAACAACTGGTTGGAGATACAACGACCCCGAGTTCGGTGGATTTGAAGTTGTCCAAGACTACACTCCAAAGGCTGGCCCAGGACTTGTTTTTATTGAGGGCGGTACCTTTATAATGGGAAGAGTAGAACAGGATCTGATGTATGATTGGAATAACGTGAACCGTAGGGTAACCGTTGCTTCTTTCTACATGGATGAAACTGAGGTGAAAAACGTTGACTACCGCGAATACCTATACTGGCTTCGCAGGGTTTACGTATCTTACCCAAACGTTTATCGCAATGCCCTGCCCGACACTTTAGTTTGGCGTAGCCCATTAGGGTTCAACGACCCCTATGTAACCAATTATTTCCGCCACCCTGCTTACAATGAGCACCCCGTGGTTGGTGTAAGCTGGTTGCAAGCCAACGACTACTGTCTATGGCGTAGCGATAGGGTAAACGAAATGCTTCTATACAAGGAAGGATACATCAACCTCGACTTACAACAAGTTGACGCGGAGAACTTCAACACAGACGCATACCTACTTGGAATGTATGAAGCTTCGGTTCGTAATACCCGCCCAAGTATGAGGCCAGGCCAAGAAGAAGGACGTAGAGTATCATTTGAAGATGGTATTCTTCTTCCAAAGTATCGCCTACCCTCAGAGGCAGAGTGGGAATATGCTGCTCAGGGTCTAGTTGGTAACACCTACGATGAAAGAATTGTTGAAAGGCGAATCTATCCTTGGAACGGCCATAACGTAAGAAATAGCAGCTCTAAAAACAGAGGCGAGATGATGGCGAACTTCCAACGTGGACGAGGTGACTATATGGGTGTTGCTGGCAACCTGAACGACCGTGAGCATATCCCTGGAAATGTAAAATCGTACTGGCCTAACGACTACGGACTTTACTGTATGGCTGGAAACGTTAACGAGTGGGTACTAGACGTATACCGTCCTGCTTCATTCGAAGACTTCGATGATTTCCGCCCATTCCGTGGTAATGTTTTTAAAACACTGGATACCAACCCCGACGGCACCCCAAAAAGCGTTGACAGCTTAGGTAGGGTAAGATATAGGGAAGTTACTCCAGAAGAATCGGCCAACAGGCCTAACTACAACCAGGCTTACTACATCAACTACAAGGATGGTGACCTTGCCTCAAGTATTGACTATACGAATATGGATGGTGCGCAAAGAACCACCGACTCAAATAGGATGTACGACCAAGGAACAACCACGCGCGAAGATCGACCCAATGATGGTATGGCCAGCTTAATAAACGATAGAGTTCGCGTGTACAAAGGAGGTTCATGGAAAGATAGAGCTTACTGGCTAAGTCCAGGTACCAGACGATTCCTCGATGAGGCATCGTCAACCAATGACATTGGTTTTAGATGTGCTATGGAGGCCGTTGGATCGCAAGTGGGACGTAGATAAACCATTTGTTGAAAAATATTTGAGACCTCATTGATACAATGGGGTCTCTTTTTTTAAAACGCATTGGCAATGGACAAGAATCTGGAGCAAGTTTACAGCCTATACACTAATGGCCACACCATTTGCACCGATAGCAGAATGGTAACAAAGGGAGCCATCTTCTTTGCACTGAAAGGGGATACCTTTGATGGCAACAAGTTTGCCCCCGATGCTCTGGCTTCTGGTGCTGAACTTGTAATATGTGACGATCCAAAGTTCTCTAGTCAATCCAACACCATATTAGTGGCGAATGTGCTTGAGTTTCTTCAGAATTTTGCTTCGTACCATAGAGAAAAGCTAAATATACCAGTAATTGGCCTTACTGGCAGTAACGGGAAAACCACCACCAAAGAGCTAATCAATAGGGTTTTGGCAAGCCAATATAAAACCTTTGCCACTAAGGGCAATCTTAACAACCATATTGGTGTGCCGCTCTCTATTTTGTCTATCGACAACCAAGTGCAAATTGCTATAATTGAGATGGGCGCAAATCATATTGGTGAAATAGCAGAGCTTTGCTCTATAGCCCAACCAACCCATGGCCTAATCACTAATATTGGGAAAGCCCATCTTGAAGGTTTTGGTTCATTCGAAGGTGTAAAACAAGCTAAATCGGAGCTATATCGCTACCTTTCCGGTCAAAAGGGTGAACTATTTATCAATAGCAACAACGAAATTCTTAATGGCCTAGCTTCGCAATGCGAGTTCTCCCACATCCATAGCTACGGGAGTGATAACTACATCGTGTCTAATTCATCTACCTCTGATGCATATCTCTGCTTCGACCTTGAGATATCAGGAAAGAAATTCAAGGTAAATACCCAGCTGGTTGGGCAGTATAATGTTGAAAATATTTTGGCGGCAATCTGTGTTGGTCATCGATTTGGGATAGAACCAACCCAGGCAATAAAAGCAATTGAGAGCTACTCGCCAGCCAACAACCGTTCTCAGATCTTGCAAACCGCTAAGAACAACGTAGTTCTAGATGCATACAATGCCAACCCTACAAGTATGGAACAAGCTATACAGAACTTTAACGCAATGCCAAGCGAAAACCCAAAGGTTGCTATCCTTGGCGATATGCTCGAACTGGGTAGCTATGCTGCAAAAGAGCATCAGCGAATAGCACAGCTTGCTTTAGAGGTGGTTGATAAGGTGTTTTTTGTTGGCGAAAATTTCAAGCAAAGCTGCAGGGGGGGGCTTTGGTTTGCGAGCCATCAGGAACTTTCTGAATACCTAAAGGCAAATCCTTTGAATAGAAAAACAATTCTACTAAAAGGGTCTAGAGGGATTAAGTTAGATGAAATTGTTAAACAGCTGTAATGCAAAAGGGCCGAAAGGCCCTTTTCTATTTACTAATCGTGGTGTATATAAATCGTTTAATTTTATGCGTGGGGGTTTTCTCGAACGGTTCCACCTGCTCAACCACCAAGCTTACCTTGGAGAAAGAGGCAACCTTTGAATTTGCGTAGTGCTTTATCTCGTCCATTATTCCCTTCGCCCTATCCTGAACACTTTGCTGCATACTAACAGCAGCCTCTTTGAAGTTAACGTACTTAGACTCAAGCGCCTCGTAGTTGAGTAACACCTTGGCCACAAGCTTACCGCCGATTTCGTAAACTAACGATTCCAAAACTAAAGAGTGTGAATTTATCACCTCCTCGATATCCTCAGGATAAATATTTTCGCCACTGGGGCCAACAATCATATTTTTAAGCCTACCCCGGAGTTCCAAAAATCCATTGGAGTGAATTACACCCAAATCACCGGTTTTTAACCAACCGTCATCGGTAAGCACCTCACGGGTCAGCTCTTCGTCCTTATAGTACCCCTCCATAACGTTGGCTCCCCTTACCCAAACTTCGCCCTCGCCTGTAGTTTGATTGGGATTTACCACTTTCATCTCTTGCCCAGGCAAGGAAAATCCTGCGCAACGGAACCTCACCAGCGATGGAGTGCAACCCGAGAGCAGTGGTGAAGCTTCGGTCATTCCATACCCTATGGAATAAGGAAACCCACCCTCGTAAAGGAATCGCTCAACATCGTAGGATAGCTTAGCCCCACCCACTCCGAAGAAGTGCAACTGCCCCCCAAAGGTTTTGTGCAGCTTTCTGGCAGCAATTTTATGTAGCACCTTCCTAAACAATGGTATTTTGTACAGCCGTGCGCTAATATTGGATGATGTTAGCTGCGGTAAAATTTTCGATCGAAAAACCTTTTCGATAATAAGAGGAACCACAAGCATCATGGTGGGTTTTATCTCCTGCAATGCAGGGATAAGCACCGGGGGAGTTGGCGGCTTCTGCAGGTAATAAACCGATGCGCCACGCATAAGGGGCATAATAAATCCTATGGTACACTCGTACGTATGCGATAGCGGCAATAGGCTTACCAACCTATCGGTTGATTTAATATTTTGAATTTGAAAAGTTGATAGTGCATTTGAGATTAGATTCTTGTGGGTTAGCATCACCCCCTTTGGTCGACCTGTTGTACCCGATGTGTAAATAATAGCAGCCAGATCTTCCTCCATTGGCTCAGGCGTATCAACATTACAAAAATCAATATTTAAAACGGGTTCGGGTCGTGAATACCCTATGCTACCATCTACCTTATTGGCATATGATGTGACAACCTCAAGGTTGTTTAGCAACAATATTTCGGGCATTTCCTTAGCCTCTAATGCTTGAAGCTTTGAATACTGCTTTGCAGAAATAAATATTGCCTTAGCCTGACTATGGTTAAGAATACGTTTTACCTCTACCCCCGAAAAATCGGGAAGTATTGGAACCACCACAGCCCCCATACAGGTAATAGCCAGATAGGCTACGCCCCAGTTGGGACTATTCTCACCCAGTAGAGCCACCCTGTCACCCTTCTCAATTCCCATTGTCGACAACATACACGATACATTATTTACATGTATCGACAACTCACAATACGACAATGACTTCTCACCCACAAATGCTAACGAGGGCCTATCGGCATATAGTATCCTCGATTGGTTTAGCACATCCTTAAGGGTTAAACTGCTGTATGTTACCATATCTACAACTTCTACAAATCCACAAATCTATCGAAAACAAAGCGGCAAATATATGCAATAAACCCAAAGATAACCATTGAAAAGCACCTTCAATTCAATGATGCTGATCATCGCAAACGTTTGAAGTCGAAAATTTAACATTGGGATAGTCGTTATAAAAAATAATCAAAAACAAATGTTACGTTTTGTTGTTTATTTTACTTTTTTCGTATATTTGCACCATATACGTATCATTAAATACTATGAAGTTTAAAAGTAAAAAGCATCAACACCTGGTTGAATCGGCAAAGGATCTTTTTTGGAAGTTCGGGTTTAAGCGCGTAACCGTTGAGGAAATTTGCGAAACGGCTAGCGTTAGCAAGATGACCTTCTACAGATTCTATCCTAACAAAATGGAGGTAGCCAAAGCAGTTTTCGATATGGTTATTGATAAAGGGATTGATGATTTTAGAGAATTGATGCAGTCGGATATGTCAGCACCCGAAAAGATGAGAAAAATGCTTCAAATGAAATTTGAAGGCACGAACGATATTAGCAAGGAGTTCATGATGGATTTTTATAACAATCCAGAGCTTGAGGTTTCAACCTACATACAGAAACGGACGGGGGAGGTTTGGATGAGCATTATTGAAGATTTTCGGCAAGGCCAAAGGGATGGATGGATGCGCAACGACTTCAAACCGGAGTTCATTCTTTTTGCATCGCAAAAAATTATGGAGCTGGCAACCGACGAGAAGGTGCTTGGTCTCTATGCAAACCCTCAAGAACTGGTTATGGAAATTGCAAACTTTTTCACCTACGGTATCTCTACCCATGAATAAACTAGTTATCATAGCAGCCCTTATGTGCACCTATCCAAGCATTTTGAATGGGCAAGAAAAGGATACTCTTATATATAAGGGGCAGCTCTCGGCTTGGGGAAATTACAACTTGAGCAACGAAAACTTTATGCTGGGTGGTAGGTACATCCCTGAGCTAAGCTACCAGCGATTCTTTAAACAGAATCAAAGCCTCAACCTCGAAGCCTCGGGCAACCTCTATGGTACATTAAATGAAAATACCCCCGATGGCGATATTAAACCCTATCGCGCATGGGCTCGCTACGCTACATCACAGTTCGAGGTTAGGGCTGGCTTGCAAAAGATAAACTTTGGCTCGGCCACCATGCTTCGCCCGCTCATGTGGTTCGACCAGATGGATCCCCGCGACCCGCTACAGCTAACCAATGGCGTTTGGGGGCTACTTGGAAAGTACTACTTTTTAAACAATGCTAACATATGGGTTTGGGGACTTTACGGCAACAAGGAACCAAAGGGCTGGGAAGTGCTAGGAACACATTCCGGCTATCCAGAATTTGGAGGTAGAGTCCAACTGCCCATTGGCATTGGCGAAACGGCATTAACCTATCATCATCGTAAAGCAAACACACAAAACTTAAACGATATTCTTGAACTAAGCTTCGAAAAGTACGCAGAGAATCGATTGGGGTTTGACACAAAAATCGACTGGGTTGTGGGCCTATGGTTTGAGGGAGCCTGGATTAACAGCCAAAAGGAAGTAGGCCATTTTACAAACCAAACACTGCTAAATACAGGAATGGATTACACATTTGGTATTGGGAATGGACTTCTGGCTGTTTACGAGCATCTAATTGTTTCATCCGACATCAAACCTTTTGAGTTTGCATCACCATTTCAATTCTCGCTTCTATCGCTTTCGTACCCAATAGGGCTATTTGACAACCTTTCGGCCATATTTTACTACAGCTGGAATAGCAACGATGTGTACAGCTTTTTTAATTGGCAAAGAACGTACAATAAGCTCTCATTTCATGTTATGGCATACTGGAACCCCGAAACTTTCGACCTGCCACAGCAAAACCTAGGCAACAATTTGTTTGGAGGCAAAGGAATACAAGTAATGTTGGTTTTTAATCATTAATAGTGAAGAAGTAGAAAGTCGAAAGTTGAAAGTCTGAAAGTCATAAGTAATTTTTAAAATAGTAACCCAATAATACCTTTAAACTATGAAAATTGAGCGCTTTGAAGAAATAATTGCTTGGCAGAAAGCACAAGATGTGGCTGTTGATATTTACTTCAGTTTTAGCAATGCAAAGGACTATAGTTTTAAGGATCAAATATGTAGGGCGTCTGTTTCAATATCAAACAACATTGCAGAAGGTTTTGATAGGGGAACTGATGCAGACTTTACTCGATTTCTTTATATAGCAACCGCCTCTTGCAGTGAAGTAAGGTCAATGCTATACTTAGCTGAACGATTAAAGTACATAGAAATTCAGAAACGAGATGACCTTATTAATAATTGTTTAGAAATTTCAAGGCTAATTAAAGGTTTTATCAAATCACTAAACAACAAAAGCCACAAACCATAAGCATTTGAAACATTCAGACTTCCAAACTTTCGACTTTCAGACTTTCGACTTTCAGACTTTCGACTTTCAGACTTTCGACTTTCAGACTTTTAGACTTTCAGACTTTCAGACTTTCAGACTTTCAGACTAAAATAAAACATATGCAAATCATCCAAATCAACAATCTCACCAAACGATTCCCCATGGGAAAGGGTGAGTTCACTGCCCTAAAGGGCATTAACCTTACCTTTGGTAAGGGCGAGTTCGCAGGGCTTATTGGCCCCAGCGGATCGGGAAAAACCACGTTGCTCAATATCATTGGCTCGCTCGATGTGCCGTCGGATGGAGAGGCAATGGTTCTGGGCAACTCCATTGGAAAGCTAAACTCCAAGCAGGCCGCACAGCTCCGCAAGGAGAATTTGGGTTTTATATTCCAAAGCTACAACCTACTTCAGGTTCACACGGTTTACGAGAATGTGGAGTTTCCACTACTACTCCTTAACCACTCGGCTGCCGAACGCAAAAAAATGGTGCTAGATGCACTCGAATGGGTAGGCCTAACCGATAAGATTAAATCGAAACCACCCCAGCTATCGGGAGGCGAATGCCAACGCGTGGCCATAGCTCGCGCCATGGTTAAGCGCCCGTCACTGGTGCTGGCCGATGAGCCAACCGCCAATCTCGATGCGGCTAACTCTCATAACGTGCTGCAGACCATGGAAAAGCTGAATCGCGAACTCGAAACCACCTTCATCTTTGCCACGCACGACGAAAAGGTGATAAACTACCTACGCCGAAAGATCTTCCTTTTGGATGGTAGAGTTGATAATGACGAGATAGTTAAATCGAACTAAATCCATAGCCATGAAACTAGCAATAAAACTAGCTTTCCGGAATCTTATTGGCGCTGGGCTACGTACCTGGCTCAATGTGATTGTGCTTTCCTTTTCCTACGTGATAATTATATGGATGAATGGAGTGATGATAGGCTGGGAGGAGCAGGCCAAACACGATATGACCAACTGGCAAATTGGCGGCGGCCAATACTGGCATCAAACCTACGATCCTTATGACCCGTTTACGCTAGCCGAGAGCCATGCACCAGTCCCTTATGAACTAAGCAGTGAAGTAGAAAAGGGCGAGATTTTACATATGCTAATTGTGCAGGGAACGCTTTATCCGCAGGGACGTATGCAATCCATAGCCATAAAGGGAATCGATCCTAATCAGACCATACTGAGCCAACCAACGCATAAGCTCGACACGGTTGTAGACGGTATTCCTGCAATTATTGGCGCTATGATGGCTCACGATATGGCTTTACAGAAAGGCGATAGGGTAACCCTTCGCTGGCGCGATGCCAACGGCACATTCGATGCTGCAACAGTTATAATTGTTGATGTTTTTGCAAGCAATGTTCCTGCAATTGAAAATGGACAGATATACATCGACTTACAAAAATTACAGGAGATGACCCTCTTACCCAACCACGCTACCATACTTACACTCCGGGATAGCAAAGTGCAAACCGCAGAAACTGATGGCTGGGTAATAAAGTCTAAGGACACCCTTACCAAATCGGTGGACGACTTAATACAAACCAAGACTGCCGGATTATCAATATTCTACTTCATCCTGTTACTACTTGCCATGCTTGCCATTTTCGATACTATGGTACTTTCCATATTCCGCAGGCAAAAAGAAATTGGAACATACGTGGCGCTGGGGTATACCCGGCATCAAGTTGTGGGCCTTTTCACTGTTGAGGGTGCAATGTACTCCATCCTAGCTGCGCTGGTTGGTGCTGCATATGGACTACCTTTTCTTGCTTGGCAAGCCAAGGCCGGATGGACCATGCCAATTGATGTGAGCGAGCTAGGTATGGCCATAGCACAAACCCTTTACCCTGTTTATAGCCTTGGACTAGTAGTAACTACCGTGTTGATAGTAGTGCTAACCACCACCATTGTAAGTTATTGGCCCTCTCGAAAAATTGCAAAAATGAACCCAACCGAGGCGCTGAGAGGGAAAATACAATGAGAAGTTGGAAGTGTAGTAAATAAGAAAAAAAGAATAGTTGTCGGTTGTCGGTTTTCAGTTAGTAATAACACTCTAAGTTTTATCGAACAGCAACCAACAACTGACAACCAATAACTGATAAAAAAACTCTTATGATAAAATTCCTAATAAAAGGGCTACTTCGCGACAAGAGTCGCAGTAGAGTACCCGTAATAATAGTATCTATAGGCGTAATGCTCACCGTTCTTATGAACGGGTACATTCGTGGCTTCATGGGCGATACCATTGAAATAAACGCCAAGTTCAGCAACGGCCACCTAAAAGTGATGACACACGCCTACGCCGAGAATGCCAACCAAATGCCCAACGATCTTGCGCTGGTTGACGTTAGCAATCTTTTAGAAAAGATGCAGGCAGAACTACCCGAGATCACTTGGGCTCCACGGATTCAGTTTGGAGGTTTAGTCGATATTCCCGACGAAAAGGGTGAAACTCGTGCTCAGGGACCAGCTATGGGTATGGGCATCGACATCATTTCTGAAAAAAGTAAGGAGGATGAAAGGTTAAACCTATCGCACTCCTTGGTTAGGGGAAATCTTATAAAAAACCGGGGCGAAACCATTCTTAGCGAAGACTTTGCCCAGAAGCTTGGCGTTGAAATTGGCGAGAGCGTAACGCTAATTGGCTCTACCATGCACGGCAGCATGTCGATGGATAACTTCACATTGGTAGGAACCGTAAGTTTTGGCACTGAAGCTATTGATAGGGGTGCAATAATTATTGACATTGAGGATGCAAGAGTTGCACTTGATATGTACGATGCTGCCAGCGAAATTCTAGGTTTCTTCAACCAAGGGTTTTACGACAACGATAGAGCATTAGAAATAGCCAATAGTTTTAACGCCACCCATCCCCATGGCCACGAGTTTGCTCCAGTAATGAAGGCTCTAGGCCAACAAGGCGCTATGGGTCAGTACGTGGCGTTAACCAATGTTTGGACTATTTACATTTCTATGGTGTTTGTTTTAGCTATGTCCCTGGTGCTGTGGAATGCAGGCCTTTTAGGCGGTCTCCGCCGCTACGGCGAGGTGGGTATTCGCATTGCGATGGGCGAAGAGAAAGGCCATGTATACCGAACCATGATTTACGAATCGATATTTATTGGTATTACAGGGTCGATAGTGGGAACAGCATTCGGGCTGTTTTTTGCATGGCTTATCCAAACCTATGGTATTGATATCACAGGTATGATGGATGGTGGATCGATGATGCTACCAACCCACATTAGAGCCAGAATAGCCCCGTCCGATTTTTACATTGGTTTTATCCCCGGATTATTTTCCACCATACTTGGAACTATGCTTTCAGGAATTGGAATATACAAACGACAAACGGCAAAACTTTTTAAGGAGCTGGAGGCGTAATTGCAAAATCAAAAATGATCAACAAAAAATAATGAATATGAAAACCATACTATCACTTTTAGCTATGTTACTGACTCTGCCAAGCTTTTCACAGCCTGGTGCCAATGATATTCTCGATAGGGTTGACAGGAATATGTCATCGGAAAATAGGATCATGGAATCGTCGATGACCATACACGGCAGGCGCAGCAGCCGCACTATGACTATGCGCACCTACGGCGTGGGCGAAACCAAGGCATACACCGAGTACCTTGCGCCAGCGCGCGAGCAGGGCACCAAGATGCTTAAGTTGGAAAACCAGCTTTGGATATACTCCCCCTCAACCGACCGTACCATTCAGCTCTCCGGGCATATGCTACGCCAATCGGTTATGGGCTCGGACCTATCGTACGAGGATATGATGGAAGATCGAAAACTAACCGATATATACCAGGCCAAAAACATTGGGGAGGAAACCATCGATGGCCGTAAGGCTTACATCTTGGAGCTAACCGCTAAGGTTGAGGATGTGAACTACCATACTCGAAAAATGTGGATTGACACCGAAAGGTATGTGCCTCTAAAGGAGGAACTTTTTGCCAAAAGCGGGCAGCTGCTTAAGCGCACAACACTTACGGACGTAAAACAGATTGATGGTCGCTGGTTCCCCACCATCATGGTTTACAAGGATATGCTTAAGCAGGGCGAGGGCACCGAGTTTAAAATAACCAGCATAAAGTTTAACAAGCAAATTCCAGAGCACATATTTACCAAAGCTGTGCTACGCAGATAAAAAAAATTACACTAATTAATAAATCGGACTAAACCAAGACTAGCGACTTCGGTAACGTAAGTATAATTTTTAGGCATTAATTAGTGTTTATACAAAAAAGACAGAGGTTTTGCAGTTTTGCAAAACCTCTGTCTTAAAACACTTTAGCAAACACACTATGATTTCGCACTCATTACTACCACCTAAACCTTTTGCGCCCTCTCCCCTCTCCTGCTCAGCAGCAATAGCCCAAGAAAAGTTAAGGCTCCATTAACCATAAGCAGTTCAAATCCAAACTCGTACCCATTGAATAGTACTGCAGAATATTTCGCTAGAAAGAAACAAATAATAGGTGAGATTATTGCCACCAAAGGCACCCATTTGTCCCGAACTTTAAACCGGGTGAATAATCCAAAGGCATACAGACCCAGCAAAGGCCCGTAGGTGTAACCAGCCACAGTAAATATTGCGCTAATCACACTCTCGTTGTTCACCGCTTTAAACACCATGATTACAGCGGCCATAAGTAATGATATTCCGATATGAACTCGCCTACGTATACTCCTCACCTCCTCCTCAGTTTTTTCCTTTGGATCTAAAATATCAACAGTAAACGAGGTGGTGAGCGAGGTGAGCGCCGAGTCGGCGCTGGAGTACGCTGCCGCAACAATACCAAGGATAAAAAGGATGCTTACCGCTACCGGAAGATAGCCCTGTGTGGCAATTATGGGGAAAAGTTCGTCGGTTTGCTCAGGAATAGCAATGCCCTGTTGCTGGGCAAATACGAATAGCAAAACGCCCAGCGATAAGAATATGAGGTTAACCGGTAGGAAAGCAAATCCATACCAGTACATATTCTTTTGGGCATCTTTCAAATTTTTGCAGCTAAGGTTCTTCTGCATCATATCCTGGTCGAGACCAGTCATAACAATGGTAATGAATGCTCCGCTAAAAAACTGCTTCAGGAAGTGGCGCTTATCGTTCCAATCGTCGAAAAACCAAGTTCGGCTATACTCGCTCTCCTTTATGGTTTGCACCATTTGCCCAAACGATAAATCCATCTGCTTAGCAATAAAGTATATGGTGAGTACCACGGCCGTGAGCATAGCGGCGGTTTGCAGGGTATCGGTCCATATAATGGTTTTTATCCCTCCCCTATTGGTGTATAGCCAAATCAGCAGAATGGTTACCAGCACGGTTACCACAAAGGGAATATTCCAACTATCAAAAACAGTAATTTGCAAAACAGTGGCCACCAAGAATAACCTAAACGATGCCCCAATAAGCCTTGATATCAGAAAGAATACGGCTCCCGTTTTGTAACTGTAAAACCCAAACCGAGCATCGAGATAGGTGTATATTGATGTGAGATTCAACCTGTAGTATAGGGGCAGCAATACGTTGGCCACCACAAAGTATCCCAAAAGGTAGCCCATCACAAGCTGTAAGTAGGAAAACTGTGTTTCGCCTACGTAACCTGGCACCGAAATAAACGTAACACCCGATAGCGATGCCCCAAGCATTCCGAAGGCCACCACGTACCATGGCGACTGGCGATTGCCAAGAAAGAACGATTCGTTGTTTGCATTTCGGCTAGTAAGCCTACCTATTACTATAAGCACTAAAAAGTATATGGCGATGATAAGAATCACCCAAATTGAATTCATAGCAGAATATGTTAATAATTCTGCAAGTCTAGGCAAAAATGGGCGAATAAAAAATTTTTTCTAATGCCTAGCATTGGTCGATTATTTGTAGATTTGCAATAGCTAGAACTGAAACAATTATGAATATTCACAGTTTCCCATCGAAACTACTTGAGAATGCGGTTGATGAATTTGCCAAGCTGCCCGGCATTGGTCGTAAAACGGCACTTCGGCTAGTGCTGCACCTGCTGCGCCAGCCCAATGGCGATGTGGAGCGATTCTCACAGGCCTTTACAACCCTAAAAAACGAGATAAAGCATTGCAGGGAGTGCAACAGCATTTCCGACACTGAGGTTTGCAGCATTTGCTCCAATCCCCACCGCGATAGCACCACTGTTTGCGTTGTTGAGAACATTAAGGATGTGATGTCCATCGAGTCCACCAACCAGTACACTGGGCTTTACTATGTGCTGGGAGCTGTGATAAATCCGATGGAGGGCATTGGCCCTGCCGATATTAAAATTGATGGGCTAATAAACAAAATTAGGGTGGGCAACGTAAAGGAGATCATTATGGCACTTAGCCCAACCCTTGAAGGAGATACAACAAATTTTTATATCTTTAAAAAAATTAATCAGTTCCCTGTGGCCGTTTCGGTAATTGCTAGAGGTGTTGCTTTTGGAGATGATTTGGAGTATGCCGACGAGATAACCTTGGGTCGTGCCATTGTGAACCGAACCAAATTTGAGTCAACCATTGCCAATTAAGGCACTTTACATCACAAGGATGAAACATAAAATCTACATAGTTCTCACTCTAGTAACACTTGCCTGTAGCTCTGCATTTGCTCAAACATCGAGCGCCACCGCCGAGGGGATGCAAAAACTTGAGGCTCGTGAACTACCCGAAGCCATTAAACTTTTTGAGCAGGCTCTTAAGCAGGATTCTAAAGACGAAACTGCCCTCTCAGGAATTATCAGAGCCCATCTTTTATCGGAAAACCTAAGGGACGCCCAAAGATATATTGACCTTGCGCTCAAGGAGTACCCCTCAAACCCCGAGTTCCATATGCGTAGGGGAATATTTAATAATATGAGGGGACAATACCGACGCGCCATCGAAGATTTTAACAACGCCGTAAACCTTAGCGGCGAATCGGCTGATATTCAGATATACATAAATAGGGGTGTAGCCCATATGCAGGACGAAAACTACGGCGATGCCGTAGCCGATTTTACCAATGCCCTCAAAATAAACCCAAGGCACGCATCATCGCTCAACTACCGGGCATTTGCTAACTACCGAATGCAGAAATTTGCCGAATCGATTAGCGACTACAACAAGTTTATTGACCTAAACCCCGACAACGCCATGGCTTACTACAACCGCGCTATGGCCCACCTGCGTGCAGGCGACAAGGCCAAGGCTTGCCCTGACTTTCACCAGGCGTGCAGTCGTGGAAATGTTAATGCCTGCCGTATGATTGTTACCGAGTGCTCCGGGGTTCGGTAGCTCTATCAAACTAAATTCCAAGCAGTAACCTATCGGGATTCACACCTGCAGCTAGAATTCGCTCAGGGTTCTCCAGCATCTCCTTCACTTTTATCAGGAATCCAACCGAGTCCTTACCGTCAATTATTCTATGGTCGTAACTTAGGGCAATGTACATCATGGGCCGTATCTCCACCTTGCCGTTCACGGCAACTGGCCTTTCGATAATGTTATGCATTCCCAAAATTCCCGATTGCGGTGGGTTGATAATGGGTGTGGATAGCATAGACCCAAAGATTCCGCCATTGGTTATGGTAAAAGTTCCGCCTGCAAGATCGTCGAGGCCAATACGCCCCTTGCGCCCCTTCTCGGCCAGGTCGAGAATACCCTTCTCAATCTGCGCCATCGACAGGCTCTCGGCATTGCGAAGCACAGGAACCATCAACCCCTTGGGGGTTTGCACGGCTATACCAATATCGAAATAGTTAGGGGTAACAATTTCGTCGCCATCAATCTGTGAGTTCACCATTGGGTGCTGCTTAAGCGCCTCGACTACAGCCTTTGTAAAAAACGACATGAAACCCAACTTAACCCCGTGCTTCTCCTGGAAATCTTTCTGATACTCTTTTCTCATCGCCATAATCCGGCTCATATCCACCTCGTTAAATGTGGTAAGCATAGCCGTTTCGTTCTTCACCGCTACCAGTCGCTGACTAAGCTTCTTACGCAGCTGGCTCATGGTAGTTCGCTCCTCTGCTCGGTCAGCGGGTTCTTGCTTTGGTTCTGCAAAACCTCCTTCTCCAAGAGCAGCATTCACCTCATGGGTGGTAATCTTTTTAAGCCCTTTAATGATATCTTCAACGCTTACTCCCTGCTCGTCCATTAGCTTACGGGCTAGTGGGGTTACCTTAACCGGAGAGGATTCCTGCTGAGGTTGGGGTGCAGCCTGAGGCTGAGTTTTAGGTTCAGATTTAGGCTCAGGTTGAGGTGTAGTATCGGTTGGGGTTTCGGTGCTCTCGGGTTTCTGAGCCTCGGTATCGATGGTGCAGGCCACATCGCCAACCTTAATGGCACCGCTTTGCACCTTGATGCTAACCACTCCGCTGTGGCTGGCCAGCAAGGGTAGCGTTGCCTTTTCCGATTCAACCTCAGCAATCTCTTGGTCTTTCTCAACCCACGAATTATCGTCAACTAGCCAATTGGCTATTTCCACTTCTGTAATTGACTCACCCGGACTTGGTATGCGAATTTCTATCTTCATAATTTTTATTTTAGACGGAAGATTGAAGACCGAAGACCGAAGCAAAGTAAGTGAGTGGTTCTCTATACATTTGAATCACGTTCTGGCCCACAATGTTCCTTCAATTTTATACTAGTTAAGTTTTGATTTAAATGCAGAAATCATATTCATTAGGTTGTATGCATAATCGTAATGCTTATTGAATACTTCTTGAGAGACATAGTTCCTGCGGAAAGCTTTATGCAAACACGTAACTACCTCTGCTAATGAGCGAATAGCGTAACCAACAAATTTTTTATTTTCAGGAACACTCTGTCCAATAGAACCTTCTGAGATGTTAAGGGCAATTGAATCAACCGCACGACAAATCTGACTCGACAAATTATAAATCTCTCTCTTTGGAAAAGTTTGTGCTAAAGAATTAATTTCCTCACCATAATCCATTGCCATTTGCCAGATTATCAACTTTTCGAACTTAAATCGTGGCTCAAAACCATTCATTGTTCAAAATTTTGGTTTTATACTTTTTTGTAAATAGACCCTAAAACATTCTTCCGTCTTCCCTCCTCCTTCCTCAAAGGCGACACTGTCAAGACCTTCGGATGCTGACAGGTCATTCTTCCGCTTTCTCTCTTCAAAGGCGACACTGTCAGGATCTTCGGACGCTGACAGGTCGTTCTTCCGCCTTCCGTCTTCTCTCTTCCGTCTTCTGTCTCCTGTCTCCCCTCTTCTGTCTTCTCTCTTCCGCCTTCCGTCTTCTGTCTCCTGTCTCCCCTCTTCTGTCTTCTCTCTTCCGCCTTCCGTCTTCTGTCTCCTGTCTCCCCTCTTCTCTCTTCTGTCTTCTGTCTCCTGTCTTCTCTCTTCCGTCTTCCCTCCTCCTTCCTCAAAGGCGACACTGTCAAGACCTTCGGATGCTGACAGGTCATTCTTCCGCTTTCTCTCTTCAAAGGCGACACTGTCAGGATCTTCGGACGCTGACAGGTCGTTCTTCCGTCTTCTATCTCCCGTCTTCTGTCTCCCGTCTTCCGTCTTCCGTCTTCCGTCTCCCCTCTTCTACATCTCCTTAAACTCCGCCTTACGCTCCATACGCTCACCTCCTACCTTGCACTGCAATCCGCAGTACTTGTTCTTGAACTCGCAGTCGCAGTGGCGGAATACCTTGTCAAGTATGTCCTGCTGCTCCTGATTATGGATTTTGCTAAGTCCCACCGCAGGGCTACCACTAGGTTGTCGGGATACTAGCTGTATGGGAATATTCACAAAGTTATCGCGAATAAAATTCCAAGCGCCCATATTCTGGGGCTCCTCCTGAACCCACAACCACTGAATGGCGTTGGGATACTTTTGTAGCACCTCACCCACCAGCTTTGCAGGGAATGGGTATAGCTGCTCAAGACGAACCAGAGCGATGTCGCGCGCCTCGAAATGCTCCTTGCGCTCTAGCAAATCGTAGTAAATTTTACCAGTACAAAACACAACGCGAAGCACTTTTTCCCTATCCACATTATCATCATCAATAACTTCCCTAAAGCCGTTTTGAGTAAGATCATCAACTGACGAGATACACTTGGGATGCCGCAGCAAGCTCTTTGGCGTGAACACCACCAGCGGGGTACGGAAATCCCGCTTAACCTGACGGCGTAGGGCGTGGAAAAAGTTGGCAGGGGTGGTAATATTGGTTATCTGCATATTTTGACGAGCAGCGAGCACCATGAATCGCTCAATTCGAGCGCTGGAATGCTCTGGTCCCTGCCCCTCAAACCCGTGGGGCAGCAGCAGCGTTAGCCCCGATGTTAACCCCCATTTATCCTCAGCAGAGCTAATATACTGATCGATAATTATCTGTGCACCGTTAAAGAAATCGCCGAACTGAGCCTCCCAAATGGTAAGCCCATTGGGCGTACCAAGGGAATATCCGTAGTCAAACCCCATCACTCCATATTCGGAGAGTAGACTGTTGTACACATGAAACTTGGCCTGATTCTCGGAGATACTCTTAAGCGGAAAATGCTTCTCCTCCGATTTTTCAACGGCGTACACGGCGTGCCGATGTGAGAACGTGCCCCGCTCGCTATCCTGTCCGCTTAGCCTAACCGGATGCCCCTGATCGACCAGGGTTCCATACGCCAGCAGCTCGGCCATAGCCCAATCCACTCGCCCTTCCTTTACCATAGCGGCACGATCGGCCACTAGCTTCTCGAGCTTGCGGAAGAATTTTTTATCGGATGGTAGACTATTTATTCGATTGGCAACGCGAATCAGATCGTCCTTGGGTACGGCTGTTTCTGCAGGTTGATAAAAATCCTCAGGATGAGAATAACGTATTCCCTTCCACTCCTCAGACAGGAACCGCTGGATCTTCACTTTTCTCAAGCCCTTGGCTACTTCAAATTTCTCGTCGAGCATATCGTTGAATTCGCCAACCGATTTTTTAATCTCATCGGGGGTAACAACACCTTGCCTAATCAACTTCTCGGCATAAATATCTCTAACGTTAGGATGCTTGGCAATAATATCGTAAAGAATGGGCTGTGTAAAGCGAGGCTCATCGCCCTCGTTATGGCCATAGCGCCGGTATCCCAATATATCAATGAATACATCGGTATGAAATCGCTGCCGATACTCCATGGCTAGCTGTATGGTATGCACCAACGCCTCTGGGTCGTCGGCATTCACGTGGAATATGGGCGACTTGGTAACCTTGGCAATATCGGTGCTGTATGTGCTGCTGCGCGCATCGAGGTAGTTGGTGGTAAATCCAACCTGATTGTTAAGCACCAGATGGATGGTTCCGCCCACGGTGTAGCCCTTTAGCTGCGACATCTGCAGCGTTTCGTATACCACGCCCTGGGCTGCAACGGCTGCATCGCCATGGATTATTATGGGTGCAAGCTTTTTAAAATCCTTTTGGTAATGATGGTTGATTTTGGCACGGGCAAGCCCAATGGCCACAGGGGCAACCGTTTCGAGGTGCGATGGGTTGGGAACAAGGTTTAGCTTCACCTCTGTTCCATTGGATGCTTTCACCGTGCTGTTGTAGCCCATGTGGTACTTCACGTCGCCAAGGGCCACGTCCTCGTCGTACTCCTCACCAAAAAATTCGTTGAAAATATGCTCGTAGGGCTTGCGCATAATGTTTGTCAGCACGTTGAGCCGACCACGGTGGGCCATACCAATTACATACTCCTGAATGCCCAACTCCGCTCCGTGTGTAATTATGGCATCCATGGCAGGGATTAGGGCCTCAGTACCCTCGAGCGAAAACCGTTTCTGCCCAATAAACTTTTTATGGATGTATTGCTCGAACCCCACGGCCAATTTAAGCCTATCGAAGACTTTCTTCTTCTGATCATCAGAAAATTTGGTGCTGTTCCTATCCTTCTCAATCTTTTGCTGCAACCAGCTAATTACCTCCACATCGCGGATATACATATACTCACAACCAATGGACTTGCTGTAGGTTGCTTTTAGGTAATCGATAATATCGCTTAGCTTGGCAGGGCCAATGCCCAGCTGCTTGCCCGCTTGGAATACGGTTCCCAAATCAGCCTCCGATAGACCAAAGTTCTCGATATCGAGCGTGGGCGAATAGCTCCTACGGGTGCGAACGGGATTGGTTTTGGTGAACAGATGCCCACGCTTGCGGTAGGCATCAATTAGGTTAAGCACCTTTACCTCGGCATCGTAGAGCTGGTCACCAGCCTCGCCATAGCTAGCGCGTGCAAAGTTGAAGCCCTGAAAGAACTGACGCCAGCTGGGATCAACCGATTCGGGGTTATCAAGGTAATCTTTATATAGATTATCAATGGATTGCGGATCCAAATTGGATAAAAACGAGTTGTCTTCCATTTTATTAGGTTTTGCCTTTTAAGCAAAGGTAAAAAAATTAGGTGTGATATTTTAGAATTTAATGGAATCAACAGTTTTGGGGCGGGAATGTTGAGAAAATGCGGGCGAAAAGTGACCCTACATTCTCTATTTTGGTTGAAACTGGATATTGTACAGACAAAATCAGGGAGTTAACCTAGGCGTTAAAGTATTCATCAACTCAACTAAGGCTATTTTTTACATCTTACACCAAAAATCTTGATGATAAATATCACCAACAAACAAGGGGTGTCTGTCAAACCATCTAACATACCCTTCGTATATCCTATGAAGAGTAATCCTAAGCATAAAAAGTTGACAGAAATGAACCGTTATCAATATATTTCTCTAAAAAGCAGCACAACAGTTGAACTCTCAAAGAAGCCAGAAGATGGTCTGTTCCGTTTGTCATCTGGGAAAAGAGGAGTGTTAGCTTCCTTGGTTGTTAGCTTCCTTCTGTTATTTACCTCGGCTGCTATTGGACAAACAACTACTAACTTAACACTTTTCTATGGAGAAACAACTTTGCTCGAAGGACACTCAGGTGGGCTGAATGACTGGACAGTGGATCCTGTATCCTATAACACTTGCTTAGAGGGTGATACGCAAACAAAAACATTCAACACCACATGCTCTAGCGTTGGCAACTTTACTGTTACTGCACCTCACAGTAGCAGCAATAATACCCGCATTTGGAATATAACCGTACTACCAACCATAACCTTTAACCCCACGCGAACAGAGTTCTGCGAGGATGGTGACCCCTTCGTTATTGATGGTGGCACTGGTTCACCAGATGGGGGAGCATGGTATTTTTCGGGCGAGGGAGTTGTAAGCAATACTTTTTATCCTCTTTCAGTTGGCACCGGAACTTACCAAATAGAAGCCAGATACACCGTAACAACTGCCCAAGGAGATTTTTCAAACACAACAACCGTTACTTTTGAGGTACTAGATTCGCCAAACATATCACTACTTGACTTTAAAGACAATCAGTGTCAAAATGAGCCAGCGTATACCATTACTGCATACAATAATACTCTTGGAGCAAATGCTAACGGAGGCCAGTTCTTTGGCGCTGGGATTACTGACCATGGGAATGGAACCGCCACTTTTAACCCTTCTTCTGCGGGTTTGGGTACGCATACAATAACCTATAACTATACCGACCCAAACAGCTGCTACTACTCCACAACGCGGAGCACAAGAGTTGGAACCGAAATATCAATAAATGACCTGCCTAGCACTTTTTGCCTTAACGAACCTTCGGTAGTATTCACCTACTCAGAACCTGCCGGTTCGGTATCAGGTCTGGGAGTTACGGACAATGGGGATGGAACAGCTACATTCAACCCCATTACAGCTGGGGCTGGAGTACATACCGTAACCTACACCTATAACGATGGCGAATGTGACAATATCGTTACCCAAACGGTACAGGTTTTCAGCTTGCCCAATGTTAATTTCTCGGGGATAAGTAATAACCAAGAATTTTGTCGTGGACATAATGACATTACGCTAACAGGCAATCGGGCACCTAGTGGTTTCTTTACTGGCGATGCAATTCTTGACCACGGAAACGGCACAGCAACGCTTGAATTGTCCAATTTGTCGGCAGGTAGCTACAGCGTTACCTACCAATTCACATCGGCTGATGGATGCACATCGAGCATTACAAAAGTATTTGTAGTTAACCCCCTCCCTCTAGTTTTCAGCGTATCTGGCGGTGGAAGTCATTGTCCAGCCGACCCTGAAGGCGTACAGATTAAGCTTAGCAGTTCGGAGAATACTTTTGCCTACCAACTCTACAGAAACGCTGCGACCATAGCAGACACCAAAACGGGTGATGGTGGGGAAATTAGCTTTGAGAAGCAAACCAACGCTGGAACCTATACCGTTATTGCCACCAATCCAACAACAGGCTGCACTAGACAAATGAACAGCAGCGCAACAATATCAATACTTCCTGAAGTGGCAATAACTAAACAGCCCGAAAGCGCTACAATATGCGAAGATGGTTCTGTCACATTCAGCGTAGAAGTAACTGGAATAAACCCAATATACCAATGGTTTGTAGGGGGTGTTGATCTTGGAGTTGACAATAACGTGCTTATCGTAAACAGCGTATCGCTTGATAAAAACAACTCTGAGGTATACTGCATAGTTTCGAGCGATTGTGGCGACCCGATTGAGTCGAATAGAGTGAGGCTATACGTTGAGCCAAAGACGAGAATTACAAGCCATCCTCTGAGTGCTAACATTTGCTCTGGGCAGGGGACAACACTATCTGTAACTGCCGTTGGAAAAAACAGAACCTATCAGTGGTTCAAAGACAACAATAGCTTAGGCGCAGGAGCAACAGAATCGACATACAGCATCACCAACCTATTGAGTGCCGATGCCGGCACATACTACTGTGTGGTTACAGGCGATTGCGGAAATCCGGTTAAGAGTAACGATGCTGAACTGTTCATCGATGACCCGATTGTAATTACAGCGCAACCCACAAGTAAAACGGCCTGTGAGGGGAGCAACATCAATTTTACAACCAGTGCCACCGGAACAAGCCTAACCTACCAATGGTGGTTTAAGGAGGAAGGAGAAACTAATTTCGTGGTGGTGCCAGGCCCCGAGGGAACCTCAGCAAATATTGGGCTAAACTCAATTGATATTAGCGATGTTGGTGAGTACTACTGCGAAATCTCTAGCCCTTGTGGAGCCACCGAAACTACCAATACGGTTACACTAACCATACCCATTGAAACTTTAATAAACACCTTCCCCACCGATGATATTGTTGTATGCGAAAGCTCTAACGTTAACATAACCGTTGGTGCAGATGCCCACAACCCAACCTATAGTTGGTACAAGGTTGGAAGCGCTACGCCCCTTACAAACGACGGGATATACAGCGGAACCAATGGAAACACCTTAACAATTTCAAATATTACATCGGCACAAGCTGGTAGCTACTACGTGCTAGTTAGCGGCACCTGTGGAAGCGACCAGAGCAATGAGGTACGAGTTGTTATTAAGGAGCGTGTTACCACCAAGTTGGCTACACCTTCAAGCACATCAATCTGTTCTGACAATAATGCAACATTCTCATTAGTTATTGATGGCGACTACAGCAATGTGGTGTGGCAGGTTAAAGACGGAGCCAATTTTGTTGATGCTCCTGCGCCCAATAGCAATCTAACCTATACTACTAGCATTGCTGGTATTTACCGAGGTAAAATTGAGACACTGGGTTGTGGTATTTTCTACTCAAACGAGGTTGAACTCCTTGTAAAACAACCAATATCCATTACACCACTTGAGAATAAATCTGTATGTGATGGCACAGCCAACATAACATTCTCTGTAGAACCAACGGCAAATATAACTAGCTACATATGGGAAGAGAATGGAACTGTTATCGCTGGTGCCAACGGCCCATCATACACATTGCCCGTGGCAACATCGGCCCATAACGGTAACTCATACAGGGTAACCGCAAGCAATGGGTGCGATGTAATACAGTCGAGTAGCACCCTAACAGTGCTTGAGGGTATAACAATTACAGCCCCTCCCCAAAACCAAACAATTTGCGATGGTGGCAGCGTTGAGCTATCCGTTACGCACACCCCACTTACACCAACACCAACTTACGAGTGGTTTAAGGATAATTTATCGCAAGGCAATAACAACTCCGTTTTCACAGCCACAGAAGCTGGCACATACAAGGTAAGTATTACCAATTCGTGCGGAACGGTAACTAGTCAAGAGGCAATCATCACTGTTGACAATGACTTTACCATTACCAAACAACCCACCCCAAAAACTGTTTGCGAGGGCAGTGCGGTAACTTTCACCGTAGAAACTAGCAATACAGATGTAAGTTATCAGTGGCGGAAAAATGGGGCTAATATAGTTGGAGCAACCTCACCAACGTTAACCCTCACTAACGTTTCACAAGCCGATGAGGCTCTTTACAGTTGCTTGGTATCAAATAGTTGTAAGTCAACTACAACATCTAGCACACAACTTACCGTTGCCAGCAACACCATAAGTATTACCAAGCACCCAACCGATAAGGTGAAGTGCATAGGCGATAATTTTGTGCTTACCACCGAGGCAACGACACCATCTGGGTCGCTAACATATACTTGGTATAAAGAAGGTGAAGCAGCGCCTGTAAGTACAGGTCAATCTTTGGCCTTTAACAATTATCAGGCAAGCAATGCTGGCACTTACTACAGTATGGTAACCAATGGTTGTGCAACCGAAGCCACCAATAAGGCTGAGGTTTCGGAGGGAGAAGCAGCCAATCCAATCGATTTGGACGATATCACCCGATGCGTAGGGCAAGACGCAAACTTTGTGGTAGAATACAATCCCGACTTCACCTACCAATGGTTTAAGGATGGAATAGAGCTAACCGACTCCGATAGAATCATAGGATCTCAAACAAACTCACTATCTATTGAAAACATTATAGAGGGCGATGAAGATACCTATAGTTGCCAAGTTACAGGCACTTGCGGTGAACCCAAAACGGTTAGCGCGTTTCTAAATGTAAAATCGGCACCAATCATAACAGCCAATCCAGCCTCTAGAACCATTTGTAGTGGCACCGAAAGCGTTCAGTTTAGCGTAACGGTTACTGGTAATGACCCAGAAACCTATGATTACGAATGGCAGTTCAGAGAGGTGGAGACTGTGCCTTGGGGAGGGTTACCCGGAGGAATAGCCAACGATAACAGGATACTCACAATTAACAATCCTGATGCAGTTTCGCATAATGGTTTCTACCGGTGCGTTGTGTTGTCGGATTGTGGAAGCATAAACAGCACAGCTGCCCGGCTACAAGTTGAACCAACTGTTGTTGTTACCCCGCCCCCAACTACCGAAACCAGCAAAACAAGATGCGAGGGCAATAACACAACCTTTACGGTAAATGTTACAGGATCTGCAGATATGCAGCTGCAGTGGTACAAGAATGGGGTGGCACTAACCAATACGGCCCGCATTAATGGGGTAAACCTCGAAACCCTTTCTATAAACAACATTACCGTTGATGACGCAGGAGACTATACGTGCCAAATAACCAGCTCATGCGGAAACACCTCAACCACCATCTATACGCTAACCGTTCAGGAGCAAATAGTTATCACACAGCAACCCAAGGGTGGTTACTACTGCCCTGGTAGTTCAATGGGTGTTACTGTTGTTGCTAAGGGAACTGTACAATACCAATGGCAAGAATGGGATGGTACCGATTGGCAAAACATAACAGGAGCCAGCTCAAGCACATATACAGCAACTAGCGAGGGAAACTACCGTTGTCAACTAACAAATATATGCCAAGAGATTTATACGGATGCCGTTGAGGTTCTGGAGGCAGTTCTAACAACCGCATCAACCATAACCGTTAACCCTGCAAACCCAATTTGCGAAGGGCAAAACATAAGCCTAACGGTTGATGCTGAGGGCACAGGACACTCCATTCAGTGGTATAAGGGCGGAACAGCCCTAACCGACGGAACACGCATTGGTGGAAGCCAAACCAAAACACTCACAATTAACAATCCTATCCCGTCTGACAATGGGATTTACCAAGCTGAGGTAAATGGGCTATGTGGCAGCACCATTAACATATCCGAAACCCTGAGCATTCAGGAAAAAATAAAGATTTACGGACCAGCCTCCACCAGCGTTTTGGTTGGAGAGGATGTCTCCCTTTCCATAACAACTACGGGAACAGCAACAGGTTATCAGTGGTATCACATGCCCGAATCTGCAACTACTTGGAATGAGCTAGCTGGAGAGACCAACCCAACCCTAACCATTACCAATGCAAGCCACAGTGGCGCTGGTTCATACAAATGTGCTGTTTATGGTGATTTGTGCAGCGATACTGAGAGCAAGTCGGCAACACTAACCGTACTAACCGAGAGGCTAATTGAAACGCATCCCGAAACACCCAAGACCGTTTGCGAGGGTAACAGCTTTACGCTTAGCATAATCACACACAACCCTGTTGACTCGTACCAGTGGTTCCGCAACGACGAGACCATTGCAGGAGCCAACAGCCCATCGCTTACCATTAATCCTGCAAACACAGGTCACACGGGAGCATACACATGCTTGGTAGCTAAGGATGGAATTGAGGATAGAAGCTCAGCATCGATTGTTACAGTAAACCCAACTACCCAAATAACCGTTGGGCCAACTGGTGGAACAAAGTGCGAGGGTAATATGCATGTATTCTCTGTGGTTGCAAAAGGTACAAACCTAAGCTACAAATGGTTTAAAGATGATGGTGAGATTGTTGGTGAAATAAATGCCGAACTCATATTATCTAGCTTAAATATTGGTGATAGCGGAACCTATCGCTGCGAGGTTACAGGTGATTGTGGAGCAACACAACAGGCATCTGCATCGCTTGCTGTAAGCCAAAAGATGGTTGTAAATAATTACGACCCAATTATCACCGGTAGCAACCCGGCCTGCGAGGGCGAAACCATTACCCTTGAGTTTGATGTTACAGGTGATAACATCTCTTTTGAGTGGTTAAAAGATGGACTACCCATTACCGATGCTAATATATCTGGGAGAAACACCAACAAGCTACAAATCTCCAATGCTGTATCTACAAACATTGGCAATTACTCCTGTGTTGCAACTGGCACCTGTGGCAACAACACGTCATCGGTAGTTAGTAACGCTACAAATATTGAGGTAAACACCACAACAGTCATCACCACCAACCCCATAAGCCGAGCCAAGTGCGAGGGCGATAATGTATCCTTTACCGTACAAGCCAAGGGACATATTTTGGCTGATGGCTACACTTGGCACTTCAAGGAGGCAGGATCGGCAGTGGAAGTTGAGGCCACAACACTTTCTAATATCAGCATAACAAACAATACGGCTAATAACACCTCAACGCTAACTATATCAGCAATTATTAAGGCAGAGCACGAGGGCAGCTTTTGGGTGGAGGTAGATGGCAGCTGCAATCCCGATGCAGGGCAACCAGTAAGAAGTAATACCGCTGAACTAACTATAAATGGTTGGATTGATTTTACAGATCCAAATCCCGTTATCTCAACCAATCCTGTATGCGAGGGGGGTAGCACAACCATTACAATAGATGCCGTGGGCGATGGACGATCCTATCTGTGGAAACGAAATGGAGAAACTATTCCCGATACAGACACTGGCATATCAGGTAGAACATCTTCTCAACTTGAAATATCAAGCGCTCAGCTATCGTATGGTGGAGTTTACACTTGCACTGTATTTGGCCCTTGTGGGGCAGAAATAACAAGCAACGAGGCTTTACTTGTGGTGAACCCAATTGTAACCATTGTTTCGCAATCCACAGGAACATTTACCCGCTGCGAGGGCGGTGAGGTTGTATTTACCGTTGAGGCTACAGGCACAAACCCAACTTTCGCATGGAAGAAGGGTGGCGCATCGGGCACTAACATAAACGATTTACCTCTAACATCAGCTACGCTTTCCGTTACATCCCCAAGTCCCAACATTAGCAGATTAAGAATTACGGGTATCACCACCGATGAGGCTGGTAGCTACACCAGTATAGTTGAGGCCAATTGCGGTAGTGGGACAAGCACCGCAACATCATCTTCCATTATTCTTAATGTGAATAGCGGGGTTAGTATAACAAAACAACCTAACGATCCAGAGCCTATTGTTACCATTTGTCAGAATAGCGGAACTGAACTAGCCGTTGAGGCAGAAGGCACAATAACCAGCTACCGCTGGATGCGAAATGGAGAGTATCTTGAGAATAATGAGTTTTACTCTGGGGTAAATACTAGCATACTAAGTATAACTAGTGCAGAAACCATCCTTAGCGGTTACTACTCGTGCGAAATTGCTGGCTCCTGTAATACCAATGCTGTTATCTCCGCAAACGTGGAGATGGTTGTAAACCCCACTCCACAGATAACTCTGCAACCTGCCCATAGCAGCATTTTATGCGAGGATCAGAGCATTCAGCTGGTGGCATCGGCTACAGGGGTAGAACCCTTGCAGTACACCTGGTGGTTTATTGCCGAAGGTTCTGGAACTAGCATCGACCTAACAAACCTTCCTGCCGATACCGAGCTGGTTAATATTAGCAGTGCCGATAGTCCTGTCCTTTCCATCTCAACCATAAAGTCAAAGAACGAGGGTGCATACTATATGGAAGTTGTTGGTGGTGAAACCTCATCGTGCGGCACAACTATCAGCAACACCGCTAGCGTAACCGTTAATCCTAGCATAAGCATAACCAGCAACCCAACTAGCAGTAGGGTTTGCGAGGGCACAACAGCCACATTTACTGTTAATGCAACTGGTACGGGGGAACTAGCCTACCAATGGATTTACAACAACTCCGTTGTGATTAACAACAACGGCACCTATACAGGAGCAAACAGCAACCAGCTAACCGTATCATCTGCCTCAAAGGAACATGAAGGGCAGTACACGTGCATTATTACCAGCAGTTGCAATGAGGTTGAGACCTACCCCGTAACACTCTCAGTTACTACAAACACAACTATTACAGCAAATCCATTGGATCAAACGGTACTTGTTGGCAATTCGGCTAGCTTTAATGTTGCTGCTAGTGGCTCGCACAATCCGTTAACCTACCAATGGCAAAAGTATAACGATGCAACTAACAGCTACGAGGATGTACCCGGCGCAGAATCTACCACTTACATTATCGGCACAGTTAGCATTGATGATGCAGGCAGATATCGTTGTGCTGTTACAGGCGATTGTGGAGTTAAGTACTCCAACCCAGCCGTTCTAACCATTAACCAGCCTGTTTCAATTACTGATCACCCACAAGATCTACCACCACTTTGTGTTGGCGATGCGGCCAACTTCTCAGTTACAGCCACAGGTACAGTACTTAATTATCAATGGCAGTTTAGGGGTACGGGTGTATGGGAAACCCTAACCGATGGCAATGGCATATCAGGAGCCAACTCGTCTCACCTAACTATAGCATCTACTACAACGGATAATAACGGACTATACCGCTGCGTTGTTACCGGTCCAACAAGCAGTGTAACCACCAATAGCAATACGGCAACACTTATTGTTAACGATGCGGTAACTATTACCAACGAGCCAGAGTCGCAAAGCAAATGCTCTGGCGACAACCTTGTTCTTGAGGTTGAGGCAATAGGAATTGGCCTGGACTACATTTGGCATAAAAACAACGCGCCCCTTACTGACGATGGAAGAATTACTGGCACAGAAACAAATCGATTGGTTATTTACAACATTACATCTGACGATGCTGGCGATTACCACTGCGTAGTTACCAATAGCTGCGACAGCAAGGAGAGCAATGTGGCCATAATAAGTATTAACCCAACTGTTAAGGTTACAATCCCCGCTGACGAATCGCTAATCAAGGAGCGATGCGTAGGACAAACCGTAACCTTCTCGGTGGAATCGAACGTGGCTAACGTAAGTTACCAGTGGCACAAGGGGAACACCCCTCTTGGCAACGGAACACAGCCTAATGGTGCCACCACCGTTTCGGGAGCTAACTCACCCAACTTAACCATATCGAGCCTACAGCTTGAGGATGCAGGTAACTACTACTGCCGCGTAACCGATGGTTGTACTAGCGCCAACAGTACCTACGCCAAGTTGGAGCTGCGGAGTGAAACTCCTATAGAACTCGAACCCCAAGACATCGCCGTTTGCGAGGGTAACGCTGCATTCTTCGAGGTTAAGGCTACGGCAACAGGAACAGACCTAACCTACAGTTGGTATAAGGATAATAGCGCAACACCCCTTGAGAATATCGATGGAAAAATCACAGGGGCCAATGGCAATGTGCTATCCATTTCCAATGTATCTGCCGATGATGCAGGTAGCTATCATTGCGTAATTACTGGTGGATGTAGCATTGAGAGCACAAGCCCTGCTGAACTTTCTGTAAACGAGCTACCCGTTACAGCTGGTGCAATAACAGGTTCAATATCGGTATGCCAAGGTGCAACCAACGTACATTACACAGTACCTCAAATTGCCCACGCAACAACCTATGTTTGGGAATTGCCCTATGGAGCAACCATTGCAAGCGGTACTGGAACAAACTCCATACAGGTAAACTTCTCAAACATATCAACATCAGGCTCAATAACAGTACACGGGGTAAATGGCTGTGGCATTGGAGCGAAATCAGATCCCTTGCCTATCACAGTTAACCCAACACCTTACGCATATGCCGGAAGCAATCAGCGGGAGTGCTCTAGCACCTTTACCCTTGAGGCAAACGAGGCAATAGGAGGAGTTTGGAGCATTATTACCGGTGATGCGGTATTTGAGCCAGGGCATAAGGATATCCATAACCCAACCATAACTGATGTGCTTTCAGGGACAAATACTTTCCGTTGGACAGTAACTCAAAATGGCTGTACGGCATTTGACGAAGTGACCATCACAAATCTTCAGGTTGATGTAGATGCTGGTGATGATCAAACCATTTGCTCAACGGAGGTGCTGCTTGAAGCAGTAGCGCCCATTGAGGGCGCTTCATGGCGAGTAGTACCCAACCAAGGCCAAGGAGCTATTGAAGACCCATACTCCCCCACAACTATTGTCACAAACTTAAGCCAAGGTGTAAATGTTTTTGAGTGGCGCGTAAATAATGATAACTGCATTTCGTCCGATAGGGTTTACATTACTAATAACCGCCCCCTCCCTCCGTATGCAGGCCAGGATGATGCTGTTGCTAGTGATGAGTACACTCTGCAAGCAAGTGCGCCCGAGGATGGGACAATAGGGTCTTGGGAAATAATAAGTGGCGGGGGTACTTTTGATAATGCAAACAACCCCGAAACCACCATAAGAAACCTGATGCCGGGTGCTAATATTCTTCAATGGACGGTTAGCCGAGGAAGTTGCTCCCTTTCCGATCAGGTTATTATTGAAAACATTATGCTGGAACCCGCCGATGCTGGAGAAGATCAAACCCTTTGCATAAACTATACTTCGCTAAATGCTAAGGCTCCAATTGTTGGAGTGGGCGAATGGACAGTGATATCGGGCGGAGGAGTATTTGATGATAGAAATAATCCAAATACAAGAGTAACAAACCTAGCTCAAGGTGAGAATGTGCTGCGCTGGACAGTTCGTATATCGGCCGAAGGCGTTAGCTACGACGAAGTAACAATTATTAACCATATGCCCACCATAGCTAATGCTGGTGCCGATAGAGCTCTATGCACCAACGAGGTACAACTATCAGCAAATGCTGCTGCTTACGGCACATCAACTTGGACCCGCATAAGTGGATCGGCAACAATAGCCGACATAAACGACCCTACCACACAAGTAACCAACCTATCGCCGGGCGTTAATGAGTTTAAGTGGACTATAGACAATAACGGCTGTGTCTCGACCGATTTTGTAATAATATCAAACGACACCCCAACAGTTGCCAACGCAGGAGAAGATCAAACAATTTGCACAAGTTCAACCGAACTACTGCCAAACTCACCAACCTTTGGGACTGGGTCATGGAGCATCGAAAGTGGTAGCGGTTTCTTCGAGGGAAATATCGTATCGAACCTTGGCCCCGACGATAATGTATTCGTTTACACCATAACCAATGGACAATGCAAATCCATCGACAAGGTTACAATAACCAACCACAAGCCCACTACTCCTAATGCTGGTTACGATTTGAACATTTGTGTTGATAACGTTGTGCTGGATGCAAACCCAGTATTGCAAGGAGTTGGATCATGGAGTCGCATAAGCGGATCGGGCGATATTGCAGATATCACGAATCCCAAAACGGGGGTAACAAACCTTTCATATGGAATGAATATTTTCCGATGGACCATTGAAAAGGAAGGCTGCTCCGAATTCGACGAGGTGATAGTTTCGAATAATTACATTGAGGCATTTGCAGGTTCCGACGAAACCCTTTGCGAAAGCACATACCAGCTTATGGCAGCAAACCCCGAGCCCGGGATTGGCACCTGGAGCATACTTGAGGCTAGCTCAGCTTCGTTCGATGATAGAAACGCACCCAACGCGGTGGTAACAAACCTCTCAAAAGGATCGAATAAATTCCGCTGGACAGTTGACAACAAGGGGTGCATTGCCACTGCCGATGTAACCATTACCAACAGCATGCCCACCACAGCCTTGGCTGGTGAAGATCAATCGGTATGCGCCAAGGAGGCCAACCTATTTGCCAATGCACCCAGCTACGGCAAGGGCGTATGGTCGGCAATGAGTGGATCGGCCTATTTTGATGACCCCGAGGATCCGAAAACAAGGATTCGCAACCTAGTTGAGGGCGATAATGTGTTACGTTGGACCATAACAGAAGGAATATGCTCCTCCTTCGACGACGTACTGATTACTCGAAATCTACCCGAGGAGGTTTTTGCAGGTAACGATCAGGTAGTTTGTTCAAATGAGGTAACCCTGGCTGCTAGCCCTGCTAGCATAGGCACCGGAAGATGGGAGATTGTGTCGGGGCAAGGGGCAGGTGTCTTTGAGGACAGGTATAAACATAACACCAAGGTTACCAACCTTGGGCAAGGCGATAACGTTTTCCGCTGGACAGTATCAAGTGGCGATTGTCATGTCTCCGACGAGGTAATCATCCGCAGCAGCATTCCATCCACCGCATTTGCTGGTGCCGACCAAACCCTGTGTAGCGACAACACAATGCTTAATGCAAACAGCGCAAACGATGAGATTGAGACCGGATCATGGCAACTAATTAGCGGCTCGGCTGAGTTCGAAAACCCCAACTCACCCACATCTCGCGCCATCAATATCCGACGGGGCGAAAACGTAATTGCATGGGTAATCGACAGGGATGGTTGTCAATCAATTTCAGAACTCAAACTTATCAACAATAGCCCGAGCCAACCCATAATAAATAGCGTTGGAGATAATAACCAGATTTGCGCCGACTCGGTTACCCTTTTTGCCCAGAACCCAGCAATTGGAACCGGATACTGGAGCACTCCAAGCAACGATGCGGTTATACTTAACCCCGAGCAAAACCAAACCAAGGTTATAAACCTGAAATTTGGCACCAACACATTTAGGTGGACAACAACCCATATGAACTGTTCATTATTCAGCGATATTATTGTAACCAACAACCTAATGTACGTTAACGCAGGTAAAGACACTACGGTGAACGACCCAACAGTTCAACTTATTGGTAATGTCCCCAATCCTGGGACTGGTTATTGGGAAACAGTTGCGGCCAACCCCGAAACCGAAATAGAAACACCAGACAACTTCTCGACCTTTGTTCACCATCTTGGCGCAGGAGCAAACGTATTTAGATGGAATATTGACTACAAAGGCTGTATTGCATCCGATGAGATTACGGTAAACTACATTGTATGGCCCGAGGTGGACTTCGAAGCGTCAACCTATAGTGGCTGTCCACCGCTTGAAATCCGCTTTACCAACAAAACCATAGGGCAAGGTGCACCTTACACCTGGGTATTGGGCGACGACAGTTCACCCGTAGTGCAGCAACAGGTAGCACCTTTAGCGCACACCTACCACACACCGGGAGTATATAAAGTAACACTAACCGCAACCGCCCCTGGAACCAATAATACGGTAACCGAAGAAAAAACAATTACTATACATCCATCACCTACTGCCAGCTTTGAGATTGCACCCGAGGTGGTGTACATTCCGGGGCAAACCGTAAGCGGATACAACTACTCCAGAAATATTGTTACCAGTATTTGGGACTTTGGCGATGGAAAAGATTTGGTTGAAGCATTTGCCCCTATTTATGAGTATAGCGATACTGGAAAATTCAACATTACCCTAAGGGTAATAAACCAGTATGATTGCGAGGATACCCACACCATCTTTGATGCAGTTCATGTGGTTAAACGTAGCAGATTCTTCTTCCCCGATGCCTTCACCCCTAACCCTTACGGAGGTTCTGGTGGTACATACAGCGTCACAGATAGGTTAAACAATGTATTTTATCCCATACTCGCAGATGGTGAAATACTTGACTATGAACTAAAGGTCTTCAACAGAGCCGGAGTGATGGTGTTTTTATCTAATGATATTAACATAGGTTGGGATGGATACTACAAAGGAAAGTTACTCCCTCAAGGAGTTTATGTATACTACATCACAGGGAAGTACAACAACGGGGAACCCTTTAGGGAGGTTGGCAATGTACTGTTAATTGCTAAAGAATACTAGCCATGAAAAGGACAATACTACATATACTTATACTCGCCATTGGGTACACTGCGACAGCACAGAATGCTCATTTCTCGCAGTTCTACTCCAACCCACTCTACCTTGCCCCTTCGTTTGCCGGTAGTGCAGAAACAAGCCGTTTCATCACAAATTTCAGAGAGCAATGGTCAAAGCTACCCGGCAATTTCACAAGCTACTCCTTCTCGGTCGATCATTTGTTCGAGAAGTACAATAGCGGAATGGGTCTTATGTTTTTCTCCGATCAAGCCGGAGGCGGTAAAGTTGTAACAACCAATATAGGCTACCTTTACTCATACAAGCTAAAGGTTACCCCTAATTTTTACCTTCAGCCCGGGATTTCGGCATACTACTACAGCCGTAGCGTAAACCATCAGTCGCTTAGCTTCGCCGATCAGTTCTTTAATGGCGAATTTATTGGCACCACCTCAGAAGTTCTCCCCCCCGACAGGGTTCAGCATGCCGACTTTGCCTTCTCGGTAATGGGCTACACCGAAAATATTTGGGGGGGATTCAACCTAAACCACCTCATGTCGTTATCGCCTGTTTTGAGCCAAGACTTTAAATATCCCGATCTGTTCTTCTCAATTTTTGGCGGGGTTAAACTCACCACCAAACGAACTGTACAAAACAGAAACAACGAAACGCTACACCTAGCTTTCAACCTACGTAACCAAGCAAAAGTAAATCAGCTGGATATCGGAGGTTATTACTTCAGAAAACCGCTGTACTTAGGCATATGGTACAGAGGTCTTCCCATTGGGAATGTATATAATAATAGCGATGCCCTAATATTCCTTCTGGGTGTTAAATACAACCAGCTAGTATTCAATTATAGCTACGATATGTCCCTTGGGAGTTTAATATCAACAACTGGTGGAAGTCATGAAATTAGCATTATTTACCATCTAAGTTTTAAAGAAGGGAACGAACAAAGAAGAAAGTACCGTAAGATACCCTGCCCTACATTTTTTTAAAAAAGATATACTACCAACTAAAGGAGATAGCATTTATGCAATGATTAGGCCAGCGGTTTAAAGCCCTAATAAAACTGTCTTGGGGCTTAAAACCAAACTGGTTTCCCACTTATATTACGATTGTACTAACCTTTCTTCATTCCACATCAACTATCCTCTCCAATTTCGGCACAGACCTTCCTTTGGAGTAAAATGCTGAACTTTCTTAAAAACCTGATTTTCATCAATACTGACAAACATCATTTTACGTAAAGTATTGGAAAAGTAACTTCGCAAGCATATTTACTGAATCTATATCCATATTAAAATATACTACTATGCAAAAGATTAGTAAGCATCCAATCCTCGACGTGCCAAATCCCGAGAAGGTTAAATTTAGTTTCCAAGGGCAGGTAGTTGAAGGCGAAAAGGGGTTCACCATCGCAGCGGCATTACATCAGGCTGGTTTCCCTGTGCACAGCCACAGCCTCGACAATCGCGAGCGAAGCCTTGAATGTGGAATTGGCAAGTGTGGCGCCTGCGAGATGCTGGTTGATGGGCAGATTAAGCGAATTTGCATCACCACGGTTGACGACGTGAAGGAGGTTGCCGAAATCCCAACCGAGCACGCGCCATCGGTTAACGCCCCCGACAAGAAAAAATCGACCAAGGTATACAAAACCACCGTTGCAATAATTGGTGCTGGCCCTGCTGGTCTGGCCACTCGCGAAGTGCTACTTGAGCATGGTGTAGAAAATATTGTGATAGATAATAACTCAACCATTGGTGGCCAGTTCAATATGCAAACGCACCAGTTCTTCTTTTTTGAAAAGGAGAAGAAGTTTGGCGGAATGCGTGGATTTGATATCGCAAGTACCCTTGCAGGTGACAACCACGATGGGATATTCCTCGACAGCACTGTTTGGGATATACTGGAGGGGAAACGTATTGCGGTGAAAAATATCAAAACCGACGAGATTTACTACGTAGAGGCTGACCATATGGTAGTTGCAACAGGTGCAGTGCCCTTTATGCCTACCTTCGAGAACGACGATGTACCTGGGGTTTACACTGCTGCCGTGGTTCAAAAGATGATGAACCAGGAGTTCACCCTACTAGGCAAGAACGTACTTACCGTAGGCGCCGGGAATATTGGATACCTAACCAGCTACCAGCTTATGCAAGCCGGTGCAAATGTGAAGGCTATTGTTGAGGCCATGCCCCGGGAGGGTGGTTTCCCAGTTCAGGCCAACCGTGTTAGGCGCTTAGGAATCCCCGTTATGCTGGGTAAAATCCTAATTAAAGCCCTACCCAACGAGGATAGAACTGGTGTAATTGGCGCAGTGGTGGCCGATTGCGAAAACTTTAAGGCTATTCCTGGAACAGAGCAGGTAATTGAAGGAATTGATGCCATTAATATTTGTACTGGATTGGTACCCGACGACCAGCTACTGATTAAGGGTAACGAAATATTTGGACGCTTCTGCTATGGTGCTGGCGATGCCATTCGAATTGGAGAGGGAACCAGCGCCGTGCTTCGTGGCAAGCAGGTGGCTTATGATATTTTGCAGGAAATGGGTGAACGTTATAACTACGACACGTTCCTGTCCGTTAGTAAGGAGTACATCGACAGCCAGCAACACCCCGTAAGGGTTATCGAGGAGCCATTCCTGCCAACCAACGAGCGCAGGGAGAAGAAACCCTTTGTTCAGATAGACTGTCTGTACGGATTTGCCTGCAATCCCTGCGAGTTTGCTTGTCCACATGGAGCTATTACCAAAACATCCACCAGCACAGTGCCTCATATCGATTTCGACAAGTGTATAGGCTGTATGGACTGCGTTTACCAGTGCCCCGGCCTTGCCATCTTTGGATATCACTACGGAAAAGATTGGCTATTCCTGCCCATTGAGTACGAGGCGGCTGAAGGTAGCGAGGTATTCCTGGTTGACAATAACGGCCAAAAGGTGGGCGAAGGGGTTATCGAAAAAATCCTCAGAAAACCCAACAAAACCAATATTGCCAGGGTGAAAAGCAAAGACGTGCATAAGGACGAGCTGCTTAAGGTAAGAGGATTTATTGTTAAAGATAAGTTCCCCACACCAGTACAAATAAAACCCATTGAGTATAAGCCTGAGGTGAAAACATACGTTTGCCATTGCGACGACGTAAGCCTCGACGAAGTGATTGAAACCATAGGAAACCGTAAGTTTATTTCGGTTGATGAGGTTAAGCACACCACCCGACTGGGCATGGGAGCATGCCGTGGCAAGCGATGCATAAAACGCCTGAAAACGGCGCTTATCCCCAAGGGTATTCAAATTGTGGGCGATGCAACCCCACGCGGCCCGTTAAGCAATCAGGTGAGCATTGGCGAACTCTACCCAAAGGATGTGCCCGAAACCTACGTAACTGGAATAAACGGCAAGAAGAATCGAGTGGAAAAGGTTAAAACCCTAGTGGCTGGTGGAGGAATTGGAGGTAGCGCGCTATTCCGCTATATGGCCGAGGCTGGCCTTAACCCCGTGCTCCTAAACTACGGAAGGGGTGCTAGCTGGCGTAACATTGCCGGTGGCCGAACAGCTTTCTCGCTGCCCGAAATATCACAGATTGCAGCCGAAAACCACCAGATATTTAAGGATCTACAACAGGTTAGCAATATCGACTATCGCACCATTAACTACGTGAGCTTTGCCCACGACGAGGCCACCTACAAAGCGCTTGACGCCTCACGCGCCTGGAGTGAAGCCCGAATGGTTGAGCCCAAAGATTTCCGAAAGGAAATATCGCCCTACTTCAACCCCGCAATCGACACCTACCAAGCTGCACTTATTACCAGCAACTGCTGGCAAGCCACACCCGGCAAAGTGGTTGACTTGCTTCGCAAAATTGGAATAGAGAAGGGCGGAACCGTTAAGGAGGATTGCGAGCTCATTAACGTTCACCGCAATGGCGATGGTTACGTTGCCCTAGTGCGCGACCACGACAAAACATACATCGAGTACCACGCCGAGAACTTTGTGAATGCACTGGGGCCAACAGGCGATAAATTCTCGCGCCAGCTAGGAATAAACACAGGTATTTACCCTGTAAAGCACCAAGCTTTCATTACCCGCCGCCTACCCTGGATGGGTGTTAACAACACTCCGCTACCAATGCTTATCGATAGGCGAAACTACAAAGGATTTGTGGCTGTATATGGACAGCAGCTGGCAGAAACAGGGCAAATAATTGGCTGCGCCTCACCAGCAGTGGATCCAAGGGAGACAGATAAGAACCTGAAAATAAACTCGCAGGACTTTCTGGAGATTGCTTCAGAAGTATTTGCCAACTGGATCCCCGAACTTAGCTCGGTGGGGTACCAGGCCGTTTGGGCAGGATACTACGTTGAGCCACGAATGTTTATCGATCCAGAGCACGGTCTATTCACAGGCCTTCGGGGCCAAGGCTTCATGCTGGGCATGGGGCTAGCACGTATGTATGTAGATGCCATGCTGGGCAAACCAGTTCCAGAATACTTTAGCCGCCTAAGCCTAAGTGGCGATGGGTTGCCCGAAAAGGCTTTCAAGTAGAGTGCCTTATTGCAAAAAAAAATCAACGAGGGTGTCCAAAAACGGATTCCCTCTTTTTTGTTCAACAAAACACTGATTGTCAGTAAAATAGTTGTGGAATAATTTGGCTATATGCTTGATGTTTAG
>NZ_JAANIG010000022.1 GCF_011174675.1 Perlabentimonas gracilis | reverse complement strand
ATCGCCGTCGGTTGTTCCTTGCCGTTGCAAAGTTAGAAAAGAATGTTTATGTTTGTTTAACCATCTATACAAAAGTCCGATTGATAGGGGGCTAAACCACTGGTTAGAATTTAATTAGTTTCGGCAAGGATTTTTCCAGTGATTATACGCTCCTCAATCTCAACTAGCTTATCCCAAAGGTGCGACTGCTTAAAATGGCTAAAATCAGTAACGGGGATGTAGCGCTTAAACCGTTCGAATAGCTTAAAATTCCAGCTGATTTCACGGTTTTCAATTAGCTCTCGCCAATCCCACTTATCGATAAACTGCTCGATAACCTCAGGGGTGATATGGCTGGCACTTCTTGAAATGGTCTTCCAGTCCCACTTCGATTCAAACCTTTTGATTATCTCCCAATGAGTTGGTCTAGAATCATGATAACGGCATGCAGTTATCGATTCTGTTAGCTCGTTCCAGTCAATTCGTGCCTGGAACTTTTCAATCATTTCAGCTGTCCAAACAATGTCCCTATTCTGGCACAGCTCTGTCCAGTCCCATTGGTCGGCATACTGCTCAAGCAGCTTTTCGCTCCAGGGCAGCTCCGAGTTGGCCGACAATTTCAGCCAAGCATCATTCTCGCGAATGCGCTTAATAAACTCCTCCTCAAAGGATTGTAAGTCATTTCGTGTGGTCATAATTATTCCTCCTGTATTTTGATATTAGTATTATGGAACCAAAAATACAGTGGCGGAACGACTAGGGGTGGCGTTGGGGATATGTAAAGCGATTTGATTTTAATTAAAAAACTAAACGCTTAAATTCTGCAACAAATCCTTCTGCTTCCTTAATAATTTGGTTTTTCGTGTCATCTTCGGATTTGAGTGCTTCAATAAATTCATCTACAGAAATTCTCTCAAGGTTTTGACCTTTAAACATGTCGAATGAAACCCAAGCAACTGGTTTATCATCAAGATTAAAACTCTTTTCACTTTCTAGGCTTTTTCTAATTTTTGAAAAGACTGATTCAGAACCATGAATGATATTGTTATTCTTTGTTCCCCAAAAACAAAACTGAAAACCATCGGAGTCATTAACAAATTCAGTATGAATTGCATATTCACCTATAGTCCAAACCGACTTTTTTGTTTTATTAAGTTCTTCCAATAATTTGGCAACCCATTTCTTACTCATATTAAGGTAGGCTGCATGCGCTTCAGCCAAAGGCTTAATTAAATCAGGAGTTTCACCTAAGAGTTTTTCAATTTCATTTTCCATTTTGCTATTTGTTAACTGGTTTGTCAAGTATTTAGTTAAATCAATGTACTGGGTTAGGGTTTCCCTAAGCGTAGGGTGGTTAAGGGCTTTCTCCTTGCAACTTTCTAGCCAAAGAATAATGTCGCTTTTATAGGAAATGCACTTAAAATCAATGTCAGTTCTGCTATTTAAACTCTCACTACTTGGATCTGACCCATAAAGAGTTAAGTATAGAATATTAAAAATCGTTTTATGCTTTTCTTCTCCATAGTTATGATATCGAAGTATTTGATTCTTTTGATCTTCGGCATAAATTTTATTTTCAATTATGATTGCCCTGCCACATCCATCGGTAACAATAATATCAATCCTACCGCCCTCATCGTAATTTTCTGAAACTGTTCCAATATACTTCTCAATTTCTACCTTAGCTGAGGTGTAATCAATTTCTGCTAGTTTAAGCTTTACAACAAAAAGCCTCAAAAACACATCCCCCTGATCATGACATCCTTTGGGATCAAGCAGTTCGGCAATAAAAGCGGAGTGGGTTCGCACCTCATTTGTAGTTAACCTCAGTATTTTGAAGACATTAAAATTCTCCCCCGTAATCTTTGCAATCTCTTCGTACTTCTTTGATATAGTTGCTACATTATCGAGGAAGTTTCTCAAATTAAGAACATCTTGACTTAAATCCATAGTATAAATTTTATTGTAATTAAACTGAATTGATAATGCTTAAATATTTTCTGAAAAATCTTATTTCACCACAACTGACAGCCATAATACCTAATAGTTCTTTAGCGCCTTTTTCAGTATTGATTTTACTTGGTCTCGAAGATCTGTAGGTTCAAGCACCTTAACCCTATCGCCGTGGGAAATTACCTCCATAACAAAATCTATTGTTATAAATATTTTTAGGCTTACCCTACACTCCTCTTCATTATCAATCAATATGCGCTGAGACCTATGTAAGGGCATCGACTTGATGAACTTTCCCTGAAATGGGGTGAAAGAAAGAACAACCAGACTGGGTTCTGGGGCATTGGGAGACATAATTCCAAAGCAATGATGAAAATGTGAATTCTCGTCAAAATCATTGACCTTAAAGTGCCGCTTGGTTATATCAAGTTCAGTAATTCTGTCAAGTCCAAAGTTTTTGAGTTTACCATCCTTAAAATCCTTCGCAATAATATACCAGCGATTACGATACTCTTTTAATGCGTAGGGTTCTACCGTTCTATCTGATATATCGTCGTCCCAAAATTTACGATAAGTAAATTTTATAACACACTTATTGCGAATGGCGTGGAGCAGACCATTGAAGTTCTCGGTACCCTGGGGTCGTCGCTTCTCAAAATGGATATACTGCGAGATTCGCTCGGAGGTGCTAATAGCATTTATGGTATCGAAAGCTTCAAGAACTCGTTCGTTGGCATCCTCCCCATCCTCCTGTTTTATTCTGTAAACCTTCTGCTTGAAATCAAAACCGATCTCAATGCCGTACATCGATTCAATATCGAACAGGTCGCGTTGAAATGTTCGTTTAGATATCGCATAGTTGTACCCATCAAGCTCACCCTGCTCTTTCAGATAGTCCTCAATCTGGTTAAATGTAGCAGGCGATTTACGCAACCTGTTAATTATTAAGGTGTATCGCCCTAGTGCTTCGCGCTTCGACATAGCATTTTGTATTGGTCTTTTCAAAGATAAAATTTTAGTGCGACAAAATATGTCGAAACCTTGGCGTTTTTCAGTATATCAGTTCCTAAATTCAGGCTCACTCTAACACTTGTCGAAGTGGGCAAAACCATCTCCAGCCCAACGGTGACTTCGACATGCTCAGTCACCGAGGATATAAACTCTGTCAGCGAATGGTTTACAAAAAGCCAATCCGATTACCACACTTTTCTGAGAGGGTTTCGGATCGGCAAAACTCAACCAGCTGCTCAAAGGTGGTTGGAACGGCAGAAATAACCTCCTGCATACTACACTTTCTAACGATGTTATCTATTTGACCACCAGAGAAGCTGAACATCTTGGCTAATGTTTGGCAGTTTGCCTCGGTAAGATCTGGCATCTTCGATTTCCAAATCCTTGCTTTTGTTGCTGTATCGGGATTTTGAATATTCACCTTGAAAAGGAATCGCCTCTCGAATGCGGTATCCATATTATTCACAAGGTTTGTGGTGGCAATAAATATACCTTCGAATTGCTCCAGCTCCTCAAGAATAATGTTCTGAATGGCATTCTCGGTTTGGGCAACATTGGAGGTGGCTACATCCTTTCGTTTGGATATAATGGCATCGGCCTCGTTGAAAAGCAGTATGGGAGCAATTTCTGATTCCTTGAGCAGGGTCTTATAATCGGTAAAAACTCTTTTAATTATCTTTTCACTTTCGCCAAACCACATCGATTTCGACTGGCTGATGTCAACCTTCATAATTTGGCGACCCGTTTTGCGAGCAATTTGAAAAACTGTTTCGGTTTTACCTGTTCCTGATGGTCCGTAAAGCAATACGGTAACCCCCCTGGGCAAGCTCTTGTGGTTAAGGCGCTGCTGAATCTCTTTTAGCTTGATGTCGTTGAGCAGACTGCTAAGCATATCAAGCTGCTCCCCTTCCTTTGGATTAAAGTACAGACTTTTTACCGAAATTTCATTGGGGCAAATTATACCTTTCTGCTTTGCGCTGTTGAAATAAAGTTGAATACCATTCTCCTTAAGCAGGTCTTTTGAGTATTCGGTAAGCTTAATTTGAGCATCGTTAAAAAAAGTGGACTCCTCAATCTCAACTAAATTTAAATCGACAAGGATATTACTTTTATTCAAGAAGTTTTGAATGTATCTGATTTGAATTGAGGCAGAAGAAAAAACCATAGCAAAAAGAGTCTCCATATCCACAGATTCTTTTCCGGTTAGGGTTCTCCAAATAAGCAGGAAGTAAATGAGGGTCTCTTTTATTGGAATATTTAACGATTTCACTTTAGCTACAAACGGAAAAATTTTACCCTGCTGAAGAATACCTTCGGCTTTCATTTGGAACTCGCCCATAGTTATCTCATTATTTTCGAGCTGCTCGCCCAGCTTATAAATCATTTCAAAAATTTCTATTAACGATTCGAAAGCTTCAGGTTTGGTTTCGGGCAATGGCTGATTACTAAGTATAGCCTCGGTAATGTTTTTGTTGATGGTGTACTGAATATTAGCCAGGTGAATATCGACCCTATGCCTCGAACGCTGCTTGTGCAAAATTCCTCTTTTGTAGAGGTCATCTAGCTCATCGGAAAACTCAAGGAGACGCATGGGGTTACACTCCGTGTGCCCTATAATATCTTCCATATCAACGGTATCGCCCTTGTAGTTTAGGGCAAAAACGCTAGCAACAAAGAATGATTGAAACTGGGTGGTTTTAAAGTAGCTAGATATACATTTCAAATCATTACTTACCTCGTTTAAGTAGGAGTCGGTAAGTTTGGAACCCTTAGATTTTTCGTACACATTGCCGATGCTTCTGAGCATCCCCATTTTTAAACTCTTTTCCATACCTTATATTTTTGCTGTAAAGGTATGGTTGGGGTGCGCCAAATTGTGTCGCTATTAAGAAGAGCAAGCTAATTTAATACGAAAAAACTTCGATGGGAAGAATAGTAAAATTCAAAATAATCAGAATAATTGCAGTGCTTATCTCAACAATCAACAGTACTTGCTATTATCTACTTTTGGTTTAACAAATAAGCAGTAACCTCTGGCCAACCAAGAAAATCTCCAGTTCCAAAGTGAATGTGTTCACCCTCAAATTTGGCAGCACCATTATTTAATCTGTCATCAACAAGAAAATGACCCTTGTTTAGGTTCTTGTGGTGCGACAGGATAAGCCTTTTGTATGCATTTTTACCCAGATACTTCTTAACCCATTCAAGTTTATCAATCCAGGCTGAGGGATTTTCCCATGATGCGGTTGAGAGGATATATGTATCGAAGTGCTGGCTTAGCGTGTTAAAGGCCTCAATGGCTCCTTCCATGGGTTTCATCTTACTAAAGACCCCCGGGATCTCATCCAGATCATCTTTAAACCTTTGCTTTGTCTGATCATCGACCTGCGCAACGCCCGATGCAAAATCGACCAGTACGTTGTCCATATCGATATAGAGAATTTTCATTGCGGTTTTTATTCTAACGCTTATTTAGCTTCGCCACACGCATTCGCTGGAAACCATATGTGGATTTGTATGTATATCGCCCCAAATCTCGTGGTAACCGGCACCGACCAATGGAGCTACCCTATACCCCCTCGAAATAAAAGCGGTGCCATCGGCCTCCGAAACGGAGAAGAGGTAATAGTGCATCGGGCTCTCCATTAGCTTGCCAACGAAGGTTAGCACCCGGCTTGGGTATTCCACTCTATCCTGTTCCTTAATAATAAGTTTACTGCTTTTCTCTTGAATTTTATAAAGGTTTTTAATGTGAGTTGTTTTTGGATACTTAATGCTGTACACCCCATTATCCAGATCTTTCAGCACCATCTTTAGGTGATCGATCTGCTTTTGGATAATAAAATCGGCACTCCGAAACTCCCTGTACAAACATGTAAGAGGGAAGGATTTCTGGGAGCTCTCATCAACCTCCTTGGCCAGCTGAGCCAATCGGTCCAACCCAACAGCAGTATCGTGAAGTTCGCCTGTCAGCTTCTTTAGGTTCTCCACCTTTCGCGGAATCCAGGGAAGCTGATCGAGGTTGGGCTCACCATCGGGCACAATGTCTATTGTGCCGATGTAGAGGTTGGTGTCAATTGTATCGGTATTGATCAGTATTGATAGCAACCGATTTATCGTATCGCCAAGCTTTAGCTTTTCGATGGTTTTATGAGGATTCATACTTATTCTGTTTTACTTTAGCCCTATGGTGTGCATCCAATACTCGTAAATCATAACCATAGCAAGGGTATCGAGTTCACAGTACTTAAGCAATCCCTGAATAACCTCCTTGCGCTCGGTTTCTGTCATCTCGGTGAACTGCATCTTGGCAAAAGCAGTTAGGGCAGCACCCCCAGAGTTTAGGTCCTCGTCGGTAATAAACTTTTCAACCTCCTCGGGATCGATATCCTTAAACAGTTTTGGGAGTAGCTTGTATGGATCTTTCACTTCGCCCTCGGCATCGTGCTCTATCCAAACCCATCCATCGTCGAAATTTTTGCTTCTGATTTGGCTATTCCTACCATATATGGGTTTAGAATACTTATCTTGTAGAAACTCTGATCGGCTAAGCACAGCAGGCAGAACGGCCTTAATGGAGTTTGAGCCCCCAGTGCGAGGATCGTAGAAGTAATCCTTAACCATTTGGCACATATCCACCATATCGCGTGGGCCGCCTTTACGTTTCTGTTTCTTATTGTGGGTTATTGAGTTGATAAATTCAATAAGTTCGTCCTTATCGGGCACCTCTTTATAATCGGCTTTTTGCAACTGCCAGTCAATTTGGTTTAGCACCGTGTTCTCGTGCGCTGCAAACCTAAATATTGTGCCGTTGTCTGTCTCCAGCGCTTTCTTCAGCTCACGAAGAAATTCAAAATTGGGAAACTCGCCCCGCTCCAGCTTGATGTACTCATCCTTATGCTCTATGGTTCCATCCTCAAGCATTATGTGATGCGAGAACTGAAAGGCAATGGTCTCGTATGGAGACTGACCTGCATAAAAAGGAATTGCCGCCGTTGATGTTTCGAAGTCGATGAAGTGCAAGGGGTAGGTAAACGAGGTCATAAGTTGTCGCATTCCATCAACATCCAAATAGAAATCATCGTCAAGGTTTTGAACCTTTTCGACCTGCAACCACTGTCGCTCTGCGTTGGAAAGCGTACCGTCGGCTTTTGGTTTTACATCGCCAATATGCTCTTGTAACACATCGTTCATAAAAAAAACACCCTCCTCCACCAAAGTCCCCTTTTGCCTAAAATTCCAAATTTGGCTTACCATAGGTTGTTGCAGCTGCGTATCGGTTAGGTTATGCCAGTGCTTCCAGCACTCGTTAAAACCCGATTTTTTTGATGAATGGTTTCCCTGAAACTCGCAGCCAAAGCAGTGCGCCCCAATGGGAGAAACTATTTTCTTTGCATTTGAGCAGCTTTGCGCCCATTGCTCAATTTTCTCCTCGTAAGGGATTTCTGGTTTCTCGGGATAGATATCATCGTTGATAATTCGGGTAGCAATTTCATTAACATTCACCGTGCTAAGGATTGGGTTTCCCAAGGCTTCTATGGAGGTATCGCCAACCATCTCAACTCCAACGTTTCCTTTCTCGTCCTTCTTGAGTAAAAACTTCTGGTTTAATCCATTAACACTAGCCGTTCTACTTTTATCGGCAAGCATAAGGTAGGCCGTTACATTCCAATGGGGAAACGCCTTTTGGGTAACGTATTTTTGGTAGGCAACGTCCTGCAGGTAATCGTTCCAGCTACCTTTAATAAACCCTTTATTGTCTAAAAACTCATCGGTACCATTGCCGCTGAACGACTTGGCCTTTACTTCTATAAGGATAATGCTGTTCCCCTTTTTCTCTAGAATATCAACTCTTATAAAACAATCGTTGTGGCGTATGGCCGCCTCGTAAATAGTTACGTTCTCCAGCTTAAGCAGCTCGTTGGTTCGATCCAGAGGAATATCATACCCTCTTTCGGTGATATCGTGCCCACCGGGGTAGTAGCATTTGGCCAGCTCGCCCACTTGGTAACCACCCTGGGCCAGCGCCTCAAGGAACTTGTCCTCAGTTTTCTGGTTCTCGTAATCGCGGTTATCGTTATAGAACAGCTTGGTTGGGCAACTCAGGGCCAATTTAAAGCGGGATTTGGTTAGTAGGGGCATGGTAGAAGAGTTTTATTTGTAAAATTAGTTGGCAACTGCGCCAATAGGTGTCGCAGCCTTTATATAGTTAACAGCAGGAAAGTTTTCACCAAAGGATTTTATGTTATTCCTAAATGTTTGTTCATATTCCTCATTTTTCTTCAACTCAACTATCTTGTCGTTTACCAATTCTTCATTAGGAACAATGAAGAATACAACAAAAAAATCTATCTCCTTTTTGTCTATTGATATTTTACTATGGATAAATCCGTTATTCCCAAGATGGTCTTTCTTATCTTTAAACTCTTCAAATCTACTTTGACATATAGGATATATTATGCCACAACTCGATACAGTTTTATAATTCATTAAATTACCAACATAGGTGTGCAACTGGAAAAGATCTTCGCGTTTTACTCCATAAGTAAAATCGAAGTTTTTATACTTTACATCGAAAACGCCGAATGATTCACCATAATCAATAATGATGTCAGGTTTTAGATGGTAGTCGTTATTTTTACTTAACCCACGACTTGTACAGAACTGTTTATCGTCTTTTTTTAGAAGATTGTGATCGTGCCTTACAAGTACTTTGCGAATAAAAAATTCAAAGAGCATTGAAACATCGAAAAGAAAAGCACTTGTGTTATTCTCCGAATTGGAGATATCGCCAAAATTGCTCCGTAAGATGTTTTTAGATAGTTCTATAACCCTGTTATAATCGTTATAATATGGATTAGTTACTCTTTTGGTTGCCAAAGCATCCGAAAGGTTGGGTAAACATCCATTTGTACCCGAAGCAAAGGCTCCACCAATACGGAAGCAATCCAATATAAAGGACTTGTGTTTAGTATTAAGCCGATTGAACACATAGGAAATCAGTCTATTAACGGGATTATTGTAATCGTGCTCACGGTAATTACATAGGTACTTACCTTCACGCGCTTGCCTATTGATATAGTCGTTAATATCAATGTTACCACGTATCTTAATAAGATCTTCACTCTTATTTACGTATTGTTTGGGTAGTCCTAATCGAAAAGCCTTTTTAAGAGCACTTTTCCAGAGAAAAACAGCAATCCATTCGGAAAAACCATTATTTGAAACTGAGCCATAGTCGGGCATCTCGAGAAAACCATCGGAGTAGCTAATTAGCTTCAATAGGAACTTATTGCCAAAACGGGATGATATTTCAATACTTATATCTGGCGTTTTAACAAAACCTATCAGATTACCAGTTTGTACTGCAAAGTTCTCAGAATTCCATCCAATTACATCAATAAAATTATCGCGGGTATTATGGTCATACTCCTTGCCACCAAAAAGATGAACATTGGCTACAATGAACTTTTCATCCTGTAAGTTTTTATTAATTTTTTGAGATATATCTGAAACATACCCCTTTAACTGCAAGTGTCTTTTTTGCCATTTTTTGCAAGACAAACTAATATTGTTGTTTAGTTCAAAAAAGACATCCCTAACGGATTTAATATCTTTGGTGATAATAAAATCGATACGAGAATTGTCAGTGAGGTTTATTACTATCATCTCTTTAGTATTACTTCTCTTAAAAAAAAGAATTCTTCAATTTACTAATCTCACCTTTATTTTCCCCCATACCCCTAAAGTACTCTTCTAGTATGGGCTGAATATGTTTCTCCCAAATTTTTTCTTTATACTGTTTGGGTTGTAAACCAGTATATTGTTCACGTTTCATAAGGTACGAATGACCTATCTGATAATCTTCGCCTAGCAGCGGATTTTTTTTAATTTCCTCATTTAGTTTCTTTAATCCATCTACAATTTTAGCGTTTTCCTCTTTAAAGTCTCTTTCATTGAAATACTCTTCAAGAACTTCATAGTTTGGATCAATTCGTTGCCATAGGAACCTGCGTCTAAGTGCGAAGTCGAAACTCTCTACGCTACGGTCAATGGTATTCATTGTACCAATAATATATACATTGTGAGGTATAAAGAAATAGTTATTATCCCCTTCTTTGTAGAAGATGTTTTTCTCAGATGCTAGTTCTGAATACTGAGTTTTTACCTTTCCGCTATACCCTCTATACTCCAAGCAAAACATTAACTCCCCAAAAACGCGTGAAAGTTCGGCTCGGTTTATTTCATCGATAACAAAGAAGTATGGGGGAATGAGGTCTTTAATAAGCTGCTCATCTTTATCTTTACCTTCAATAATTTTGTTTATTTCCGGCAGGCTTTCCTTCTTCCCTTCCTCAGTTTCCTTCGCCTCCTTCGCCTCCTTCGCCTCCTTTGCCTCCTTCGCCTCCTTCGCTTTCTTTGCTTTCTTAATATCTTCTAAAGTAAGCGTTTCGTAATTTTCTTTTCCTAAGCCAAGATTGTAGAGTTCAAGTTCCCACTTAGCGGCTTTTCTACAGAAAGATTTGAATATTCCATCTTTAAGTTCTAACTGTGTGGAGCCTTCTGCAATTTTTGAGGGACGAATCCCCTCAATAAAATCCTCATAGGTATAGGAAGGATGAAATTGAACAAACTCATAGTGTTCCTTAAAAACGTTGTCGTAGCTTTTATTAATATTCCACGAGTCAAAATAATTTTCGCATTCTTGTGCTGTTAAGTAGGTTTTACCTGTTCCTGGTGCACCATACTTAATAATTTGTTTGCTAATGGAGAAATCAGTACTGAAGTATATATATAGATACCATGCAAAGTTGTTTCTACATGATTGATATTCCTTGTTAACTTCATGTTCAATTTCCTCATCTAATATTTTACAAATGGCATTGTTTTTCTCATACCAATTTTCTATTAACTTGTTTTTATCATTGAATTTCTTATTTAAAAGATTATTTGAATCGCTAGTTAGCTCATCTTTAATTTCTTTGAATTTGAACAACAACTTATTCACTTGTTCCTCACCAGGGATATTACATAGTTCTTCGGGTTTAAGGGCACATAAAACTCTGTTGTAAACAATCGGCATATTTCTTTTCTCTGATTTGAATCCTAACTTGCCGATTTCCTTCGAATCTGCTTGATATTTAAGATTTTCTTCTTTTTTTATTGTTTGTATTGTTACAGCTATAAGTTTTGTGTTATTATCAGATAAATCAACATAGTTTCCTCCATGAGACCCCAAGCCGTTATGTTTGGAGTGAAATAGGTGCTTCAAAAAATTTTCTTCTTTACTACCATACTTGGTATCTTTTGTAATATCATTTTCCTTAATGAATGTTGTTATTTCATCATATTCAGTATTGCCTTTGTGGTTTTTCAACCACTCTTGAAATAAATCATTAATAAGTCCCATTTCTTTTAATGTTATTAGTTAGTAAAATCATTTTTATGTCGTACCAATTTATTTGATATCCTCTCCGGCTTTTCCACACCTACCTTATGCAAATCAAAATCAAACCAAATAGTCAAATCGCATAATTCTAATTACGCTAGAAGTCAATATTATAAAACTTTCCAGTATTGAGGTTATGTTTTATGTCGGCAATATAGTCTTCTTGATTTTCGTAGAAATTGGGCCAAAAGCTATTGCTATAATGCCACAATAGATCGGCAACATCATTGTGCACTAACGCTAAGCTATCCAAATACATTCTATACCTTTCAATACAGAAATAGTCTTCATCATATTCATCTGAACCGCTATTCATTTTATCAATAGGAAACCCCTGTACTTGGTACCCTCTTTCTACGCAGTAGCTAATTATAAGGTCTTCGGCCTCTAGTTCAATTATCTCAGCATATTTAACTCCATCTAGGCTATCATCAATATCAGAGTGTTCTTTAGCAAGTGAAGTAATTTTTTGTTTAATACTTAAAATATCCATTGTCACCTGTGTTGGTTTAAGAAAATACGATTTCAGATTTCAAAATACACATTAGCAAATAATTACATACCCACCCGATTATTTGTTTTTAATGGCAAAAGTGACAATACAAGTATATTGTAATACTATGTGGTAGATAGCTTCTCATTTCCCGCTCAAACTGTTATGTGTGTTAACTAAGATTAATGCTTAAATGGCACCAGTTTATATGTTATCCTCTCGGCCTTTTCATCTTCACCCTTATACAAATCAAAGTTATACCAAATGGTAAAATCGCGTTCGCCTAGGTCGCTTTCATCAACCAGCAGGGTTGAGTTTGGTGGTAGGCTACCCATCTCCTTTATAAACACGCTGGTATTTACCAGCTCATCGTCAAAAAAAGTGTAGCCTCCAGTTTCTTTTACTACACGACTATAATTTGTAGTGGTTGGGTTTACTAAATGTACCTGAAACTTATACGCTTTGGCCTGTTCTGAATACTTTAGGTAGGGCTTTTCTGTTTTCTCCATATTTGTGTTTCTAAAAATAGCAATTTCTATTTGTTTTACCTAATAATGTAAAAGTAACATTACACTACGTCAAAGTATGACACAGTTGAAAGAAGTTAAAAAACTCTGAGCAACAAAAGTTCTTAGGGAGTGTTACGCAAGACAAGTTATTAAAGGGGTGTAAAAATCTTGCTAATACGACGGAGCAATTTTTTTCACAGTGCTCAGTAAATAGTTACATACGAATATTACATCCGCCGCAACGCTAAAAATAGGGCTCGTAGGCTTTCCAATACCCAAACCTTTCAATTTTCTCGAATATCCAAAAGGGGCTCTTCTTGCACTTGGAGTATTGTAGGCAGTTCAACTCTCCGCAAATAGTGTTCTAGTTGGTTGCACTAAAAATGCAGGTCTCTAGAAAATAAAAAAAAGAATATCAGCGATTGGCCAATCCACACAACTTGCCTTTGCTACTCCTCTCCGATGCTAAAAGCATTGAATACAGAGAATAAACCCTAAATATCAATCTTGTTCCTAGTTGACCCTAATACTTACAGGGCAAAACCCTCTTGATCAAGGATTAGCTCAATATTCTCTAGGCAGGTCATATCAATTCAGTTTAAAAGGTCTTGGTAAATCCTATAGAAATCTTCGTTGGCTTTAAGAAAAGCTTGGCTTAATGTTAGATCACCAAATTGCTGCTCGAAGGATTGTAAACTGAGGTGGTGAACGTTTGGGAAAATGGCTAGTTTGGCTAGGGTTACCATTGCGAAAGCATTTCGTTCCTTCCCTTCACAGGGAAATGGTGTACAGCAGATGGTTTGAAAGGATTTGCCATTGGCGTAGAGCCACTGCGTGAGGATCTCGGTTAGCCTCGACCCAGTGTATCCTCCCAAGCCCGATAGCAGGATAAAATGGCGGTCGTTACTAAAAATATCAAGCAAGGAATCGAGTATGGGCAGCAGGGTTGTCCTATCAAAATCGGCAATCATATCTGGTGTTAATGAATAGGTTGGTGAGTCGTGCCCCGGATGCTTAAACGGGATATACTCAACTGACGTGTTGCTTTGCCTCTTGGGGTATGTTATACAGGTAAAATGAGCTTTCACGCCCTTGCGCTGGATGTGCTCTACCACATTGCTACCACCACCCCCTACCCCTACAAAATGAGGAGGTTTATTGTTTTTCAAAGATTTGCTAGTGTTCATATCCATCTACATTTGCTTTGTTTTGGGCAAATGTAGGTTTGGGGTAGGACAATTGGTGTCGCTGGTTGGATGTGAATTTAATTTTTCACACAATCCATTTGGGCAACTCCCAAAAGCATTCGTAATTGTAGGTTTCAAGTATCTTTCTATGAAATCAACAATGCGTTTACACGTTTTATCTCATTGAACATAAGTACCAACTTATGGTTCAACTCTAACGCAAAATAATAATTTCACACTGTATCCCTACAAACAACAAACCCGCTGCAAACAAATAGTTCACAGCGGGTTACGTTTTATAAAAGTGCCCAGGACAAGATTCGAACTTGCACACCCTAACGGGCACCAGCCCCTCAAGCTGGCGTGTCTACCGATTCCACCACCTGGGCAGAACACTTTTATTTTATTACAAAAAGAACATCTATTCTATACTAAGAACTCCCTCAACTGGCGGGTTTACCAACCTGCCTGTCGCGTTTTTTGACAGGTTCCGCCATCTGGGCAAACATAAACTTGGGGCGCTTCACAGAACCTAAGGCCGTTAATTACTCCTTACGACCTTTTCTTACGATGGCGGGAGCTCGTCCCTCGGTTCCGCCATCTGTCCTAATTGCGGATGCAAATTTAACAAATAATTGCTTATGCAAACACCAATCTAATAATTTTTGAGGAGCTAGACTATTTTTTTCTACTACAGAGATTTTTCTAGCATACCCTTGTCATCCTCCTTGAACCCCAACTTAGCAAGATACTGATCATGCTTCTTACTCGACTTTTCGGCCACTAATTTTCTAAAGCCCATTTCCAAAAATCGGGATCTAAGGTTGTTGTAAACAAATCTTCCACTCTTAAAATCACGTAGCTCTGGGATGGCATAATCCAACTCAACTTTTAAAACCCCATTGTCGAGTCGTTTTGCCAAGAATAGCCCAGCTATGGACATGTTGCGGAGTACAAAGAAATTAACATCACTATCATCGGGACAGTATTCAAAATCAGGAAAATACCTCTTAATATCTTGCTTGTAGAATGATATAAAACGCACAAGGTAGTTACTATCAGGCTTCGCCTCAATCACCTCAAAAACCTCTTTCTTTGAGAAAAACAGGTACAGGTAGTACACATCCACCAGCACAATAAAACCGTTCATCACGCCTACAGGTATCGATCCTATCAAAAAACCATAAGCCGAAAATAGTCCAGCTCCAATCAGGTTAATTACTCTAAACTTAACCAAAGAACTCATTGCCATCGAAAGAGCAATAAGTATCGAAGCCAAGTATCCAATCCACTCAAGTATGCTAATTTCCATAATCCAAAAAGTTTATTTATTCGGCAAAGATAAAAAATCCCATATATTTGCTAACTGCTTTTATCATGGTTAGGATGATTTACAAACTCAAAAAGACTTATTATACCCCTAATCCTTTTGCCCTTTGCATTGTCAAAACGTTATTATAACCGATTTCAATAAAAATTCATTAATCGTATTCAAAATGAAAAAACTGTTACAAAGATTTTCATCATTGGCGATAGCCCTATGGATATCATCGTCACTATTGGCTAACGACACAGAGCAATGGATTAGGTATTCAGCCATATCGCCAAATGGTAATACCATTGCCTTTACCTTTAAAGGTAATATCTTCACCGTACCAACTCAGGGTGGTGAGGCCAAGCAAATCACCTTCCTTCAGGCGCACGATTTTATGCCCGTTTGGAGCAACGATGGTTCAAAAATCAGCTTTGCATCCAACCGTTTTGGCGATTTTGATGTATTTATTATTGATGCGCAGGGTGGCGAGGCTAAAAGGCTCACCTTTCACTCTGCCGACGAATTCCCTTACACGTTCACCGCTAACGACCAAGAGATCATCTTTGGAGGACAGCGCCTGGATGCTGTTAATCACAGGCAGTACCCAACGGGATCGCAACCCGAGGTTTACACCGTGCCCACAAAAGGGGGGCGTGTAAATCAGCTGTGGACAATTCCCGCCGAAATGGTCCGAGTTAGCACTGATGGCAAAACCATGGTATACCATGATAAGAAGGGTGGTGAAAACGAATGGCGCAAGCATCATCGTTCGGCTGTTACCCGCGATATCTGGAGTTATGATGTTGAGACTAACCAGCATAAAATGATAACCGCCTTTGAAGGGGAGGATAGAAATCCCGTATTTGCCAATAGCGACCAAAGCATATACTACCTAAGCGAGCAAAACGGAACATTCAATGTGCACCGATTGAGCCTAGATAACCCCAGCAATGTGGAGCAAATATCGCACTTTGAGCTACACCCCGTTCGGTTCCTCAGCATCAGCAATTCAGGAACCCTTTGCTACACGCATCACGGCAATTTATATACGCAAATTCCCGGTAGCGAACCCCAAAAGGTTGATGTTACCATTCGTACAGGATTACTTGCTAACGATGAGCAGATAATACCCGTTACGGGCAACGTAAGCGAGATGGCCGTATCGCCCGATGGCAAAGAGATTGCCTACATTGTTCGGGGCGAAGTATTTGCATCATCAGTGGAAGGGAATTTCACAAAACGTATTACCAACACCGTTGAGCAGGAGCGCTTTGTTAGCTTTACGCCCGATGGTAAATCGATAGTTTACGCAAGCCAGCGCAACTCCACTTGGGGCATTTACAAAACATCAAGGGTGAAAAAGAACGAACCCTTCTTCTCCGCCTCTACCCTACTAAGCGAGGAGAAAGTAATTGAAAACGATAACGACAACTACCAACCCAAGGTATCGCCCGATGGTAAGGAGATTGCCTTTATCGAAAATCGTAGGCACTTGAAGATTTACAATTTTGAAACTAAGCAGATTCGCGAGATACTTGGTCCCGACAAGCTTTTCTACATGCGCGATGGCGATCAGCAGTTCGAGTGGAGCCCTGACAGCAAGTGGTTGTTGGCGCGTTACTCCCCATCGTTGGGCGTTAGCGAAGTGGTGCTTCTCGATGCCTCTGGCGAGCAGGAGATGATTAACCTTACCGAGAGTGGTTTTGGCGATGGTTCAGCCAAATGGATAAACGAGGGCAAGCAAATCATGTGGTTTAGCGATAGGCACGGTCTGCGTTCGCACGCCAACAGCGGAACCCGCCAAAGCGATGTTTACTCATTTTTCCTTACCCGCGATAGCTGGGATAAGTTCAACTTGAGCAAGGACGAGTACGACCTTTGGAAAGAGATTGAAAAACTTGAAAAGAATGATAGCAAGAGCGATAAGCAGGACGATAAGAAAAAGAAGAAGAGCAAGAAGGAGGACGAAAAGGTAGACTCTACGCTTATCAAAATAGACTGGGATGGACTTCGCGATCGTAAGAAGCGCCTAACCATCCACTCGTCGAGCCTAGCCGATGCGGTGCTATCAAAAGATGGGGAAACGCTATACTACCTCGCCCGTTTCGAGAAGGGTTTCAACCTTTGGAGCACTAACCTTCGCACCCAAGAGACTAAGATGATTGTTCCGCTCGATGCAAGATCGGCCAAGCTGGAGTGGAGCAAAGATATGAGCAAACTTTTCCTGCTCTCCAACGGAAGGATATCGACAATCGATCTCAAGGCGAACCGCAACACCCCCATCAGTATAAAAGGGGAACTCACGCTTAACATTTCCGACGAACGCCACGAGATGTTTAACCATGTTTGGAAGCGTAACAAGGCCATGTTCTACATATCCGATTTCCACGGCGCTCCTTGGGATAAACTTTACGATGAGTATCAACCCAAGGTTGACTTGGTTGGAAACGACATTGAATTCACCGAGCTACTCTCCGAAATGCTCGGCGAGCTAAACGTATCGCATAGTGGTGCTAGATATAGATACAGCGACCCCAACGGTACCCAAACCGCCTCGCTGGGTATTTTTATCGACTATAATCACACCGAGAACGGAGTAAAAATAGCCGAGATTATGCAGTTTGGGCCAATGGACAAGGAGCATATCAAAGTAAAGCCCGGCATGATTATTCAGAAAATTGATGGTGAGGAGATTACCAATGACGTAGACTATGCCAAGTTTCTTAACCGTAAGTCCGACAGATTCACCTCTTTAGAAGTGTTTGACCCCGCTAACAACAATACTTTTCATGCCACGGTAAAACCCATTACCTTTAGAGAGGAGAACTCCTTGCTATACGATAGGTGGGTAAAACAAAACGAGAAACTTGTTGAGCAGCTAAGCGATGGTAAGCTGGGTTACGTTCATATACCCGGTATGAGCGATGATCCCTATCGTAACACATACGAAAGGGCAATGGGTAGGTATGCCAACACCAAGGGCTTAATTATTGACACTCGCTTTAATGGCGGTGGCGACTTGGTTAGCGATTTGGCCATGTTCCTCACAGGGAAAGAGTTTATTGAGTACGCCATCGAAACCCGCACCCTCGGATACGAGCCAACTGCCCGCTGGACCAAACCCACCGTGGCTCTTGTGAACGAAGCCAACTACAGCGATGGGCATTGTTTTGCCTGTGGATATCAGGATTTAGGCATTGGTAAGCTAATTGGGATGCCCGTACCGGGCACTTGTAGTTTTGCTGGTTGGGAAATGCTGCAGAACGGAAGGATTATGTGGGGATCAATACCCGTTAGCGCAAAAAATATGGATGGGGAATGGTTGGAGAATAACCAAACCGTTCCCGATATTGTGGTTAAGAATATGCCCGGTGATATTGATAATGGCCGCGACGAGCAGCTAGAGGTAGCTATAAAGGAGCTTTTGAAAGATATCTAAGATTGTTTAAGCAAATAGAACAATAAATTAAGGGTGGCGAAATTCGCCACCCTTAATATTCTAGAATATCGAACAAGTTCTAAATCTGAGTCATCTTCTCGGCGTAATACTTTCCGTCCTTCAGCTTCTGAGCGCACTCGGCAAATGCATTAACAGTCAACTTCACATCGTCAAGCGTGTGCACAGCAGTTGGTATTAGGCGAAGTAGAATTTGCCCTTTGGGTATAACGGGGTATACAACAATGGAGCAGAAGATATTATAGTTCTCACGAAGGTCAAATACCATGTTCGTGGCCTCGGGCACATTGCCCTTCATATACACAGGGGTAACAGGCGACTCAGTTTTGCCAATATCCAAACCAACCTCCTTCAATCCCTTTTGCAAGGCATTTACAATTGTCCAAAGGTTCTCTTTTAGCTCGGGTTGTGTTTGCATAATCTCAAGGCGCTTAAGCGCTCCAATAACCATAGGCATTGGAAGCGACTTGGCAAAAATTTGTGAGCGCAGGTTGTAAGCCAAGTACATTATTATGTCCTCATCGGCAGCAACAAAGGCACCAATTCCAGCACCACTCTTGGCAAAAGTCGAGAACAGAACATCCACTTCATCCTCCACGCCAAAGTGCTCTGCTGTGCCAGCACCAGTTTTACCCAATGTACCAAAGCCATGGGCATCGTCAACCAGCAGGCGGAAATTGAACTCCTTCTTAAACTCGGCAATAGCTTTTAAGTTCCCCAGATCACCGGCCATACCAAATACACCCTCGGTAATTACAAGGATTCCTCCTCCTGTCTTCTCGGCCAAACGAGTGGCATGGGTAAGCTGCTTGCGCAAGCTGTCCATATCGTTATGCGCAAAAACAAATCGTTTCGCTGGGGCCAGCCTCAACCCATCGATAATGCACGCATGCGATTCGGAGTCGTACACCACTACATCGTTTCGCGATACCAATGCATCGATAATAGAGACCATACCCTGATATCCGTAGTTTAGCAGGTATGCTGCAGGTTTCTTAACAAAAGCGGCGAGTTTGGCCTCGAGCTCTTCATGGAAGCGAGTTTGGCCACTCATCATCCTAGCGCCCATAGGGTACGCCATTCCATATTGAGCAGCGGCTTCGGCATCTGCTTTGCGAACTTCGGGGTGGTTTGCAAGCCCAAGGTAGTTGTTTAGGCTCCAAGTCAAAACCTCTTTACCCCTAAAGGTCATCCAAGGTTTAATTTCGCCCTCGAGCTTTGGAAATGCAAAATATCCGTGCCCCTCCTTATGGTACTGGCCAATGGGGCCCATACTTTTTCTAAGCTTATCAAATATATCCACAGCAAAATAATATTGGTTAAACGATTATGTAAACTCCCACAAAATTACACCTTTTTATGAAAAATGGTAATTATACTCCAATTCTGATGGATATTTGAAAAACATTGATGCAGTTAAAACTTTTTAACTCGCAAATCAGAATTTTACATTGCTATTACATAGCTTTTTCCGATATTGTTGCTAACTTTGCTCGCTTAAATAATGGGGCACAATATTGAGCCAGAAATTGTGTTTATTCATTGAAAACGCCTTAGTATTAGCTATGAAAAAAATTAGCCTTTTCGCTTTAATTGGTATCGCCATAATAGCTGCATCATGCAGTGGATTCGATAAGCTTCTAAAAAGCAGAGATTACCCCTTGATGTACAAGGAGGGCCTTAAGTACTACGAAAATGGCGAGCATTACAGGTATACCACAATTTTTGAACAGCTAACCCCTGTATACAGGGGTACTGCCCAAGCCGACACCATTGAGTTTTACCTCTCGCAGGGCTACTACCATCAGGGCGATTACCTTTTAGCAGCGCACTACTTCGATAGGTTTAGGCAGAATTACCCACGCAGCCCCTTCCTTGAGCAGGCAGAGTATATGTATGCTTACTGTTTTTACAAGTCGTCGCCAAGACCTTTGCTGGATCAGGAAACATCAAAAAAAGCCATATCTGCCTTTTCGGAGTTTATCACCCGGTACCCCAACTCATCAAAAAAGGCTGAGGTTAACAGGATTCTTACCGATCTGCGCTCTAAGCTAGTTGAAAAATCGTACCTAAGCGCAAAACTTTACTACGATATGCGAGACTACAAGGCCGCCATTACAGCACTTAAGAATAGTACATACGAATTCCCCGATAGCGAGTACCGCGAAGAGATCCTTTACATGATTCTCGAATCGTCGTACAGCCTTGCCGATAATAGCGTGCCAGAGAAGCGTCGCGAACGATTCCAAAACACCCTTGATGAGTACTACAACCTTTTGGGGGAGTTCCCCGAGACAAGATACAAGCGTGAAGCCGAAAGGATATACGCCAACAGCATTAAAGTAATTGAAAACTAGTTTAAAAATTCACAACCATGGACTTTAAAAAGGTAACTGCACCTCTTACCACAACCACACAGGACTTTAGCCAGCTCGACAAAGATACGGGCAACATCTACGAGTCGGTTCGCGTAATTGCAAAACGAGCAAATAGGATTAGCCAGGATATGAAGCAAGAGCTTAACCGTAAGCTCGAAGAGTTTGCATACTACACCGATAACCTTGAGGAGGTTTTCGAGAACCGCGAGCAGATCGAAATCAGCAAGTTTTACGAGCGTCTCCCAAAGCCTGCGCTAATTGCTCTGCAAGAGTTTCTCGACACCAAACTATACCACCGCAAGGGTATAGAAAATCAGGAAAAGGAAAGCTAAATGCTTAAAGGGAAGAATATACTTCTTGGTATAACAGGCAGCATCGCAGCCTACAAAGCTGCAACTCTGGTGCGCCTTCTAGTTAAAGAAGGGGCTGGTGTTAAAGTTGTAATGACACCCCTTGCCAAGGAGTTTATCACCCCATTAACCTTGGCTACACTCTCCAAGAACCCTATTCTTGTAGACTTTTTTAATCCCGAGAATGGCGACTGGAACAGTCATGTTGATTTGGGGATGTGGGCCGACCTTTACCTTATAGCACCTGCTTCGGCCAACACCATTGGAAAAATGGCCCATGGAATTGCCGACAACCTTTTGCTCACATCGTACCTTTCGGCAAAATGCCCAGTAATGGTTGCTCCTGCCATGGATTTGGATATGTATCAGCATCCAACAACCCAAAGGAATATTGAAACCCTAAGGGGTTTTGGCAACTTAATTATTGAAGCTGCCACGGGTGAGCTTGCAAGCGGCCTTTCTGGGAAGGGAAGAATGGAAGAACCTGAGAGGATTCTTGATGCAATCAAATCGTTCTTTGGCCAAAAGCAGCAGCTACTGGGCAAAACAGTGCTGGTAACATCGGGGCCAACCTACGAACCCATTGACCCTGTTCGTTTCATTGGCAACAGATCATCGGGCAAAATGGGCTATGCCCTTGCTCAAGAACTTGCTGCTAGAGGTGCACAGGTTGAATTTATCACAGGGCCTACCAAGCATATCCCCAACCACCCTAACATCAAAATCCAAAGTGTTACCACGGCCGCTGAGATGCACAAGGCAGCAACAACCAATTTCGGCCATTGCCAAGCAGCAATACTGGCCGCGGCAGTAAGCGATTTTAGCCCCAAACAGGTTGCTAACGAGAAGTTGAAAAGGGAAGGAAACCAGCTACACCTTGTGCTCGAATCGACCCCTGACATTGCAAAAGCGCTTGGAGAGAACAAGAGCAAAAGCCAAATTCTTATAGGTTTTGCCCTTGAAACCCATAATGAGCTAGCCAATGCCAAGAAAAAAATCGAATCGAAAAACCTTGACCTTATCGTGCTCAATTCGGCAACAGATGAGGGTGCTGGCTTTGATGTTGACACCAATAAGATTACCATAATACACCGCAATGGGAATACCATTGATTTTGAACTAAAACCGAAGCAAGAGGTTGCCAAGGATATAGTAAATGAGCTGGTTAAAACAATGGGCATTGCCTAATTTTGCAAGCTAACCCACAACCTAATCCGTTCGGCCATGAAACTTCAAAAATATATTCTTCTCGGAATACTTCTGTTAGCCCTGCCCACCGAGTCTTATCAGCAGGAGCTTAGGTGTAACGTACAAATAAATTCGCAAAAGATTCAGGGCACCAACAGGCAGCTGTTTCAAACCCTTCAAACGGCAGTGTACGAGTTCATGAACAATACGCCTTGGACTAACCATATCTATGGGCAAGACGAGCGCATTGAGTGCAACGTAATGCTTACCCTTAACGAACAGATTGGTTCCGATGAATTTCGAGGTACCATTCAGATACAATCGCGACGACCAATATTTGGCACTTCGTACAACACCACCATGCTAAACATTGTGGATAATAACCTACAATTCCGCTACATTGAGTTCGATCAGTTGGAGTTTTCCGATACCCGCCATGGCAATAATCTAACTTCAATACTAGCTTACTACGCATACATCATCCTTGGGTTCGACTACGACTCCTTCTCGTACCTGGGCGGAACCGAGTATTTTCAAAAAGCCGAGCGAATTGTGAATAACGCTCAGAACACTACCGACGGTGAGCGTGGCTGGAAGGCATACGAAGGCAACAGAAAGAATAGGTACTGGCTAATTGAGAATATACTCAACACCAAGTATAGGCCACTACGCGAGGTAAACTACAAGTACCACAGGCTAGGGCTCGACCGAATGAGCGATAAGCTGGTTGAAGGACGCACCGAAATTGCCGAAGCGCTCACCAGCATCCAAAGGATATTTAGAGAGAAACCCGACCCCTACATGTACTACCTGCAGGTTTTCTTCGATGCCAAAAGTGATGAGCTGGTAAACCTTTTCACCGAATCGTTCCCTGCCGAAAAAACCCGAGTGGTGAACATCCTCACCGAGGTTGATAATGCCAACGTTTCGAAATACAACCGCATTACGAGCACCGATTCAGGGGGATTTTAGATGTTGTACCATTGGTTTGTAACCAAACAATAGCTTGACCCGATGCTTAAAACACTCCTTGTTCAGAACTACGCCCTTATCGATACCCTTGAGATTGATTTTCATCAAGGGCTAAATATCATCACCGGTGAAACTGGAGCAGGTAAATCGATTATTCTTGGGGCACTGGGGCTAATTCTTGGCAACAGGGCCGAAGCAACTGTACTTAAAGAGAAATCGAAACCCTGCGTGGTGGAGGGTACTTTTAACCTTGCAGGCTACAGTTTACAAGATTTTTTTGTAGATAACGATATTGAGTATGCTGACCTAACAACCATTAGGCGACATATAAACCCAGCGGGAAAGTCTAGGGCTTTTGTAAACGAGCTTCCGGTAACCCTGAGCATTCTTAAAGATCTTGTAAGCCAAATAATAGATATCCACTCGCAGCACCAAAATTTGCTGCTAGCCGATGGTAAATTTCAACTTTCGGTACTCGATTCGTTTACCGATAATTTGCAGCAGCTAGCTAGCTACCGAGATAGCTACCAAAAGTACAGAAGCCTAACCTCGGAACTCGAAAATATTAAAGAAAAGGCCTCGCAGGCCAAAGCCGACCTCGATTACCTGCAATTCCAACTGAAGCAGCTGAACGAGGCAAAGCTTAAGTCGGGCGAGGAGATTGAGTTGGAATCGCTACAGCAACAGCTATCGCACGCCGAGGAGATAAAATCAAACCTTCAATCGGCTTTCACCCTCCTTAATGCCGATGAATCATCCATTCTTATTTGGTTAAAGGAAGCGGTGTCATCTCTTAGTAAAATATCCCATTTCTTCAACCCTGCAGAGGAGCTACAAGCCAGAATAGAGAGCTGCCGTGTAGAGCTAAAGGATATAGCCCATGAGGTTGAAATGCAGAACGAACGGGTACTGCTCGATCCGGCAGAGCTGGAAGCGGTTACCCAACGCCTCGACATGATCCTTTCGCTGCAACAAAAGCATAGGGTATCATCCGTTGACGAACTAATTGAAATTAGAGAAAAGCTAGATGTTCAGGTTAACGAGATAACAAACTACGATCAAGTAGTGTCACAAAAAGAAGCTGAGCTTGAAAAAATTACTAAACTTGCCCTAAAACAAGCGCAAGAAATTAGTGATACAAGGAAAGCAGGCAGTAAAAAATTCGAGGATAGCATCAAAGCCTTGCTCACCCAGCTAGGTATGCCCTACGCCGACTTTAAGGTTAACTTTGAACCGCTTGGCGAGCTCCGTCCACAAGGTATCGATAGGGTTACATTCCTATTCTCGGCCAACAAGCAGATGCCCCTGAACGACCTCTCTAAAATTGCATCGGGAGGTGAACTTTCCAGGCTTATGCTTAGCCTAAAATCGTTGATGGTTAAAACCAAGGGCCTGCCAACCATAATCCTCGACGAGATTGACACGGGCGTTTCGGGCGAGGTTGCCGATAAGGTAGGGAATATAATTAGCAGCATGGCCAAAAGTATGCAGGTTATCAACATAACCCACTTACCACAAATTGCATGTAAGGGGAGCCATCATTTTCTGGTTTACAAAGATCAAGAGAAGGAAACAACCGAGACACGAATTAGGCTACTTACATCTCAAGAGCGCATAACCGAAATAGCAAAAATGCTTAGCGGCGAGAAAATTTCTGAGGCTGCCATAACCAATGCCAAACATTTGCTAGGTAGTGAGTTAAACTAACCCAAGGCAAATATACAAACCAATAATGCTCGCTTGCAGCGAACATAGCAGCTATACGTTTGTTTACAATTCCATCTGATCAGTAATTTTGTATCTTTGTACTGACAAGCATGTGGTATTAATCAACCTAAATATATTTATGGCTAACAACTTACTAAAGGGAAAAAAAGGGGTAATTTTTGGAGCACTCAACGAGAGTTCCATTGCTTGGCATGTTGCCGAAATGGCTCACGCCGAGGGAGCTGAATTGGTGCTAACCAATACCCCTGTTGCAATGCGAATGGGCTCGGTAAACGAGCTGGCTAAGAGATGCAACGCTCTTCTAGTGGCTGCTGATGCAACCAATGTTGATGATCTTAATAACCTGTTCCAAAAATCGATGGAGCACTTTGGCGGGAAAATCGACTTTGTGCTTCACTCCATTGGGATGTCGCCCAATGTTAGGAAGGGAAGAACATACGACGACCTAGATTACCACAACTTTCAAAAAACGCTCGACATATCGGCAGTATCATTCCATAAAATGCTTCAGGTAGTGTGGAAGCTAGATGCCATTAATGAGTGGGGATCCGTTTTAGCGCTGTCGTACATTGCAGCCCAACGTACGCTATACGGCTACAACGATATGGCAGATGCAAAAGCGCTACTCGAATCAATTGCCCGTAGCTTTGGTTACATCTATGGCCGTGAGCGTAAGGTTCGCATCAACACTATATCCCAATCGCCCACGCTAACCACAGCAGGAAGTGGAATTATGGGCTTTGAAGGGTTGCTCGACTTTACCGACCGCATGTCGCCGCTTGGCAATGCCGATGCACATGAATGCGCAGGCTTCTGCATTACGCTATTCAGCGATCTTACGCGTAAAATTACAATGCAGAACCTATACCATGATGGCGGTTTTTCCAGCATGGGAATGAGCCAGCGCGCCATGGCTGTGTACAACAAAAACTTAGATGAATGCAGGGATTGCCAATAGTGCACCCACGTATAGAAATAAAAAAAGCCCCGATTGGGGCTTTTTTGTTATCCTAGATAAGCTTTTAGCAACTTGCTTCGCGAAGTGTGGCGAAGCCTTCTAATGGCTTTCTCTTTAATCTGCCTCACCCGCTCTCGGGTTAGACCAAATTTCTCACCAATCTCTTCAAGGGTCATTTCTTGGCAGCTAATGCCAAAGAACAGCTTAATAATGTCGCGCTCACGCTCAGTCAGTGTAGCTAACGACCTATCGATCTCCCTGCATAACGACTCGTTAAGCAAGGATTTATCGGCATTGGGCGAATCGTTATTCACCAGAACATCGAGCAGGCTATTCTCCTCGCCATCAACAAAAGGTGCATCTACCGAAACGTGACGACCAGAAACTCTAAGAGTATCGGCCACCTTCTCCTTGGGGAGTTCTAGCAAATCGGCCAACTCCTCTGGTGAAGGGGTTCTTTCGAACTGCTGCTCAAATTTTGAAAATGCCTTATTGATTTTGTTGAGTGAGCCAACCTGATTCAGCGGCAGCCTAACAATACGTGATTGCTCGGCCAGAGCCTGCAGAATGGATTGCCTAATCCACCATACAGCATAGGATATAAACTTAAAACCACGGGTTTCGTCAAACTTCTCGGCAGCTTTTATCAGCCCCAAATTCCCCTCGTTAATAAGGTCAGGAAGGCTTAGCCCCTGATTTTGATACTGCTTTGCCACCGACACCACGAAGCGCAAGTTGGCTCGGGTAAGCTTCTCGAGGGCAACTTGATCGCCTTTCTTAATACGCTGCGCCAGCTCTACCTCCTCCTCAACGGTAATTAGCTCTTCCTTACCAATCTCTTGCAAATATTTATCGAGGGACGCGCTCTCCCTGTTAGTAATTGATTTTGTGATTTTTAGTTGTCTCATCTCAAACCTTTAAATTTTCGTGAAGTTATGGCAAATTGTATATAAAGTCAAGTGTAAAACGCTGGTAACGAACAAATGTTGACCCCTTGGTAAAATTAAGCTTGTAAACTTTGCTGATTACACTGAAAAAGCCTGCAAAAGTAACAAATATTGCGGTTAGATAAAAGCTAACCGCAATATTTAGAATCACTATATTCTAGTTTAGTTCTTTCTACAATCCTATGGCATAGTATGCAACCAAGCCGTTGGGATAAACACCCTCAACAAGAACACCGCCCGATAGCGTGGATAAGGTCTGATAAAGATCCTCTGCGGTGGTTACATTGGTTCGATTTACTCGTGTTATAATAAATCCTTCCTTAACACCTTGCTCCTTGAGCTTTCCATCCTTTAGCTTCACCACCTGTAGCCCGCTTCTTATACCTAGCCTACGCTGCAAGTTGGCATCTACCTCTTTCAACTCTGCTCCAAGTACATCTACAATCTCATTGGGTCTAACAACATCGAATCCACCCCTCATATTACGCAACACCACCTCATATTGTTTCTTTTTGTTGCCCCTATTTACCACTATTTCTACCTTATCCTTAGGCCGATACTTGCTAATCTGCTCCTGAAGTTGATTTGGAGAGTTAACAGGCACTCCATTTACCTCCAGTATTACGTCGCCCTCTTTAAGGCCAATCTCTTCGGCGGCACCTCCCTCAGCAACTCCCATAACAAGTACACCTTTCAGCTCTTTTATATTATACTTCTTGGCTAGCTCTGAGTTTAAATCGTTAATAGAAACACCTAGTATTGCTCGTTGTACCTCCCCAAACTCGATGATATCTACTGCCACTTTTTGCGCAATGGATGAGGGTACAGCAAAGGAATACCCTGCAAAGTTACCTGTTTGCGATGCTATTGCCGTATTGATCCCAATCAGTTCGCCCCTAAGGTTCACAAGCGCACCTCCACTATTCCCTGGGTTTACAGCAGCATCGGTTTGGATAAATGACTCGATGGGGTACTGGGCAGAAAGGATGTTGATGTTTCGAGCTTTAGCGCTAACAATACCTGCAGTTACAGTGGAGTTTAGGTTGAAAGGGTTGCCAATGGCAAGAACCCACTCTCCCACCTTAAGCATTTCGGAGTTCCCAAAAGGAATGAATGGAAGATTCTCCGCCTCAATTTTGATAACCGCCAAATCGGTACTTGGATCACGGCCAACCACTGTGGCATCAAATGAACGCCTATCGTTTAGCACTACCTCAATATTATCGGCCCTATCAATTACATGGTTATTAGTTACAATGTATCCATCCTTACTGATAATAACACCTGATCCCGAGCCTGATATCTGTTGGGGTTCGCGCTGACGGGGGCCAAAGAAGAAATCGTAGAAGGGGTTTCCAAAGGAAAAATCGGGTTGCGAACGTGTGGCCTTAGTCTTTACGTGAACCACTCCATGTACGGTACGTTCGGCAGCATATGTAAAATCTGTAATTTCTCCAGTACTGGTAGTAAACGATGCCAGACTAAAGGGCACTGAGTCGTACTTCGGGAATGTTGGGGTATGGGTTTGCGTTTGCTCCTTGGCCATAAAATGCGTGAAAGCAAAAACTACCAGTCCTCCAATTATTGAATAAAATACGGGTGCAAGAATTCTATTTGTTTTCATAACGTAAGTTTTAATGTTTGCTCAAAATAACGATCAAACGTTGTGCCGTATGATATTCACAGCCTGACTGTTAACACACCTTAACAGATATGACAAAATTTCTCGCACATTTGTTAAAGCAAGATGAAAAAAAAGCAGGTGGGAATGCGAGCCAACCTAGAATGGCATAATTTTGAATGGAATGGAGACTAACTCCGAGAAGGTTTCACCGGTTTCGAACATATCCTCATCTCCAGTTCGGTAATACCAGTGAACAATTACTGTTTTCTTTTGCCTATGAATCTCCTTTAGGAGATTTAAGATTTCCAGAAACTTTTTGGACGTAGAGGTATTAAAGTAATCGAGTTTAAATACTACTACAGTCTCACGATTTGGCATTGTAACATAGTTTCGAAACCATTCAATAATGGGATCGAAGAACTCGTTACAATCTTCTGGCAGAGATTTCCCATAAAACTCGAACCTACTTCTATCCATATCGAGGTTAACCTCGGGAGTAAACTGCGTTTCGTTTAACCTTATGGGAGTTAATGAATCCATTTTAGCGAATTGTTATACGTAAAATTATAAAATTATGCTGATTAAACAGCCAAAGCACCTAAAATGTTTTTGGCACAAAGCCTAATAGCCTGATGACCAATATGTTTAAAACGAAAGGGAGGTAGCTTAAAAACTACCTCCCTATATGCTGTGCAATTATGTTTTACTATTTCAGCGAATCAACAACTGCCTTAAAGGCTTCTGGATGATTCATAGCCATATCGGCAAGTACCTTGCGGTTTAGGGCAATTCCTTTCTCGTTAACCTTACCCATGAACTCGGAGTATGACATTCCGTGGGTACGAGCGGCAGCGTTGATACGTTGTATCCAAAGCGCTCTGAATTCTCCTTTTTTCTTCTTGCGGTCGCGATAAGCGTACTGCAACCCCTTCTCAAGGGTGTTTTTTGCAACGGTGTAAACGTTACGACGGGCGAGGAAATTACCTTTAGTCTGTTTTAAAATCTTTTTCCTTCTAGCCCTTGATGCTACTGCATTAACTGAACGTGGCATAAATTTGTCTTTTTCGAATGATTAGCGTTTCGCCTGTACGAAAACTTTCTTGCTAAGGCATTCTGTTAGTAATTAAAATAACTTCTACGTAAGCTCTAGCTCACTACTTGAGCGCCAACAGCTGCTTAATGTTGTTAGTGTCGGCCTTGCTAACTAAACCAGATTGCGTAAGGTTACGCTTTTGCTTTGTGGTTTTTTTAGTAAGGATATGGCTCTTGTATGCGTGCTTGCGCTTAATCTTCCCAGTTCCGGTTAAAACAAAACGTTTCTTTGCACCGGAGTTTGTTTTTACTTTAGGCATTCTCCTTAGTTTATATTTGGTTAAAAAATCAATTCTTCTTTTTAACGACTTTTGGAGAGATAAACATAATCATTCGTTTTCCCTCGAGCTTTGGAAGCTGTTCCACTTTTCCAACTTCCTCTAGATCCTGAGCGAATCTTAGTAGTAAAATTTCGCCCTTCTCTTTAAATAAAATGGTTCGCCCTTTGAAAAAAACAAAGGCTTTCACCTTGGCTCCATCTTTAAGGAAACTCTCGGCATGCTTAAGCTTAAAACCATAATCATGCTCGTCGGTGTTTGGCCCGAACCTAACTTCCTTCACCACCACTTTTTGGGCGTTGGCTTTAATCTCCTTCTGTTTCTTCTTCTGTTGATAAAGAAACTTTTGGAAATCGATAACTCGACAAACTGGGGGATCGGCCTTATCGGAGATAAGTACTAAGTCTAACTCCATATCGTTGGCCAACTTCCTAGCCTCCTCAATGGACATTATTCCCTCGTTATCAATATTATCGCCTACTACGCGAACTACCCTAGCGCGAATCTGTTCATTCTTAAGGTATTTGCTATCCTGCTCTCTACCTTTTCTGATTCTTGGTGCTGCTATACTAAAACCCTCCTTTGATTAGTTTATACTAATTTACTTATAAAATTTATTATGCTTCGATCTGTTTTTTTACTTCTGCATTGATATAGTTGGCAAATTCTTCGGGCTTCATCTGTCCTTTATCACCCTCGCCCTGCATCCTAACGGAAACCATATCGCTTGTTGCTTCTTTTTCACCAACAATTAGAAGATATGGGATTCGCTTTAACTCATTATCCCTGATCTTCTTACCTATCTTCTCGTTGCGGTCGTCAATCAGGGTGCGAATATCGTAATTATTTAATAAATCAGCAACTTTTTTTGCGTAATCGTTGAACTTTTCACTGATAGGAAGTACAACTGCCTGATCGGGGGCAAGCCAAAGGGGGAATCGACCACCAGAGTGCTCTATTAACACGGCAACAAATCGCTCCATTGAGCCAAAGGGTGCGCGGTGAATCATAATGGGTCTATGGCGCTTATCGTCAGCACCTATGTACTCTAAATCAAACCTTTCGGGCAGGTTGTAATCTACCTGAATTGTGCCCAGCTGCCACTTGCGGCCAATGGCATCCTTTACCATAAAGTCGAGCTTTGGCCCGTAGAACGCAGCCTCGCCCAGCTCGGTAGTAGTTTGTAATCCCTTTTCCTGCACAGCCTCAATGATAGCTTGTTCGGCTTTCTCCCAGTTCTCGTCGCTACCAATGTACTTGTCCTTATCGTTGGGGTCACGCAATGATATCTGTGCAGTAAACTCTTTAAAATCGAGCGTTTTAAAGATGTACAGAACAATATCAATTACCTTAACAAACTCCTCCTTAAGCTGATCAGGGCGACAGAAAATATGAGCATCATCCTGAGTAAAACCACGTACTCGGGTTAGGCCATGAAGCTCGCCACTCTGCTCGTAACGGTATACGGTGCCAAACTCGGCCATTCGTACAGGTAAATCTTTGTAGGAACGGGGCTTGTGCTTGTATATCTCGCAATGGTGAGGACAGTTCATGGGCTTAAGCAGAAACTCTTCGCCTTCGGCGGGAGTATGAATTGGCTGGAACGAATCCTTACCATACTTGGCGTAATGACCAGATGTAACGTACAATTCTTTTTGGCCAATATGGGGAGTGATAACCTGTTCGTATCCGTATTTCTTCTGAACTCGCTTCAGAAAATTCTCGAGGCGTTCGCGAAGCTGTGCGCCCTTGGGTAGCCATAAGGGTAAACCTTGTCCAACCTTTTGAGAAAAGGTAAACAGCTCCAACTCCTTACCTACCTTTCGGTGATCGCGCTTTTTAGCCTCTTCTAGCATAACTAGATACTCATCGAGAAGCGTTTTTTTAGGGAAGGATATACCATATATACGTGTGAGCTGCTTATTCTTCTCATTGCCTCGCCAGTAGGCTCCAGCAATTGAAAGCAGTTTGAACGATTTAATGTAGCTCGTATCGGGTAGGTGTGGCCCACGACATAGATCGGTGAAATTGCCCTGCGAGTAGAAAGTGATTGTGCCATCCTCGAGGTCGCTAATAAGTTCAACCTTATAGGGATCACCTTTCTTAGTGTAGGTGGCAAGGGCTTCGGCTTTGGACACTTCCTTGCGGGTAATCTCCTCCTTGGCCTTCACAATCTCCATCATCTTACTCTCAATCTTGGGAAGGTCAGCATCGGATACGGAGTAATCACCAAAATCAATATCGTAGTAAAATCCATTCTCAATGCTTGGCCCGATACCTAGTTTAACCCCAGGGTACAGAATTTCAACAGCCTCGGCCATAAGGTGTGCCGAAGAGTGCCAGTAGGCGTGTTTTGCTTCCTCCTCGTCCCACTTATGCAATTTGATTGAAGCATTGGTATTGATAGACCGTGTGAGATCCCACACCTCACCATTAACGGTTATAGAAAGCACCTCCTTGGCCAGGCGGTCGGAAATATTCTTGGCAATCTCAAGCCCAGTAACGCCCTTAGCAAACTCACGAACATTACCATCGGGAAAAGTTATCTTAATCATAGCAATATTTAGTTGTGAAAAACGGCTGCAAAATTAATCATAAATATTTAATTAACAGGAAATGGATCGCAAAGTTCAGGTTTTATCGAACGATTTGCTAAAGAATTCCCCTATCCTTATCCGAACTGTATGTACAGCGTAGAAACGTGACTAGAAAATCGTAGTAAGGGGCTAACACACTCACGCTATGTATGGGATACATTTTAAGCCAAAAGTATTTATAATATTCCTTTTTGCAAATATTTGCTAGTTTTGCTGGGTATGGGTTAATCCATTTTAAGTATTCACTATCAAAATTATCGATTTAAAAATCTAAAACTACATTGATATGAAACGTATATTCCTATTCAGCTTGCTGGTTGTATATTGCCTTTTAGGCTTTGGCCAAAATCAAAAAATTACCCTGGAAGATATTCATAGGGACGGTACTTTTGCCGCTCGGTCGGTACGAGGAATTGTTTCGATGAATGATGGCGAGCACTACACCGTGATGGAGCGGGGTGGTAAAATTGCACGCTACAGCTACGCCAAGGGAGAACTTGTTGATGTACTTTTCGATGCATCGAACTTCGACATCGAATCGCTCAAACAGTTTAGAAGCTACGAGCTTAGCACCGATGAGAAAAAGATTCTGCTTACCACCAATGTTAACCCAATATACCGGCATTCGTTTACGGCCAGCTATTACATTTACGATATTCCAACCCAAGAAGTAAAACCGCTCTCGACGAATGGAGCCCAGATGCTGGGCACCTTCTCGCCCGATGGGCAAAAGGTTGCCTTTGTTCGCGACAACAATATCTACATAACCGATTTAAACTCGGGCAACGAGCTACAAATCACATCCGATGGTGAGTTTAACCATATAATCAACGGAGCAGCCGACTGGGTTTACGAGGAGGAATTTGCCCTAAAAACAGCCATGCAGTGGAGCCCCGATAGCCGGCGATTAGCTTTTTACAAGTTCGATGAGAGCAACGTAAAGGTTTTCCACATGCCCATGTTCCAAAATGAGCTATACCCTCCCACCTACTCGTTTAAATACCCCAAAGCTGGCGAGGAAAACTCAAAGGTTAGCATTCACGTGTACAACCTGCTGAGCCAAGAGACTAAGGCTATGGATATTGGTCCGGAAACAGACCAGTATATTGCACGCATTAAGTGGACCGCCAACGCAGAGCAACTCAGCATGGTTAGGCTAAACAGGTTGCAAAACAAGTTGGAAATTCTAATTGCCGACGCTAATACGGGGAGTTCCAAGGTGCTTTATACCGAGGAGAATAGGCACTATATTGAGGAGCCTAACGATGACTACCCAATTTACACTGCCGATGGCAAACATTTTATCATTACAAGCGAAATGGATGGCTACAACCACATCTACCTGTACTCTATGAATGGGAATTTGGTGCGCCAGCTAACCAAAGGGCAAAACGAGGTACGCTCGGTATACGGTTACGATGCCAAAGGAAAACGAATTTTCTATAGCGCTTTCGATGGGTCGCCATTGCGAACCGCAGTGAGCTGGGTTTCGTTTGACGGTAAGCGACAAGGAAAGGTATCGACCCAACCCGGAACCAACTCAGCCGATTTTAGCAAAGGATTTAAGTACTACATCCATTTTCACTCGTCGATTAGTACGCCCACACAGGTAACCCTACACAATGCCAAAGGCAAAGAGCTTAGGGTTTTGGAAGATAACGCCAAGCTGAAAGAAACACTGGCCAAGTACGATATCCCCGAGAAGGAGTTCTTCACCTTTACCACATCGGAGGGGGTTGAACTGAATGGGTACATGGTGAAACCATTAAATTTTGATGATACCAAAAAGTACCCTGTGCTTATGTACCAATACAGTGGCCCGGGCTCATTGGCGGTAGTAGACAGGTTTGGCATTGGCTGGGATCAGCAGCTAGCCACCGAGGGTTACCTAATTGTTGCTGTTGACGGACGCGGAACTGGTGGCCGCGGTGAGGAGTTTAAAAAAATTACCTACGGACAGCTGGGCTACTACGAGAGTATCGACCAGATTGAGGCGGGTAAATACCTGCAAACCCTCCCCTACGTTGATGCAAACCGCATTGGTATTTGGGGATGGAGCTACGGCGGATACATGTCCTCACTTTGCCTTTTCAAGGCACCTGAAGTTTTCAGCATGGCCATTGCCGTAGCACCTGTTACCAACTGGCGTTACTACGATACCATTTACACCGAACGCTACATGGGGCTACCACAGGATAATCCTAGCGGATACGATGATAACTCTCCCATTAATCACGTGGAAGGACTTGAAGGCAAATTTCTGCTTATCCACGGAACTGCCGACGACAATGTGCATGCTCAAAATGCCATTGAACTAGCCGAAAGGCTTATACAGGCCAATAAGCAGTTCGATATGATGTTGTACCCCGACAAGAATCATAGCATTTATGGAGGTAACACTAGGGTGCATCTATACACATTAATGACCAACTATGTGAAGAATAACTTATAGCAAGTTGTATTGTTCAAATAATTTGGGGCGGTAGAATTAAAATTCTATCGCCCAAATAGTTTAGAATAAATCTGAGGTATAATTAGCTGTAATAAAACTACCTAAAGATGCGCTGCTGATTTAGTATTCGCTGATACTCACGTGCATTCCTATTGTGCTCGGCCAGTGTTTTGGCAAATACGTGATATCCCGAGAAATCGGGATTGGCCGAGAAGAAGTAGTAGCCATGCTTCTCGTAGTTGAGCACAGCATCAACTGACGATATGCTAGGCGCATTGATTGGGCCAGGAGGCAACCCCCGATGCTTATATGTATTGTATGGCGATTCCACGCTTAGGTGTTGTGTTAATACTCGCCTAATTGTAAAATCGTTCAGGGCAAATTTTACTGTGGGGCAAGCCTGCAAAGGTGTACCTCTATTGAGTCGGTTAATAAAAACACCAGCAATCTTCGGCCGCTCATCAACCCTAATGGTCTCCTCCTCAACAATGGAGGCTATGGTTACAACCCCTATCCTACCCAATCCACTATCTTGTGCTTTCTTATCGCGTTCAGGAGTCCAAAAGGTCTCATACTCCCTTTTCATCCTATCGAAAAAACCGTTAACGCTGGTATTCCAAAAAAACTCGTAGGTGTTAGGGACAAACATGGCGATAAATGTTTCGGGGGTAAACCCATACCGCTGAGCTACCTCCTCGGAGCGAAAAGCTTTAACTAAATCAGCAGAATCGAGTTCGAGCTGGCGCGAAATACGCTGTGCCAGCTGTTCGGGGGTTCTAAATCCGGTAAAAGTAACCCGCACAGGGGTTTGCAAACCAGCGCGCAGCGTATTAACCAATTGGCGATTAGTCATCCCACTTTTCAGCATGTACCTTCCAGCCCTCACGCCATGGGGATAACCCATTCGGGAGCAAGCCCACTTAAAGGTTTCAATATCAACAATGCTTTCGGAATCATTTACAATTCGGAGAACATCACTGTAGGCAGCGCCTGATGGGATATGTATATAAACGTACTCTCTTTCGCCAGTATCAACATTAGGAACCATCATTCTGCTGTACATACGGTATGCATAGTACCCTCCACTGGCCAAGACGATAAGGATGACAACAGATAATGATATTAATGCCCTTTTAATAGTTTTTCTTGCCATGATTAGGATTAAAAATGAGCTACAAAGATAAAAAACCCACAGTAAGTTTACCGTGGGTTTTATGTTAACAATTGTAAAACCTATATGTTTACTGCAAGGCTTGTACTGCTTTATCAATTCTATTCAGTGCCTCCATAAGTTCCTCCTCCGATGCGGCATACGAGAATCGAATGTACTCAGCAGCTCCAAAAGCACTACCGGGAACAGTGGCCACATGGGCTTGGTTTATTAAGTACATGCACAAATCGGCGGTATTGCTTATCACTTCATCGCCAAACTTTTTGCCCAGCAACTCCGCAACCTCGGCAAAAATATAGAATGCTCCCTGTGGCACGTTGGTTTTAAAGCCTGGGATTTTCCTTAACCTTTCAATAACCTTATCGCGACGCTGTTCAAAGGCCTTGCACATCATTTTGGGGTACGAAGCATCGGAAGCGATGGCAGCTGCAGCGGCCTTTTGAGCTATGGAGCATGTTCCTGAAGTCATTTGACCTTGAAGCTTTTGGCAAGCCTTGGCAATCCACTTGGGTGCAGCACAGTAACCAATTCGCCAGCCGGTCATGGCGTAACCTTTCGAAACTCCATTCACAACTATTACCCTATCGAATATCTCGGGGAATTGGGCAATGCTCTCATGCTTACCCACGTAGTTAATGTGCTCGTATATCTCATCGGAGAGCACCAAAATGTTTGGGTATTTAGCTAGTACTTGAGCTAAACCGGCCAACTCGTTGCGAGTATATACACTACCGGTTGGGTTTGATGGCGAGCAAAGCATAAGCACCCTTGTTTTGGGGGTTATGGCCTCCTCGAGCTGCTTGGGGGTAATTTTGAAATCGCTCTCGATGGTTGTTGGAATCACAACGCTTTTGCCCTCGGCCAGCTTAACCAACTCCACGTAGCTTACCCAGTAGGGAGCGGGAACAATCACCTCGTCGCCAGCGTTAACTGTAGCCATAAGCACATTGGCCAGGGTGTGCTTTGCACCACCCGATACCACAATCTGATCGGTTCCATAGGTTAGGCCATTCTCACGTTTAAGCTTATCGGCAATTGCTTGAAGCAAGTCGGGGAATCCGGGTACTGGCGAATAAAAGGTGATATTCTCGTCGAGCGCCTTTTTGGCAGCATCCTTAACAAAATCGGGGGTATGAAAATCGGGCTCGCCCACGCTCAGATTAATTACATTGAATCCTTGAGCTTTTAGCTCCCTACTTTTTTGCGACATAGCTAAAGTTTCCGAAACGGCTAGCTGCGCAACTCTATTCGAAACATTTTCCATAGGTCCGGAGATATTAAATTTTTATTCACTTAGGTTAAAAGATTTTCGCTAATTTTAAAGCTTTAAAGGTAAAATTATTATCATCTGAAAACAACTTGTTTCCCAACATAAATAGCTATGGTACTTGATTTACTAAAGATAGTCATCCCCTCGTTGCTGGTTTTTTTGGCTGGATATTTAGCCATTGAGCGCCTGCTCCGAGAAGAAACCAACCGCCGGCGTGCAGAGCTTAACGCTAGCAATAAAAAGATTACAATGCCCATACGCCTTCAGGCGTACGAACGAATAGTGCTGTTCCTTGAACGCATATCGCCCGAATCGCTCCTGGTTCGAGTAAATCAGCCCAACATATCGTCGCAAAAATTTCATGGCATTCTGCTTAGCACTATTCGAACAGAATGGGAGCACAACCTATCGCAGCAGCTATACCTCAGTGCCAAGGCGTGGGGCTTAGTGAAAAATGCCAAGGATGGTGTTATCAAACTAATTAACACAAGCGCCGATAAGGTTGACGCTAAGGCTCCCTCGTTATTGCTGAGCAAAGAAATTTTAGATGGAGTGGTTGAATTGGAGTTCCACCCAACGGCCAGGGCAATCGATCATCTTAAGAAAGAGGTAAACGAGTTTTTGTAGAATGCTACAATGCAACAAAAAAGCGGAATGGTAAATCATCCCGCTTTTTTGTTTTATCAGGTTGCCCCTCGTTAGGGCTTTATTAGCTCAACGCTACGCTTCACAAACTTGCTTAGTTCCTCGCCCTTAAGCATATTGTTGGCTAGCAAGGCCAGATCGATAAGCTGCTTAACCAGCTTATTATCCTTACCAAACGACTTAAGCACCTCGGCTTTAGATGCGTTAACCTCCTCGACTTTCTTGTTCAGGTCGTCCATCTCGTCCTTTTCGGCTTGCGAAATCTCTTCGTCCTTTTTCTTCTCGGTGGCCTTCTTCAGCTCATCGAGCTTAGTGCTTAAAGGCTCGAGCTGCGATTTGAATTCAGCGATCTTATCGTTTAGCGACTTATCCTTCTGATCAATCACCGTTTTAACCAATGGATGCGAAACGTTAACCACCAGGTTCACCGTTTCGGGCATATCGCCATAAAAACCTGCAGTTCCGCTCATGGCAGCCATATCCTTCATACGACGGACAAACTCGCTGCGAGTAATCACCACGGGAGCCGCTGTTTCGCCCATATCCTCGAACTGAACCCAGTACTGCGACGAACCATTTGTTGCACCCTCAAAAACATTGCGAAGCTCAGTCTGCGCCTCGTAAGGCAGGTCAATCTCCTTCTTATCCTCCTTCACAATTAACTTGTCAATCACATCGCTATCGACACGGACAAAGCGAGAGTCTTTAAGCTTAGACTCAAGGCTATTGATAAGGTGCGGATCGAGCTGACCATTCATCACCAGAACATCGTAACCTTTATTCTTTGCCTGATCGATGTATGAGTACTGCTCCTCGGTATCGGTGGTATATAGGTAGATTAGCGTTTTATTCTTATCGGTTTGGTTCTCCTTAATGAGCTTCTCATACTCCTCGAAGGTGAAGTACTTGCCATCGGTATTTTTGAACATGGCAAACTTTTCGGCGCGCTCGTAAAACTTGTCGTCGGTAATCATACCAAAGGTGATGAACAGCTTAAGGTCGTCCCACTTCTTCTCGAATTGCTCACGGTTCTCCTTAAATATCTCGTGGAGCCTGTCGGCTACCTTCTTGGTGATGTGCGATGATATCTTCTTAACGTTCGAGTCGCTCTGTAGGTAGCTGCGCGATACGTTTAGGGGGATGTCGGGCGAATCGATAACACCATGTAGCAGGGTTAAAAACTCGGGTACTATGCCCTCAACCGAATCGGTAACGTATACCTGATTGCAGTATAGCTGAATCTTATTCTTTTGAATATCGAAATTCGACTTAATCTTAGGGAAGTAGAGTATACCTGTTAGGTTGAATGGATAATCGACGTTTAGGTGAATGTTGAAAAGCGGATCCTGTGAAGCGGGGTAAAGATCGCGATAGAACTTCTCGTAATCCTCATCTTTCAAATCGGCAGGTTTGCGGGTCCACAAGGGGTTGGTATCGTTCACAATCTTATCCTTGCCGGTATCAACCTCCTTGCCATCCTTCCACTCCTTTTCGGTTCCAAAGGCAATGGGAATGGGTAGAAAGCGACAGTACTTTTTCAGCATCTCATCAATCCTGTGCTCATCGAGAAACTCCTCGCTATCCTTGTTGATATGAAGAACGATATCGGTTCCCCTACCCTCGCGCTTGGCATCCTCAATGGAGAACTCGGGTGAACCATCGCACGACCATTTCACTGATTGAGCATCTTCCCTGTGCGAGCGGGTAATTATCTCCACCTTGTCGCTCACCATGAACGACGAGTAAAAGCCCAAGCCAAAATGTCCGATGATAGCCTCGGTTTTATCCTTATACTTGGCCAAAAAATCCTCGGCACCCGAGAATGCAATCTGATTGATATACTTTTCAATCTCCTCCTCGCTCATACCCACTCCGCTATCGCTAATGGTTAACGTTTTGTTTTTCTTGTCGAGCTGAATCCTAATGGTCAGATCGCCCAATTCGCCCTTAAACTCACCAACCGAAGCCAAGGTTTTCAACTTCTGAGTAGCATCAACAGCGTTTGAGATGATTTCGCGAAGAAAGATTTCGTGATCGGAGTACAAAAACTTTTTAATAATAGGAAAGATGTTTTCGCTTGTAACATTAATCTTACCCTTCTGCATGGCTTATATCTTTTAGTTAAACATTCATTTTTTCAGAGCTAAGTTGTCAAAAGTAATGCCATAGGGTTAGGCCTGCCATTTAGTCAGCAGTGAACTCTATGGTGTGGCAAAAACACAAAGCTACAAATACAGAAGGGAAAAAATAACAATGGCAAGCAGAAGCCCCAGAAGATAGACTACAAAAATTTTGGCAGAGATAAGAAACGACTTTCGCTTTTGCTCCAGCACCTTTTGGCTAATCACCCGCATCACAATATTATTAATTCTTAAAAATATGGTGTCGTTCTTTGGAACAAACGAATAGGCTCCCCTATTGCGAGCATATGCGCCAAAGGTGGCTTCGTTAGGTGTGTATAGCATTACAACCTCAATGTTGGGGTTTATAACCTTAGTAGCTTCTAGAATCTCAATCCCATTCATTAGGGTTTGATCTCGATCGTCGACAAAGTGATATCCTAAAAATACGATGTGGATATCGTTTTTACGAAAGGTATGTGACGCAATATGGGCAATAAACCTCTCGCCAGTTACAAATGTTTGAATAGCATACTTGGATGGCTTCTCAATGGCCTTCTTCAGAGAAGTTGTGTACACAAAATCATGATCGACAATGTATATGTGTGCTATGGTCTTACTCTTTTTACTCATCCTTCGATGACCTGTTAAGTTTGCTCCTAAATTATAAAAATGTTTAGTAATACCCAATTCATTTATATGGTCACACTATCTTTTTGTATATTTGAGGTTTTGGCACAGAAAGGGCAACCTAGTACATATTACCAAAGATAACTATGGCTCATTAGGAAGAGAGAGAATGGGCTATACCCTTTTAATTGCTTAAACTATTTTTGGGTTTCGCACTCAAATAAATCGGAAACCATTTTAACAATCGAACCACATTTTGATAACCACAACAAATAATTCTAACCAAAAAACAAAGCAGTATGAAGAAACTATTGTTCCTTTTAATTCCGGTTGGCATGATGCTTAGCTGCACGCAAAGCGAAAAGCCAAATCCATTTTTTGTGGAGTGGGATACCCCATTTGGCACCCCTCCATTCCATTTAATAGAGGATGATCACTACATCCCTGCCTACGAGGAGGCAATTAAGCAGCATAATGCTGAAATAGACGCTATAGTTAGCAATACAGAGGAGCCAAACTTTGAGAACACTATATTGGCATATGATAAGGCTGGCGAGCTAATGAGTAAGGTGGGAGCCGTATTTGGTGGCCTGAATGGTGCCAACACCACTCCACGTATGCAGGAGATTGCCCGCGAAACCACCCCAATGCTTTCGGCACACCGCAATGCCATTAGGTTTAATCAGGATCTGTTCGATCGCATTAAGAATGTATACGACAAGCGCGAGAGCCTTGATCTTGACCATGAGCAGATGAGGGTTGTTGAGAAGATATACAACGACTTTGCTCGCAACGGTGCTGCCCTTCCCGAGGAGCAACGCGAGCAGCTTAAGAAGCTTAACGAGCGTATGTCGATGGTATCACTTCAGCTCAACCAAAACCTGCTGGCCGAGAACAATGGGTTTACCCTTCTGCTCGAAAACGAGGAGGATCTTGCAGGACTACCAGAGGATGTAAAGACTGGTGCTGCCGAAATGGCCGAGAAGGCTGGCCACCCTGGCCAGTGGATGTTTAACCTATCGAAGCCCAGCTGGATTCCTTTCCTTCAGTTCTCTGAACGTCGCGATTTGCGCGAAAAGCTTTACACCGCCTACTTTATGCGTGGCGACAACAATAATGAGAACGACAATAAGGAGCTTTTCATTGAGTTGATGATGCTTCGCAAAGAGATGTCGCAGATTCTTGGATACGAAAACTATGGACAGTTCTTTACCTCGGAGCAGATGGCCGAAAATCCTGAGAATGTATTTAACTTCCTCAATAAAGTTTGGGATCCTGCCCTTAAGCGTGCCAAGGAAGAGCGTGCCGATATGCAAAAAATTATTGACCGTGAAGGTGGCAACTTTAAGCTACAGTCATGGGACTGGTGGTACTACTCGGAGAAAGTACGTAAGGAGAAGTACGACCTCGACGAGGAAGAGATTAAGCCTTACCTAACCTACGACAATGTGCGTGATGGTATTTTTTACGTTTCAAACAAGCTTTACGGCTTAACCTTCAAAAAAAGACCCGATATCCCTGTATACCACGAAGAGGTAGAGGCATTTGAAGTGATTGACAACGATGGCTCACACCTATCGGTGCTATTTATCGACCCACATCCAAGGGCCAGCAAGCGTGGTGGTGCATGGTGTGGAACCTACCGTAGCGGCAGCTACAGGGATGGACAGAAAATTACACCTGTTGTAACTATAGTTATGAATTTTTCTCGCCCCGTGGGTAACAGACCTGCTATGCTAAGCTGGGATGAGACCGAAACCTTCTTCCACGAGTTTGGCCATGCGCTGCATAACTTCTTTGCCGATGGACACTATAATCGTACAAGCCGCAGCGTACCCCGCGACTACGTTGAGCTACCATCGCAAATTATGGAGAACTGGGCTGGTGAGCCTGAGGTTCTTAAGGTATATGCCAAACATTACGAAACTGGCGAGCCCATTTCCGATGAGCTTATTGAAAAGATGCAGAACAGCAGCAAGTTTAACCAAGGCTTCATCACCACCGAGTACGTTGCAGCAGCACTACTCGATATGCATTGGCATACCTCAAAAATCACAAAGGACACTGATGTAAATGAGTTTGAAAATAAAGTGCTTAAAAAGATTGGCCTAATTGATGAAATTGTGCCTCGCTACCGTACAGCCAACTTTGGCCATATCTTTGGTGGAGGCTATGCTGCTGGATACTACGTTTACCTGTGGGCTGGTCAGCTTGATGCTGATGCCTTTGAGGCATTCGTTGAAACAGGCGATCTGTTTAACCAGGAGCTTGCAGCCAAATTCCGCAAGCATTGCCTTGCCGAGAATGCTATGGGCGAAGGTATGGAGCAATACATTAAGTTCCGTGGTAAAGCACCTTCAATTGATCCACTTCTTCGTCAGAGAGGTTTGAAGTAAGGAGTCTAAAATTGACAAATATAAAAAAGGGGCATTAGCCCCTTTTTTACGTTATATCAGAACATCGAATTTATAGCTGTGGGCCAGCAGCCACCAACTTTTTACCTGCTTCGTTGTCGGTAAAGTTCTCGAAATTATCAATAAACTTCTGGGCTAAATCCTTAGCCGCAATATCCCAATCGGCTGGGTTTGGCCAGCTATTACGTGGATTCAGAAACTTACTCTCAACTCCCTTTAACACCTTTGGTATTTGCAAGTTGAATATGGGCATAATCTCAAAATCGGCCTCCTCGATACTACCATCTAGAATAGAGTTGATTATGGCACGCGTAGCGGGCAAATCGATGCGCTTACCCACTCCGTAAGGGCCACCAATCCAACCCGTGTTAACCAGGTATGCCGTTGATCCGTGTTTAACCATCTTTTTAACCAGCTCGCGCGAGTATACCGTTGGGTGCAGCAATAGGAAAGCCTGCCCAAAGCAGCTGCTAAATGTGGGCTGTGGTTCCTTTACACCAAGTTCAGTGCCTGCCAATTTTGCGGTAAACCCGCTCAAGAAATGGTACTGTGTTTGATTTGGTGTAAGCTTGGCTACTGGGGGCAACACGCCAAATGAATCGGCAGTTAGAAAGATTACTTTTTGTGCATGACCCGCTTTTGAAATAGGCTTTACAATATTTTTGATATGGTAAATGGGATATGATACGCGAGTGTTCTCGGTTTTCTCCTTTGAGGAAAAATCAATATTACCCTCGGGGTCTACCACTAGATTCTCGAGCAGTGCATCGCGCCTAATGGCTGCGTAAATATCGGGTTCTTTCTTGGGATCAAGATCGATACACTTTGCGTAGCATCCGCCTTCGAAGTTGAAAACACCATCGTCGTCCCAGCCATGCTCATCGTCGCCAATTAGGGCGCGATTAGGATCGGCCGAAAGGGTTGTTTTACCAGTGCCCGAAAGGCCGAAGAAAACGGCCACATCGCCATCGTTCCCCACATTGGCACTGCAGTGCATTGCGGCTATCCCCTTAAGCGGAAGGTAGTAGTTCATCACCGAAAAGATTCCCTTCTTCATTTCACCCCCGTACCAGCTGCCACCAATTACGGCCATCCGTTCGGTAAGGTGAAAGGCAACGTACACCTCGCTATTCAGGTTCTGCTCCTTCCACTTTGGATTTGATGTTTTTGAGGCAACAAGCACAACAAAATCTGGCTCAAAATCCTTTAGCTCTTCATCACCTGGCCTGATAAACATATTTTTCACAAAATGGGCTTGCCAAGCCACCTCCATTACAAAACGAACCTTTAAACGGGTATCCTCGTTTGCACCGCAGTACGAATCGACTACATAAAGCCTTTTGCCTGTAAGCTGCTTTGCGCTAATGCTTTTTAAATGCTCCCATATTTCGGGGGTTATTTGCTTGTTGTCGGAGCTTTTCTTGCCCTTCTCGGCCCACCAAACGTTGCCCTCGGAGTTGGGTTCACGAACAATGTACTTGTCTTTTGGCGAACGACCAGTAAAGATACCTGTATCAACATTAATAGCACCAAGGCTAGTTAGGGTGCCCCTTTCAAATCCTTCCAGATTAGGGTTGGTTTCATGCTCGTAAAGCAAATTGTAGCTGGGGTTGTAAAATATCTCCTCAGCCTCAGCAATTCCGTAGCGAGATAAGTCAATTTTTTTCATTACAAGATTAGGGTTTAAAATAAATGAGCGGATCGAGTTTCAATCGAGCCGCCAAAGAACAAATGTAAATTGAAAAAGTATACATTCCGCAAACGTTACCTATGTTTAATATCATGAAAACCAGATTAACCATTCAATCACACATATCTGAATTTGTGCAAGCTACAACATATCGAATAATCTACATTTGTAATTGCGCAATATGTAGAGAGCGTAAGCAAACCCAAATACATAAAATCTTCTCACAGAAATCTGTTGAAAGATCTTTGATATTACCTAGGGTTACAACTATACATAAAAAAACCCAGCGTTAATTTGGCTGGGTTAAACAAATAATATTCCTTTTCGTTTACTTCACGAGTTTATCAAACTTCGCTTGAACAGCATTCCAATTTACAACTTTCCAGAAGTTGCCTGCATAGGTTCCGCGCATATTCTGATAGTGCAGGTAGTATGCATGCTCCCACACATCGAGGCCTAGAATTGGAGTACCTCGCTCGGTGGCCACATCCATGAGTGGATTATCCTGATTAGGTGTGGACGAAACGAACAATTTTCCATTACTATCGACCGAAAGCCAAGCCCAACCACTACCAAACTGGCCCGCTGCGGCAGCCTCAAACTCTTTCTTAAAGGCATTGAAATTTCCAAACGTTTCGTCAATTGCTTTCATAAGGGTCCCTGTGGGTTTCCCCCCGCCATTGGGCGACATAACCTCCCAGAATAGGTTGTGGTTATAGTATCCGCCCCCGTTATTGCGAATGGTTGCAGGGTACTTGCTTACATCGGCAAAAATCTCTTCGAGGGTCATTCCCGAGAGGTTAAGGTCGTTGACAGCCTTAACGAAGTTATTAAAGTACGCCCTATGATGCCTATTGTAATGGATATCCATTGTGGTTTTATCCACAAAAACTTCCAACGCATCGTAGCTGTAGGGTAACTCGGGAAACTCAAATTTCGACTGGGCATTACTACTTATGCTTAGCCCAACTAGCATTAGAACTATTAGTGTTTTCATATTGCAAATAGTTTAGTTTCAAGTTAATATTTACACTAAACTAACAGCTATGTCCTGTTTTTGTTTACCTTTTAGCTACAACTATATGAACCAAAATTAATTACAAAGCAGCACTCCATCATTGGTTCCTTTGCAAAAGTAGCATTGAGCAGGCCAACTCCTCCATTGCCTCACCCTCTTGCTGCTGGTCTTGAATATATTCCTCGAAAACCGAGGCTAGATGGGGGTTGGTAGCTATTAGCTCAGCGGCACGCCTTTTAATTGCAGACAGCATCTGCTTATTCATCTCGCTAATATAATTGCTGCCAACAATCTGCTCGCTTACAACGGAAAAACCTGCTTTCTGAATCTGCTCAAAAAATTGCGATTGAGTAATGCATTTGCTATGGGTGCAATTGCTCCCCTCGGGGATGTAACCATCGTCGATAATGATATGACCGTTGGGTACTAGGCATTGCCTGAGTTTACTTAGGGTTTCACCAATTGCACCAAGCACTGGGCCAATTGAACCAAGAATTACCAAGTCGAAATTGGCCAATCGGGAAATGGATGTTCGTATATCATCTACCTGAAAATGGCATTGCGCTTCCACTCCCATTTGCCGTGCATACTGCTTTGCATCATGAATAAATTCAGGAACAGCATCAATTCCATGGGTTCTACAGCCAAACTCCTTGGCAAGCTTAACCATAACGGCACCCTTGCCGCATCCTAGGTCGAGAATTCGCAGCCTGTCAGGATTAGAGAAGCTGCTTCGCACCATCTGGTTCACCATATCGGGATTGGTACCGAATGCCAAATAATCCTGTAGCAAGTATGGTAGGTATGGATATAACCTGATATCACCACCATCCAACGAATCGGTAACGCTTTCTTTTACACTCTTCATATTTGATGTTTTAAAATTGCATCAGGAAAATAATAAGCCCAGATTTAACCTTTTTTTATACACATGCCCTAGCAGCCTGATAATCATATGCAATTTATGGGAAAAATCAGTAAAAAGCAACGCAACCAACTTTACGCTTACATTGTGATTTTTGTTAATATGCTTAATTTTCAATATATTGGCGAATATTAAAATCAATTTATGACTTTGGATAGCAAAACCCTTAGAGAGCTTATTGACTTTCGAAAATACCTACACCAAAACCCTGAGCTATCGGGGCAAGAAAAACAAACGAGTAAAACTATTGAAAATTTTCTGAAGAAGACCAACCCATCGAGTATAGTAACAGGGCTTGGTGGCCATGGTCTAGCCGCCGTTTACAACTCTGGGAAGGCTGGACCAACCGTACTGCTCCGAGCCGACATGGATGCCCTTCCTATTCAGGAGTCGAACAGCTTCGAATACCGTTCAAAATACCATGGGGTTGCACATCTTTGTGGTCATGATGGTCACTCCACCATACTAGCTGGCGTAGCGGTTGGCTTGCAAAAAAGTCCTCTTAAAAAGGGTAGGGTAATTTTACTATTCCAACCTGCCGAGGAAACCGGTCAAGGGGCAGCAGCCGTTATTGCTGATGAAAAGTTTAAACCCCTTACCCCCGATTACGCCTTTGCATTGCATAATTTGCCCGGCTTTAAGCGTGGCCAAATATATTTGCGCGAGGGGACTTTTGCATCTGCATCCACAGGGCTTATTGCCAAACTTAAGGGACTCTCGTCGCATGCAGCACACCCCGAGGATGGTAACAACCCCGATTTGGCCATGGCCAAAATGATTCTGGAGCTTAATAATCTTGTTAGCCAAAAGGAACGGTTTGACGACTTTACACTGCTAACAGTAATACATGCCAAGCTGGGCGAGGTTGCCTTTGGAACAACCCCCGGCAACGCCACTTTAATGGCTACGCTTAGAACCTATCTCGACACAGATATGGAAATACTCAAAGCTGAGTCGGAGTCAATAATTAAACACATAGGAAAAGAGAATAATATTAAGGTTGACATTACTTACACCGAGGAGTTTCCTGCAACTATTAATAGTTCCGAATGTACAGCATTGGTTCAGCGAGCATCATCAAAACTTGATTTGCAAACACATCAACTTAAAAACCCCTTCCGCTGGAGCGAAGACTTTGGGCACTTTACCCAGCTTTGCAAAGCGAACCTATTTGGTGTCGGCTCGGGCGAGAATCACCCACAGCTCCACAACGAGGATTACGATTTCCCTGACGATATCATTGAGCCATCGGTCAACCTATTTAGAGAAATTCTGGAGCTAATCCTAAATAATTAAAAATTATAACAACTAAAAAGCAGCAATGGATCACACCTCATATATCGAAATCAGCAAGTCAGCATACCGACACAATATAAAGTACCTTAGAAATATTATTGGAAAGGATGTCCGGATTACATCCGTTGTAAAGGGTAATGCATACGGACACGGCGTTGAAACAATTGTACCCCTAGCCGAAAAGGCTAAGATAAGACACTTTGCCGTATTTTCGGCCAGCGAAGCGCTTGATGTATTCAACGTAGCCAGTCCCAAGTCGGACATTATGATTATGGGATATTTAAATGACGAACAGCTTGCCTGGGCTATTGAGAACGGAATAGAATTTTACGTTTTTGATTTAAATAGATTGACCAAGGCCATTGAGCTAGCAAAAAAGATGAATAAACCAGCTCGACTTCATATTGAGGCCGAAACAGGATTTAACCGAACAGGATTTGAGTACGACAAACTTCCTGATATAGTTGGGCTGATGAAAGATAATTGCGACCATATTGTTTTTGAGGGGCTATGCACCCATTATGCTGGTGCCGAAAGCATTAGCAACTACTACAGGGTGATGAACCAGATTAGGGAATACCGAAGATTTGTAAGGTATTTCAATAGGCACGGTCTTAAACCCAACTACCGGCATACGGCCGGTTCGGCGGCAACACTAACCTACAACCAAACCATAATGGACATGGTAAGGGTGGGAATAGCCCAGTATGGATTTTGGCCAACGCAGGAAACCTTTATCTACCAATTTAAACGAAACCATGCCAAGGATACCGATCTAAAGCGAGTAATCTCATGGAAATCGCGTGTTATGAGCATTAAGGAAGTGGACTCTGGCGAATTTGTGGGCTATGGCACATCCTATATGGCTAGCAAAAGGATTAAAATTGCAATTATACCGGTGGGGTATGCAAATGGTTTTAGCCGTTCATTAAGTAATATGGGACGGGTTCTTATCAGAGGCAGAAGGGTTTCTGTCGTGGGCACTGTAACCATGAACACCATAAGCGTTAATATAACCGATTTTCCAAACATACAACCTGGCGATGAGGTCGTTATTGTGGGTAAACAGAGTAGACTCGATATCAGCGTGGCATCGTTCAGCGAGATGAGTAGTCAGCTCAATTATCAAACGCTTGCTCGTCTCCCTGGTAATATACCCCGCTACCTAGTACCATAGATCTTGGCATAATTTTAGCTAAAACAATTACTACAAAGCAAACAATTAAATACTTTTGCCGTAATAAAAACAAAAATCACTGATTTATGAAAACTATACTGTATTCAATTCTGGGTCTACTTATTACTGCAAGCACTTTTGCACAGCAACCAAGCGATGAGGAGATAAAAAAAAGCAACGCCTTTTTACGCTTTAGCCCCACGGAGGTTAACTTGGGCTCCATAGTGGTTGATGATGTTGATGAAAACACTGGAAGCATTGAAATTGACGTTCACAACGATGGAGCTGTGCCTTTAATCCTTAATCAAGTAACCGCTTGCTGTGGCACAAGGGTAACAGATTGGCCACGGCAACCCATAGCACCAGGCAAAAAAGGAACTGTAAAAGTACATTTTAGGGTAAGCCCAACCCCACAAAGGATTAGTCGAACGGTTACAGTTCAGTCGAACGCAGGCAATGGGAATGTTCAAAAAATTGCTATCCTAGGTGAAGTGACTTTGCCTAAGGCACAAAACGAAGTTCGATTGCCATAAAGGTTTTGTAAACAAAAATTATCAAGCCCGGTAGTTAACCCTATCGGGCTTTTCTTTGTCTTTTCCACTTATTTAGAGGCTTTTTTACCTAGAAAAAAAGCAAAGAAGGGAAAATAGGGTATGGCAAAAAGCTATCTAATGGTTTTCAGCACTCGTTAGAATTAATTAATTAACCCTCCGCCTTCTCAACTCCAAACATTCATTTACAACAAATTGAAATGGATCATAGCCTATTGTTCGTTTACGAACGATGGGTGTAGGATAACGTACAGTAAAGAAAAAAATTAAAGATTGTATCAACCTCATATTCAAGAATATTTAACTTATGGCACTATATATGATATTCTACTGAAGTTTTATTTGAAATAAAGTACTAAAAAATGAAAAAAATTGTAATCATTACTGGTGCTAACTCTGGCATAGGAAAAGAAGCTGCTTTAAGATTTGCAATTGATGATTTTAACGTAGTTATGGCTTGCAGGAATATCCAGAAAAGCGAAAAGGTTCGAGACGAAATCATTAGACTATCGGGGAATAGCAACGTTCGGCTAATGATGTTGGATATGGCATCATTTAACTCTATCAAGGAGTTTACCGATAGGTTTAAAGAAGAATACCCTAAGCTTGATATCCTAATAAATAATGCCGGCTACTTTGAGCATGGAGCGAAGTACAAGCTAAGCGAAAACGGCATTGAGCTAACCTTTGCCACCAACGCAGTTGGCCCTTTTCTTCTTACTACCCTCCTCATCGATTCGTTAAAAAAGTCTGATGATCCAAGAGTTCTTAACGCATCCAGCAATATAATCAAACACTTCTTTTCACCAAAGAAACAAATTGATTTTGCAAACCTGCAAGGAATTAAGGATAAAGGGTATAAGCATAGCGTTTATAATAGCTACCGCAATTCGAAGATAGCATTACTTATGCTGACCTTTAGAATGGCTAAGAAGTACGAGGAGTCTAACGTGAAGTTTTTCTCCCTTCAAATAAATGGCGCGAGGATGTCAAAAGAGACTCTTAGAAAGTTTAAGATGCCCTGGCGTTTAGTTGCCCATATCCAGAATTTATTTTTCCCCCACCCATCCTACATGGCCAATAATTACTTTGAGATTTGCACCTCTGCAAAGTATAAAGATATAACTGGCAAGCATTTTAACGATAAGCTTGAGGTAATGAAAGTAGCACCGGAAAACCCTGCACTAAAAGATATCTTGGGAACCTCAGTTTACCCAGTGTATGCTGATAGAAAAGACGAACAAGAAGCAGTGATCAGGCTTTGTGAAGAGCTTGCTTCGGAATACTTTATACAATAGTAAGCCTAATCTAATTAATACAGAAAAAATTCAATTACAGAAATTTTATAAACAGTAATACACAAACTCTATTGCAAATCTATAAAAATATGAACTATGATTTATCAAAGTAAATACGGTGAAATATACTACCAGCTATCAGGAAAAGAGGACTCCCCAGTGATTGTTTTTATTCACGGAGTGGGGATGGATCATAGAACTTTCGACAAGCAGGCTGAAGCGTTTAAATCAGATTACAGGATTCTGGTTTGGGATCTTCCCGGTCATGGCTCTTCAACCTACTTCGAAAACCAAAAACGATTTACGGAGATGGCGGCCGATTGTCTATACGATTTGCTAAACTCATTGGATATTGACGAGGTTATTCTTGTTGGCCAATCGCTTGGAAGCATTATTGTTCAACATTTCCAAATCAAGTATCCACGGTATACCTTAGCAGCAATTCATGTACCTGGCATTGAAATATCGAATCGTATGGGTTCCTGGACAAAACTATTTGTTCCATTAATGATTAGTATGTTCAAGTTTTTCCCATCAAAACCATTCTATAGACTATTTGGTAAACATAGAGCCGTAAACGAGGAAGTGCAAAAATACCTATCACGAGCCATTGAAAAGGCAGGGAAGAAACTTGTCCTTCGCATAACAAAGGATATGGTATATGATATAATTGAAGAATCGCCAAGACCACCCAAACGACCAACTCTTTTTACCTATGGGGAAAAGGATTTATTCTTTATTCGAAGAGTAACAAAGAAATGGCATCTCAGGGAATCATCTAGCCAGTTTGCTGAGATAAAGAATGCAGACCATATTGCCAATCAGGATAACCCTGAGATGTTTAACGAGGCCGTCAGAAAATTTATACTTGAATACCAAGCCTAAACATAAATAATATTGAGATGAAAAATACAATAAAACCAAAACTTTTGCCCTTCGTGGGGCGCTTTGCCATAATCCACCTTATTGCCTATACTGCAATAGTCTACGGGTTTTTGCTCTATCAGCAAAACCTTCCCGAATCGAACCGTATCGGTCTCGATTTGTATCAGCAGTTTCATACTTTAAGCCTTACAACAATTCTTGGCCAACTACTTCGTGGTTTGGCGTTTGGATTTGTTTTCTATCCCTTTTACGACCTTGTTTTCGAGCGCAAAGGGGGTAAACTATTACTCTTCCTCTCGATGTGGGCAGTGGGGCTAATTGGATCAGTTGAACCACAACCCGGCTCAATTGAAGGGATCATCTACACTATCATCTCATTCACCGAGCACACATCGGTAATTATAGCTATAGCCTTGCAAATGGCCATTTTTGTTGGCCTTGCCTTTGGGGTGGAAAACTTCATCAATGGTAAAAGAGCTGTCAAAACCGGCAAACTATTCCTCCCATATAGCGATACTATTAAGGGTTATATAATTCGGTTTGTTGCCGTGCACCTTTTCACCTATTGGGTAGTTGGGGGCATCTTTTATGAGATATCAGGATATAATCAGGCCTTGGAATCGATGGAAATATTTGCCCTTTGGCGGCCCCTTGAGAATTTGAATGCTGTGCTCCTAGTTTTCTTCGGCCAAATATTTAGGGGAACTATGCTGGCTTTGCTCCTTTACCCGTTTTATCGAACCTACATAGTAACGAAAAGGGGCTGGGCTTTACTGTACCTACTAATGGTTGGTTTAACCATTCTTGGTTCACCTCTCTTTTTAACTGAATTTATAGCCTTTGAAGGTTCTACTGCTGAGTTCTTTAAGAGCCTTACGATGGGCATTCCAGAAATAATTAGCCAAATGCTGGTGTTCTCTCTACTATTTTTCTACTGGCAGAAAAAAGCGGAAACTAAGCAGATGAAAGTACTACAGTATAATATGAGCATTTTTTTAACGTAAGTATAAAAATAAGCCACCACCCCTGACAGGGTTTCAAACCATGTCTGGGATTTAAACGGATAGAGATGAAAAATAAAATTCTTAAAACTATGCTGTACTTTGTTAGCGTATTAGCTGCGATCCTTGTTCTTGCTGTTGCAATACTGTGGATTAAAAGCCCTGGAGTTTCTGAAACTATTACCGATTATAATGGTAACACTGTAGAAGGAAGTGCCTCTGCAATTGAGAAAATTACGCTTGGCGGGCAGGAGCAGTATATCATTATTAGGGGAGTTGACTACACCAAGCCAATCATGCTATTTTTACACGGTGGCCCCGGAAGCCCAGAGTTTGCATTTATAAAGCACTACAACCCCGCGATTGAAAACGATTATGTGATGGTGTACTGGGAGCAAAGAGGGGCAGGAAAATCCTACTCGAAAAATATCCCACCAGAGAGTATGACCCTTGAGCAAATGATTGCCGACACCCGTGAACTCAGCGAGTACCTTGCTAATCGTTTTAATAAAGAAAAGATATTTATAATGGGACACTCCTGGGGCTCACTGCTCGGGATCCTTACTGCGTATAATCATCCCGAGCTTTACTATGCATACTTTGGCATTGGGCAGGTTTGCGACCAGTTCAAAGGCGAGCAAATATCGTACAGCTGGGCTCTTGAACAGGCTAGTGAGCGTAATGACAGTAAGGCTATCAAAACCCTTAATGGCCTCCATTTTCCCGACTCTACAGCAAGTATTGACCAGTGGTTGAAATATTTAATGATGGAACGAAGGTATGTAAATCGTTATGGAGGGGGAACCACAAGAGAAATAACTGGGATGTGGCCTTTGGTAAAACTGGTTATGAATTCGGGTATATATACATTAAGTGAAAAGTTAAATTTTATGAATGCCAGTATGTTCTCTCTAAAGCATTTGTGGTTAGATGTGATACATACAAATCTGTTTAACAAGATTGATAGTATGAGCGTACCTGTTCACATTTTTCAGGGAGTATACGATTATACAACCCCCTACCCCTTGGCAAAAGATTTTTACCAACAGCTTAAAGCTCCCCATAAAGATTTCATTTCATTTGAGAACTCAGCACATAGCCCTATTATGGAGGAACCAGAAAAATTTAACTCAATACTGAAAAGCTTAACCGATAAGTACTAGCCCCAAATCTACTGCAAAAATTGGAGTACTACTATGAATTTTGATACAGCAAATAAGATACTATTTGAAACTTATAACCCACAGCATCACGACAAGGGTACCATTGCCAAGCTGATATTTGAGTCGGATGTAGAGATGAATTCGCTGGTGTATGGTTCTGAACCCATCAAGGTGATAACCGCTTTGCTAAGCACCCCGCAAACATATTTCCTTGTAGAGCACACAACGCTTGCAGTACTCAATAATCGGATTGTAGGTATTGTGGTTGCCTATCCGGTAAGTAAACACGCCGAAATTGACAAGCTAGCAGGACAGGGTATGATGAAATCGATGAACCCAATTGTCTTCATCAGAAAGATGCCGCTTTTCATGAAGATGTCGAAAATGCTAGGAGGAACTATGGAAAACGATGGGCTTTATGTCCACACCATCTGTGTTGATAGCGAGGTGCGAGGTCAAAGCATTGGAAGAAAATTAATTCAGCATCTAAATAATATAAACCCTAAGATGTACCTATATGTGAATGCTAATAACCATGCAGCCATCAGATTCTACGAAAAAAACGGGTTTATTAGAAAACATCATGGCACGATGAGGCATAAAGGTAAGGAGTATGGTGAACTGTTAATGGAACGGAAATAGAATGCACATAAAACAAATAGTTCCTTCATGCAAACAATAATAATATCATATAAAAAATTCTAATTATGGTCTCACATTTTATAAAAACTTCCTTTAGGCAATTCTTGAGCAACAAGTTGTTCACTATTATCAACTTATTTGGGTTAGCCGTATCAATGGCTGTATGCTTTGTAATATTTCTATTTGCATGGCAAGAAGCTAATTTTGATAGATTCCATCAGGATTATCAGAATATTTACAGAATTAATATTGCCATAAACAGTCAAGGGCATAAGGTGGAAATACCTCTTTCCAGTGCTCCAATGGGAGTTGACCTAAACGAAAGGTTTCCCGAAGTGACTGATTTTACAAGGTTGGGGCAAAGCAATGCTACAAAGGTAAATATTAACAATCAATTCTACGAATTTGATAATGTGATGATGGCCGATAGCAACTTTTTTAGCTTCTTCTCCTTTAAACTTCTTGAGGGCGATGCTAGAACTGTTCTTAAAAATCCTAGATCGGTAGTATTAACTCAAAGTTCAGCAGAAGCACTTTTTCCAAATGTCCCATCCCCTATTGGAGAGGTAATAAGGATTAACGATGTGGATGGATGGGAGATAACGGGAATTGCCAATAACCCTCCTGAAAACTCTCACATAGAATTTGATTTTCTCACATCATTATCAACGCTTACAGAGGGTGGCAGAAGCATTGGCACCTGGACAAGCCATATAAGCTACTACACCTACCTGAAGTTAGTTGATGACTTTGATATGAGAGCATTAGATGAGAAAACGGAGGAATTGGCTTTTGAAAACATCAACAAGGAGTTTGAGCCACTTGGAACCACTGTGGCTATTAGTTATGAACCCATTACCAATATTAGGTTGCATAGTGAGTTCAACAACGAGATTAGAGAAACTGGAACTTTCCATAAAGTAAAATGGTTTTCCCTAATTGCAATCTTTTTGCTAATAATTGCGGGGGTTAACTATGTAAATCTAACCATCTCCGTATCGGGTAAGCGAGCAAAAGAAACAGGTTTGAAAAAGGTTTTCGGCGCATCAAGATGGAGAATACGACTGCAATTCCTGTCAGAGACCTTTCTTATTACGGCAATCAGCTTCGTTATGGCGCTGCTTACGGTAGAGCTGGTTCTGCCATTATTCAACAGCTTCTTAGGGGTTAACCTTAGCCTTCTATCTGCTCCGGTATGGTTCTACGTTTCCTCATTTTTTATTTTCAGCATTCTCTTTGGCTTCTTTGCAGGAATATACCCAGCATTTCATATGGCAAGCTTTATTCCCATAAAGATCCTCAAGGGTGAACTTTGGAAAAAATCTAATAAATTCTCCTTACGAAGCGCATTGCTAACGGTTCAGTTCGCTGTATCTATTGGCTTAATAATATCAACGCTGGTTGTTTACATTCAACTAAACTACTTTCAGAACCAAGGCTATGGATTTGACCACACGAATCTCGTGGCAATTAGGGTAACCGGCTCAAACTACAAGCAGGAGGCAGAACTGCTTAAGCAAGAGTTAAGCGCAAACCCTTGGGTAAAAGAGATTACCTTAGCGAGCTCTATCCCCGGGCTATCGCATTCCCGGGAGGGGTTTCTCTTCGAGGGCTCAGAGAACTCACAGATTTCCCACCACCTGCAGGCCGACAGGAACTTTCTTAACACCATATCGAGCACCCTTGCCGAGGGTCGCTATTTTTCAGGAGAGGATGGTATGGAGTTGGAGCATGCCGTGGTTAACCAGGAGTTGGTTCGCCGGGCTGGCTGGCTCGATCCCCTAGGCAAGACTGTTGAAGGCCGCGATGGTCAGTTTCGAATTGTAGGGGTAGTTAAAGATTTTCATCTTGAATCGTTACACGAGCCCGTGCCACCGTTGGTGATAACCGCATTGGGACATGAGCAAGACCATAATCTTTTGTGGGTTCTGATTAACTTTGAGAATCAGTCGCTAAGTGGGGCAGTTTCGGAAACCAGAGTGCTCTGGAATAAAATATTTCCTGAGAAATATTTCTACTACGAAAGTCTCGACAACCTTTTGGGATCGTACTATGACGTTGAACGAAATTTTGGCAAAATGTTTATGTTCTTCTCGGTACTATCAATACTTATTGCAATGTTTGGCGTAATAGGGCTTTCAGCTATGACCGCCCGACAAAGAATGAAGGAAGTTGCGGTCCGCCGAGTGCTTGGCGCAACCGCCTCGGATATTGTTAAAAAGTTCTCTGGTGAATACCTTCTACTTGTTGCCATTGCCTCATTTGCTGCAATTCCTCTCGCTCTGTACTTTATGATTGAATGGTTGGCCAACTTTGCTTACTCAATTGGTTTCCCATATTGGACCACCATAGTGAGTGTTGTAATCATTGGAGTTATAGTTACAGTAATTGTTTTTCTTCAATCGCTTAAGGTGGCATCGAATAACCCAACAATCACCCTGAAATATGAATAGTTAATGGTCTGCTCAATGATTAAAGTTAGACATATTAAACCCCATGAACTTGTTTTCCTAAACGAGATGCTATATCAAGTAATATTTGTCCCAGACGGCGAGCAACAACCATCTGAGGAAATAATTCAGCATCCCGATTTGGTTAAGTACGCTGAAGATTTGGGCCGAGAGGGTGATTGCTGCTTGGTATCGGAACTTGATGGGAATTTGGTGGGTGCCATTTGGACTCGAATATTTTCCAAACAGAATAAAGGGTATGGATATGTTGATTCGCAAACCACAGAACTCTGTATGACGCTATATCCATCCTATAAGCATAAGGGCACTGAGGGCAAAATGATCCAGAAGCAGGAGGCATTAGGCTATAAAAACGTATCACTTAGCGTAGATAAGGCAAACTATGTTCTAAAACTCTACGAGCGATATGGATTTGTGGGGGTTGAATCAACAAATGCTTCCATTACAATGGTTAAGCCATTAGGCGCTTAATAAGTTGCTCATTTTGCAACAGCTATATGCATTAACAAAAAAACACAAACCCTCTAAAACCTTCGATTTTCGAGGGTTTTTCTTTACATAAGTCATATTATACTATCCTAATTTTATACCTTTGTGTACCAAATTTTACTAGTATGCCAATTAGAACTAAACAAAAATCTAATCGACTTAAGTTTTTCGTGGGGCTGGGTTTGGGAATCATTGGGTTCTGCATTCCCCTTGCTGTCACATTCAATGGTCTTTCGTTTGCAGGGCACCTCACCCTGAGCATTTTCCTTATGGCAGCCGTATTCTGGATGTTCGAAACCATCCCCATATACTCCACATCTATGCTGGTAATATTTCTGCAAGTATTACTGCTAAGCCATCAGGGACTGGTATACTCCGATGCCAGCCTCCCCAAAACCTCAATAAAACAATATACCGAAGATACTTGGCTAGTTCCAGTTTCGGCAATTGATGGCAATTCAATTTACATTGCCACGGATAGCAAGAATTATCTTGCCACTGAGGTAAACGTGATAAACCGTGCGGACTGGGTGGAGGTGAAAAGTGAAAAATTGCATCATGACACAAAGGTGGTAACAAATGTTCAGCATAAGCTGGTTGGATACAAGCCAGTTTCATTCTCAGTATTCTTTGGCACCTTAGCAAGCCCAATAGTAATTCTTTTCCTTGGCGGGTTTATGCTCGCTGGGGCATCGGTTAAATATAATCTGGATAAAAACCTCACAAGGGTTCTACTAAAACCCTTCGGCACAAACCCATCGTTTATTATCCTTGGGCTGATGATTGTTACAGCCTCGCTCTCGGCATTTATGAGTAATACAGCTACCACCGCCATGATGATGACAGTAGCCATACCCATTGTGGCCCACGTAGCAAAAGACGATAAGTTCCGCATTATGCTTGCCCTTAGTATTCCAATAGCTGCAAACATTGGCGGAATGACCACACCAATTGGAACGCCTCCAAATGCAATAGTAATAGCCAATCTAAGCCAACAGGGAATAAACATAGCCTTTGGTAGCTGGGTTGCGCTTATGCTACCCCTTGTAATTCTACTGCTGGTTTTAACTTGGGGCACATTAAGGTTGCTATACCCTGCATCAGTTAAGCGGTTCGAACTAACGCTTAAGGGTAACTTTAGCAAAGCACCTCATGCAATTATACTCTACGCCACATTTATTGCAACCGTACTACTATGGTTTACCGAATCGCAGCACGGCATCCCCAGCGCCATGGTGGCTTTTATACCAATTGCGGGCCTAACCATAACTGGAGTTATGAAAAAGGAGGATATCCGATCGCTACCATGGGAGGTACTTTGGTTGGTTGCGGGTGGAATAGCACTAGGGCTAAGTATGGAGAATACTGGCCTGGCTATGTGGTTAGTTTCTAGCATTACCTGGGAGGCGTTCCCACAAATTCTTTTACTGCTGGTATTTGGATTTGTAGCGCTAATGCTCTCCAACTTCTTATCCAATACAGTTACCGCAACATTGTTAATTCCACTTGCTGTTAGTATGGGAGCAACGGGCATCGCAGGCGATGGGTTTAGCCTTATCATTACCAGCCTTGTAATTGGTGCGGCGTGTAATATGGCTATGCTCCTTCCCATATCAACCCCACCCAACGCCATAGCCATGAGCACCGGCTACATAAAAACGCCCGATATGGTTAAGGTTGGATTAATTATTGGACTTGTTGGAATTGTTGCCACACTAATCCTATCGCAACTATACTGGCCATTTATTCTAAACTAAAACCATTATCTTATGACTGATATCTATATAGTTTGTGTTGAGGATGAGCCCCAAGTGCTGGATGTAGTTGTTCGCGACTTAGAGCAACTGGAGGAGGTTTTCCCCATTGAGGTAGCCAACTCGGCCAACGAAGCCCGCAAGCTCATTAATGAGCTGCGCAACGAGGGGCATAGCATTGGGCTAATCCTTTGCGATCACATCATGCCCGGAGACAAGGGTGTTGATCTGCTGATTGAGATGCAAAACGATGAGTTTACCAAAAGCACCCGAAAGGTGCTGCTCACAGGCCAAGCCGGACTTGAAGATACCATTCAGGCGGTGAACAACGCTCGCCTGAATCGATACGTATCGAAACCTTGGAAACATGAACACCTGCTTGATGTAGCCATTGATGAGCTAACCAGCTACGTTATTGAGAATGCCGACAACCTACTTCCCTACATGTCGATGCTGAATCAGGAGCGATTACAGGAAGCCATAAGGGCAAAAGGATTTATTTAATCATCATCGGAACGCACTAACTCACCCTCTGCTATAAATGATGACCAAAAAAAGGCACAACAACCCCAAGGTAATCGAAGAGGCTGGCCGTCCGCTTTACGATAAGGCAACTTTTGTACAGAGCATCAACCAGCTAATACCTGGTTCGCAGCTACTCATAAGCCTAATCAAGACCTTTGCACCCAATGAAACGATCCTTAAGGAGGGAGAACAGAACCAGCACCTTTACGTTGTGCTTGAGGGCGAGGTACAGCAGCAAAAAGAGGGTGAAGACGTTACGGCTGATATTGGATTGCTTGGGCCAGGCGACTTTTGTGGACTACTATCATTCCAAACAGGCGAACCAATTTTCATCACCATAAAGGCTCACTCAAAGGTAAAGACCCTTGCCTTCGACCACGATAGTTTTGATATCTTTTTCACAAAATACCCAGAGATTAGCCGCACGCTGCAGGGGCTTATCTTCTCAAACCTTGCCGAGCGATACCGCAGCGTGGTTGGGCTCCACCTGGAGGTGGCTCACCTTACCAATGAGTTGGAGTTGGAACGCAACCAGTTGCAACGGACCATTACGGAGCTGGAGCGAACAAGGAACGCATACATATCGCAGGAAAAAATGGCCACTTTAGGAGAACTGACTGCTGGACTAGCCCATGAAATAAACAACCCTGCGTCAGCCCTACTAAGATCTGTCGACTACCTATCGGCCAATTTACCGGCCATGTTTAACAAAGCAGCTGGAATTGCAAGTTCAGAATTAGTTCGACTCTTTTTCGAATCGGGTATTAACAGGGATTACTCCGGCACCACGGAACAGCGGGAGCGCATGAAAATGCTTTCGAATAACTTTCCATTTCTTCAACGGGGAAAGCTAAGACTCCTCGCCGAGCTGTCTGCTGAACTCTTGGAGCAGTTAAATCCTTTTGCGAAAAAAGAGTCGCAACAGGAGACCCTAAACCTACTGCTCGACGCATACCAATCTGGAGTATTCCTAAACGGTATAAAGTTATCTACCAGCCGAATTGAGTTTCTGGTGAAAAGCCTAAAGAGCTATAGCCGCCAACCCGGAAAAAGCCCCGAGCGAGCCGATATACGAGTGGGTATTCGTGAAACGCTACAAATTCTTGGGCATAGGCTTAAAAACGTGCAGATAGATGATGACCTACAAGACATCCCACCTGTCAACTGCTTTGTAGGTGAACTTAATCAGGTGTGGACTAACCTGATTATTAATGCCTGCGATGCAATGAACGATAATGGAAATCTTTACCTGTCATGTGGATTGGAGCAAAGCAGTTCCTATGTTTGGATAAAAATTGCCGATAATGGGCCCGGAATTCCCGATAAAATCAAAGAAAAGATTTTTCAGCCCAGCTTCACAACCAAAGCCGGGGGTGGAGACTTTGGCCTGGGTATAGGGCTTACCATAGCGCAGGGTATTATCGAGAAGCACCATGGCACCATAAGCATATCCGATCGTAAGGGTGGTGGCGCTGAGTTTACAATCAGAGTTCCAAGCCACAGCTAGTATCTCGCGCTAGAAAGAATCATAAACGCAGGGTAGCATCCTTTCCTCTTCAAAGAAATCGAGCTGACTCTAATTTAGGTGTACGCCAGCGTACACCACTGTCCTATTTCACTACGATCCCTTACGTAATAAGATGACAAACTGCTACAGCTACACACCCTCAAAACACTACATAACAAACCATTACACTGTATGGCACAGGTTATGATTAGGTTTAATCATAAAAAACCAATTTAAACTAAATGCCATGATACAGATTGAAAATTTAATGAAAGTATTCCGCACCGAAGAGGTTGAAACAACTGCAATCAACGATATATCCATAGAAGTGCAGGATGGTGAATTTGTCGCCATAATGGGACCCTCGGGATGCGGAAAATCGACCCTGCTTAATATTCTTGGGCTACTCGATAACCCCAGCGGTGGAAAGTTCGTTTTTAACGGTATAGATGTTACGAACTTCAGGGAGCGCCATCGCACCACTCTTCGCAAATCGAACATTGGGTTTGTTTTTCAAAGTTTTAACCTAATCGACGAGCTAACCGTTTACCAAAACGTGGAACTTCCCTTGGTATACCAAAAAGTGCCCCCTGCCCAGCGCAAGGAGATGACCGAACGGGCACTTGAGAGAATGGGAATTTCGCACAGGCGCAACCACTTCCCACAGCAACTATCGGGAGGTCAACAGCAACGCGTGGCCATAGCAAGAGCGGTAGTATCGAACCCAAAGGTAATCCTTGCCGATGAACCAACCGGTAACCTCGATTCCAACAATGGAAATGAGGTGATGAACCTGCTAGGTGAACTTAACCGCGAAGGAACCACCATCATTATGGTTACCCACTCTCAAGGCGATGCAGAGCATGCCCATCGAATTATAAACCTACTCGACGGTAAGGTGGTAAGCGAAAAGCAGATTGCCCGTCAACCCAAAATGAAAGAGGAGCTTGCCAGCGCTGTGTAGCACTATAGGTAAATGCATTTAACAAATACGATGGATTTGGCTTTTGAGCCAAATCCATCTTCCACAAAAAAATGGTAATGAAAAATTTTTTATTTGTAACAATTACTGCTTGTTCCATTATGCTTAACGTACATTTAAGCTATGGGCAAGATGACTCGGAAAGGAATAGAGATGTGGTTATCTACTCATTCTTTGTGAATTTTGTTCCCGATGGATTTAACTACCCCCTTATAGGCTTTGTAAACAATGCAATGGGTAATCATAAAGGGGTACACGTTGGCTTTGTTAATACAAACTTCAAAGATTTCGAGGGAATTCAAGTAGGGTTTGTGAATAGCGTGCTGGCGAACACCAAAGGGGCTCAGGTGGGGTTTGTCAACACCTCGCTCAACTCACTAACAGGGATACAAGTAGGATTTGTAAATTTCACCAAATCGGCTTCCAATAGCCCACAAATTGGGTTTGTTAATTCCGCATCAAAGCTAAATGGATTTCAGCTGGGATTTGTAAACTATGTTGATTCATTAGAAAGCGGAATCCCATTGGGATTTGTATCTATTGTTCGTAAGGGTGGCTACAGAGCAGTAGAACTCTTTGCATCGGAGATGCACCCTGTAAACCTTTCGTTCAAAATAGGTGTAAAACCTCTATACACCTTTATTACAGGTTCATACGGCGGCAATGGCGATAGGCTATTTGAATATGGCTTTGGAGTGGGTAGCATAATTGATATCAACAATAAACTGTTTTTTAACCCCGAGATTAAATCGGTAAGTTCACCCAAGTTGTTCAACACACACTACTACAGCTTTACGCCAAAACTTGGTTACGCATTTAACAAACATATTTATATGACAGCAGGGCCATCCATTGTATGGAACTACAATGAGGATTTGCATCCGATGGCAAACCCTACAATCTCGATAGTCGACCATACATTTGGGCATAGCCATAGGCTTATTGTTGGTGCCAGGCTAGCCATTGGGGCAAGATTTTAGTAATGCCAAAACAAACCATAAGCTATGTTTAAAAACCTTCTAATTGTTTCACTCCGTAACCTTAGGCGCCACAAAGGCTATAATTTTTTAAACATACTGGGGCTAACCCTAGCCATCAGCATATCAATGCTAGCCATACTAAAGGTTGATGCTGAGTTTAGCTTCGAAAAATCATTTAAGGATTACCATAGAATAATTAGGATAAATCAAGACATTTTTGTGTCAGATCAGCACATTGAGGCTGCAGTTACTCCAGGCGCTATGGGGCCTGCACTTGTTGAGACATTTCCAGAAGTGGAGATGAGCCTGCGAATGGAAAGGGGTAGTAGTAGCCTTAAATATGGCGATAAAGAGATTGCCCTGGATCGCATTGTTAGGTGTGATACATCCTTCTTCAGCCTTTTTGGGATTGAAGTTATAATAGGAGACAAGAGCAAAGCGCTGCTATCAAGCGAAAGCATTGCCATAAGCGAATCAACTGCCAAGAAAATATTTGGCAATGCAAACCCCTTGGGGCAACCTCTTTTTTACAATGGCACCACACCGGTTGCCGTATCGCTAGTATATAAGGATCTCCCATTGAACTCACACATTAAGGCTGATGCATTGCTGAACCTTGACAAACACTCCTCAGCCCCTCTCGACTCATGGTATGACAGTAGCCTTTTCACCTACATAAAGGTTAAGGACTTGACGAACGTTGAAGCGCTTGAAGAAAAAATCAATGCACTTATGGTGGAGAAAACCGCAGAGATTAGAGAACAAATGGGATGGAAGTCGGATTTCACCCTTATGCCAATTCAAAACATCAGGTTACACTCCAACAGAATTGGCGATACCGGGGGTAGTAGTATTGGCCAAATCATTGCCCTGCTAACAGTTTCGATAATTGTAGTGATACTAGCAGCAGTTAATTACACCAACCTTAGCGTAGCCCTGGCCAATCGGAGGGCATACGAAGTTGGAATGCGCAAGATAAATGGCAGCCCAAAATATTACATTGTACTTCAGTTCCTTATTGAATCTATGCTACTTGCGGTGATCGCCTTTATAATTGCCCTCCCCATTGCCGAATTAGCCATTGAACCATTCGGAAGGCTAACTGGACTTCCGCTCTCTTTCGGCGTACTAAGCAACCTGAAGGTAACCTTGATGTTCTTACTGTTCTCGATTGGGCTTGGAGTTATTGCAGGATTTTACCCTGCCTTTGTGCTGAGCTCATTTAATCCCATTAAGGTGATAAAAAAGGGAAATGGTTTGCTGGGTAAGAAAACTATCTTCCGCAACGTTCTCATTATATCACAATTTGCTGCTGGTCTATCGCTTATAATAATTACATCTATTGTTTATCAGCAAAGGCAATTCTTGGTGAAGCATGCCATGGGTTTCGATAAGGAAAACTCTATTGCCATAAGCACAAGGAGTATGACTGCGGCAACAGATATTAGAGTAATTAAATCGGAGTTAGAAAAGATAAACGGAATTAAGGCCGTTTCAATTACATCCAATAACCCACCTCACGATTTCAGCGCAAGCAATTACATCCCCGAAGGGTCTGCAGACAATGCAACAATGCTTATCCCAAGGTTACGAGGCGATTGCGACTTCATCCGTAGCTTAGGAATTGAGCTGTTAAAAGGACGAGAATTTGACTGCTCACTACCCGGCGATAGTTTGGCTGTTTTGGTAAACGAAACCCTTGTAAAAAGGATGGGTTGGGACGATCCCATAGGCAAGCGGATTTGGAAGAGCCACGATGAGAATGATATTCCCCTTTCGGTAATTGGTGTTGTTAAAGACTTTCATTACGAGTCAATGCATAGTGCTATAAAGCCGTTGCTCATACAGCTCGATACAAAAAATGCGTTTATGCTAATTGTAAGGCTCGAACCGGGAAACCACAATGCAACAATTGAAGGAATAAGGAATAAATGGAAAGAACTTGTTGGTAACGATGAACTTAATTTCACCTTTGTGTCCGACAACTACAACTCACTATACGCATCTGAAGAGGGCATGTCGAAGGGTTTCCTTTTGCTTACCGCTATCGCTATTTGTATTGCATGCCTTGGCCTAGTTGGATTAGCAGCCTATTCCACTAGCCTGCGAGTGAAGGAGATTGGCATTCGCAAGGTAATGGGAGCCAATGTTTTCACCCTTCTAACAATGATATGGTGGAGCTTCATCAAGCTTATTATTATCGCAACGCTTATTGCCTGGCCCATATCGTACTACTTAGCCAACGACTGGTTAAATAACTTTGCGTATCGAATCGATATCAACCCATGGATATTTGTCGGTTCGGCAATTGCTGGTATTGCACTGGCCATAACATCAATAGGGTTTATTACCTATGGAGCTACAAAGCAAGACCCTGTTAAATCGATTAAATACGAGTAGAAATAAACTAAATCATATCAGCATGAAAACAAAAACCATTGTTCTTATCACTCTTTTTGCTCTGGCTTGCACAGGGCTTGCTCTAGGTCAAACCCAAAAAGGAAAGAGGATCTATGACATCTCAGAGGTCGAAACTATTTCGATAAACATTGCATGCCAGCTAGTGGTGGTGCAGGGCAATAAGCCCAACATCGAAATTCTTGGTGAGGAATACTTACTAAAGGAGATTGACACCAATATTAGAAACGGAAAGGCAACCCTTACAAGTGACTGGAAGTGGAGAAGCCGAGAGGATGTGGTGGTTAAGATAGAGATTAGCGACCTGAAACAGCTTAATATTGGCGGCGCTGTTGATATGAAAACAATACGCACCCTTACCCTCCCCGAGTTTAGGATGGTGGTATCGGGTGTAGGCAATATTGAAATGGATCTTACCTCGGACAGCTTTAGGCTTACCTGCAGCGGCGTGTGCAATATGGATGTTAGAGGTTCAACCGAATATCTAAGGATAAGCGTAAGCGGTGTAGGCAATATCAACGCAACCGAGCTTAAAGCTACTAATGCTAAGGTAAGCAATAGCGGGGTAGGTAAGGTAAACGTGCTGGCAACCGAAATGCTCGAGGCCACAGTGTCGGGCATTGGATCGATTCGCTATGCAGGTAACCCAATGGTGAAAGCAAATATTTCTGGCCTCGGCAGCGTAAAAAAATATTAGCCAAAGTCAAAATGTTTTCACCTTGTGATGTTAATAACCACAGAAAAATCGAATAACAGTAAAGCACATTCCAAGCCCAGTCAAGCCTCCAAGGTTATCAACAATTGTTAATAATTGATGTTGATACAGAGTTAATTAATACAACGAAAAAAACTTGCATCTGGGTACTTTTCAGCTATATATTTGTTCTACCAGACGAGAGATAAAAGGCTGCTCAGAAAGGTAAGGAAATGATAATAGCTGCTTAGGTGCAGCATTAAAATTTCATCCAGATTGCAAAATCTGCTTACCCCAGAGCCGAAGTCCAAACCCAAAGGGTTAGCCCAAAGGGCAAGGTCAGTCAAGCCAAGATCGCCTAGCGTTCTTCAAATGATTGAGTCGAAAGCAGCAAGCCAAACAGAGCTTACGCTCTGCTGAGCAAATGCTGAACCCCAAAAAATGTTCGTATGAACAGGCTAGGGGTTGCCTGCCGAGTAAAGGCATTGCCACCAAAAATGGATAGCCCGGAATGTAAGTGGCTCCGCAAGGAAAAGCACAAGAAGAGCTAACCAGAGGCAAAACCAAAGGAAGTAGGTCTTTACCAAACGACACTTCGTCCCGGAAGGAAACTCCTAGGAGCAACCGAAAGGACAGCTCGAAAATCCTACTCTAACCGGTAGGGTTGGGAAAGCCAAGGGCTACTAAGGGAGTATCGCCAGATATTCGCTGTATGCCAGTCGGAATAACCGTAGTCTGGCACTAAATGAAACCTCGGTTTCGGCTAGTGAATGGGAACTGTTCGCGTTGAATGGTTCCCATTACTGTTTTATACCCCCAGCAGCTGCAACCCTCTCTCTTTTCTTGCCGTAATAGTAGATGTATTACCCGAAGATAAAATCTAACCAAATTTCAAAAAAAATTGGTTAAATAAATATTTTTTATCTTTGGGGTCAACACAAACGGCGTATACTAAAATAGCGATGAACTCAACCAGCAGCAAAGAGAGGCAAGCAATAATCAGCGCATACCTTGAGTATTTTGACGCTTACACTCAACGCGACTGGGATAAAATGGTAACCATGTTTGCCCAGGAGTTCACCATGTTTGGCACAGGAATCGACGAACATAGCACCTCCACCACCAATACCCTTTCTTTCTATCAGCGTGAGTTTACTCAGTCACCAAACCCCATTGATTACAATATAACTGGAATTGAGGTGTTCCGTACCAGTCCATCCTCAGCCTACCTAACTGTAACGATGGATATGAAGATCTGGGCAGGGCAAGAGGTTATCGACTGTAAAAACAATCGCTCAACTGTTATCATGGTGAAGGAGGATGAGCGCTGGAAAATAGCACACGGCCACTGGTCGCAACCCGCCGAGGGGCAAGATGTGGGCGATAGCGTACCTTACAAATTGCTTAAGGAACGTAATAAGGAGCTGGAAGAAAAGGTTGTTGACAGAACAAGAGAAATTGAGAAGCAAAATGACGAGCTACGAAACCTTAACGAGACCAAAACCAAACTATTGTCAATTATTGCGCATGACCTAAGAAGCCCCTTCAACGCATTCATGGGGCTAACCGAGGTGATGCTGCTTAACTTTGAGGAGAAACTACATAAACCTGACTACTTTAAGCTCAGGCTCCAACAGATACACGAAAGAGCACAACACCTATATAGCGTAGCCGACAACCTGCTTAACTGGGCCTGGACTCAAACCGATGAGATAAATATTAGTTTGAGCAGTGTTGACATTCAGTCCATTGTAAACAAGCAGGTTTTAGCCCTCGAGGACATTGCCAGAAGTAAAGAAATCCGAGTTGAGCTAGATATTGATAAATACTCACAGGTTTGGACCGATCCTGAAATCCTTGGAATTATTATTCGTAACTTCCTATCTAACGCCCTTAAATATTCGCATAGAGGAAGCAATATAACAATTAGCATACTTCCCAACGAACAGCACACACTTATTACCATTACCGACAAAGGCATTGGAATGGATTCCGAAAAAGTAAATTCCATATTAAACTCCAGCGATTTGGAAAGCCAACTGGGTACTGAGAAGGAAAAAGGGACTGGGCTAGGGCTTCAAATTTGTAGAGAATTAGTAGCCAAGATAAACGGCACGCTATGCATCGATAGCACCCCAAATATAGGCACAAAGGTGTCGATATCATTACCAACCAACAAAAGCTAAAAGATCTACTTCTTATCGCTTACTCCCGCCAACCGTTTTATATCGTTTAGCTTGTTGAGCGCCTCAACGGGGGTAAGGTTGTTAATATCTAGCGAAAGCAGCTGGTCTCGAATCTGCTTAAGCACGGGGTCGTCGAGTTGGAAAATACTTAGCTGGTAACCCTCGCGACTCTTCCCAAGCTCAGCACTTGGCTTGTTCAGCCTCTGATCCTGTGGACTCTTCTCCAGATCGGCAAGTATTTCAGTGGCTCTTTTCACCACGCTGGGTGGCATTCCCGCCATACGAGCCACATGAATACCAAAGCTATGCGCACTACCTCCAGGAACAAGCTTACGCAGGAATATCACCTTGTTATCTAGCTCCTTTATGGATACATTATAGTTTTTTATGCGAGGGAAAGCCCCCTCCATCTCGTTAAGCTCGTGGTAATGTGTGGCAAAAAGAGTTTTGGCCTTGCCGTTGGGATTCTCATGGATATACTCGGTCATTGCCCAGGCAATGGAAATTCCATCGTAGGTAGATGTTCCCCGGCCAATCTCATCGAGTAGCACCAAGCTACGATCCGAGATGTTATTGAGGATGCTAGCAGCCTCATGCATCTCCACCATAAAGGTTGACTCGCCTAGGGATATGTTGTCCGATGCGCCCACACGGGTAAAAATTTTATCGACTAGCCCAATGGTAGCCGCGTTGGCCGGAACGTAGGACCCCATTTGTGCCATAAGCACGATGAGTGCCGTTTGCCTAAGCAAAGCAGACTTACCCGACATATTGGGCCCCGTGATGATGATGATCTGCTGCGCATCGCCATTCAGCAGCACATCGTTCGAGACATACTCCTCTCCTGCAGGCAACATCCGTTCAATTACTGGGTGACGCCCCTCCCTAATATCTATTGCATCGCCCTGATTTACCTTAGGCTTACAGTAACCATACTCAGCTGCCGATGAGGCAAATGACAATAAGCAGTCGAGCTGCGCTACCAGATTGGCATTGAGCTGTATTGAGGCGATATACTCAGTTAAGCTAAAAACCAGCTGCTCAAAAATTTGTTGCTCTATGGCCATAACCTTTTCCTCGGCACCAAGAATCTTTGCCTCATACTCCTTAAGCTCCTCAGTAATGTATCGCTCCGCCGAAACAAGGGTTTGCTTGCGAATCCACTCAGGCGGCACCTTATCCTTGTGCGTATTGCGCACCTCTATGTAGTATCCAAAAACATTATTGAAGCTAACCTTAAGCGACGATATCCCTGTACGCTCCGATTCGCGCTGCTGGAGGTTTAGCAGGTACTCCTTACCCGAGTGCATAATCTCCCTTAACTCATCAAGATCGGCATTCACCCCACTGGCAATTACATTCCCCTTATTTAGCTGCGCCGGTGGATCCTCTACAATCTCGCGCTCAATACGCTCCCGAATACGGGTACAAAGATTAATCTGCTCACCCAACCGCATTAGGGTTGGCTCATCGGACTGCTCGCAGGTTTGCTTAATTGTAACCAAGGCCTCTAAAGCATTCTTAAGGGTTACTATCTCGCGGGGCGAGATACGACCTACTGCTGCTTTGGATATTACCCGCTCCAGATCGCCCATTTCACGAATACCATCGCGTAGCAAATCGGCTTTGTCTATTGAGTTGATGAAGTACTCCACCACATTTAGCCTTTCGGCTATGGGCTTTTCGTCCTTAAGGGGTAGCGAAATCCATTTCTTAAGCAAACGGCTTCCCATGGGCGAAACTGTCTTGTCGATAATATCGACCAATGTTTTGGCTCCCTCATTCACCGAGTAGAATAGCTCAAGGTTACGAATGGTAAACTTATCGAGCCACACGTACTTCTCCTCCTCGATTCGCGAAATGGTGGCAAGATGCTTTGCTTGGCTATGCTGTGTGATATCGAGGTAGTACAGGGCGGCACCAGCGGCAACTATTCCAAGGCTCATTCCGTCAACACCAAACCCCTTAAGGCTAGCGGTTTGAAAATGGTTTACTAACTTCTCCCTAGCCCCCTCCTCATGGTAAGCCCACTCATCGAATTTATAAACATAGTATCGGGTTCCAAAAAAATCAACAAAATCGCGGTACTTCGAGCGTTCAACCAGAACCTCCTTGGGATTAAAGTTGGTAATTAGCTTATCGATGTACTCATAGGAGCCTTCGGCTAGGTAAAACTCGCCTGTTGAAATATCGAGGAATGCCACTCCAGCTGCCCTTTTATCGAGATGAACACAGGCCAGGAAGTTGTTCTCCTTGCGCTCCAGCACGTTATCATTGAACGAAACGCCAGGGGTTACCATTTCGGTAACTCCACGCTTCACAATGGTTTTGGTCATCTTGGGATCCTCGAGCTGCTCACAAATGGCAACTCGTTGCCCCGCCCTAACCAACTTGGGTAGGTAGGTGTCGAGAGCATGATGGGGGAACCCGGCCAGCTCTACAAACGAAGCTGCTCCGTTGGCCCTACGGGTAAGGGTAATGCCTAATATTTCGGCCGCTTTAATGGCATCCTCGCTAAAGGTTTCGTAAAAATCGCCCACTCTAAAAAGCAGAATCGCATCGGGGTGCTTCCGCTTAATGGAGTTATACTGCTTCATTAGGGGCGTTTCAACAATATTTTTGGCTGAAGAACTCAAAATCAGATTATTTTTAATAGAACCCTAAACTAAGCTAGAGCGTATAATTCAAAAGATTTGATAGCACAAATGTAGAAAACAAATTTTGGGTTTAATACTTTTTGCATGCCGCATTTGCTATTTTACCTAAACGTTTAATGTAACAGAAGAGTAGCTATTACTAATTTTCCTACATTTACAGGGTCTACAATCATTATTCATCGTACATATGGGAAACTTTACCAACATAAAATTTAGCATCAGGCTTAATGCTGTGGTAATCGGGCTTAGCATACTTATGGTGCTTGTCCTAGCCCACAAAACCTACACTACACAGGTTGAACGCATAAGAAATGATGCTGATAGCTACTCGTATGAACAGGCGAAAATTTTATCTGTTCACCTAAAACTCATAACAAAATCGGAGGGTAAGCTAAACCCAGAAAACGCCACCAAGCTTTCGTCGCTTCTTCTTCAAAAGAGATATTTGAAAGAAGGATACCCTTTAATTGCTGATGATACAGGTAAAATTGTCTGGGAACCAATCAATTCAAATTCTTCAAATAATATCGAGATTGTTAGAACCATACTTCAGAGCAGAAATAGAACTGCTCTATTAAATGGAAGGGTTGAAAAGATAATGCTCGATAATATTAGCGCCTACGGTTACATTGTGGATAACACCAACCTAGTGAGCATAGTATGTATGCCACACAACGAGGTGGATGGTGAGGTGAGAAAAAAGAAAATTACCATTGTTCTTTTTATACTCCTATACCTATCAATCTTTGTTTTTGTCATCCTCTCATTCACTAAATCGATAACCAAGCCCCTAACAAATGGGTTAGATTTTGCAAAAGGAATTTCAGAGGGCGATTTACATTCGAATTTCTCACTCCACAGAAAAGATGAGATGGGCGAGCTTGCCAATGCGCTTAATTACATGCAGCAAAAAATACTGGAGGTAGTAAAAGAGATTGACCTTGGAGCAAATCAGGTTAGCACAACAGGACAAGAAATATCGTCTTCGGCAAGGGAAGTGTCAAAGTCTGTCGATTTGCAATCGGGTCTGGTTAAAGTTTTAGCCACAACCTATGATGAAATTGCAGACTCGTTTAAACAAGCCTCAAGAGTAGTAAACCAAACAGGCCGCTTGGCTAAGAACACATCTGAAGACTTGAATAGCCTTAAATCCTCATCAGAAAAAAGCCTAGTGGCCATTAAGGAGATTGCCAAAAAAATTGAAGCTGTAAGCCAGATAGCCTTCCAAACCAACCTACTAGCGCTAAACGCTGCAGTGGAAGCCGCCAGAGCAGGCGAACATGGTCGGGGTTTTGCAGTGGTTGCCGCCGAGGTGAAAAAACTAGCCGAGAAAAGCAACATTGCCGCCCAAGAAATCACGGGCTTGGCAAAAAATACCCTATCCACCTCCATAAACTCTGAGGAAGAACTTCTAAGTATTTTACCTACCATAGAGAAAAGCGCCTTGCATATTCAGGAGGTCGTAACTGCTATTGTTGAACTTGAACAAGGTGTTGAACAGATTCAAACGGCAATTCATCAGCTCAGCGATGTTACACATAACAACGCCAACATTGCAGACAGCATTAAGCTTACGGCAGAAGCGCTTGCGAGTAAAACCAAGCAGCTAATCAGCCAAGTATCATTCTTTAAGCACTAAAATAGGTAGAGATATGAAACTACTAGACAATATTAGGATAAGAGCGAAAATGAACCTTGTTATATCGGTCTCAGCCATGCTGCTTATTTTAGCCCTGGCCTACAGTGCATATGTTTTTGAAAAAAATAGAATTGTAAAGGTTGTTGACCAAAGAGCACTATCGAGCTTAGAGTCCATAAATGATATTGTTAAAACCATTGAGACTAAAACAACCCAAGCAAAAAGCCCAGCTGAGGAAATTCATAATGTAATCAAAGATATCGGATTTATTGGGTCAGGTTACTTCTTTGTTGTTGACCTATCCAATTCACTCTCGTATCACCCAAACACCTTGCTGAAAACATTAGATTTTGACTTAGCCCAAACAATAATTGGTAGCGATAAAAACATCCTTAGAAACATAGATACAACAAATGAAAACGGCACCGAGCAAGAAGTAATCTATTACGGAACAAGGGTGTCGCCAACCTCACAAGCATACGTGTTTGCAAAGGTATACACCAACGAGGCTTATGCCGACATAAAAAAAATGGTAACCACTATGCTCGTTTTTTCTCCTCTCGTTTTCAGCATTTTCTTTGTAGTGGTAATCATTTTTAGCAACTCGTTGGTAAAACCTCTTCGAAGAGGCGTGGCCTTCTCCAAGCAAGTGTCGGAGGGCGACCTAACCACAACCATTGGGGCTAAAGGTAACGATGAGATATCGCTGCTTTACAAAGCCTTAACCGCTATGGTAAGAATCATAATGGATGTAGTTAGGGCCATAAAAGACACTTCTAACGAGTTTAATATGCTCAGCAAGGAGGTTAGCTCAGGCTCACAAAGCTTGGGTTCGGGAGCCAATGAGCAAGCTTCAACGGTAGAGGAATTATCATCATCCATAGAAGAGATATCATCGAGCATCGATCAAATTGTGGAAAGTGCCAATAGCACAACTGAACTTAGCGAAACGCTAGCTAAAAGCGTTGCAAGTGTGGGGTTAGCGTATCAACAAAGTGCCAATGAAGTTGAGCAGATTACACAAAAAATCCGTATCATTTCCGATATTGCTGTGCAAACAAACATTCTAGCACTCAATGCAGCCGTAGAAGCAGCCAGAGCAGGTGAATATGGCAAAGGATTTTCCGTAGTTGCAACAGAGGTTAAAAAACTAGCTGATAAAAGTAGGGCAGCTGCCGATGAGATTAGCAAAATATCGGTCAATACTCATAAGGTCACATCGCATGCAAATGGCTTGCTACAAAAACTAATCCCACAGGTTAAGGAAACCGCTTCGCTTGTGAGTGAGGTGCTTGCTCTAACCAAAGGGCAGCAAACTAATATGAGCCAAGTAAATGCTTCGTTACAAGAAATCAACCAAGTAAGCCAAAAGAATGCTGCCTCGGCAGAAGAGCTAAGCGCTGCAGCCGAAATTCTTTCCGATCAAGCGGATGGATTCAACACCCTTACCGGTTACTTTAAGGTATAACCCATCTACTCTGCCGAATAACCTACCGACTGGCATAGCACCACATGCATATGCTCGGGCAGCTTCATTACCTTTTTCAGCTCCTCCTTATCAACAGCACCACGAACCACGGTAGCAAGGGATCAGTTTAAAAAGTTGTGGACTAAGCATAGATTTTAGCCAACCTAAACATAAAAAATGAAGTATCTTTAACTCCTCTCAGGGTTGCTCTAAATGATTTTATTTTAGCATTAAAACTTTCAGCAGAAGCATTTGTGCTTCTGTTATTGAAGAAGTTTAATATTTCAGGATAGTGGGAATATACTGTTGCTGAAATGGTGTTGAAGGATTTAAAACCTGAATCGGTAATTTCATTAAACCACCTAGCAAGCTTTGTGTATGCAACTCCTTTTT
>NZ_JAANIG010000021.1 GCF_011174675.1 Perlabentimonas gracilis | reverse complement strand
ACTGTTAAAATGTTCGTTATCTGATGACATAATCCTGGTAATTTAAAAACTACAAAGATTATGCTTTTATCATTTCTCCACAACTTTTTAAACTGATCCGTAGCAAGCCCCTCTGAGGCACTGAACAGGTACACATTTTGCGCAATAAAGGCTGCATCGGCAGCGGAGTACCAATGCTTCACATCCTCGGCACGATCGCCCATACGGGTAAAATCGGCAACATAGATCAGGTTTACAGGCACATCCTTCACAAAGGGTTGACGCCCTGTGGCCTCCCTAATATCACCCTTCATAAAAAGTTCCAACCTGTTCTCAAAAGCATTGTAGAAGTACACTCCGTTGGAAAAACTCACATAGATATCAATCTCCTGCCAATTCACAGCGCTAGGCGCAGTACGTAGGCCGTCATCAGCCCTGTTGATACCGTTAGCAGCCCATAGCAAGTTCGAGAGTGTTTGTAGTTCGAGCTCCTTGGGAGAGAACTCTCGTGAGGTTTTTCTGTTCGACAAGGCATCCATCAGAGGCATTCCGCCTGTTGTCTGAGGTTCGGGAAGCAGTATTACCCGCTCCTGGGTACAGCCCGTAAGTTGAAAAAGAAACATAAAGCAAATGATTTGTGGAATTAATTGTCTCATAACTATTGATTTATATTGGTTTGATATTTTTCTTGGTGGGAACTACCTTGCTAACAATCGATAAAAATAGTAAACTTTCTTGCTCCCAGGATAAATCAATGGCTGCTTTAGTAGTATTCTCTTTATACTCTAACAACTTGGTTCTATTACGTAGCATTTGGCTTAATTTACTCGCCAAACAACGAACCGAGCAATTCGAGGCTATGGTTTGCCCTACATTGTAATCCTCAACAACTTTCACCATTTCGGGCATATCAGAAACAAGTACAGGGATTCCTGCCTGGATATAGTCGAACAGCTTATTGGGCAAGGCATAGCGATAGTTGAGCCCCATTTCCTCCTCAAGCGAAACGCCAAGGGTTGCCCCTGTCGTTTCGGCAAACAGATCATCTGCTTCTAGCCGTCCGGTAAAACGAATCCTGCTGGTTAGTCCTAGCTGCGTAGCTAGTCCAATGAGGTGTTTCTCTATATCGCCCGTTCCTGCTATCACCAGCTCTGCATTCTCAACGTATTGCATGGCGGCTACTAACTTTTCGAGGCCACGCCCTATGTTTAGGGCCCCTTGATATATGATGACATTAGAATTTGAATGTAAAGCAACCTTACCAACTTTCGATATGGGTACGTTTCGCACTACTGCGAACCTTTTACCGTACCTTGCCTTAAGCTCTGTGGCAACACTTTCGGACACAGTAATACCGGCATCTACCCTTGGTATCATCAATCGCTCCAGCAGTTGCCAAAGCATTCGTTTCAGCTTACGGTGAACCAGCTCGGGAAGCTCGGTGTAAAGTTCATGGCTATCGTATATGAGTTTCTTTTGCCTTACACTTGATAGTACTGCCCCTGCAAGTAGGGTATCCAAATCGTTGGCGTAAATAAGGTCTACCCTTCGAAACAAAAGATAGCCTATTGCTCGCAGATTGAAGATAAGATAAAACAGAACACCTTTGGAGAACAGAATATTAAACAGTTTGACTCTGTACGATCTAGTAAATTCGATAGGGGTCGACTTAAGCCTACGGCCAAGCACACATACACTATGCCCTGCCTCAACCAAGGTTTGAGCGGACCGATGAACCCGTTGATCGGTGACAATGTCGGATGTGGCAAGTAAATATATTGTAGCCAACGTTTTTTTTGGCTAAGTTAAAAAAAACCTGAGAGCCCAATACATTTTTTTATCTTTGCAAAAACTTCCAAATATGATTACTCCGCACAAAGACTTTAACCTAAAACAATATAATACCTTCGGGATTGATGTAACTGCCGCATTATTTTTTGAGGTTAGCACATCCAAAGAACTCATAGAAGCCATACAGCAGATTAAAGCCAATGGCATAAAGCACCTAATACTTGGGGGAGGTTCGAATATTCTTTTTACCTCTAACTACATTGGCGCCATAATTCACCCAGCTATTGTTGGTATTGATAAAGTAACCGATAACGACGATTACGTTGAACTCCGGGTAGGAGCAGGAGTTGAGTGGGACGCGCTTGTGGAACATACCGTTTCGATGGGGCTTTGTGGCCTCGAAAATCTTTCGCTAATTCCCGGCACTGTTGGCGCTTCGCCGATACAAAACATTGGGGCATACGGTGTTGAGGCCAAAGATACCATTGAAAAAGTAGAAGGTATTTATATAGATAACCTGGAGCATTTTAGCCTTAACAAGCAGGAGTGTAAGTTCGACTATCGCGACAGCATTTTTAAAAATAAGCTCAAGGGAAAAGTGGTAGTTACCCATGTTACCTATAGGCTCAGTAAGAGGTGCAATTTAATTACACACTATGGCAATCTTGAGGTGGAACTGGAGAAACTTGGTGGTAAAAACCTACAAAACGTTAGGCAAGCAGTTATCAATATAAGGAATACCAAACTCCCCGACCCTAAGGAGCTAGGTAATGCTGGGAGTTTTTTCAAAAACCCCTTGGTAGACATAAAACTGGTTGAGGAGTTGCAAGAAAAGTACACACAGGTACCATTCTACCCAGTAAACGATAATATGGTGAAGCTACCCGCTGGCTGGCTGATAGAAAAAAGCGGATGGAAAGGGAAACGAGTTGGTAACGTTGGGGTACATAAGGATCAAGCCCTAGTACTCGTTAGCTTCGGAAATGCTGCTGGGCAGGAGGTTGTTGAACTTGCACATCAAATTCGGCAGTCGGTTATGGAGCTTTTTAACGTGAGCCTTGAGATGGAGGTAAACGTGGTTTAGCTATTACTACCCTGTCTTTTTAACTTCTTATCTTCTTCGACGACGATCAGCATCAGCCATTCGAACTATACGGGGCTGAAAGGTTGCCAGTATCTCCACCAGATCATGCTGGTGGTTCATTACGGTATCAATGCTCTTGTAAGCCATTGGTATTTCATCAATATCACCCCCAATAAGTTCCACTCCCTTGTCTCTTATAACCTTCTGCAGGTCGTCCCAATTGAACTTTTTAAGCGCTTGCGATCGCGACATACTTCGACCCGCACCATGCGAAGCAGAATTTATGCTAAGCGCCTGCCCCTTCCCCTTAACAACAAAGCCTGGATGTGTCATCGATCCCGGTATTACACCTATTTCACCTTTACCCGCTGGGGTTGCCCCTTTGCGGTGCACCACCACTGGTCTACCATCGCTTAAGCTCTCTCTCCAAGCAAAGTTATGGTGATTCTCAATTTTAACTAACGGATCTATACCTAGCCCTCGGGCAATTTTACTGTGGATTTCATGGTGATTTGCCGAGGCATAGTGCCCTGCGAGGTTCATGGCAATCCAGTACTCGTGTCCCTCCTGTGATGAAAGATCGAGCCACGCCAAGTGCCTTGCCTCGCGGGGTAAACGCACCTTTTCCATAGCCACCCTTGAGTAGTGGCTAGCCACCTCACTACCAAACCCTCTTGATCCTGAATGTGAAAGGAGGGCAAGATATTCACCCTTCTCCAGGTGAAGTTCAGCACAACTTTCAGTAACCATCAATGTACCCCATTCAACAAAGTGATTACCTGCCCCTGAAGTACCCAACTGGCTAAAAGCCAAATCTCGATGTTTACGAATAAAATTTGTTGCATTCCACTCAGGCCGATCAAAAACCATTGTATTCAGGTGATTTTTATTCTTCGCCCCAACTCCAAACACGGTATTAGCAACAAGGAGCTGGTTTAGGCTTAGGCCTTTTCTCTCCAAGTAGTCTGCATCCACCGGAAAAACGGACATACACATCCTGCATGCTATATCAACCCCCACGGCATAGGGTATCACCACGTTTTCGGATGTGGCCAGTACACCTCCAATAGGTAAACCATACCCCTCATGCGCATCGGGCATTAACGCCCCCTGCTGTGCAATGGGTAGGCTCATAGCGGTTTCCATTTGGGCAAAGGCACCAGCCTCTATACAATCATCACCATAAACCTTAAACCTTTGAGGATGTGGCAACAAATCAATATAACTAAACTCATCCTGCTCGTAATCTGGTTTTCCCACAGCGACTGCATACTCCCTTATAATATCAACCAAAGGTTTAAGAGGAGTTTTATTCCAATGCTTAGAATTTGGTTGTGCAACGATATTGCTGATTATTTCTAGTATTTGTAGCTTAGAGTAGCGCTGTTCCTTGGCAACTCTAGTTGCTACTTGGCCAATGGCAACAACCGTCTTAGGATTGGTAATCCCTAAACGCTTTAACTCCTTTGCGGAAACCTTAATTTTCTTCATCAAAAAAAACTACTCTTTAAGCAAAAAGCAATTCAAAACTACGCATGAAATGCAACAAACAGAATACAAGAATAATTAATTCAACTACAGCTCAATCATACCTTTAAAAAAGGATGATTCGTCAAAAACATTCCAAAAATTGAAGATAATACGTATCTTAGTATTCCAAATTTAGTAGAAAGTATTGTTAAACCGGCAAACAACATGTAATAATGAGCAAACTACTGATACTTGCAACCGACGAATCGCCGCAAATACATTTCGATCCAAGCCGTGGGATTATGGATATATCTGGTAAAAGTTTGCCCGAAGATATCGATCAATTCTACAAGCCCCTGGAAGAATTAGTCAAACACTATGTAACAAAGCCACAAAAAGTTACAACCGTCAACTTCGATATGCAATATCTTAATTCTGCTTCCACAAAAAAGGTGCTTGAAATTGTTACTCATCTTGAGGCGCTTTCCAAAAATGGGCTTGAGGTAAAAATTAATTGGTATTTCGATGAATACGATGAGGATATGAAGGAGGAAGGTGATGAGTTTGCTCGGTTAACAGATATACCCCTAACGCTTATTCCTAAAAAGGAAGATTAAATTTTCGATGGGACGATCATTAACACATAGCCTTTTAAATCGTTATGCATTTGTTTTGGCAATTGTGATTGGTTTTACATTACCACCCACTATATCTAAAGCACAAACCGAGAGAATAGCGCAGGCTCAAGAAGATGCTAGGCTTGGGGCTGAAAGTGAAGAACAATCGGATATAAATCAGGCTTCATACTTTTACAACAAGGCGGCTAACACCTACTGGGCTCTTAACGATCTTGACAATGCCAAGACACTATTCAACAAGGCATTGCAAATGGCCATTAAGATTGGAAACCACAATGCCATTTACATTCTAAACACCAACCTTGGACTTATAAATGCTGAGATGTCAAGCTTTAAAGAGGCTATTGAGCACTTTGTTAAGGCAGGAGAGTCGGCACAACAGCTTAACCGAAGGCAAGATTTTGCAACATCTATGCTTAATCAAGCAAACGTATTATACGAAATTGAAAAGTATACCGATGCACTTGACTTGTTGAAACAAGCCGAGAGCATTGCCCAAGAAAGTAACGACTCCAAGATGCTTCGTAATGCCTACTCCATATTCGCCAAGGTATACGACAAAATGAATATGCGGGAGGAATCGGCCAATTACTTCAATCTGTTTGCAGCACTTACTCGAAAAATTCAGCAAGAGGAGATCCTGCGTAAGGAGGAAGAGGCTAAGCAAATGGTAAGTCAAGCCACCTCGAGGGTACGTGAAGTTGAAGCGGAGAAGCAGGCAACAGAACGTGAGCTGGTTGAACGCGATATGGAGCTTGTGCAAAAGCAAAGAATGCTAGAAGAAACTGAGCAGGTTACCCGAGAGCAGCTGATGCAGATCGACCTGTTGAACAAAGAGCGCGAGCTGCAGCAGGCCATTATATCTCATCAAAACCAGATGCGCAACATCTACCTTGGGGTGATTGTGCTTATTCTTATCTTCTCGGCATATATCTTATACAGCTACAACGAGAAGAAGAAGGCCAATCACCTACTCCACCAAAAGAACGTTGAGATAAGCCGCCAGAATGTGGAGATACATGAGCAAGCTCAACAGCTAAGGGAACTAAACAACCTGAAGGATAAGCTATTCTCAATCATATCGCATGACCTAAGAAGCCCGCTGGGCTCGCTAATTACCCTGCTAAACTTAACCCAGGAGGGTTACTTTACCGAAGATGGTTTTAAAGATGTTATAGATGAACTCTCCAAGAACGTGGGGTACACTTCCGAACTGCTCGAAAACCTGCTGAGGTGGGCACAAAGCCAAATGCAGGGTCTTAAGGTAGTTCCATCCACGTTTAACATTCGCGAGATAGCTGATGATAAGCTAAAGTTATACGAGGAGCAGGCACAGAATAAAGGAATAACGCTGAGAAACCAGATTGACCCCCAGATAACGGCATACGCCGATAGCGCAATGATTGAATTGGTTTTTCGCAACCTGATTGCCAATGCCATCAAGTTCTGCGACAAAGGCAGCGTGGTTACTACTACTGCATCTCACTCAAATGGCCTAGTAATGGTTTCGGTATCGGACACCGGACAAGGGATCAGCAGTGAGAATCTAAAAAAATTATTTGGATCCGAAATATTCTCTACGCGAGGAACCTCTAATGAAAAGGGCACTGGTTTAGGTTTGCTTCTTTGCAAAGACTTTGTAAGCCTTAATGGTGGTGAGATATGGGCAAAAAGCGTTGAGGGGGTTGGTAGCGAGTTCTTCTTCACCCTGCCAGTTGAAATTGAATAGTAGTAATAGCGCTAAAGCTTAACGAGGAAAGTAACTAGGTACTGTTCGCCAGCTGGGCTTATGGCGTAACGAATTTCATTCGATTTTCTGAAGATATAAATTAACCCTATACCCACACCCGAAACACCTTCATCAACAAGAAGCCTGAGCTTCTCGCGGTATAAGCTATTTAGTTCGGATTTAGTCAGTAGGTAGATTTCGTTTAGAGAATCCTTAAGCGGGTCAACCTGAACCTGATCGATGTAATTGCTTGTTCCAATAATAAACCCATCCTCACTCTTCTTCAGGGTAAACAGTGCCTCGTTAACCCCATTTTTCCTTGCAGCATGCATTGAGATATTCTGCAGAAGCTCAACCGAAATATTGTAAAGTTTTTGCTTGTTATGCTTAACCTCGTTTAACCTGAGAATATTCTTCTCGATCATATGAATTATCGGAAGAACTGAATTTTCGGAGAAATCACCCTTATGGATTACCAGCAGGTTGTTTTGCTGCATCTTTCGGTAAAGCGATTTCATATGCTCTAGCGAATAGTCATGATCAACAGCAACCTGATCATCGGAGTTAACTATATTTAGCTGCAAGAAGAATAAGGCTAGGTTGTCACCAATGGGTTCAAATTCATACAATATTTTTTGCCCGGTTCGGCGGGCCATTTCTATTATTCCAAGCCCAGCCCCTCCCCTTTCGGAAAGTTTACCTTGAGCCAAAACTTGCTTCTGCAAAAGCCTTAGCTCCTCCGCCGATAAACTATTTACCTTATCGAGTTTCTCCTTTATGGTTTCGATAAACTCAATACTAACAGCATTGGCAGATGCTATATGAAAACGGTTACCAAAACTTCTAACGTAAAAGGCTCCCCTAAGATCAGAGTTAAGCTGCACATCAACCGAGTATTTACTGTGGCGGGCAACATTTTGGTAGCATTCAGCCATTAAGAAGCTGATTTTATTTTTAAACCTCACAAAATTCCCTGCCGAATCGATATTAGATTGCGTTAACTCAATTATTTTGTGCGTGATGGTATCGGATATCACCCCAGAGTAGGCAAATACCAGGTCATCGCTTTCTAGACTTTTTAGTAAATCGGTGGTAAATTCAACATTCATTGAGCGAAGCACCTATTTTGGTTAAAGTGTTATGCAAGTTAAGTGTTTTTTTTGGGTTTATTATCAACCACAGCCTATATCTTACAAAATTCTTTTATCCATTAGGAGGTATGCCTTTAAATTGATTAAATAATTTAGATTTAAAACATATTTTAGTTATGTATATAAACATTTTTACATACATATTGCTGTTTTATTTATGCATTAAATCTTTTTATAAAAAATTGAGCTTTGAAAATTAATCCAAAACTCAATAAAAGTATTATATACTTTAAAGCACTATCAGCCTATGCTTTCTAAAAAATTCTTGTGCCTAAATATCTCTCCGCATCAAGTGCTGCCATACACCCTGATCCGGCAGCGGTAATGGCTTGCCTATAATGCTTATCCTGAACATCACCACAAGCAAAAACGCCCTCTACATTGGTTTTGGATGTGCCAGGGATGGTAGTAATGTATCCCGTTTCATCCATATCGATATACTCTTTAAAGATATCGGAATTGGGCTGATGCCCTATGGCAACAAAGAACCCAGTGATGTCAATTTTAACCTCCTCGCCTTTACCATTGGTGAGAATTGCGCCATTAACTCCGCTCATATCGCCAACAATCTCTTTGGTATTATGCTCGTAAAGCACCTCAATATTCTTGGTGGCTGCAACTCTATCCTGCATGGCCTTGGAGGCACGAAGGTAAGGTTTACGAACAATCATGTATACCTTTTTACAGATACCTGCTAAGTAGGTAGCTTCTTCGCAAGCGGTGTCCCCACCACCAACAACGGCAACGTCTTGTCCTTTATAAAAGAAGCCATCACACGTTGCACATGCAGAGACACCTTGGCCTTTAAACTTCTCTTCGGAGTCCAACCCTAAATACTTAGCGGTTGCGCCAGTTGCAATAATTAGGGCATCGGCAGTAATGACCTTGTCGTTGTCGATGGTAATCGCATAAGGCTGCTTCGAAAGGTCGGCAGCGGTAGCCATACCAAATCGAACTTGTGTTCCAAACCTTTCGGCTTGCTTTTTTAAATCCTCCATCATCTCAGGCCCAGTAACACCTTGAGGATAACCCGGGAAGTTATCCACCTCGGTTGTTGTGGTAAGCTGGCCTCCGGGCTGCAACCCTTCGTATAGTACTGGGCTAAGGTTGGCTCGTGCGGCGTAAATGGCAGCAGTATACCCAGCAGGCCCAGAACCAATGATTAATACCTTAACATGCTCTTTAGATGACTCCGCTGAGCCTTTTTTGCTTTCCTCTCCTTTAGATTCTAGAGGTTTGAATAAATCCATATCGATATATTTAGATTAGAGAATATGTTTTGAAACAATGAGGAGTAAAAATAGTTCAAAGCTTATGCTTGCACAAAGTTAAGATGAAGTTTTAAAATATTGTATATCCGCTGAGTTTAAAATTGCCTAAAATAGTGCTTGGCAATTAAAAATTATTCTTTACCTTTGCAACCGCTAAATATTTCGGGGTGTGGTCTCGTCATGGCTGACGAGATACTTGCATGAGAAAGCATAGGTTCTTTACAATCATAAATTTATATTTTTAGTTCGGGGTGTGGTCTCGTCATGGCTGACGAGATACTTGCATGGGAAAGCATAGGTTCTTTACAATCATAAATATATTTTTTTGTTCGAGGTGTGGTCTCGTCATAGCTGACGAGATACTTGCATGGGAAAGCATAGGTTCTTTACAATCATAAATATATTTTTTTGTTCGGGGTGTGGTTTCGTCATGGCTGACGAGATACTTGCATGGGAAAGCATAGGTTCTTTACAATCATAAATATATTTTTTTAGTTCGGGGTGTGGTCTCGTCATGGCTGACGAGATACTTGCATGAGAAAGCATAGGTTCTTTACAATCATAAATTTATATTTTTAGTTCGGGGTGTGGCGCAGTTGGCTAGCGTACTTGCATGGGGTGCAAGGGGTCGGAAGTTCGAGTCTTCTCACCCCGACTAATTTAACCAAAGGCTTGCAGCAATGCAGGCCTTTGGTGTTTTATACGGCTGATGCATTGCGGCAATCGGCTCACCTGCTTGATGCCTCGTGAGCAAAGGGCTAAGATATCAACACTACAAATTTAAGCATAAGGCGACTTGCCCTCGGGGTCTAGGTTTGTCTATTCAAATCACGAAACGAGGTGCTTGCATGGGCTGCAAGGGAGCGTCTCGTCTCGTCATTAGAAATGACGAGACGAGATCACCCCGACTAATTCACAAAGGCTTGCTGCAATGCAGGCCTTTATGGTGTAACTTCATTACAAACATTGGTCTTGATTCTAATCTGCACTCCGTGTCAAGATAAAGTGTTTCTAACATCTAATTATGAGAATAGGTATGACTGTCACATTATGCAAATTTTGTGATTTTAGCATTTTCAACAGATTATCAACTAGCAAAATATCTATTCGTTTATCTAGAAAAAAAATCATATGCCACATGTAAGTCGCGAAACAAATAGTAAAAAAAGATGTTTAAAAAAATTGAGAAAAAGAATAATTAGCAAACTTGATCCTATGAGAACATTATTCATTCTGCTTGTGCTTAGTGCCATAGCCATTCCGAATTTTGCTCAGCTTAAGTACGAAAGGGAAACCCGCATAAAGAGAGGCGATGTTCCAAAAGATGCGTTAAACTTTATTGACTCGTTGAACTTTGGCTCAAGGATAAAATGGTATAAGGAAATCGGCCTCGAAACCATTGCCTACGAAGCCAAAACTAAATCCGCAGGTAACAGGTATAGTATTAAATTTCTGCAAGATGGATCGCTGGTGGACGTAGAAATTGAGGTTAAGCCCAATGAGTTACCTGATGAAACATACAGCGCCATCACCAAGTATCTTGCCAATAAGCATAATAAGTATTCAATTGAAAAGATTCAGATTCAGTATACTGGTGAACCTTCCATAATTCTAGAGTTCCTGCAAGGCAAAAGGTCTGATTCCGATCTTAAAAAAAACTATGAAATTGTAATATCTAGCAAGGTGGACCGAACCTACACGATGCTCGAATACTTATTCTCCAGCAAAGGGGAGTTTATCCATGAACTACAGATAGTCCTTAACAGAACAGAAAACATTGTATACTAATTATGAGGCGATATAGTTTACTCCTACTAACAGTACTAGTATTTTCCCTAAATAGCCTAGCGCAAAGCTCTTTTGTACTCGGATTCTTACCATCAATTAACCTCAACAAGAGGTTGCCTCAAGATTGGTCGTTAAATCTTAAAACCGAGTCAAGGCAATCGATAGCAAAACAGGAATTTAGCTATGAGTACCTACTAACCGATATCTCCATTGCGGCATCCAAAAAGATCGGCATAAACACCTCAATAGCCATAGGCTATTTGGCACGAGTAGATGAAAACAGTTTGAAGAATAGGTCTATGCAGCAAATTACCTTTATCAAACGGTATCCCGGTTTTAGGTTGGCTCACAGGTTACTAACTGACCAAACATTTGCAAAAGACGATGATGCTGAGTTTAGGTTACGTTATAGAATATCATCTGAAATACCATTACAAGGGAGTTCTCTTGATCCAAAGGAGTTCTTTGCTAAGCTAAGCAATGAGTACTTGAACTCTCTTCAGGGCAAAAGTTACGATATGGAGATTCGATGGGCAAGCTTTATTGGCTATGCCATTTCTCCAGCAAACAAGATTGAGCTCGGGTTTGACTACAGGATAGACTCATTCATTGAAGGAAGTTCTAGAAATCGTGTATGGTTAAGCCTAAACTTCTACACCTCTATCTAGCCCCAACATACTAATCGAAAATATCACCTAATTAGTGCCCGGTTTGCAATACAATCTACTCTTATTGTATCTAAATATTGAACAACAACTCCCCTAGCACAAACGCATAAAGCAAACTAAGATTACAGAATCCGAAAAGGAAATATAACGATTTTTCGCCATACTAAGCCCCGAAAGCATTAACTTTGCACCGCAATACGAAACAAGCCTAATAGAACTGATTTTAAGCATATTGCCAAATATAACAAAGGTTGAATATGGAACGATTAGTAACATCAAATTTAAAATTAGGAATTATTGCTGGGGGGCAGCTGGGAAAAATGTTAATTCAGGAAGCAAGCAAGTGGGACATTATAACATATGTTCTTGATAACGACGAGGATTGTCCTGCCGGAAGAATTGCTTCGCATTACATAAAAGGAAGCAACCTTGACTTCGAATCCGTGTACCAATTTGGGAAGAAGGTAGACGTTCTAACCTTTGAGCTCGAGAATGTTAACATAGATGCCCTTAAGAAGCTTAAATCGGAAGGGCACCGGATTGTACCCGACCCTGAGATACTAGCTCTAATTCAGGACAAAGGCCTGCAGAAAGAGTTTTACAAAAGGAATGGAATCCCAACCTCCCCCTTCGCAATTTGGGAAACGGAAGCAGCGATACTAGAAGGACTTGAAAAGGGTCAGATCCATTATCCCTTTGTACAAAAACTCCGAAAGGGAGGCTATGATGGCCGAGGGGTAGCAGTTATCAATAATGCAAGTGATCTGAAAAAGCTACTTCCAGGAGCATCGGTAATTGAAGATAAAGTTGAAATAGCGAAAGAAATATCGGTAATAGTAGCCCGAAATGGAAAGGGAGAAATTAAAAGCTATCCTGTAGTTGAAATGCTTTTTGACCCCAAGGCAAATCTGGTTGACAAGTTGATATGCCCATCATCAATAACGGTTGAACAATCGGAAAAAGCAATTTGTTTTGCGAAGGATATTATTGAATTGCTCAATATGGAAGGATTGCTTGCGGTGGAGTTCTTTATTGACTCGCAGGGAGAAGTAATTGTAAACGAAATGGCTCCACGTACCCACAACAGCGGTCATCATACCATCGAAAGTATAATAACATCGCAGTTTGAGCAGCATTTGCGTGCCATACTAAATCTGCCCCTGGGCAGCACTAGGATTAAACTTCCATCGGTAATGATTAATATCCTGGGCGAAGATGGACACCAAGGTGCTGTGATGTACGAAGGGCTAACCGAAAGCATGGCAATTGAGGGCGTTAAGGTTCATCTATACGGTAAGAAGATAACCAAACCCTATCGAAAAATGGGGCATGTAACTGTTATGTCATCATCGTTGGAATGCGCATTACAAAAAGCAGAAAAAGTAAAAGGACTAATTAAGGTAAAATCATGGACAGAAAACAAGTAAGCATTGTAATGGGCTCTGACTCGGATTTGCCCATAATGCAGCAAGCTGCCGAGATACTCGATCATCTAGGTGTTGGCTACGAGATAGATATCGTATCGGCACACCGAACACCCGAAAAACTTTACGAATTTGCCGCCAACGCTCATACACGTGGTGTAGATGTAATAATTGCAGGAGCGGGAGGCGCAGCACACCTACCGGGAATGGTGGCTGCCATATCGCCATTGCCGGTTATTGGTGTTCCCATCAAATCGAGCAATTCGATTGATGGCTGGGATTCAGTTCTTTCGATCCTACAAATGCCAGGAGGGGTGCCAGTTGCCACAGTTGCCCTTAATGGTGCTAAAAATGCAGGTATTCTGGCGGCACAAATCGTTTCTGCATCCAACAGCATCATCAGGAGCAAAATAATTAAATACAAGGAGGATCTAAAGCAGCAGGTGCTTACCAAATCACAGCGCTTAAAAAAGTAAGGCTCCACTGAAATGAATAAGTACCTAACTGTATCTGCATCATTTGTAATAATGCTTAGTATCGGTAGCGTTTATGCTTGGAGTATTATTGCTTCGGAGCTAATTAAAAGCTATGGTTTCTCAGCATCCCAGTCGCAGGGTATATTTGGAACTCTTATAGCCATATTCCCCATTACAATGATTTTTGTAGGACAGTTAGGAAGAAAAATTAATCATAGGTTTTTAGGTTACATCTCGGGTTTACTATTCTTTTCAGGCTATTACTTAGCCGGGCACTCTCAGGGTAACTTCATGCTTATTCTACTAGGTATTGGCGTTCTAGGTGGTATCGCCACCGGATTCGGCTATTGGGTTGCACTCACGCTGCCTGTTCAATGGTTCCCCCAAAAGAAAGGGCTGGTAACAGGTATAGCCGCAGCAGGTTTTGGATTAGGTGCTGTATTTATGTCAACTGTATCTGAGAAAATAATAGGTCATGGCCATAGTGTGCTCCAACTGCTTAAGATTATTGGAATATCGTACGGTCTACTTATTTTTTTACTATCAAGCCTTACATATCAAGCGAAAAGTTCCTCGAGCAACAATCTAAAAGCAGTAAAAATATCGCATTTTATAAACACAAGTATTTTCAGAAAACTCTTTCTCGGTATATTTCTAGGAACTTTTGCCGGTTTGCTAATAATTGGCAGCTTGGGAATAATTGGTAACCAATATAACATAACGAACCACAGTCTGGTTCTTGGAGTGGGCTTGTTTGCCGTTGCAAATTTTGTAGGTAGGTTAACCTGGGGTTTTCTAAGCGACTATCTTGGAGCAAGCTTAAGCATATTCTTAGCACTTGTATTTCAGTCAGTTTCTATCCTAATGCTGAATCTCCTCACGCTTTCGGATGTTTCGTATCTAACCATTTCATTTCTTATTGGGTTTGGGTTTGGTGGCAACTTCGTTCTATTTGCCAAGGAAACGGCTCAGGTATTTGGGTTGCAAAATCTTGGCATAATATATCCCTACATATTTTTAGGATATGCAATTGCAGGCATTGCAGGGCCGTTAAGTGGTGGTTTTTTATATGATTTCTTAGGATCATTCTCCCTTGCAATTGTTCTAGCAAGCCTCATGAGCCTTCTGGGGAGTTTACTGTTTTTGAATCAATTCATTACATCAAGAAAGAATGAGCATATTAAATAGCATAGACGTAGCGGCAAAATATATCCGAGAGGGGAAATTGGTTGCATTCCCAACCGAAACAGTATACGGACTAGGAGCAAACGCACTTGACCCTATGGCTGTTGCAAAAATATTCGAACTCAAAGAACGCCCTTCATTCGACCCGCTGATTGTGCATATTGCTAGTATTCACCAGTTGCAAGATCTTGTTCTTAATACAGATGAAAGGGTACATAAGTTGACTGAGAAGTTTTGGCCAGGGCCATTAACCATGGTATTGCCAAAAAGCAACATTGTCCCCGATATTGTTACATCGGGTTTGCCAACTGTAGGCATTAGAATGCCCAGCAATGAAATTGCTTTAGATTTGATACGAATATCGGATTGCCCAATTGCTGCCCCCAGCGCAAATAAGTTTGGGCGCATTAGTCCTACCACCGCCGCTCATGTTCGAAAACAGATACCCAACGTTGATTATATTATCGAAGGGGGTAAAACTACCGTTGGGATTGAGTCCACCATTATCAAACTTACAGATAAGGGCTTTCAAATCCTTAGGAACGGGATCATAACTCAGGAGGAGCTGGAAACAGTTGTTCCCTTTGATGGCGAAACAGCTATTGAAAAGCTATCGGCACCCGGAATGCTAAAATCGCACTACAGCCCCAGAAAGAAGTTGTTAATAGCCGATAGTTCCAGTTTGGATCTTGACAAATCGAAAGCAGGGCTTATCTCGTTTTCAGGAGAGGTAGAAAATGGATTTTGCAAGGTTATAAGAGTTTCGGATAGAAAAGACTTAAAGGATTACGCTGTAAATATGTTTGAAGCCATGCACTCGTTTGAGGATGACAATGAAATTGAACTAATTATTGCAGAACCAGTGTGTGAAACAGGTGTTGGTAGAGCAATAATGGACAGGCTAAGAAAAGCTGAGTTCAATTGGCGGCAAGCCTAGCGTAAGTATTCGAACAGAAACATTGCCTTTCACAAAGAGTTGTTATTTATCAATAACAGTAACAGAAACAAATTAATGGCTGCTGCCAGGGCATTCTTTCATCGAGCATAACAATCTTGTCTGCTTTTAATCATATAACAGATTTGAATGAACAGCTATATTTGCCCACAAACAAGAACAAACCTAACAATCTTATTGTATGAACAGAATTGCAACAATCTTGCTACTGATAGTTACATCGCTTGGGCTTAGCTCGTGCGGTGGTAGAACAGATAAAGCTACGCAAACTGGTGAACCCGACGATCGTGGATACATCGTAAAAGTAGGCCAAAAGGCTCCCGATTTCACCACAATTCTACAGGATAGCACCGAGTTTACCTTATCGGATCATCGTGGACAGGTGGTTATGCTTCAATTCACGGCCAGCTGGTGCGGCGTATGCCGAAAAGAGATGCCGCATATCGAGAAGGATATATGGCTGCCACTAAAGGATAAGGGACTGGTACTTGTGGGGGTTGACAGAGGAGAGCCCATTGAGAAGGTAATAGAGTTTGCTGAGAAAATGGAGATTACCTACCCTTTGGCCTTGGATGAGGACTCGAAAATTTTTGAACTCTTTGCGCATAAAAGCGCAGGGGTTACCCGCAATGTAATAATTGATCGCGACGGGGAAATTGCATTCCTCACCCGCCTATTTGACGAGGAGGAGTTCAGACAGATGATTAAAGTTATTGAGGAACTTTTAGAGCAAGAATAAACGATTCAGCTTAATCACAATAAAAGCCCCTGAGGATATTGCATTGTGCAACCTCAGGGGCTTTTAGTTATACTGCTTAGGTTATCTATTTCTGTCTCATCCTAAGGTAAATACTAGTTAGCACCTTCTTGGTATAAAGAGGGAAATCACCATTCATCATCCAAGCATAGTAGCTTGGCTCCTTGGTAAATACATCCTCAACGGGCTTTCCCTTGTGCTTTCCAAAGTTGAACACCTCCACCCCACTCTCGTCGTATATAATGCGGCCTGCAAAATCGGCATTCTGCTTGTGGGTGCTAAACTCCGCAAGGAAATCGATATCATTCTGCAGATCGGGATACCTATCGAGCTGCGCTTTAAGCACCTCGAATGTGGCTAGGGTATCGGCCTCGGCGCTATGTGCCCCCTCCAGCTCCTTCTCGCAGTAGAACTTGTACGCAGCCTCAAGGGTGCGTTTCTCCATCTTATGAAAAATGGTTTGCACATCGATAAACTTGCGCTTGCGGAAATCGAAATCCACATCGGCCCTGAGAAATTCCTCTGCAAGCAAAGGAAAATCGAACTTGTTGGAGTTAAAACCAGCCAAATCGCATCCCTCAAGAAACTGCGCCAACGATTTAGCCATCTCCTTAAAGGTGGGCTCGTCCTTCACATCATCGTTGGATATACCATGAATGGCCGTTGCTTCGGCTGGAATGGGTATCGTGGGATTAACCCTTCGGGTTTTAAGCTCCTGCTTGCCATTGGGCATTATCTTAAGAGCCGAGATCTCTACAATGCGATCGTTCACCACATCTATTCCGGTTGTCTCCAAATCGATAAAGACCAATGGGTTTTTAATGCTAATTTCCATGCTTTGAGTACTTGATATTTGAAAAAAAGAGCGAAGCTGTTGCCCAAAAAGCGGAACAGCTTCGCGCCAAACTTATAATATTGTAAAAATCGCTAAGCGCTAACCATCATGGGCATTAGCAGCATGAGCACATCCTCCTCGGAATTGTCATTCACCGCAGGGAAGAGTAGACCAGCCCTTGACGGATCGGAAAGCGAAAGGATAACATCGCTAGCCGAAATGTTGGCCAATATTTCGATCAGGAATACCGACTTGAAGCCAATCTCCATATCATCGCCATCGTATTGGCACTGAAGGTTCTCGTGAGCCGAGATGGAGAAATCCAAATCTTGTGCTGATACAACAATCTGATTTCCTTTGAGTGACAGCTTCACTAGGTTGCTGGCCTGATTGGTAAATGGGGCCACGCGGCGCAGCGAGTTGTAAAAGTCGAGCCTATCGATGGTTACCTTATTAGGGTTATTATCAGGGATAACCGAGTTGTAGTTGGGGTATACTCCCTCAACTAAGCGGCAAACCAAGGTATACTGATCGAGCGTAAATTGTGCGTTTTTGGAGTCGAACTCAACCAAAACCTCTGCATTCCCTTTGCCTAAGATATTCTTAAGAAGCCCTGCAGGCTTTTTAGGTAGAATAAATGATTTCTCCTGATCGGCCTGTACATCCAGCCTCTTGTAGCGAACCAGCTTGTGAGCGTCGGATGCAACAAAGGTTAGTGCCTCAGCAGAGTACTCCAAAAGAATTCCGTTCATCACAGGGCGCATCTCATCATCGGCAGTAGCAAAAATGGTTTTGGTAATACCATTGAGCAGCGCTACAGCAGGCACCTTTACCGTCATCTTTTCGGCCTCATCAACTACGGCCTTTGCAGGAAAATCCTCTGCAGGTTGACCAACGATGTTAAACTCACCATTATCGGAAACCAATTTGATGGCAAGGGTATCTTGGTTTACATCAAAGGTAAGGGGCTGTTCGGGGAATTCCTTAAGCGTATCAACAAGAATTCGGTATGGAATGGCCACCTGCCCATCATTGGTTACATTCTCAAGCTTAATGGTAGTGGTAAGGGTGGTCTCAAGATCCGAAGCCGTAATTTCGAGATCGTTTCCGTTGAGGTTGAAAAGAAAGTTATCAAGAATAGGTAGGGTATTCTTGGAACTGATAACCCTACTAACCACCGATAGGTGGCTAAGAAGTTCTGTGCTGGAAACTACAAATTTCATCAGTATCGAATTTTAAAATTGTTAGCAAATGTAACACTTATGTCGAATAATTTTTGTGTGCCTCACGCAATTAGGGATGTGCTGGCTGAAGCCACCTTGCGAACAGACTACCTGACAAAGGTATTACCTTTTGATTATCAACATAGTTTGTTGTAAAAAAATTGGAATCAATATTACAATTTTTTAAGCAAAAAGGCAAAGATATAAATAGATTTTATGATAAGAACGACGATAACCCCTGCAGCACGCTATGCATCTCGATGTAGTTGACAACAAACACCTGCTTACTTCCCGAAACAATAACATAAACCCTGTTTAGGTCAACATTTACAGGCCTACCCAGCTCATCGATATACTCATCAACAGGGATAGGATATACCTTTAGCTCAAACTTACTACTTTCGGTGCTATATATGGTATAGATAAAATCGGGATCGGAGTATATCACTGCCGCTCGTTCCTCGTCGCTCATCGACACAATACTGGCGTAGGGTATTTGGGTTAGGCTAGTGATTAGGTGCTTTACCCGACTTTCCTCAAAGGCATCAATCTCTGTACCTGAAAATATATGAAAAAGCCTATACTGCCCATCATCACCAATGTCAATGCGATACGATTGCTCCAAATCGGCTGGCACCTCTAACTGAACCGCTGTAATACTTTCGTAGCTTGGCGTAGGAACTTGATTGCCAACCCAATACTCTGGAACAGTTTTGAATAGGTCAACTATTGCACCATCGTATCGAGGTAAGCTAATACGGTAAACGCGCTTTGCTTTCTCCAGATGACCTATACTGATAAGATATTCGCTGTCGGTAGTGGCAACGGTATACCTGCGAAGGTTCCTACGATTTGAGAACAGCTCTATCTGAGTCCCCTGCTTTTGCATGAGATGCAAAAGGGAATCGTTGGCATTAATTGGTACTGGTCCATCTACCTGCAATCTGGAAATAACTCGTAGTAGGGCATTCACGGCATCGATTGACGCAGGAGAGTCATAATTAACGAGCCAGCCATTGGTTCTAGTACGCTGCAGCACAACCTCCTCATGGGCATGTGCTATGGTAATTCTATTAACATCATCTACATTGTCAATGGCAAAGGCTATCTCCTTATCATTCTGCCTGTTTTGCAACACGGTGGATAGGAGAAAATAACCTGACACTAAAAGCAGAACGATGAACCACCAAAAACGTATAGCAAACTTTTTAATCCCCATAACAGCTATTTAGTATATCGTTTCTTCCTGATAAGTAGCCACACCCCAATAAAAATCAATAAAGCCAAAGAGGGCAGCGTAAGGTTTACGACCTGCCACCTTACCCTATTCTCCAACACCTTGCTTTTATCGAGCAAGCGGAGTTTAAACTCACGGGTGCGCAGGTTCATTAAACCTCTGTCGTCGTTAAGGTAGTTTATTACGTTCACAATAAACTCTTTATTACCATAGGTTTGGCGCGAGTACCTGTCGTAGCCTAGGGGTGTAACATAAGCCCCGTCGGGCCGACGGCTCACCTCGTTGCGAATGATTTCTGCATCGGAAATAACAACCATTTTGGTTGGCATGCTCTGCTCATGAAAACTGAATGGGCGACCGTTGTTATAGGAGGACAAGGGTCTGTTTGTGAATGCCGAAGGAAACACTCCCTCGAGGAGCACAGCAACAGGCAGATTAGAAAGGTTAAACTCACTCTCGAGAGGGCTACGCTCAATCTGCCTCAGATTGATAAATAGCGGCACGTTAAGCGTTCGGCTGTATGGAGATGTTTTAAGAAGAATCTGCTTGTCAATATTGGAGTCCATCCCCACTGTATCTATTGGGCTAACGAACTTGCTCGAAATCAGGTTAAGGTTGCGGGTTATGGGGTGTGTGCCAGGGGCATTGATTAGGGGGTAGTATACCCAAGGGGCGGGAACAAACCTCGAATCCTGTCCCTCAAGCGATACATTTACTGGAATAACCGCCGATTGCATATCCTGTATAAGCGTTGGGTTAATTCTTGCTCCGTACCTAAACAGCATATCGTCTAAGTTATGATCGTTTGGGAAAGCAAGCGTAGTGGCTCCTTGCGATAGGCTATCGACGCTAACCTTTACACCATCTACTATCCAAAGGACATTGCCACCTCCCATGATATACTGATCGAGCACCAGCTTATCGGCCTCGGGTATTCGCTCAGTGGGCCCAGCCACCACCACCACAGAGTAGGGATTTAGCCCACCAACCTCGCCACCAAGCACCACCCGATGCACCTCGAACTGCTTAACCAGCTCTTGGGCAATATCGCCTGTTTCTAGCTCATCGAGCTGTCCGTGCCCATGCACAAAGGCTAGCTTGGGGAGTTCGTTGGGTTTAAGCGAAAGAATTGTACTAACAAGTGAGTATTCAAAACCTTGGACTGATATATTAATATTCTCCTCGCCACTCAGAGCGGGGTTGTTCCTAAGCAAGTTCACCACCTGCTCCTTGCCCTTGTAGCTAACAATGGCACCTGGAAAAACGGCACGCTGCGTGGTTCCCCCACGGGGATCGCGCTCCTGAATATTTGTGGGTTCCAAACCCATGTCATACAAGTCGCGAACAAAGGCATCACGCTCAGCCTTATCAACCGACCCTAGAGGATCAATAAACTCGTACTCAATCATCCTTCCTCCATGCACCCTGAACTCGTCGAGAAGTTCCTTTAGCTCACGGCGCATCCGCCTGAAACCCATGGGTAGATTCCCATCAAGATAAACCCGAATATACACCACATCATCCAAGTCGGAAAGCACCTCCTTGGTGGAACGATCCAAGGTATATCGTTTCTCGGAAGTTAAGTCGAGCCTAAAGTTCACAAAGGTGGAGATATAGGCAAGCAATGCAATGGCAACGATACCAATGGCTAGTTCGGTTAAACTTCTATTCCTTGTTGAAGAAACACTCATATATGGTAACATTAGTAGATTTGAAAACTTACCACTTTCGGCTCTGCAGAACCAAGCGGGTTAACAGGATGAAAAAAGTCGAAAGGCCAACAAAATACACAATATCCCTAGAATCGATTACACCACGGCTAAGCGACTGGTAATGTTCATTTATACCAAGGGAGACCACAATATGCTCCACATCCTTTAGCAAGTAAACCGAAGCAATAGACTCAAACCCTATGTAAATAAAGAAGCTAAGAATTACACCAAGAATAAACGAGATGATATGATTCTGCGTTAGGCTCGATGCAAATACACTAATGGCGGCATAGCCAGCTGCCAAAAAGAACAAACCTATGTACGAGCCCCAAGTTCCTCCTGTGTCGATATTGCCAACAGGACTCCCAAGCAAATAAACCGATAGGAAAAAGATTAAGGATGGCAAAAGAATAATTATAACAAGAGTAACCACTGCAAGGTACTTGCCCAGCACTAAATGAATGTCTGTTATGGGGCGTGTTAAAAGCAGCTCAATGGTGCCCGTACGCTTCTCCTCAGAGAATGTGCGCATGGCTATGGCTGGCACAAGAAATAGGAATATCCATGGCGCCATGATGAAAAGCGTATCCAACGTGGAGTACCCGCCATCTAGTACATTGAGTTCACCCGGAAAAACCCAAATGAACAAACCATTGGCCACCAAAAACACAACCGCAGCAATAAGTCCTGTTAACGATGAGAAAAAGCTATTAAGCTCCTTTATGAAGATTGCATACATACACAGAAAAGTTTGACACAAAAATAGTTGATTTTACGGAACGGGAATGTATTAATGAATGTTAAACGTTTTTAAATGGGGAGAAGGATGATTGGGTGACCCCGCTTGCCAGCAGGCAAGCTGCCTGACTGGCGTCAGAGCAGGCAGGTTGGGTGATCTGCCAAAGGCAGACAGGTTGGGTGATTGGGTGATTGAGCGATTGAGCAATTGAGCGGTGAGATGGGATACAGACCTGACAGAGTGCGAAGCTCCCTGCCAAAGGAAAGAACAGGCAAGCTGTCAGCGTCTAGGGAAGATTGAATGATTGCCTGCCTGACTGACGTTTGCGGCAGTCAGGGATGATTGGGTGATTGGAAGCCAATCCTCTCCAAGGCTTTCCCTTCCCAAGCATGCTCAAGCACCATTAAAAAATCGCTGTAGTCCAAATCCTCGGGGTTGTAGAACTGGGCTCCATCGCCCGTAGCAGTTTTGGCTATCTCGGGAAGTTTCTCTCTTGGCACAAGAGCATTGCCATCCCTATCCATAATTTCACCTAGGTTGCGCGAGTGCCTGCCATTCGTTGCATCGAACAGCTGCTGATTTAAATCCCTGATATACTGAATAGCTTTGTGTGCTCTTTGCTCTTTAGGTGTTGATGCAAAAACCGTTTCGCCTGCCAGTGGAAAAAGCAACTCGGCAATTAGGGGTTCAACCTTTTTCAGGTTATACTCCAACCCGTAGGGTAAAAAGATACTCATACATGTACCGTGAGGCACATGGCAAACCCCGCCTGTGGCGTGACCAAGCGAATGCACCATACCCACCATGGAGTTCGAAAAAGCAGCACCAGCCAATGTAGATCCGTGGGCTAGCGCCAAACGGGCATCCAAATCATCGGGATTAGTAATACTTTTAATGATATTATTGCCGATAAGGCGGATGGCCAAGAGCGCATCCCCATCGCTAAGTGGATTTTTAGATAAACATGTATAGGCTTCACAGGCATGGGAAAGGGCATCCATAGCCGTTAGCGCCGTTAGATGCGGAGGGAGGGTTTGGGTCATACGCGAATCGAGTATGGCAATATCGGGCAGCAGGTTGTACGATACAAAGCCCAGCTTAACGCTGCGCTCATGATCGGCAATCACCGCTACCAGTGTTACCTCCGATCCCGTGCCCGATGTGGTAGGAATAACCAGCAGTGGTTTTAGCCTACTTTTCACCTTACCCGAACCGGCAAACCGCATAAGATTATCGCCTCCCAGCGACACTAGCACGTTCACACCTTTGGCCGTATCGATTACCGAGCCTCCACCAATGGCTATTATGGCATCGCAATGGTTGGTTCGATAAACCTCTGCAATTGCCCTAACCGTTTGCAAATCGGAGTCGGCTGGCACATTGTCGAAAACGGGTATGTCACTCCTACCCATAGCCTGGAGCACAATGTCGACCAGTCCAACACCACTTACGCCTTGGTCGGTTATGATTAGAGGATTTTTAGACTTTAGTTCCTGTAGGTATTGGGGAATGGATTCAAGCACTTGATGTCCTGAAATCACTTTAACTCTATTGCAGTATTCGTAGTAACCTGGGGTTTTCATGGGGAGGGTGGGTGAGTGATTGAGTGATTGAGTGATTGAGTGATTGCCTGCCTGACTGACGTTTGCGGCAGGCAGGGGTGATTGGGTTTCGAGTTTAAAGTTTAGGGTTTAGGGTTCAGAAAGTGTTTGGATATTTATCATTTGGCATTAATCATTCATAATTCGTTACCCTACCACTACCCTAGCATAGGTTAAAACTCTGCTGCGCAGCTTGCGGGCAAGCGACATTTGAGTGCGGTTGGGATATCGCTTTACGCCAAGGCGGGCAATAAATTTGGGGAGTAGCAGAACCTCCAGCAAGTCCATTATCCTAAGCACGCCGCTTGCCACCACAATATCGCCTTCAACAATCAGCCTGTCCCTTGCGGTTGCCACGCACGACGATTCCTGAAATGTGAACATCAGAATGGCTGCCTCCAGATGCTTAATCTTCATCGAAAGGGTAATCTTCTTATCCTTTGGTTTCCAACCGTAGTAACGAATTTGCCCCTGCTTATCTTTACCCACAATCATATGCGGCCCATTGGGGGCTACGCAGAGGTCCAGCATAAAGTCGGAGGGCATCCTGTCGAACTCCTGCTTAGCTGCCGGATCGACCTTGGCCACGGCCTGAAATGCGCGACCAAAAATTAGGAGCAGCAGCCAAACGTAAAACCTCTTTAGAGGCTTAGTGCCGGGTGAGATCTGGGGAAAATCGTAATTCTTCATTGCTATTCAGATTTTATCATCTAAGCTAATTATCTCCAAAAACAAATTGTAGAAAGCCCAAACAGTAATCCATCGATACACGTGATTCGCTTATATCCTCTACATCTATTGCGATTTTTTGAAGCAGATACTGCTGTATCTTCAGTTGATTTAGTTCAACACCCGCTAATGAAACTAATGATTCTATTATCCTTATGGATTCTTTCGATCTATCATCAGCAGCAATGGTACTATAAGCATCAATGCCGGTGAGGGCTAGCAGTAAATCATCTTTTATGGTTTGATTCCGCTCCTGCTTGTAACGTAGGGCGTAGGGCAAAAGAAGGCCTGCCAATAGATTGGTGTTGTGACCCGTCTCTCGAGCCAACAGTTCAGCCGCAAGGCAAGCCACGCCACCCTTACAGTTGGATTTAACGGTACCGGCCACAGCAACCCCATTCACCACAGCTAATGCCGACTTTTTATCGGCAGGCCTTTTGGCCAAGCTGGGAAGGTTATCAGCAATTAGGCTTATAGCCGTAAGAACCGATGCCTCGGCAAAAGGGCTGCACTGCTCGTTGGCCACCCCCTCAACACACCAAGCCAATGAGCCAATTGCGGCTACAACCGTTGAGTTTAACCCAGCCTTTTGCCCCACCATACGATTATCGATACAAACAATATCGGGGTAGAGAAAATCGGAGATCACCTCCCTCCCATCTAAATTCATTGTGGTTGTAACCTCGTTTCCGCCAACTGCCTGAGTAGCAATATAAGCAAGAGGAATTGTTCTGTCCTTAATCTCTCTATGCTTCAATTCATTCCCATCAGTTAAAGTTGTAGCCAGTGCCTTGGCAATATCCATGGCAAACTCACCGCCAATAGCTACCACCGAATCGCACTGGCGCCACCGGAAGAGACCCGCTAGTCGCTCCAACTCATATTGATTTACGTAGGGAAGCGCACAGTGAACCAGTGCACCAACCGATAGGTTGGAATCGGCCAGCGAACGGACAAACCGCTTTACCAGCCCCTTGGCCTGCGGATGAACAATAACCATTGGTCGGCGGGCATTGAATCCATCGAGTTCAACGGGGATATGCTCCATAGCCCGAAGTCCCACGAGGAACTTGGGTTGGGCAAAGAATGAGGAGTGACTGGGCTGGGTCATTGTTGAGTGATCGTTTAGGGTTTGGCGTTTGGCGTTTTACGTTTTACGATGCTGTGTTATCTATATGTGTCTGTATCGCTATATTTTCTGTGTGTTTAATACTAGGTGGATTGGATGATTGGGTGAATGATTGAGTGACCCGCCAGTGGCCTGTCTACCCTGCCTACCGGCAGGCGGCAGGTAGAGCGGACAGGTTGGTTGATCCGCCAAAAGCGGGCAAGTTGATTGATTGCTCCCACTCCATTGCCAAATGCTTTTTGGCCAAATGCCAACTATTCTGTTTAATCTAAAATTTTTAACTTCTTCAAAGTCTTCGCTGTTGGGATACCGTTGCTATCGAATCCACGCTTGGTGTAGAACTGCTTTATCATCTTCTGCAATGGGATTGACTTTTGTTGCTTATCACTTTGGCGAAACTCCTTCATTAGCTTTGCTGGTAACTTATCGTCCTTGGCCGAGATACCCTCGCGGGTATTCATATATCTTTCCAGAACGTAAATTCGCTCGCCAGCAGTTATCAACTCCTTATTGGTGAGTTTTATACCCGTGATGGTGCTCCACATCTTGGTGTACAAGCTGTAATCGATAAGCTGAATGGCAACCGGATGCATATACTGCATGAGAAAAGCCAGAATTGGCTTGGGCGTATACTTTACCAACGGGGGCTCAAGCATGTAGGCAAATTGCGTAAAGGCACAGGTATGTAGCGAGTCGATAATCTCCTTAACATTCTGAAGAAATACCACGTAAGCGGCCTTACCCAGCGATTTGGTTGGGTTGAGCAGTTTAAAGAGGATTTCCTGAGCAATAACGTAGGCATTAAGATGACACCCGCCACGGTTGGCCACTGCGTACGATAGTGCCTGACCAAACGATCCGCGAGGATCGTAAGCGGCCAGCTCGAGCCCCTTAGCGTGAATGGCAAACGACTCGCCACCGTACTTACGACTTGCAGCCCGTGAGCCCAACGCCAGATCGGCACCAATACCCTTGCCATGGGCAATATCGTTGATAATTTGGGTTACCGCATCAATATCGCCAAATTTCAAATCGGTTGTAATAAAACCATTCTGCGTAGCCTCTATGGCCCAGCCAATGGTGCTACCCGTTGATATGGTATCCATACCCAGCTCGCCGCATAGTTTGCCCAAACGTGCAACAACTTCGGTATCGAAAATGCCGAGGTTAGACCCCAGAAGGCCAATGGTTTCGAACTCGGGAACGGCCAGCGTTTCGCCACTAAAATCGCCCTTATGCCCGCAGAGAATAGTGCAGGGTTTACAGGTATGATGCTTGCTACTGTGCTTCTCCCTAAAGTTTTGTCCCGACAGCTCGTAATGCTGCGGATGCGAGCCATCGCTAAAGTTGTTTATGGGAAATATATTGGCCTCGTTGCAGGGGATTACGTTGGCTGCAGTACCAAAATCGCGGTAAAAGCCCGAGGTCATCTCGTTGGAGTTAATCTGCTTGCTGGCCAGCTTACGAACCTTGTCGAACTTTTCCTTTTGCGCTGGAACAATTTTAAACTCGCCACCCAAGGCCGTAATGGCCTTTATGTTCTTAGATCCCAACACGGCTCCCACTCCGCCCCTGCCCAGGAAACGATGTCCGGAGATAATATTGGCAAAGCGAACCAGGTTTTCGCCCGCCGGGCCAATGGCAATTACGCCACCCTCCTCCTTAAGTGCGTCCTGCGTTTCGGTGGTCGATTTGCCCCAGAGGTGCTGGGCGCTTCTTATTTCACATCCCTTGGATGTAATGTGTAGGTATGATTGCACAGGTGCTTTGCCCTTAAGAATTAGCCCATCCCAACCCGAGGTTTTAAGGCTCATTCCAAATGGCCCACCACACGATGAGGAGACCATAATGCCTGTTAGTGGCGATTTGGTAATGGCCGACCAGCGTCCCGAGCAGGGTGCTCCGGTCCCCATGTACACGCCGGGCATAAAGGCTATAATATTTTCGTCGGATAGCGGATCGACACCCACCTTTAGCCTATCGAAAAGGAGCTTCATACCTAGCCCCTTGCTTCCAATATATTTTTTTCGGAGTTCGGGCGTAATTTCTATTACGGTGGATTTGCCGGTTGAGAGATTTACCTCAAGTACGCGATTGCTGGTGCCAGTAATTTTGTCCATAAGCCGGGTTTTGTTTTCAGTATCAGCAACAAATATATGCCATTGACAAGTTACAAAACAATAACATATGTTAATAAAATGGGGCTATTATATTATACCCTTTAATCGACTTAGGTGAACTGGCGTAATGTTTAGGTACGAAGCCACAAGATGCTGCGGAACTCTTTGCAGAATGGATGGATAGCGTTTACTCATTTTTCGGTACCGCGTAATGGCATCCTCGGTATAAATATCTCTTACCTTATTCATAAACATAAAAAGATATTTTTCGGCAAGCAATCGACCTAGCTTTTCGCCATTCTGCAAGTTCTTATATCCATCGTGAACCGTATGATACGTCATTACTACAGCCTCAACGGGCTCAAGCGCCTGAATGGAGAAGTATGCTGGTTCAACTGCAACAAAACTCTCGTAATCGGTTATAAATTCTTTCTCCATAGTAAAATGGAAAGTATTTTCCTCACCTTTAGCATTGAGAAAAAAGGTGCGGCATAAACCTTGGTTGATAAAAAAAATATTCTTACAGGTCTCACCCGCCTTAAGAAGAAGTTCTCCCTTTTTAAATCTTACCACCGATAGCAACTCACTATAGTATAGCATTTCATTTGAATCTATCTCGATAAGAGATTGGAGAGCATTGAAGAACTGGGTGTACTTGTAATCTGAACTCATCATCTTGGTAAGTTATTTCCCTAAAGTAATGAAAATTATTGTCTTGTGGTAATCGCAGGTAAATACTTAATTCCGAAAAATAACCATAAAACGGCATCGATAATAATTACACATTAGGTGTTTCCACCCTATGGTCAACATAAAGCACCTAAACAATTCATAGGGAGACCCTCTTCTAATTTCATAAATATCTGTTATTATGCACCTTAGCCCTATATAAGCAGTACGTATTTATACCTCATTTTTTCAAACAGGTGCTAGCACTCTTTTATTGGGAGGGTGTTGGGGTTAGCTTTGTATAAGAAATTAATCACACGAAAATGAACCCAGTTCCCAAGATACTAATTGTAGAAGATTCCTACTTCAACCAGGTGCTTGTGGAGTCGTTGCTAAACAGCTGGGGTATAGAAACTACAACCTGCAAAGATGCCAAGGCAGCATTGAAAAATCTAGCTAACGAGCATTTTGAACTAGTCATTCTAGACCTTATGATGCCAGAAATGGATGGGTTTGAATTTCTTAACCATAAGCATCAGCTTAACGATAGCACGCCAGTAATAGTTGTGTCGGCCAAAGCCGATAAAGCAAGCATTGAGCGCACAAAGGATCTGGGTGCAGTAGATTTCTTAGTAAAACCATTTAGATCGGAAACATTTAAATCACTAATAACTAAACACCTAAACCAACAGAAGCAATAGTATTGCTTCGCTAAAAATTCAGGAGGACAAAGCTATGAAATTTAGAGACTTAAAAATTGGAACAAAAATTATGACTGGGTTTGGCCTAGTGGCGCTAATAGCCCTAGCAATTGGAATCATTGGGTTCGTAGGTTTGAACCGGGTTTCAAAATCATTCCATGATGTGGCCGATGTAAATATGCCTTCGGTAGGGGCATTACAAGAAATTGAGCTAGCATTCGAGATGGTTCAATCGGCACATCGTACGCTACTAATTCCAAATCTGGACGCATCAGAAAAATCACAACAATTTCAGCACCTTGACAACGCTCGTAAACGGCAAGCCGAAGCGCAGGCATTGTACGAGTCGTTACCCCACTCGGCTGAGGAGGCACAGATGTGGGACGAGTTTGTAAGAAGCCGAGACAACCGTAGGGGCGTTAACCTAGAGTTTGAATCGTTAGTTAACGATATGGCCACAATTGACATCAGCTACCCCATGGAATTGTTAAAGGATTTGCAGCAGTTTAAGGGAGATCACCACGAACTTCAGGTAAGAGTTGCAAATGCCATCAGGAGTGGAAGAACTTTTGAAGGCGGCGATGATCATACCCTGTGCAATCTTGGCCGCTGGCTTCCAAACTTTGCATCAACAAACCCAAGGCTAGCTGCGGCTTTTAACGATCTTCGTGAACCCCACGGCCAGTTCCATCGCGCAGTGCATGAGGTGAACAGATTGCTTCGCAATGGAAATAACAATGCTGCCTGGGCAATATACGAGCGTGAAATGTTACCAAGTGCCGAGAATGTATTTAAGTATTTTGATGTAGCCATTCAGGAAGCAGAAAGAGCAGTGGCATTAGCGGAGGAGGCTAGTCGTAAAAGTTTAATAGAAGCTTTACCCCTAAATCAAGCAGCCGTTAAAAACTTAACTCAACTTATTACCTACAACGACAACGAGGCTGCAACTGCTGTTAATCTAGGTGATAGGGCTGTGAGTGCATCCACAGCAATGGTAGTAGGGGGAATAATTGTAGGGTTAGTTCTTGCCCTCATCCTTGGCCTTCTAATCACTCGCATAATTTCTGCACCAATTATTAAGGGCGTTGGTTTTGCTCAAACCATTGCCGAGGGCGACCTAACCGCCGAACTCGAAAACGAGATACTCGACCGTAAAGATGAGGTAGGACAGCTTGGCAAGGCCATGCAGAACATGGTGGATAAGCTGAAAGAGGTGATTGGTAGCGTGATGCTAGGATCGGATAATATTGCCGCAGCCAGCATGCAGATGAGCTCAGGCAGCCAGCAGGTATCGCAGGGTGCCAGCGAACAGGCATCGAGCGCCGAGGAGGTAAGCAGCTCCATGGAGGAGATGGCAGCCAATATTCAGCAGAATACCGATAATGCCCAGGAGGCCGATAAAATATCGCAAAAGGTACAGGATGGCGTTAGTAAGGTTGGGGCAGCATCTCAGGACAGCTTAGTATCCATTAAAAATATTGCTGAGAAGATTAACATCATCAACGATATCGCTTTCCAAACCAATATTCTTGCGCTTAACGCAGCTGTTGAGGCAGCCCGGGCTGGTGAGCAGGGACGTGGATTTGCAGTGGTTGCCGCTGAAGTACGCAAACTGGCAGAGCGCAGTAAGATTGCCGCCGATGAGATTGTTGCTCTAGCCTCAAAAAGCGTAGATGTTACCGAGAATGCTGCAGAGCTTATGACTGGACTAATTCCTGAAATTGAGAAAACAGCCAAGCTGGTTCAGGAGATTGCTGCGGCCAGTATGGAGCAGAGCAGCGGATCCGATCAGGTGAATACCGCTATTCAGCAGCTTAACCAGGTTACCCAGCAGAATGCCGCTGCTAGCGAGGAGATGGCCACCAGCGCCGAGGAGCTAAGCAGCCAGGCCGAGCAGCTTAAAGAGATCATTGGGTACTTTAGAATTGATAGCCGCCGAATCAATAAGTTCCAGGCCGAGAGTCACTACGCACCAAAAAAAGTGGCAACCCCCAACGTGCAGACAAAGCAACAAGAGAATACTAAGGGTGTTAGCCTAAAGATGGAGGGCAATGGTAAGACCAATAAATTCCATGAAGTAACAAGTAAGGCAAAGGTTACAAGTAACGACGGCGATTTTGAAAACTTCTAAACATTCATCCAAAGCGTTTAGCGTGTTTTGCCACGCTAAACGCTCAATAGATCTGCTAAAATGTTAACCTTTTACCACCCTTTGGATCCATTTGATATAGCAGGAGGCTACATTGTATACTTTGTACAAGTATATGGTAAGGAATCCACTGGGTGTTATGGTAAGAAGCGCAACAACAAAAGAACCATGGGAAAAACAAACCGCTAAAACTAAGAAATTATGAGCAACGAAAAAGATACAAAGATTAACTCATACCTATCGTTTAAACTAGGCGATGAGGAGTTTGCAGCACACGCCAGTAAGGTGCTCAACATTCTGGAACTAAGCAAAATTACAGTAGTCCCTCAAGCTCCTGAGTATATGAAAGGGGTTATCAACCTAAGAGGCACTGTTCTGCCGGTAATTGATACACGAATTAAGTTTGGCATGAGCCCCACAGAATACACCACTAACACATGTATAATTGTAATGGATATAGTGGTGGACAATGAGTCGGTAAAACTAGGGGCCCTGGTTGATGCTGTGCAGGCAGTACTGGAGATTGAACCAAGCCAAATTATGCCCGCTCCAAGCATTGGTAGCCGATATAGAAGCGAATTTATTGATGGGGTAACGAGTATTAATGATCGATTCGTGATGATTCTAGATATGGACGCCATTTTTTCGTCGGACGATTTAACTTCACTTGTTGAAACGACCACCCAGGGTTCGTTAAAACAATCGGTGGAAGAAATTGCATAAATAGCCATACGCAAAGCAAAGTGAACAAACTAAAGGCACAAATGATGTTTGATACTACCAACATACAAATGCAGCAACGGATATTAATAATAGATGACGATCGGGAGTTGGCTCAAAGCATCAGGGAAATTCTTGTAGAAGAAGGATTTCGGGTTGATATGGCCAGCAATGGACGGGAGGGAATACGCCTACAAAACACGATGCCATACGAGCTAATTATCACCGATATTGTAATGCCCGAAGAGGATGGCCTTGAGGTGATCATGTGGGTTAGAAAGACGCACCCCAACACCAAACTTATAGCCATATCGGGCGGAGGCTACTTCGATTCGCGCGATTACCTGCTTATGGCCAAGGAATTGGGTGCAAAAATTGTTCTCTGCAAACCTTTTGAAATAAAGAGCCTTTTATCGGGAGTTCGACGATTACTTGGTATTGAGAAACCAGCGTAAATACATACGCTTTGAGAGTGAAACCAGCCAGCCGCTATTACTAGCCGCTGGCTGGTTTGTTTTGGGGGATTGGGTGATTGATTGATTGAATGATTGAATGACCTGACAGCCCTGCCTGTCGCTTGCTTACCCTGCCTACCGAGGTAGGCGACAGCAGACAGGGTGCGAAGCTCCTGTCAGCGTCTAAGATTGATTAGATGGTTGGGTGATTGATTGACCCTGCTTGCCAGCAGGTAAGCTGCCTGACTGACGTCAGAGCAGGCAGGTTGGATGATTGGATGCCTGCCTGACTAATTTCGGCAGGTAGGTTCTGTGTGGGGCTGCTTGGCTACACCTTATAAATATTGTTTTTCACTGCCCACATGGCAAGCGCCACGGCATTTTTAGTTCCTGTTTTGGAGAATAGCCTCGATCGATGCCCCTCAACGGTTCGTTCGCTAAGAAAAAGCTTCTCGGCGATCTCGGCATTGGTAAACCCCTGACAAATAAGATCTAGAACCTCTACCTCCCGCTTAGTAACCGACAGGTTATCACCACTTGCTGCAGACTCCTCATTATCAGCCTCAAAGGTGTCGGTAAACTCTAAGGTACAAAGCAAGCAGGGTTGACCTCTGAACTGAATCTGCATGCCAACAAGGTCAACATTAGCAATCCTTTTGTCTTTCAACAGGATATCTACATTCAAATTGAATGAGGTTTTAAGTCCTCCCTTGCATTGCTCAGCTGCTTCGGAGAACTGGGTTAACGATCCTCCGCTCAAAATGTTAGTAACAGACATCCCCTCAATCTGCTCCTGATTATAACCAACCATCTTGCTAAGGGGACGGTTTACATAGTCGAACTTACACTGATTTAGAATAAAGGCAGGATTTCGGGTGTTTTCAAAAAGTACCTTAAAGTTCTCGTCATGCTGATCGGCTATGCGCTTGCGGCGCTCAATACGCCTTTTGATTACCGCAACAAGATTATCGAATTCGAAGGGCTTTGTAATGTAATCATCTGCCCCCAGGTGAAGGCCTGCCAGGATATCGTCGCGGGTAGATTTGGCCGAAAGAAAGATAAACGGAATTACCGATGTGGTATTGACCTGATGGAGCATATTGTATACCTCATAACCCGATAGCCCCGGCATATTGATATCACAAACCACCACATCGGGAATATGGAGCAAAGACATTTGAATACCCTGCGCCCCATTTTCGGCAGCAAGCGCCTCAAAGCCTTCGTCCCTGAGCAACTCTACCGTTGTCTCTCTCAAATCCGGATCATCCTCTATCAGGAGTACCTTTTTGCCCATAGCCTGCAATTATAAGTATTTAGAATCATATCGGTATAGTAACTACTATCTCTGTCCCCTTATCTTCTTCGGAATTAAGGGTAATCTCTCCTCCATGAAGCTCCACACACCGCTTCACAATATTGAGCCCCAAGCCCGTGCCAGAAACGTCCTTTGAGTTTGATGCCCTAAAATAGGGATCGAAAAGGAATTGCTGCTCCTCCTTGGGTATACCAATACCCTGATCTTTAACCCCTATCTCAAATATTCCGCTACCATTCAGACCAATCCTCACATCAATAGGCGTAGCGCTAGGTGAATATTTTATCGCATTGCTAACAAGGTTACCAAGAATATGGGTTAAGAGGTTCTTATCCATCTGAGCCTTCGTTCCAGAGCAATCAAGAATAACTACATTAACATTGGTCTGCAGCTGATAATCGATCTGCTCCAATAGATCGTCGGTAAGCATTCGCAAATCCCATAGCTCGGGAGTAAAGCTTAGCCTTCCGCTCTGATCCTTGCTAACCAGCGATACCTCATTAAGGAGGGAGGTAAGCCTACGTTCGGCATTTAATAACCTATTAATAGCATAATGCGCTTTCTCCAACCGATTATCCTTAAGGTATTTTTGCAGCAGCTGCACATTGAGCGAGATGTTGGTTAACGGGGTGCGGAACTCATGCGATACGGTAGATATAAACTGTGTTTTCTGTCGGCTAAGCTCCGTCTCCTTCTCCAATGCAGCCTTTATCTCATCTCGAGCTTTAATCTTCTCGGTGATATTATGTGCATTCAGGATTATGCCTCCAACAGCAGGGTCGTTGCGCAAATCCGTTACGCTAACCTCATAAACCTTATCATATCCATCCTTGTGCTTAACGCTCACGTCGAAGGCTTTATAATGCTTTGCTCCCTTCCTATTTAGAACCTCCATCACCAGTTCTGCCTGATCTGGATCTAGGTAATCCAGGATATTATCATTAAAATAGTTATCAATACCATATCCCAGCTCGGTTTCAATCGATGGGCTTAAATACAATATCATACCTTTGCTATCGACAATAACAATAAGATCCGAGGCTTTCTCAATCATACTCCTGAACCGGTTCTCGTTGCTAACCAGCAGGTTTTCCATTATCTTTCGATCGGTAATATCAACTACAACCTCATCAATGTATCGTTCTTTAATATTGATAACGGCATAATCGACAACCCAAATCCCCTTACCCTGCAGGGTTGTAATTTCAAACTCACCGATGGCTGAACCCTTTTCCCTCAGTGTTTTAAGGAATTTCGATCTTTGGGTAGCATTTTTGAAATGTTTTTCTATAGATTTTCCAGCAATATGCTTTTCGTTTCTATAGCCAATTAGCTGGGCAAAGTAGGTATTGCAGTTACATATAATACCCGTAGTGGTTCTTGTTCGGGAGATTCCCACAAGGGCATTGTTAAACATGGTTCGATATCGCTCCTCATTCTCCTCCAGTTTTTGCTGATAGATTTGGGTTTGGGTGGTGTCATGAAAAACCTCAAGGATAAACTCCTGGTCGTTTATTTTGATAGCTTCGCCACTCCATTGCACAAAAACCACGTGCCCCGAATTGGACATCATGGTAAGCGGAACACCGGTTAGCCTCCTCTTTTCATGCAGGTCAGCTAAAAGATGATTATAGGCTTCGCTATTTATAAGCAGGTTAAAGTCTTCGAGGGTTTTCCCTTTGGTTTCGTTTGCCTTGAGGCCAAAAATTTTGAGAAAGCTCTGGTTTAACTCGATTATTTTTTTTGATTGCAGCTCGCGAAGTACCAAGCCATTGGGGTTAAGCCTAAATAGGTGCATAAACAGCTCCTGCGACTGCCTGAGCTCCTGCTCAATAATCTGCTTCTTCTTAATCTGCTCCAGTAGCACGTTGTTAATCCTCACCAAGTCCTTGGTTTGGCTTGCCACCTCGCTGGCCAGGCTATTCTTTATCCTTTGCAACTCGGAGAATGCCAAGTTTTGCTGGGTAATATCTATTAGTATGCAAAACAAAACCTTTTGACACCTGTAGTCGATAACGCTGTAGTGAATCTGTGCATCACGAGTTGCACTGGGAGTTATGAAACTTTGTTCCAACCCAGTGTATCTGCTTTTCACAAAAGAACTTAGCGAACTATTGAACTGGCTTGTGGGGGTGTTGGTAAAACTTGCCAAGGGCAATCCCACGAGTTTACCTTCGGGTAGTCCAAAAAAATCGAATGCTTGCCTATTGGCCTTAGTTACTATAAAATCTTCAGTATCTACAAAAAGTACTGGCAAAGTTGAACTCTGTATAAATCTATCAATAAGTTCATCTTCACAACAATCCGGCTGCTGCACTTTTCGCTCTACAATGGAATGCAATGCAACGGTATAGTAGGTTTTGTCCGCTATACTAATCCTGTTGCAAATCATACTGTAGGCTGTAGGCCCCTCGCTTAATGTAATATCAATGGCAATGGTTTTGGGCAGATTGGAATCTGGCAAGGCCATTACTTCCCGCTGCAATAATTCCATAGATATCCCCAGCTTGCCTAAGCAATCCTCAGTAGGTATGGCCTCAGCATCACCCAAAAGCATGGCAGCTTCGCTGTTACGATCTACGATTGTTCCCTTGGCATCGAGTATCAGCATTGGCACACCAACACCCTCAATAAGGCTGCCAACTATTTCAAAATTAACACTATGATTGTTAACTAAAGCCATATTATTACCTCAAAAATTCTATGCCAACCTCAGAATTACCAAAGATAACCTTTATACCCAGAAAGTGAAATTGGGTTAATGTATTTAGACTTTTTCTACACAAAGTCAAGGTTTAGTAAGATACTCGGCAATGGCCTTTAACAGCTCAACTCGTCTAACTGGTTTAGAAATGTAGGCGTTGCATCCTGCTGCTAGGCAGTTCTCACGATCACCGGTCATAGCGTATGCTGTTAGGGCAATAATGGGAATACTCACATTCATTTCACGAATGACCCTTGTAGCTTCCACCCCTGTCATTACAGGCATCTTTATATCCATAAGAATTAAATCGATATCGGAGTTGCTCTGCACAATATCAACCGCCGCTTGGCCATCGAAGGCTCTAATTAGTGTTGCCCCTGAATCTTCGAGCAGCTCACTAATATATAAATAGTTTGCCTCCTCGTCCTCGGCAATAAGAATGGTTTTATCGGCAAAGCAGAACGAATCGGATTCAACCATTTTCCCTTGGGTTACCTCGGGTGTAATAACGGGTTCGTAGGGAATGGTAAAGTAGAATTTTGCCCCCTTACCAAGCTCAGACTCGACCCATATTGTACCGCCAAGCATCTCGATAAAGGCCTTGCAAATTGGCAAGCCCAGACCTGTACCGCCATAGTTCCGGGTAGAGCCCATATCAACCTGACGGAAGCGTTCAAATATAAGCTCGTGATTGCTTGGGTCGATACCAACCCCAGTGTCCTTCACATAGAACTTCAGCATACTATCGGCAAGCGTATAGCCAATATCAACTGTGCCACTCTCGGTAAACTTAAGGGCATTATTAAGCAAGTTGGTAAGCACCTGATTGAGCTTGCTCGAGTCCGTAAGTACTTCGTCGCGATTATTGGGGAGATGGCACGAAACAAGGATTTGGACACCGTTGGCTTGAGCCTGGGGCTCAAAGATGTCCCTAATCCGATATATGGCCTTATTGATGCTCGCTTTACCAAGATGTACCTCCATTTGACCTGTCTCAATCTTCGAAATATCTATCACATCCTCAACCACGCTAAGGAGTTGATGACAAGCGGAGTTGAGAATATGCGCAAAGAAATCTTTCCTTTCGGTGGGAAGCTTAGGATTGAGCAACATCTCCGAAAAGCCAATAATGGCATTCATTGGCGTACGGATTTCATGGCTCATATTAGCCAGGAATGCCGATTTTAGCTTGTCGCTCTCAACCGCCTTTTTGGTAACATCAACCAGTTCTTTGTTAATCTTTGCAATGCGCTCGTTACTCTCTGTTAGCTCCTCGTTTAGAGCCAAATACTCCTCATTCTTCTCCTTTAGGGTGAGTTCACTTTCCCTTAATGCCTCCTCGGCCTTTTTCCTTTCTGTAATATCGGTAAAGCCAACCAGACTTGCCCACACCTCGCCGTTGCTGTTGTATACAGGACATCCGTATACTTCTAAAAGTACTCTACTACCATCGGGTTGTAATACCTCCATATCGTCAACGTACGAAGCTTGTCCGTTTATCCCCCTCACAATAGGCATTTCCTCAGTAGGGTATAAATTAGCTGATCCCGCTTTGTAAGCCATATAAACCTCCGATAGGGTTTCAGTGCTGGCATCGTCAACAATTCCTCTACCCAACAGCTTTTTGGCATGCTCGTTGGCAATAATAGGCTTTCCATTAAGCGCATCAACCATAAAAATGCCAATGGGAAGATTATCGAGCATGGTGTTAATTAGCCTGTTGTTCTGCTCAAGGGCAAGTATTGCGTTCTTGCGATCGGTAATATCCTCCTTAACAGCAATAAAGTTCACAATCTCGCCCCTCTCATTCTTAATGGGCGATATTGATGCAGATGCCCAGTAGTGTTCACCGGTCTTCTTCCTATTGCAAAACTCACCCTTCCAGTCGTTACCACTTTTAATGGTATCCCAAAGTTCCTTGTAAAACTCCTGACTGTGGTAATCGGATTTTAGCACTCGTGGGTTTTTCCCCATTACCTCCTTAGCAGTGTATCCTGTTACTTCGGTATACCTTGGATTTACAAACTCGATATTCCCATCTATATCAGTAATTACAACGGTGGCAGGGCTTTGTTCTATTCCCTTTGAAAGTTTAAGCACCTGCTCCTCAGCCATTTTACGCTCGGCAATATCCCAGGCCATATCGGCCAGCTGGGTTATTATATCAATATCATTCTTGGTATAATGGGTAGTTTTGTTCCCTATGCCAAGAACCGCTACTATACGCCTATTGCGGATAACGGGGACAGTTAGCTCGCGTGAAACAAGCGCATGCCCCTTGGGTAACTCCTTTCGATGGGCTAATGTTTGATAATCGTTATGAATTATGGGCTTACGCTTCTTAATACATTCAACCCAAACGCCAGCTTTATCAATAGGGTAGTGCATATCGAATTCACTTGTAACCTTGCAGAACTCCTTCTCTGTACGTTCCGACCATTGATTAAGCTTAATGACACCTTTCTCCTCATCAATAAAATGGTAAAAACCAATCTGGCTACCCGTAAGATCCTCGGCCACTGCAAGAGTTTCCTTTAGCAGCTCGGGAAGGGAATGCGTGTCGGCAAACTCCAGAAGTTTTAAACGCCCTTTCATTAGCCTTTCGGTTTGCTTGCGCTGGGTAATATCGAGCGCGGTAAAAGTTACCCCTTGCGATAAATCGCCCTTAACAATTGGGGTTGATGATAGTAGAACGTTAATAATAGCACCATCCTTTCGTTGCCAAGCTGTTTCGACAGAGCCTGTTCCCTTCTCGGCAATCTGCCTGTACTTCTCCTTACCAACGTATTCAAACTCCTCCTTGGTGGGGTAAAGTATTTGGGCACCTTGCCCCAGCAGATCTTCCTTTGCATATCCTGTAATATCGCAAATGGTTTGGTTCACCTCGGTTAAAACCCGATTAACCACCACGCCAATGCCAATGGGGGCCACGCGGAATATGCTCGATATGCGCTCCTGACTTGCCCTAAGCGCATCCACAGCTTTTGTGCGTTCGGTTATATCCTCCACAATGCCCTCGTAGTAAAGCACATTTCCCTTATTGTCGTAAACGGCTCTAGCACTCTCGGAGATATTGATAACCTTTCCGCTCTTTGTTCTCCAGCCCGATTGCAACCCTTTGACCTCTCCTCTCTCCTCAATTAGCCGCATAAACTGGGTTCTTTCGTAGCCCGTTTCGTAGTCCTTCTTATTGAGGTTACGCCTGGTTAACTCCTCGAAGCTTGAGTACTCCAGCATTCTTACGAGGGCCGGGTTTGCCAATAATACTTTCCCATCGGGCGTTGTGCGGTAAATGCCCACGGTGGCGTTCTCGTATAGGCCCCGGAACCGCTCTTCGCTTTCGCGGAGGGCATCCTCCATCTGTTTCCGCTCTGAGACATCAACAAATATAAGGGAGACCAACTTCTTCTGGGTTTTAATAAGTGATGTGTAAGCCATCAGCGAGATATCTTTTTTGCCACGGGTATCCACAACCGCATTGTACTCCACATCGCGCAGGCTTTCGCCTGTTTTAATGGTTTGAGCAATGGCATTATTTAGGTCGCAGCTGGGACATTTGCTACCATACCCGCACCCCAACTTATGCTCGCTTGCGTTTATACAGCCAAATACGCCACAGGCCCTGCCATTGATTATCTCATCGTATGGTTTTCCAAAAAACTCCACCAGGTAGTTGTTGGCATACACCACATTCTGATGCTCATCGAGTATGCACATCATGAGTGGGGAGTTATTGTATATCGCCTCCAGCTCGGCCGTTTTGGCCTTAATGGCTAGTTCGGCCTGTTTGCGATCAGTAATATCTCGGGTAATATTTAGCACTGCCGGTCCACCCAAATAGTTAATTACAATTGCTTTAACATTGGCGTATATAAAATGGCCATTCTTATGCCTTAGCGTTGTTTCGAATTCGGCCAAACCGGTAGATTTCAAATCCCTCATCCTTCTCTCCATAATGGACTTACCCACCTCTACCTCCAAGTCGTTTACGGTAATCTGAAGGAACTCTTCGTAGGTATAGCCAAGCATTTTGGCGGCGGATGGGTTCGCTTCAATAAAGGTTGTAGCGCCTCCGTCGGGTTGAAACCTAAAAATGGCGATACCGTCCCTATTCGCCTCAAAAAGCATTCGGTACTTCTCCTCGCTCTCGCGAAGGGCAAGTTCGGCTTGCTTTCTTTCGGTTATCAACTCGGTATACACTATTACCCCTCCAATTGAACCATTCGCCTCGTACCAAGGACGGCACTCCCAGCGGGTCCACTCCATAGAGCCATTGGGCATCTCAAACGGATCATCGTCCTTTCTTACTACCTCTCCCCTAAGGGCAAGCTGATGTGCATCTCTTAGTTTTTGAGGTAGATCGGGGAACACCTCGTAATGATTCTTACCTATGATATCCTTCTCTTTAACACCAAAGTCATCAATATATCGCTTGCTCACATAAACATAATTCATATCCCTATCGTGAACAGCCACTGCTCCCCTATTGTGCTCAATGATATAGCGCATTAAATAATGCGAATGAGCCAACTTTTCCTCGGCAAGCTTCTGCTCGGTAATATCCCTAAACTCAACCACCCGAACCTGCTTGCCCTTGTATGGGATGTTTCTGGCCTCCAAACGTACGGGATATTTTGAGCCATCCTTTCGCACCCCTATAGCCTCATAGGGCTTCTCATAACCAGCAAGGATATTATCGAGCACCATATCACGGGTTTCCTCTGCAATAAGCAGTAGGCCATTCATACCAATTAGCTCATCCTGACTATATCCTGTAATTTCGGATAGCCCCTGGTTGCAATCGAGAATAAGCCCCTTGTCGTGAATGGTTATCCCTCCGAAGGATGCATTGTGGAGCGCCTTGAAGCGGGTTTCGCTCTCTTTAAGGGCATTCTCAAACGCCTTTTGCTCGGTTACATCCATAACGGTTGATACCATGGTGTTCTGCTCAAAGAGCGGGATATTTACTGCATTAACAATTCTAACGCTGCCATTCTCCTGGGTAACCTTAATGTTTTCCCAACGCATCCGCTCGGGATCGCCCGACTGGATATCGGCCATAATGCGCCCCATTAGCTCCTCTCGATAAGTCTTGTCGGGGTAAATCCTTTCGAAGAATTGTGAGATATTTTTTAACGCCTCCTCGCTCCAGCCATAAATCTCCTGAAACTTTTTATTAATATAGGTGGCCTGGCCCTCATCAATATTATTTAGGGCAACGCCAATGGGAAGGTTATCGAGTACGGTTTGAATAAAATGATTCCTCTGCTTTAGAGTTTCTTCAAACTGCTTTCGTTCCGTGATATCAACGTGGGTGCCAACCAATCTTAGTGCTATGCCAGTATCATCTCGCTCAACCACTTTTCCTCGGGAATAAATCCATTTCCACTCCCCGCTAAATGATTTCATGCGAAATTCAATATCAAAAGTATCGGTAATTCCATTTACGCATTTAGCATGCTCAGCCCTAACCCCATCCAGATCATCGGGATGAACCAAGCCTTCCCATTCAGAACTTGATGTTGAAAATCCGCCCACCTCGTACCCCAGCATGGTGTAGTAAGCCGGACTATAATAGTTCGTCTTAGCTTTAACATCCCAATCCCACAGCCCATCGTTGGTGGCCTCCATGCTAAGCTTAAAGCGCTCCTCGCTCTCGCGCAGTTTCTCCTGAGCATATTTTCGTTCCGATATATCCCGGGTAAAACAAATTAGCTGACCACCATCGGCATCTAGGTACGATACCGATACCTCAACATCGAAAAGGGTTCCATCCTTTCGGCGATGCTTGGTTTCAAAAATATCTGAGCCTTCCTCAGCTATTCTATCAATATGCTTCCTAATATCCTCAGGGCTTTCGGTAACGTCAATTTGTGCTATTCTTAGATTTAGCAATTCAGTAAGTGAATAACCCGACATTTGGCAGTATGCCTCATTCACTTCGAGAAGGTTACCCTCTAGATCAGTTATCCAAAATCCATCGGCAGTGGTTTGGAGGATGGTGTTTAGATATTGCTCATTTTTTGCTATGGTTAGCTGTCCTTTTTTCTGCTCAGTGATATCTCTAACTATGGCTAGCGCCTTATCAACGCCAAATTTTACCAGCCTGGCATCAAAGTATTTTGTGTCGTTGTTCTCTTGTAGACTATACGAATAACACTGATAATCACCAGTTTCGAAAAGCTGCTCCAAAGCCCACTTATTAATCTCAGCAACCTCTTGGGGTAGTATATCGGATGCAGGCTTACCCAGAAACTCTGAGGGATTTGCTGCCAAAAGCGAATCGTTGGGCGAATAGTAATCGATGTATACACCCTCTCGATTGAGAACAAACATCATATCGGGTATAGCGGAAAGTATAGCTTTAGTTCGCAGGTTACTCTCGTTAAGATCCTCCATTACGTTGCGGAGCTCATCATTTGCCTGATTGAGTTCCTCATTTAGCGCAGTGTACTCCTCAACTTGCTCCTTAAGCTTAAGTTCGCTTGACTTAAGCCGTTCCTCGGCCTGCTTTTTAAAGGTAATATCCCTTGCCACCCCATACATTATATTCTCTTTTGGGTAAGGAAAGGAATTCCACGATAACCACTTGATTGTACCATCCTTACAGATGTACCTGTTTTCGAATTGGTAAATCTCCTGACCATTCACAATGGAAGCCTTAATGTTTTTCGTGGCCTCCCTATCGTCGGGGTGTACATACTCTAGCCATGGCTTTGCCATAAGCTCCTCGGTGGTGTACCCTAACACTTTGGACCACGACGGATTTAGGATTTTAAAATACCCATCGAACCCTGCAATGCAGAGCATATCTAAAGCGTGGTTAAAAATTCTATCGCTCATTACCAGCTTTTGCTCTCTATGTTTTCGCTCAGTTACATCTTGAACCATTCCCACCGAACGGATAACCCTACCATTATTATCCCTCTCGTGGTAGCATTTTTCATACACATACCTTACCTCTTTGTTGTCTTGCCTTACTATTCTGTGTTCAATCTCATAAACATTAGCATCATCCCTTAAGGAATTAACGTATGTCGTATGAACTGCCTCTCGGTCGTCGGGGTGCACTATCTCCAGAAAGTACTCATATGATCCCTTAGGTTGCTGGGGCTCCAAACCAAAAATACGGTAAATCTCATCGGACCAGTAGAGCTTATCATTTTCCATATCTAACTCCCAACTCCCGATATGTGCAATTTCCTGGGTTTTGCTCAGAAGATTTAGGTTTTCAGCGAGCTTTTCCCTAATCTTCTTTCGTTCTGTTATGTCCCTATTTGTGGCCCTCTGACCAATGTGTGTTCCATCCTCCTTAAATATACTCTGGCATGCATGGCCAATCCACCTAATCCCTCCATCCTTGCGGGTAATCCGGTACTCGGCAATATGCTCAACCCTGGTTTCGCCCGGAATCAGGGCAACCGATTTATGCTCATCGAAGTGGTGCTTATCGTCGGGATGGATAATATCCTCCAATAGCTTGGGGTTATCGAAAAACTCATACTTTGAATAGCCCGTTATCCGCTCGCATGAAGGCGACATGTAGAGCAATCGCCCCTGTTGATCTTGCCAGTACTCCCAGTGGTAGGCATAGTCGGCCACGGCTCGAAACCTTTCACGGCTCTCAATTAGCTGCTCCTCGTTAATCACCTCGCGGGTAACATCTAGGAAACCCATACGGTAATAAACCTTACCATTTTCCTTCTGGATGTTGCACTCCAACTTTACAAAAGTTTCCTTTTTGCAGTTCAACCTAACCAGAACACTGCTTTTGGCCTTCTCCTTATGAACCTTTTTCACCAGCAGGTAAAACTGATCCTGAAAATCGGGGTGTATGAGTGTGGTAATGGACTTCCCTTTAACATCAACTATTTCGCCTTCAAAATACCTTGCAAACATTTTATTTGCCGAAAGGATTTTATTCTCCTCATCTACAACAACGTAACCCATTGGCGCATCTTGAAAAAGCTCAACATAATGGCTCTGGGTCTTTTCCAACTCACCGTAAACCCTTTGCAACTCGAGGTTCTGGTACTCCAACTCCTGATGATAAATGCTTACCTCCTGGAGAATCTCCTCTAGCGTTTTGCTGCCCAATTCGCTAAGATCCGGCTTTCTATTCTTCAGCACATCCTCAATCCTTTTGCGGAGAGCTTCCTTGCGGTTGTTTTGGTTTTCCATAATTTTATGGTTTCTGCGTTAGCCTGTCTGTTTCCAATATGCTGTCCCTACGGGACAGGTGTTGCGCTGTTTATTTCTTGCTACCGATATTTTGTCCCTACGGGACAAAACTGCGGGGTTGAACGGTATATTTCTTCCTACCAATATATTGTCCCTAACGGGACAAAATGCTTGGTTTCCCAATTCGCTGTCCCACTAGGGACAGGATATTGGTAAAAAGGTGTTGTGAAAAAGCGTAACCGTGCCGTTAGGTACGGGATTTAATGTATGTTTAATATGCTGACCCTACGGGACAGGTGTTGCTTGATATTGCTACAGATATTCTATCCCTATGGGACAGGTGTTTGTTGTTAATTATTTATCTAATACCAATATTTTGTCCCTAGGGGACAATTCGTACCTTGCTGTATTCGTTATGTCAATTCTCTGTCCCGCTAGGGACAGGATATTGGTAAAAAGGTGTTGTGAAAAAGCGTAACCGTGCCGTTAGGTACGGGATAATTAGTAAAAAACTGGTTTGAAAATATAACGGTCATCAAAATCAACCTCAAACTCCTTTAAGAAATCCAAGTATTCCTCAATAAAAGTCTCCTTTTTGTGATGTGCCTCTTGGCTCTCAATGTAATTAATAATTCTATGTAATTCCGATTTGCTATACGAGAAAGCCCCATAACCTTCCTGCCAGGAAAACTTAACTCTTACAAATCCCTTCTCATTAATCCATTTTGATGAATCACCCTTAATATCCTGGATTAGGTCAGAAAGTGATTGGGTGGGTCTGAATCCAAAAAGAATATGGATATGATCGGGCATCCCATTAATGGTTAGCAGTTTATGTTTATTGTTCTGCACTATCCCTGTGATGTACTTGTAAAGTTCATCTTTCCAACTGGGCTGGATTATGCATTCTCGATTCTGAACGGTAAAAACTGCCTGTATGTGTAATTGGGTGTAGGTATTGGCCATAATAATAATAATTTATTGGTTTGTTCAATATTTTGTCCCTACGGGACAAACTGCGGGGTTGCTTGATATTGCTACTACCGATATTCTGTCCCCGACAGGACAGGTGTTTGTTGTTAATTATTTATCTACCAATATTCTGTCTCTACGGGACAATTCGTACCTTGCTGTATTTGTTATGTCAATTCTCTGTCCCGCTAGGGACAGAATATCAGTAAAAATGTTACTTGAAAGAACTTTACCGTGTCGTTAGGCCTGTTTGCCAGCACACAAGTACGGAATCAAGTTTTTACATTCCAAACCTGTCAGGTTTATTTTATTCCACCACCCCAATACTAAAAACAGCACCCTCAAAATCGCCGTTTTGCGAAGCAACTGGGGAGCCGTATATTGAAAGAAGCACCTTGCTTCTACCCGGAATCTCTATGTAATGCCTAAAATCGGCTATATTTTCCCTTGTTCTTTTTATAATTGAAAATGGTAGCTCCTCCGATGGAATAGGCTTGCCATCAAGCCCAGTAATTTCCCACTTGGTGGCATTGTAGGTGCGCTTAGTGATTTCGGTTTGGGTAATGCCAAAAATTTTCTCGGCGGGTTTGTTGGCGTATATTATATTGCCATTCTTATCCAGTAAGGTTTTTGCCAGTGGGCTATTATCCAATATCCTCTGCAAAAGATCTTTACTCTGTCGCAGCTCCAACTCGGCATTTTTAAGCTTAGTAACCTCCACAAAGGTTATCATAATACCCTCTACCGCGTTGTAATCGGTTCGGTAGGGTCGCACACTGGCTTGCCATATCTTACCATCGGCACCTGCAATTTCCTTATCAATACTTTGTAGATTCTCTACAACACTAGTTACATCGTCAACCAAATCCTTATAGTTTGGCATGAAAGCAATATGCGATATGGGTCGACCGATGTCGGTTGGTAAAATATTTGATATCTTGGTTACAGCTGGCGTTATCTTCCGGATACACAGCTTTCGATCGAGATATAAAGCTCCCACCTCGGTATTCTTCAGGAGGTTATCCAAATCGTTGGTCATACGGGTTAGCTCCTCAATCTTGGTTTGGTACTCTGAGTTTACCGTGAAAAGCTCCTCATTAACCGATTGCAGCTCCTCGTTGGTGCTTTGCAGCTCCTCGTTGGAGGCAATAAGCTCCTCGTTGCTACTCTGCAGCTCCTCGTTCGATGTCTCCAACTCTTCAACGGTGGCCTGCAGATTTTCACGGGATGTTTGCAACTCCTTCTCCAGCTCAACCACCCGGTTGTTTACCTCCAACTCCACATCAACTGTTAACTTTTTTGTTCTTCTTTTTGATGTTTTTTGTTCATCGAAACTAAAGCTAATAATGTAGTAGGTGTTCCTATCGATGGCCATTGAACGCCCCTCAATCCTCACGGAGTTCCCCTCGAGGCCCTTAACACCCGTAATGTTTTCGAAAACAACATTTTTCTTATCCTTTTTCACCTTGCGAAGGATATTGTTAACGAATAATGAAAGATCGTTTTTAAGGATGCTTAACAGATTTTGTGAGAATCGACCGGGTTGTAACTCAATAAAGGGGTTAATATCATTCACCACATGCACAATATTATCGTTCTCGTCCACAATAAAAGATGGTGGCATAAACGAGGCGAGCGCGCTATCGAGGAGTTTATCAATTCTAAGATTAGGTTTTAGAGGCGAACGTAGAACAAACTGGTTTTCGAACTCGTTAGAGTGAGACCGGGGAAGCGGCATATCCCTTATAATTGGCGACTTGTAGCCCTCCCTGCCACGGTAGATCTTCCACTTGCTATCAACTGCTTCAAAGGCCTCGCTCATCTCGCCTATGCTCTCGCTGCTTCCCATAAACAGGTATGCCGATGGCTTTAGCGCGTAGTAAAACATGGCGAGTATGCGCTGCTGCATCTCGGGCTTGAAGTAAATAAAGAGGTTGCGGCAAACGATAAGGTCTAGCTTGGAGAATGGAGGGTCTTTTAACAAGTTATGGGTGGCAAAAACCACTATCTTCCTAACGTTCTCATTCACTTGGTAACCATTCTCCTTTCGGGTAAAATATTTGGCAAGAAGAGCAGGATCAATATCGGACACTATGCTGTCGGGGTAAAATCCTTGGCCTGCCACATCGAGGGATTGACGGTCGATATCGGTGGCAAAAATTTTGATGTCGCAGTCAATCTGGTTCTTGCTCATGTACTCCATGAACAGCATGGCTAAGGTGTAAACCTCCTCGCCCGTTGAGCAACCCACCGACCAAACCCTAACCCCAACCTTTGGGTTATACTGTATTTGCGATAAAATATTTTTGGTTAAACTGGTAAATGCCTCGGTGTCGCGAAAGAAACGGGTAACCCCAATGAGCATCTCGCGGTACAGGATATCCTTCTCCTTATCGGATTCCGATAGAAAAATCAGGTACTCCTCCAGCGTGTTGAACCGATTGATGCTCACCCTACGTTCGAGCCTGCGAATAATGGTGTTCTCCTTGTAGTACGAGAAATCTATCCCACAGTAATCTCTTAAAATCAGAGTAATCTTTGTGAGCGTATCTAAGTCCTTACCCAGAATATTCTCTTTGCTCTGCGATTTGCGAATAAATGGGTGCTCAACATAGTTTAGCAATGCTTCAGGCATTTTGGAGGGGTGGAGAATATAGTCCACCAGCCCTGTTGCAATGGAGCTACGGGGCATACCATCAAATTTGGCTGTCATCTCGTCCTGCACCATGATCATCCCTCCGGCCTCCTTAATGGCTCGCGTACCTAGGGTTCCATCGCTTCCTGTACCCGACAAAATAATGCCAATGGCATGCTTTCCCTTATCGGTTGCCAAAGACCGAAAAAAGATATCGATGGGCAGGTTTAGCCCCTTTTTAGCTCCTTGGTCATCTAAGTAAAGCTTTTCATGAAATATTGAGATATTTTTACGGGGAGGTATAAGGTAAATGTTGTTGGGCTTAATTGGCATTCCATCGCTAGCCACCTGAATTGGAATAGAGGTGTGGCGCGCCAACAGCTCATCCATGAGGCTTTTGTAATCTGGCGAAAGGTGCTGAATTACAACGAAAGCCAGATTTGTATCGGTTGGCATGGCGCTAAAAAAATCCTGAAGAGCCTCTAGGCCTCCGGCCGAGGCACCAATAGCAATCACCATCTGCTCTTCTGTGTTTTGTAGGTTATCTAGCGTGGCAACATCCCGTCGTTTTCCCATATACAATCTATTTTATTTAAAAGGTTTGGTTCCTTTTTCCAAATATAATTAAATAGTTGCATTTGTAAAACTGTTGATATGTGTTTTCCTCGAAACAGAAATTAGAAAGCAACTTGTCTGGATATCACAAAATCTCCATTAAGCATATAATTATGATGACCCAAATCATCCTATAGATTGCGATGCCTCACCAAAAAAAAATTGAAAACTACCCTTCTGTGCTTTATCTTTGATTCAAACAACTGATCAAACTAAGCGTATGAAAAAAACACTACTCCTGCTTATTCTTGCCACGGTTTACGCAACGGGCAGCGGACAAGACACTCCACAGCTAAATGCTGATAATAAAGGCTCGTTGAGCCTAAATGCAGATTTTGTGAGCCGATATGTTTGGAGAGGGCTGCTCTATAGCGCAGCACCCAACATTCAGCCTACGCTTGATTTTACAAAAGGGAATTTCTCCGTTGGCGCATGGGGTTCGTATGGCGTTGGGGTTCCTTACGCAGAGGTTGATCTATACCTATCGTACAGCATATCGGCCTTTACTTTCACCATCAACAACTACTACGTGGAGGACGAAACCGACCTGGGGCTGAATAGCTACTTTAACTGGAACAAAGGAGCCACCCCACACTCGCTCGAGGGGTCAGCCACGTTTAATGGCACCGATAGGTTTCCAATTAGCATTACCGCTGCCACCTTCTTCTTCGGAAACGATTGGGACGAGAACGGCAACAGCAACTACTCTACCTACTTTGAAGTAGGGCACACACGCCAGCTCGGTAACTTTGAGCTAAACCTTTTTGCGGGAGGAACGCCGGCAAAAGGGCTATACGCATCAAAGGCAGCAATTGTCAATCTTGGTGTTGGTGTAAGCCATGAGCTAAGCCTAAGTAGTACTTTTAAGCTTCCAGTTTTTGCATCGTTAGTAGTAAACCCCAGCGCGCAAGATATCTTTTTTGTGTTTGGCTTTACACTTTAGGGTCATAAAATATTAAAACCAAAAATATTGAATGTATGAGTACAAAAAGAATGGTATCATTAAGCTATAAAATTGGCTTAAACCTTGGCATAGGAGTACTAACCACTGCCATCATACTTGTTGCCATATCAACGGTAACGTTTAGAAACAAGTCCATTGAAGCGGCCAAAGAGGAGGCCATGGCCATGGCAAAAGAGTTTGCCGCACGAGTTAAAGCTCCCATGGAGGAGGCTCTGAATGTTTCCTCGTCGGTAGCAAACTCGCTATCAGCAGTTGGATTGGGGGCTAACGACATCCAAGTTAGCAGGCATGAAGCGGAGCAAATGGCCGCTAGGGTTTTGCTAAGCAACAACGCGTTTTTAGGCTTTACCCTAGCCTTTGAGCCCAACGCTTTCGATGGGATGGATGAAGAGTTTGAAAACTCTGCACATTCCGATGGCACGGGTCGTTTTATATCATACCTCACCCGTGAGGGAAACAGCAGGTATGTAATTGAAGCCCTTGTCGATTATGAAACAGCAGAGACTGGGCCTTGGTACTGGATACCCAAGCAAACGCGTAGAGATGCCATAAATGGCCCCGTGTTATACCCCGTGCAAGGGGTTGAAATGCTGATGGTATCGTATATGACTCCAGTGCTAAAGCAGGGACAGTTCGTGGGTGTTACCGGTATTGATATCTCCATCGATTTTATCCAGGAGATGGCAAGCAATGCACGAATGTTTGATGGAAATGCACAAATCGAGATTGTATCATATGATGGAATTGTTGCTGCATCAACCGAGAGCGAAAGGAATATAAACCGTTCGCTCCGAGAGATATACCAATCGGGCTACCAAACACAGCTTGGCTATATCCAGTCGGGTAGCGAAGCTATTCGGGAGGAAGGTGGCGAACTACACATTTACGTACCCATTGCCATTGGGCGCACCGACACCCCCTGGCAGGTTCATCTTGCTGTACCCCTAAGCTATGTTACCCGCGAGGCCACCATGGGCATGTGGAGGCTAATACTAATTGGAATTGTTTTAACCGTGCTGAGCATACTGGTGATAAACACGCTTGTTACCCGGCTTATTCGCCCATTGGTATCGATTGCATCCATTGCAAATAAGATATCGGAAGGAGATTTATCGCCCGTTGAGAAGGTAAACGTTTCGAACGACGAAGTGGGCATGGTATACAACGCCTTCAAATCGATGGTTGAAAACCTCAGGGGCATTGTGGAGAATATCATCTCAGGAGCCGATAGCATATCGGGAGCCAGTGGCCAGATGAGCTCCGCATCGCAGCAGCTATCGCAGGGCGCCAGTGAGCAGGCATCGGGAGCCGAGGAGGTGAGCAGCTCCATGGAGGAGATGGCTGCCAATATCCAGCAGAACACCGATAATGCGCAGGAGGCCGACAAAATCTCGCAGAAAGTTCAGAGTGGTGTGCAAAAAGTGGGCTCAGCCGCTCAGGAAAGCCTACTCTCCATAAGAAACATCTCCGAAAAAATTGGAATCATCAACGATATTGCATTCCAAACAAATATACTTGCCCTAAACGCAGCCGTTGAGGCCGCTCGTGCTGGAGAACACGGCAAGGGCTTTGCCGTTGTAGCCGCCGAAGTGCGCAAGCTGGCCGAGCGAAGTAAACTTGCAGCAGATGAAATTGTAACCCTTTCGGGGCAAAGCGTTGAGGTTACCGAGAGCGCATCGGACTTAATGGGTAATCTTGTGCCAGAGATTGAAAAAACAGCCAAGTTAGTACAAGAAATTGCTGCTGCAAGCATGGAGCAATCGTCCGGTGCCGATCAGGTTAATAGCGCAATTCAGCAGCTAAACCAGGTAACGCAGCAGAATGCTGCTGCCAGCGAGGAGCTTGCAACCAGCTCGGAGGAGCTAAGCAGCCAGGCAGAGCAGCTGAAAGAGTTAATTTCGTACTTCAAGCTTAAGGGCTAGTAACCTGTTGTAGAAAAATTGAATGCCCGTGCACAAAGCTGCACGGGCATTAATTGCTTTAATCCACCTTTAGCAAGAAGTTGTGGGCAAAGTGAAGAATATTGTGCTCTCCTTTCCCTCCTTACTTTCGGCCCAGATTTCACCATTATTTTTCTCTACCAGCTCTTTGCAAAGGGGCATGCCAAAGCCTGTGCTGGGCTCCTCCTCCGTCCCTTCGCGACCAACTTCGTTGTCGAACTTAAACAAGTGACCTAGAATATACTCATCCATTCCCACACCGTTATCGGTAACCGATACCAAAACCTTACCGTCATGGTATGGTTTTGCCGATAGCACAATGTATCCCTCCCGGTACGAAAACTTTATGGCATTTGACAACAAGTTTCGAAATACTGTTTCTACCATCCTTGCATCTACCAATACTTGCAGATCCTTACTAATATCATTGCTTAGGGTAACCTGCTTCTTCTTTAAAAGATCTTCGAATAACACACTTGCCGATTCGGCTAACCGGAAAAGGTTATTACACCTAGGCTTAAACTCAATACTACCCCGTTTGAGCCTTGCCCAAACCAAAAGATTATCTAAAAGCTGCGAAAGGTTTTTGGCTGTTTTATGTATTCCATCAACAAACATCTGCTGCTTCTCCACCTCCATCGCACCAACCTCAACCTTCATATACTCGCTTAGCCCAATGATTGTTGAAAGAGGGCCACGTAAATCATGGGCAATAATGGTAAGTATCTTATCCTTCTCGGCATTTATTGCATTCAGGTTCTCATTTGTTTCGAATAGCTCAATCGTAGCCCTATACCGCATAACCACTTGGCTAATGGTTTCGGCCAGTAACCCCAACAACAGCTCCTCCTCCTTTAGAAACCCTAAACTTTCGTCTTGCAGTTCAACCTCGATAAGCCCGTTGTGATCCTCATGAATTTTAAGCTGTGCTGATAACCCAATGCGATTGCCAATAAAGTTTGGGGTTGAGTATTCTCTTTGATTCAGAATAATCCTAACGGCAACCCTATCGGGATGTTGGAAACCCTTGGGTATAATACTAACACATCTCTGAATAAACCCATCCAGCGACAGGGAACTCTCGTTGCCCAGGGTAGTAATTTTGTAAAGGCAATCAATCTCCTTAATCCGTTCCTTCAACTGGTTTTGGGTCGTTTTAATTTCAGTTACATCATAGGCAACGCCTATAAACTCAACCGAACCATCGGGTTGTTGGTTTACAGATCCGCTGGAGTGATGCCAACGCCAAGATCCATCCTTATGCTTTACCCTATATTCAACACCACTTTGCTTTTGTTTCGTTTCTGTTACAACCTCTAAGAACGATTGGCAAATTTCAACATCATCGGGGTGTACAAATTCGGTAAAATGTTTTCCTTGAACCTCCTCCAGGTTATGCCCCAAGATATTTGGCCAGTTGGTAGATACAAACATGAAGAAACCTTCGGGACTAAGAGAATAAATTATATCATTAACATTCTCCACAAGGTTTCGATACTTCTCTTCGCTAGCCTTTAGCAATTGAATGGCCTGCTTGTAGCTGGTAATGTCTCTACCAAGCCCAACAACCCCAACTACTGCTTGTTTCTCGTCGTAAATAGGCGATAGAGAGGTCTGGAAAAATTGCTCGCCATTGGGAGCGGATACGGACCATTCGTAAACCACGTTCTTCCCCTTGAGTGCTTCGGATATATTGAGGGTATGTATTTGGGCAGAGCTTGAACCAAAAATCTCGGTAGCTGTCCTACCCAAAAAATCTTTGGGTGTCAACTCCATTTGGGACACCCACTTACCATATACCCCTGTACACCTTTGCTGTATGTCCAGGGAGAATACCAAATCGTCCATGGAAGAAATCAGGGAGTGGAAGCGCGCCTCGCTGGTTACCAACTTTTTCCGATAGGCTACTTCGCTTGAAATGTCGCTGATTGAACACAGCAATACCTTTTCATCACCCTCTCTCTCCAACAAATCCATATGTAGCTTGGTATAAAGGTAGGTTTCGCCAGCACCAAATCGCAGGGTTTCTCCCTTTACTACCTCATTTTTTCGAACATTCTGCAGAAGGAGATGTAGTAAATCCTGATCGTGCGGGTGAACGAAAGTGCTAATACCTTTACCCCTAATTTGGGCTTTATCCAAACTAACAAAATCAGCAAATGCTTCATTAACTTCAATTAGATCGCCATCCAAAGTCAACATGCAGTAGCCAACAGGAGCTCGATTGAAGAGTGTTTGAAACTTGGTGTTTGATTTGCCAAGCTGTTCCTGCAAGCGGATAAGCTCCTGGTTTTGCATCTCGAGCTCGATATGATATACCTGAATATTTTCCATAAGTACCTCAAGATTCCTCTCAAACTCTTGAGGATTCAAACTATCCCTCTTCTCTAGAAGTTCTTTGGCTCGACGTTGAAGTTCGTTGCGATTGGGGTTGCTATCCATAAACAATGACTGCTTTTTCAATTATGTCATAATTATTCCATACCCCAAATTAATAAAAATGTACAAGAAAATAAAACCTTTGTTTAACACAAAGTGTGTTAATTTTGATGAAGGAAGGGATTGATGCGGTGGAGTAATGGTGCTACTTTAAGAACATCTCGATGGTAGAGAGCAACTCGTTACGAATAATGGGCTTTACCACATAGTCGGAGCAACCGGCAGCCAAACATCTTTCCTTATCGCCCGACATGGCATAGGCGGTAAGCGCAACAATGGGTGTTGATATTCCCTTGCCCCGAATAATTTCGGTAGCTTTAATTCCAGTCATAACGGGCATTTTAATGTCCATTAGAACAAGGTCTATTTTATCATTTGATTCAACCTGCTTTACAGCCTGAGCACCATCCTCAACGTGGATAATGGTTACCCCTGTATCGTGAAGCAACTCGTTAAGGTAGAAGAAATTGGCTGGCTCGTCCTCGGCCACCAGTATGGTTTTTCCGCTAAAATCGTACTTGGGTTGATATGAGGATACAGCTCTATCACCCTTGGACTGAACGGGTATAAAGTGCAACGTGAAGTAAAAACGCGACCCCTTGCCCTCCTGCGACTGCACCCCAATCTCCCCGCCAAGCATCTCAACATATGCCTTACATATTGATAGCCCAAGCCCGGTTCCTCCGTAGTTCTTTTTGGGTGATGAATCGACCTGCCTAAACCTATCGAACACAATGGCCTGATCTTCGGGAGAAATGCCAATACCCGTGTCGCTTACCCAAAATTCAACCTGTTCTCCTTTCACCTGGTAGCCAACTTCTATTGTGCCATTGTCGGTAAATTTTATGGCATTGCTCACCAAGTTTGTAACAACCTGTGTTACTTTACCTTCATCGGTAATCATGTAACTATGGCTATCGGGAAGGTGTAGCGAGAGGGTGAGACGATTCTTCTTGTTATTGGCGTTATGCTCAAACATTGACTTAACACCTCGAAGCATCTTATTTACGTTAAGTTCAGAAGTATGAATTACCACTTGACCCGTTTCGATTTTTGAGATGTCGAGCACATCGTTAATAATGCCAAGCAGCTGATTGCATGAGGCGTTAAGCACCTCGGTGTATAGTTTCTGCTTTTCAGATGTAATATTGGGGCGAAGCAGTATCTCGGAAAACCCTACGATGGCATTCATGGGAGTTCGAATTTCATGGCTCATGTTGGCCAGAAATGATGATTTGAGCCTATCACTCTCCTCGGCCTTCTCCCTAGCCAGTGCCAGCTCGCTGTTTATGGATATTATGCGCTGATTCGACTCGGTAAGTTCTTCGTTTAGCGATAGGTACTCCTCGTTCTGCTCCTTAAGCTGCCTTTCCCTCTCTTTAAGCCTATCATTTATCTCGGTGAGTTCCTCGTTTAGCGCCAAGTACTCTTCGTTTTGCTCTTTCAGCCTTTGTTCGCTTTGCTTAAGTTTCTGCTCCCAATGTTTACGCTCAGTTATATCGATATGGAAGCCAAACATCATGAATGGCTTACCATCGTCGGTCCACTGCGCAACCTTACCCCTATCCTGTATCCAAACCCAGTGCCCATCCTTATGCTTCATTCGGAACTCGCACTCGTATATTTGCGTCTCCTTCTCGAAGTGTTTTTGGAGAGCCCGTTTTACCCTGGGTTCATCGTGCGGATGAATAAGTTTAAGCCATACGTTAACTGTATGCGGAGCCAACTCGTCAAGCGTATACCCTACAATCTCAGCCCATCGTGCGTTATACTGTGTATGGCCAGCTTGTACATTCCACTCCCATGTACCCACATTGGTACCCTCAATTATGCCAGCAAGCCTAGCCCTTTCATGCTTTAGCTTAAACTCTGAGTCTACCCTCTCGCTAATGTCCTGAACATTCACAATACGGTAAAGAGGATTACCCTTATCATCCTTCACACCGGTTATGCTAATCAAAACAGGAAAGCGCTGCCCATCCTTTTTTATGTGCCATGTTTGATATACGTAGTACCCATCGTTGTATGCCCTTTTAATTGCATCGGCAATTTTATCCTTTTCGTTTTCGGCAAAAACTATCGATACGGGTTTTCCCTTTAACTCTTCCTCTGTGTAGCCGTATAGCTGGGCAAAGGCTGGATTGAAAACGCTTAACACTTTTTCCTCTCCCATACCAACCACGATACCCATTCGAGTAGACCTAAAGATATCTTCCCAGAGCCTAAGCTGCTCCTCTGATTTTTTGCGCTCATCAATATCGGTTATGCTCCCTACGTACCCTTGTACATTGCCGTATTCATCGAACTCAGGCTCATACTGGCCAAGTATCCATTGGCTGGGCCTTTCCCCCTCCGATGGGGTTCGAAACTCAATGCTAAACGTTTTGCGAGTTTTAACCTTTTCGTCCCACAGCTGCTGAATGCGATTTAGGTCGTAATCGTTTATAATGTATGAATGTGACTGTCCAACTGAATCGTCGCAGCTTGTTCCAACAATTTCGCACCAACGCTCATTTACAAAGGTGATAACACCTGAGTTGTCAATTCTGTAGATACCAATGGGCGACGACTGAGCCAGTGAGCGAAACTGTTCTTCACTCTTACGCAGCGCACCTACCGACTCACGCTTAACTTCTTGGTCGTAGAGTATTTTACCAATAAGTATGGTGGCCAATGGGTAAAATACAATTATGGCTAAACCAATCTCTTTCAGAACGGCCTCGGCACGTTCCAATGGAAGTGTTAGCGTGAGCAATAGCATTGCTATATGCACCAGCACACCAAAGCCCAACAGGAATATGCTCGATATTCGCCTGCCCTTTAGCTTGCGCTGATAGTAAAATATTAACCCAATAATTGCTGAAGCCGAAGCCACAGAAACGCCCATTATGGTTCCTATGCCACCTTGACATAACCTAAGCGTAATCGCCATCACTGCAGATATGGCAGCTGCCACCGGCCCAAAAAATAATGCGCACAAGCTGAGAACCACCGAGCGGCCATCGAATACTAGACCCTCTTCGAATACTAATGGATTAATCATCCCAAGTATTGCCACCAAGCCAAAAAGGATTCCCTGCAGAACTGCACCCCTAAACGTTTTACTGCTCCACCTGTTATCGAAAAACCCGGAGATCACGCTAAGTGCTACCAGCATTGAAAGGTTGTAAACTAATTCGATAACAAACATATGGCGTTTTTTACGGAATAAATTCTACGATATTTGTAAAAGTAAGTAATTACAACTATGGCAACACCTTTGGCGAGGAGAAAAAATGATGATTTATCGCATTTTTTTACCAAATGGCGCAAGTCTAGTTTAGGTCAACAACCTTATGGCATTAAGAGATAAACAAACATCAATTAAGCAAAAAGCCCGCCATACAGCGAGCTTTTAAATGAATGTGTACTAAAGAGGTTTATCCAAGAACCCTATCGATTATAGAATCGTCGGCAATGTGAGGTATGGTAACTTTAAGGGTGGGGGTACGCTCCATCTCTCTCTTTATAGCAAATATGGCCTCCTTGTTACGTGCCCAGCTCCTACGAGCAATCCCGTTGTTCACATCCCAATGCAACATCATACGCAGGCGACGCTCAGCATCGTCGGAACCATCGAGGGTCATACCAAAACCACCATTCATCACTTCGCCCCAACCTACTCCACCACCGTTGTGGATTGATACCCATGTGGCACCACGGAATGAGTCGCCAATAACATTATGTATTGCCATATCGGCAGTAAAGCTAGATCCATCGTAAATGTTCGATGTTTCGCGGAACGGTGAGTCGGTACCCGACACATCGTGGTGATCGCGCCCCAGCACAATGGGAGCCGATATTTTACCATCGCGAATGGCCTTGTTAAAGGCCTCGGCAATCTTAATACGTCCTTCGGCATCGGCGTACAAAATGCGAGCCTGCGAGCCAACCACCAGCTTGTTTTTCCCAGCCTCTCGTATCCAGTGGATATTGTCCTGAAGCTGACCTGTAATCTCGCCGGGTGCCGTTTTGGCAATTTCCTCAAGCACTTGCTGCGCAATCCTATCGGATGTTTCCAGGTCTTTAGGATCGGACGAGGTGCAGACCCAGCGGAATGGGCCAAAACCATAGTCGAAAAACATTGGCCCCATGATATCCTGAACGTATGAGGGATAACGGAACGAACCATTTTCTCCCATAATATCGGCACCTGCACGGCTGGCCTCAAGGAGAAACGCATTTCCGTAATCGAAGAAGTACATCCCTCGATCGGTAAGAGTATTTATGGCCTTTGCATGACGGCGCAGGGTTTCGTAAACCTTCTCTTTAAAAAGCTCTGGATTATCGGCCATCATCCTATTCGACTCCTCGAATGATTGCCCAGCGGGGTAGTAGCCACCTGCAAACGGATTGTGGAGCGAGGTTTGGTCGCTCCCTAAATCCACGGCAATATCGTCAACCGCTAATCGCTCCCACAGATCCACCACATTGCCTTGGTAAGCAATTGAAACTGCCTCCTTACCCTCCATTGCTTTTCTAATTCGGGGGATAAGCTTATCCAAATCGTCGTAAACCTCATCAACCCATCCCTGGCTATGGCGTACCTCGGTTGCCTTAGGGTTAATCTCAGCAATAACACTTACCACACCGGCAATAACGCCAGCCTTGGGCTGAGCACCCGACATCCCTCCCAATCCGGAGGAGACAAACAGCTTGCCTGCCAAATCGGTTTCGCCAGCCTTTAGCCTTTTTCGTCCAGCATTGAGAACGGTAATGGTTGTACCATGAACAATCCCTTGGGGGCCAATATACATAAACGATCCCGCAGTCATCTGTCCGTACTGGGTAACGCCCAATGCGTTGAAACGCTCCCAATCGTCCTTTGAACTGTAATTCGGAATCATCATCCCATTGGTTACAACAACCCTAGGGGCATCCTTATGCGATGGGAATAGGCCCATGGGGTGCCCGGAGTAGAGTACCAGGGTTTGCTCATCGGTCATCTGCGCAAGGTACTGCATGGTTAGTAAGTACTGTGCCCAGTTCTGAAATACGGCTCCATTCCCGCCATAGGTAATAAGTTCATGGGGATGCTGCGCCACAGCATAATCCAAGTTATTGCTTAGCATCAGCATAATTGATGCTGCCTGAACCGATTTATGGGGAAAGTCGTTTATGCTCCTTGCCGTTATTTTGTAATCGGGCCTAAAGCGATACATATATATCCTACCGTACTCATTTAGCTCTTTGGCAAACTCTTCTGCCAAAATGGCGTGATGCCTCTCGGGAAAATAGCGTAAAGCATTTTTTAGAGCCAACTTTTTTTCGTTGGATGTTAAAATTTGTTTACGCTTTGGGGCGTGATTCACCGAAGGATCCCACGACTTTGCAGGCGGCAACTCATCGGGGATGCCCTGTAGAACAAGGTCTTTGAAATTATCTGTAGCCATATCTTTTGGTGTGATTTAGTTTCTGGGCTCAAAGTTACAATTTTAAAGGTGATTATTGAAGAAATTTTAGGAGGCCCTTGCACAGTTTTTGCAGACAGAGGTGGGTAATCAAAAATCAATATCAACTTAAAATACAAAGAGCTATGCGCAAAAAACATCTTTTATACATTCTAGCACTTGTTATGCTAGTTCCCTTCTTTAGCAGCTGTGGGTACAACCGTATGGTATCGCTCGACGAGGGCGTAACCTCACAATGGGCAAACGTTGAAAACGTGTACCAGCGCAGAATGGATCTTATCCCCAATCTTGTAAATACGGTTAAGGGCTATGCCGATTTTGAGCAGCAAACCTTAACACAGGTTATTGAAGCGAGAGCAAAGGCAACGCAGGTAACCATTGACCCCACCAACCTAACCGAGGCCAATATGCAGCAATTTCAGCAGGCGCAGGGTGAACTTAGCGGCGCGCTATCGCGGTTGCTGGTAACCATTGAGCGCTACCCCGACCTAAAAGCTAACCAAAACTTTTTGGAGCTACAGGCTCAGCTCGAGGGTACCGAGAATAGAATTGCTGTAGAGCGACGAAAATTCAACGAGGTAGTGCAGTCCTACAACTCATATATCCGCTCATTCCCTAGGGTTATCTATGCGGGTTGGTTTGGCTTTGAGAAGAAGGTGTACTTCGAGGCTGATCAGGCTGCTAGGCAGGCACCCACAGTTGACTTTGGTAACTAAATATTGAATTAAAAATACCTTACAATATGGCACAGGACTATTTTACCTCTGACCAGAAAAAGTATATCGAGAACGCAATAAAGGAAGCCGAGCTAAACTCATCGGGTGAGATTAGGGTACACGTTGAGAATAAGTGTAAAGGCGATGTGCTTGACAGGGCGGCCGATGTGTTTGCAATGCTTAAGATGCATAAAACGGAACTACGCAACGGCGTTCTGTTTTACCTTGCCCTAAACGACAAAAAATTCGCTGTGCTTGGCGATGCAGGCATTAACGCTGTTGTTCCCGATGATTTTTGGGAAGATGTTAAGGGCGTAATGGTGGAGCAATTCGCCAAGAACAACCTGGCAAAGGGGTTGGCAAAAGGGATAGAACTGGCTGGACAAAAACTCAAGGAGCACTTCCCTTACCAAAAAGATGATGTAAACGAACTACCCGACGAGATATCGTTTGGAAAATAGCATTGATTATGATAAAACTAAGACACATAGCACTAGCGGTGCTAGCAACTTTACTGCTAACCAACGTTTTTGCTCAGGAACTGCCAAAGCCCATGCAGCCACCAAGGCTTGTTAACGATTTTGCTGGTATTCTGAACCAAAACGAGCAGGCACGGCTAGAACAAAAGCTACAAAATTATCACGACACCACATCAACTCAAATTTACATTATAACTGTTAAGGACCTGATGGGGTATGACATTGCCGACTTCACCATTCGTGTTGGTGAGAGCTGGGGTGTTGGCCAGAAGGGCAAAGACAACGGAGCGATAATTCTAATTAAACCACGGATTGGGAACCAACGAGGTGAAGCTTTTATTGCTACAGGCTACGGGCTGGAGGATGTAATACCCGATGCCCTTTCGAAAAGGATTATTGATAGGGAGATGATACCCAGCTTCCAAAACGAGGATTACTACAGGGGGTTCGACAGGGCAACCACGGCCATGATAAACCTTGCCTCGGGCAAGTTCTCTGCCGAGGGATATATGGGCGAAGGTGGACTATTACTGGTATTACCATTCATCATATTCCTCACCCTTTTCCTAGTTATCCTATTCAATGTTAAAAAAACTAAAGGTCGTTCCATTGGCCACAATATACCGCTATGGATAGCGCTTGGCATGATGTCGGGAGGTGGAAGGCGCAGCGGTGGTTTCGGTAGCTTTAGTTCTGGAAGCGGTAGCTTTGGCGGATTTGGTGGATTTAGCGGCGGAGGTGGTGGCTCCTTTGGCGGCGGAGGTGCTCGTGGCAGCTGGTAAAAGTAAACAGCATAAAAAAATGGGGCACGGGGCCCCATTTTTTTTTCAATTATTTATCTAGTCTTCTGATTCCTCTGAAAAGGCATCGTCAACCAATATCCTTCCGCAGTACTCGCATACTATTACTTTACGCCTAACCTTTATATCGAGCTGACGCTGAGGGGGTATTTTGTTGAAACATCCACCACATGCATCCCGCCTTACGGTAACAACTGCTAGTCCGTTTTGGGCATTACCCCTTATGCGCTTATAGGCTGTAAGCAATCGGGGTTCAATAAGTTCTTGATAAGCTTCCGATTTGCGAGCCAGCTCATCCTCCTCCTTCTGGGTGTCTTGGATAATGCTATCGAGCTCAGCCTTTTTCCCCTGAAGATCGCCTGAGCGCTCACCATGAAGTGTTTCTGCCTGCTCAATAAGTTCCTTCTTATCTTTAACCTGCTGGGTAAACTCCTTGATTCGCTTCTCGCAAAGTTCAATCTCAAGGGTTTGAAATTCAATCTCTTTAGATAGTGAGTCGTACTCCCTATTGTTCCGCACATTCTTTTGCTGCTCCTCGTACTTGGCAATAAGGCCTTGAGCATTCTTAATCTCGATTTTCTTTTCTGCCACCTGCTCGTTAAGGGAGTCAACATCAGCCTTCAGGTTCTCAATGCGGGTCTCGAGTCCAGCAATCTCATCCTCCAAGTCTTGAACCTCCAAAGGAAGTTCACCCCTAAGCGTTTTGATCTGGTCAATTTTCGAATCGATTTGCTGAAGTTCGTAAAGAATCCTAAGCTTCTCCTCTACAGGCATCTCGCTTACCTCTGAGGTTTTGTTTTTGTCTGCTACCATACCTTATTATAAGTAGTTAATGGGATTGGTTTTCACGTTTGATTTTAAGACTGCAAAATTAGGAATTTTTTTTGTAAGTACTTCATAAAAAATGTCTAAAGCAAACTGTTCGCTTTCAAAATGCCCCACATCGGCAACTACAAGCTTTCCTTCTGCATCAAAAAACTGATGGTACTTAACGTCGGCCGTGATAAATATGTCGGCTCCTGCCGCTTTGGCTTGACCAATAAGCTCGGCCCCACTTCCACCACAAATGGCAACCCTCTCAATTTGCTTGCCAGTTAGCGGTGAGTGCCTAATGCATCCTGCCCTAAACATCTTTTTAATTCGTTTCAAAAAATCCACCTCAGCTTGAGGTTTGGCTAGCTGACCAACCACACCAAGGCCTGCCCTTGGGTTTGCGTTCTCTATGGGATAAATATCGTAGGCAACCTCCTCGTAGGGATGAGACTGCAACAAAGCGCTAATTGTTTTCGACAGAACAGGTCTGGGTACAACAACCTCAATTTTGGTCTCAGGCTCGTGATGAAGTTCCCCCTTGCTACCTACAAACGGACTGGTGTTTTCACCCGCACGAAAAGTCCCCATCCCTTGGATATTGTATGAACATTGGTCGTAGTTACCAATCTGCCCAGCTCCTGCCTCAAACATAGCCAAACGCACCTGTTCAACCCTTTCATGGGGGACAAAGGTAACCAGCTTCACCAGCTGATTGCTTGCAGGGGCCAACACCGAGATGTTGGTCAAATCCAACACCTTGGCTGCAGCTGCGCTTACCCCGTTCCACACACTATCGAGGTTTGTATGGGCACAGTATATAGAGATGCCATGCTTGATGGCCTTAATCACTGACAACTCAACAGGGTTTGAACCCGTCAGTCGTTTTAGCCCCTTAAAAATTAGGGGGTGGTGTGCAACAATTAGGTCAGCATCCCGGGCCAATGCCTCATCAATCACCTCTGGCGTAACATCAACCGATAGCAAAACGCCACTCACCTTGTTGTTTGTTGCGCCAACAAGAAGCCCCGCGTTATCGTAACTCTCCTGATATCCAAGCGGGGCAAACTCCTCAATTATCGATGTTATATCTTTTACAACCATACAGTATCCATTACAACATTTCTCTTACCTCAAGCAACATCTCCCTAACACGCTTAAGCGATTCGATGGCCTCAAAGTTGTTGACCGTATCCTCCTTGTTTTCGGCAAGCTTTTTACGAGCGCCTTCCAATGTGAGCCGTTGCTCTTTTACAAGATGATAGATCAGCTTAAAGTTATTAATATCGGCCTTGGTGAAAAGGCGGTTCCCCTTCTTATTCTTTTTGGGCTTTATAACGTCGAAGTTTTTTTCCCAGAAGCGTATTAACGATGTGTTAACACCAAACATATTGGCCACCTCGCCAATGCTGTAGTAAAGTTTCTCAACCTTTTTCTCCTTGTAGGGCATGGCTCTAATTCTTTATGTTAATTGATCCGTCATCGCCAACAACCAGAGGGTGCTCTGGAAAATCCTCGGCATTTAGCCTTTGAATCTCCTTTACAGCCTGCATTGCCGGATCGGGCACAGCACCACCTCGGCCTCTCTGAACTATTGGATATATTTGACCTCCTACAAATTTACCATTTTTATCGACATTTACCTTTACAATGGGAGCAAATCCGTTGGGTCCTCGCAGATTAAATCGACCATAAGTAACAAAATTCCCCAGGCTGTATGCAATGAACCTTCCTTTGTAAAGGTCAATTGCTCGGGTTACGTGTGGGCCATGGCCAAAAATAATGTCACCTCCAGCATCAATAACATGTCGGGCAAATTCGTATACATTGCCCCTGTCCTCGCCATAGTAATACTCCCTTTCACGGGTGATATTTCGGTGGTTGGCGCCCTCGGCTCCGCCGTGAAATGAAACAATCACTACATCAACCTGACTCTTAAGCGATGACACAATTTGCTTTACCCGAGGAATATCGTTTATGCTACAGGTTCCCCTATTTGGAGCAAAAGCACAGAACCCATAGGTTATGCCATTTCGCTCAAATATGGTGGTTGGATGCGTAAGCAGGCCTGCGTAGCTAATTCCAACAGAATCGAGCAAACGCATGGTGGTGTTACGTCCTAAATCGCCAAAATCGCCCACGTGATTATTGGCAAGGCTCACCACATCGAAACCTGCATCAGCTAAGCAGTGCACATAATGTTCGGGCATTTTAAATGCGAAGCATTTGGTGGTATCGCGGCATTGCTTCACCACCTTTCCGTCGTTGAGGAAACACCCCTCAAGGTTACCAAAGGTAACGTCGGCATCGAGCAGAATATGCTTAACAGGGCTCAGCAGTGGTTCGCAGTTATCACGGTGAGGAAGGTACGATCGGTTGGGGAAATGGGTGCCAAGCATGATGTCACCAACACCAATTACCGAGAAAGTTTCAATTGAATCAGCAAGCTGAATGGCATCACCATCCTGAGCGCTTACAAAATTGTTTGAAGAAAGTATGGTTAAAGCTATGTACAGCGATGCAAAAGGCAAAGTGATCCTATTAAATTGTTGAAACATATGGAATGGTTTTATGCAGGTTCAAATTGGGAGAAACCCTAATCGAGTGACTGGCCGCTTTGGGCAGCTAGTTCAATTATTTTATCGTACTCTTCGGGTGTTAAATCGTTAAAGTAGAAATTGATGGGGTTTATGGGTTGGTCATTCTTTCTCACCTCGTAGTGAAGGTGTGGTGCCATGCTCATGCCCGTATTGCCCACCAAACCAATAACCTCACCACGTTTTACACGCTGACCCTTTCGCACCAATATCTTACTTTGATGAGCGTAGAGGGTTTTGTAGCTAAATCCATGGTCAATAATTACTGTATTGCCGTAACCTCGCGATGAGTGAATTACATCCGACACCACTCCATCGCCTGTGGCGTAAATTTCAGTACCAGTTGGGGCGGTGAAGTCCATCCCGTTGTGCATCTTTAGCACCTTATAAAAAGGGTGCATTCTAACACCAAAGGGGGAAGCAACACGTAGTAAGTTCTTATTAGATACGGGTTGAATGGCAGGTATGGAAGCCACCATCTCTTCCTTTCGTTTGGCCATCTCAATCACCTCATCAAAAGATTTTGACTGGATATACATCTGCTTCGATAGCTTATCAATTCGTTTAGCGGTTTCGATAACAATCTCCGAATTGGAAAGCCCCTCCAAATTTGAATACCTATCGACCCCACCAATACCTGCCTGCCTAATGGTGCTTGGAATAGGCTCTGCCTCAAAAATTGTTCGATAGATATTATCGTCGCGCTGCTGAATATCTTCGAGAACAGTGGTTATATGGTCGAACTTCTTGTTAAAAAGTTCAAACTGAAGCAACATCTCCTCATTTTCACGCCTCAGTCCGCGTTCTTGTGGTGTATCGAAAAAAAAGGAGAAGACAACGTAATAAGCAACGGATACAACAATGCTGAATAAAAAGTAGTTAAAACCCCTCCAAAACTTTTTCTTAAAGGAGGAATGCTCCTTCACAAAACTCAACGAATCGGGGTTAAACCTGTACTTGTGCTTGGGCATTACAAAAATAATGAGTGATAATAAGTTGCAGCAAATATAAAAAAAATGTGCAACAACCTAATGGTAACCCAAATAATTTGACACGAATGAAAGTTAATATAGATTAAAGATCAGTGTTTACAGGCTACTCGATGGGGTTAGCATTCCTCACCATCATTTCGTATTCTTCTGGTTTCATCTCGTTGAAGTAGTTCATTGGGTCAACGGTTCTGTTCCTATATATTACTTCGTAGTGTAAGTGTGGGCCTGTGCTGCGGCCAGAGTTGCCTAGGGTACCGATGACCTGCCCCCTAGATACCGTATCGCCTTTGTTAACATCAATGGAGTTAAGGTGTGCGTATCGCGTAAGGTAGCCGAAGCCATGATCGATAAGCACCACATTGCCGTACCCAAAGAAGGAGAAGGAAGCACTAACTACCCTCCCATTACCCGTTGCGTAAACGGGAATCCCCTTAGGTCCAGCAAAATCCATCCCTTGATGATATCTTTGCGTGCGAAGGAATGGATCGCGACGGTATCCGAAGTAACTGGTTATGCGCGTATCCTCATTCACAGCAACAGGTTGTATTGCTGGTACGCTTAGTATCATCTTCTCCTTATTCTTCGCTAGATCTATCACCTCGTCAAAGGATTTGGATTGAATATAGGTTTTCCAGGTAACCTGATCGAGCTTGGTAGCAATATCGATGAGCAAATCGGAGCTACTAAAGGTTCGTAGATGATCGTATTTGCTTGATCCACCCATACCCCCCATCCGGAGAGTTGACGGTATGGTATCGGCATCAAAAATGGCTCGGTAGGTATGGTTGTCGCGCCGTTGTATCTCTTCGAGAACAACATTAGACTCCTCAAGCATCTTGCCTAAAAGTTCAAACTTAAGCTCAATTTCTGCATTCTCCCGCTTCAGAATCTTCTCCTTGGGAGTATCAAAGTAGAAGGTATACGAGAAAAAAACAATTACAGCAACAGCTAAGCTAATAACGAATTGAATTGCTAAATTTGCAAACTTTTTAAGTAATGATACTTCAATGGGTTCAAAGGAAAGAGTGCTTGGATTGTATCTAAATTTCTTTTTTCCCATGGGAGTTTTAAAGCAAATTGTTAACTGTTTGTAAACTTTCTAAATTGACTAACAGCAGCAAATCTAATGTAAATATTTATTTTTGCAAAGTTTTCAATATTTTTTAGCACTTAAAATAACGCCAGAAACACAGATAAACACACAAAAAATAATAGTTTATGACATCGGGAGAAGCAAGACAAGCATTTCTAGATTTTTTTATGAGCAAATCGCACCAGGTTGTGCCTTCGGCTCCAATGGTCGTAAAAAACGACCCCACGCTCATGTTTACAAACGCTGGAATGAACCAGTTTAAAGATATATTCCTTGGCAACACCGAACCAAAGCAAAAGAGGGTTGCTAATTCCCAAAAATGCCTCAGGGTATCGGGTAAACATAACGATCTGGATGAGGTTGGACATGACACCTATCACCATACCATGTTCGAAATGCTAGGAAACTGGTCTTTTGGCGATTACTTTAAGAAAGAGGCCATTGAATGGGCATGGGAGTTCCTTGTTGATGTTCTTAAGCTCAATAGCAGCGACCTGTATGCAACAGTATTTGAGGGAAGTCCCGAGGATGGCCTTGAGGTAGATAAAGAGTCAATGGATTTGTGGAGACAATTTTTACCCGAGGACAGAGTGCTCTTGGGGTCTAAAAAGGATAACTTCTGGGAAATGGGCGATAGTGGCCCCTGCGGCCCCTGCTCCGAGGTACATATCGACCTTAGAAGCCCCGAGGAAAAGTCAAAGATATCGGGAAGAGAATTGGTGAACGAAGGGCATCCACAGGTAGTTGAGATTTGGAACCTGGTGTTTATCCAGTTTAACCGTAAGGCCAATGGCTCCTTGGAATCGCTCCCAGCCAAGCATGTCGATACAGGAATGGGCTTTGAACGCCTTTGCATGGCTTTGCAGGGCAAGCAAAGCAACTACGATACCGATGTTTTCCAACCAATTATTCAAGAAATAAGCCGCGAGTGTGGCATTGCCTATGGCAACGATATTAAAACCGATGTGGCCATGCGCGTGGTTGCCGACCACCTTCGTGCCGTTTCGTTCTCCATTGCCGATGGACAGCTACCATCAAACGTTAAGGCTGGGTATGTAATCCGCCGAATTCTTAGGCGTGCAGTGCGATATGGTTACACATTCCTAAACTTTAACGAACCATTTATAAACAAGCTAGTTCCTATCCTGGCCAACCAAATGGGCAAATGGTTTCCAGAGCTTACCGCTCAGCAGGAGCTAATCACCAAGGTGATTTTTGAGGAGGAGCAATCGTTTCTACGAACCCTCGAAACGGGAATTAGGATGCTCGATGGCATTATGGAAAAGGCCAGTAAGCAAGGCAAAAAAGAGATTACCGGCAACGACGCATTTATTCTTTACGACACCTACGGTTTCCCCTTCGATCTCACGGAGCTAATCCTCAGGGAGCATGGCCTTAGCGTGAGCAAAGCAGATTTTGAGAAGGAGATGAAAGTGCAAAAAGATCGCTCGCGCAGCGTGGCAAGCGTTGAAACACACGACTGGATTGAGATCATCCCCAATGCCGAAACCCAATTCGTAGGGTACGACTCGCTTAAATCGGAGGTAAAAATTACTCGATATCGAACTGTAAAGCAAAAAGGGAAAGAGCAGTACCATCTGGTATTCAATAAAACACCATTCTACGCCGAGTCGGGCGGACAGGTTGGCGATATGGGAACAATCACCAGCAGCAACGAGACCATTAAAATACTGAACACCGTTAAGGAAAATAATCTAACTATACATCTAGTAGACAAGCTTCCCGCCGAAGCAAATTCCACGTTTATGGCCGAGGTGGATGTTAACAAGCGTATTTGCACAGCCAATAACCATACGGCAACCCACCTTCTGCACCATGCCTTGAGGGAGGTTTTAGGTTCGCACGTTGAGCAGAAGGGTTCGCTGGTGCACCCCGATTACCTCCGGTTCGACTTTGCCCACTTCCAAAAGATGACTGATGAAGAGATACGAAGGGTAGAAAGCTTGGTGAACGAGGCTATTCGCCAGAACACCATGGTTGATGAGCACCGCGATGTTCCAATGGATCAGGCGCAGCAAATGGGAGCCATTGCGCTATTTGGCGAAAAGTATGGCGATGCGGTAAGGGTTATTCGCTTTGGCGATTCCGTTGAGCTATGCGGAGGAACACACGTAAGCGCTACAGGAAACATTGGGCTTTTCAAAATTGTGTCCGAAGGGGCTATATCAGCAGGCATACGAAGGATCGAGGCCATTACGGCTCAAAAAGCAGAGGATTTCCTCTATCAGCAGGTCGATTTTATAAAGAACCTCAAAGCCCTTATGGGTAACCCACCCGATGTAATGGTGGCTGCCGAAAAATTGGTGAACGAAAACAGTTCTTTAAGGAAACAAATTGAGGCCTTTACCAAGGAGCACGTTAAAAATCTGAAAGGCTCGCTAATATCAACTGTAGCCTCTAAAAACGGTGCATCGGTTATTGCACAAAAGGTTGATATTGATAACGCCGACGCATTGAAAGACTTAGCCTACCAGATAAGGAACGAAGTGCCAGACCTTTTCCTAGTGCTGGGTGCGGAAATTAACGAGAAACCCTTGCTAACCGTAATGGTGGCTGAATCGATTATTGAATCGAAAAAAGCGGACGCATCAACCATTATAAGGGAAGCAGCCAAGGAGATGAAAGGTGGTGGTGGCGGTCAACCATTCTATGCAACAGCAGGAGGTAAAGACCCACAGGGACTCGAAAAGGCCATTGCCAAAGCGGTTGAAATATTTGTGAAGCTATAATTCAAACTAATTACATAAACAAGAGAGGGGCCTTGCGGCCCCTTTCCTATTCTGACTTATAATGGTTGAAAAGTTAGTCCAACAGCTCGGCAAGCTTCTGTGCTAGCTCATCGCCTCTTAAATTCTTGGCAATAATTTTACCATCGGGGCCAATTAGCAAGCTGGCTGGTATGGACTGAACACCATACATTTTGGCTATTGAGTTTTCCCATCCAGATACATCCGAAACCTGATGCCACTCAAGGCCATCGTCCTTAATCGCGTCTAACCACTCCTGCTGCCTGCGATCCAGCGAAACGCCAAAGATATCGAAGCCTTTATCTTTGTACTGATTGTAAAGCTTAACAAGGTTGGGGTTTTCACGACGGCAAGGAGTACACCATCCTGCCCAAAAATCGAGTAACACATAGTTTTCGCCAGTAACTGATGAGAATGTTACCATATTGCCATCGGGATCGGGATGCGTGAAATCCATGAAGGGTTGGCCAACTGCTGTAAGCTTATCGGTATCTAACTTCTCGTTTAGGGCAATAACAAATGGCGACGACTGAATGCTCTTGGGAAATTTCGATACAATGCTCTCAAGCTCCTCGAACGACAGCTGGTTTGCCAGCTGGGTTAAGGTGATATATGCCGAAAGAACAGAATTACTATTATCAATAGCAAACGTTTTTACCGCCTCCATCATCTTGTCGTTCTCAGCCATAAACTCTTCACGCAGCTGCTCCTCCAGCTCAGGGGTAAGCGAACCATCCATGGCCGCCATCTGAAATTTCTGCTGAATTTGCATCATTGGGCCAGACAACTCTTCCTGCAACTGATTAAACTCGAGCAAAAGATCCTGAGTTGCCGAACCATTGATGTCGCTCGACATAATATTATCTACATTACCCTTAATGGTAATATTGGAATTCTCAAGAAAAAGGATAAGCCTATCCTCGGGAAACTTAAAATCAATGGCATAGATATCAGGCACCTCAACCGATCCAGCAAATTGAAACTTGCCGTTGGTCATCATGGTGGAATCAACCGAAATCAACTCGTTGTCCTGCATAGTTTTTAAAACAACCATCTGATCGGTTGCTCCGTCGATGGTTCCATTTATTTTGTACTCGCTTTTGGAGCACGAAAGTAGCATTAAGGCTACCGAAGAAATTACTAATAGTTTTCTCATTTTACTTTTTTTTGGTTGATAACAATTAAAAAACAATAAGGTTTATATTGATTTGTAGAAATCAAGAATTCGTTTGGCAGCAGCAAAGGAGCTGATCCTGTCGGCAAGCACATCCTGCTCAGTAGCCTTAATCAACGCCTTAACCTGTGGATTGTGGAACAAGTCATCCTTTAACGACTCGGTTATGGTTTGGAACATCCAGTACTTGGCCTGCTCGAGCCTGCGCTTTTGGAAAAAACTGGACTGCTTGGTAAACTCAACATACTCGAGTATCTGTTCCCACACCTCGTTTATCCCCTCCTTTGTAACCGAAGAGCAGGTTTTTGCCCTGGGTAACCACCCGGATTCGGGCATAGGGAATAGGTGAAGTGCACTCTCGTATTGTACCCTAGCGCTTTTGGCCTTGTTTACATTCTGGCCATCGGCCTTAGTTATGGCAATCAGGTCGGCCATCTCCATTATTCCACGCTTAATCCCCTGCAGCTCATCGCCGGCACCAGCTAACATCAGCAGTAAAAAGAAATCAACCATGGAGTGCACTGCCGTTTCGCTTTGGCCTACGCCCACCGTTTCAATAAAGATGGTATCGAAGCCAGCAGCTTCGCACAGAATAATTGTTTCGCGGGTTTTTCGGGCTACCCCCCCAAGTGAACCTGCAGAGGGCGAAGGTCTGATAAATGCATTAGGATCATTGCAGAGTGTCTCCATCCGGGTTTTATCGCCCAGAATACTGCCCTTGCTTCGCTCGCTGCTGGGGTCAATGGCAAGTACGGCTAAGCGGCCTCCAGCCTGGGTAATGGCACCCCCCAACGCCTCGATGAAAGTGCTTTTGCCTACACCCGGCACACCGGTAATTCCTATTCTAATGGATTTTCCAGTATGCGGCAAGCACTTTTCAATTACCTTTTGGCCCAGCTCATGGTGGCTAGGCAGGGAACTTTCGATTAGCGTAATGGCTTGGCTTAACACAGAAATATCACGATTAAAAATCCCCTGTGCATACTGATCGGGGTCAAGCAGTTTACGCTTTTTACTCTTTAAGCGCGAAGCGATATTGCTATTGATTGTGGGTGGCTGCTCTACTCCAGGATTGACCTTTAGTGCAGATCTAAAACCTTCCTTTGATGTCATATCATTAAAATTGCTCTACAGAAAAGACAAAGGTAGGCATTTTGAATCATTAATCTAATGGTAACCCTGGGCACCAAGCTAAATGAGACTAAACCCTAACCCCAAACACCACTATATCATCTATTTGCTCGGTATCACCTCGCCAAGCAAGGTGCTCGTTGTACAGTATTTGCTTCTGCTCCTCCATGGGCTTTTGGTGGATATCGAGAAGCAGCTGCTTAAACCGTTTCGACATGAACTTGCGTCCGTCGGCTCCACCAAACTGGTCGGGGAAACCATCGGAATACATGTAGAAGCGATCGTTGGGTTGAAGGTCGATTTCGTGATTTGTAAATGGCTGATGATCGGTTATGTGAATTGCCACAGGCATCTTATCGGCCTTGTACTCAATAATGTCATTATCTCGTATAAGCACCAATGGGTTATATGCCCCTGCCCATTCCAGCTTCATATTCTCGGTATCGAGCATACAAAGTGAAATGTCCATCCCATCCTTCTGCTCATCCTTCTTTCCTGTTTGCGATAGGGTTAGCTTAATAAAATCGCGAAGCATATTCAGTATTTGGGCAGGCTGCATAATGCCCTCCTTGTTCACAATCTCGTAAAGGAACGACACACCCAGCATGCTCATAAAAGCTCCGGGAACGCCATGCCCTGTACAATCGGCTGCAACCAGCACCATTTTGTTCTGTTGCTTGGTAAACCAGTAAAAATCGCCGCTTACAATGTCGCGCGGAAGGAAAAGCACGAAGTGCTCGTTCAACTCCTCCCTAAGTATGGTGGGTGATGGTAGTATGGCGTTTTGAATTCGGCTTGCATACCTAATACTATCGGTAATCTCTTGCTTTTGATGCGAGATCAGCTCATTCTTCTCCTCCAGAATTCGGTTAGCCCTTTGCTTTTGCCGTACCATATTTATTAGCAGACCTGCAAAAGCCAAAATCACAATAATACCACCTATGGAAATGGCTATTGTAAGCTTCTGGCGCTGAATTACCGATCGCTGTAGCTCCTTCTCGTTATTCAGCAGCTTAATCTCCTGCTCCTTCTTCTCTGTTTCGTACTTGGTTTGCATCTCGGTAATAATCTTTTGGCTTTGCTCCGAGAACAGCTCATCCTTGATCTTATTGTAGGCTTTAATGTGCTTTATAGCTTTACCCAGATTACCAGTACTCTCGTATACCTTTGATAGCTTTTGGTGAGTGTGCCTTGCCAGATCTTTAATCCCTAAATCTTCGGATATATTAAGACTTAGCAGGAAACTTTGCTCTGCACTGTCGAAATTTCTTAGCTTGCTATGGTACTCACCGAAATAGAAGTGGATTAGCGCAATATCGTACTGGCTATTAATATCCTTTGCTAGGTCAAAGGCAGTATTTAGGTGACTCCTTACCCTGCTCCAATCGCGGGTATAAATGTAATGGCTACCTAGGTTTATGTTAACATTGACAATCTCTTTGGTATTATCTAGGCTTTTAAAAATTTCCAATGCTTGGTAGTAGTAATCGAATGTGCTTTGGTAGGCCGAATCGACATCATTCACTTTTAGTCTTGATAGTGAGTCTTCCCACTCCTCGCCATACTCTGCCACAAATTTGTTCATAGCCAAAAGGGAGCTGATGTTCGCAATATTATTTAACGACTCTGCCACCCTACCCTGATTTTCCATCTCACGATATAACGCCAAAGCTTCTTTATGATACATTAGGGCTCGTCGATAATTTTGCTCATTCTCCATAACTGCCAGCGGACTTCGCGAAAGGGATTCGTAAACCAAGCCTATCTCGCTGCTGTTGGCAGCTATAAAGACCTTCTCGCCTAGCTCCTCCGATAACCTTAAACTCTTCTGATACTGCTCTATGGCAAGCTGAAAATTGCCAATAACCCTATGTGTTCGGCCAAGGTTGTGCTGAGCAAGAGCAACCCCTCGAATATCATTCAACGATTCTCTAATCTCTATTTCCCGCAGGTACGATTCAATGGATAGCTGGTACTCCCCACAATTAAAGTAAGAACTACCCAACTTATTATAGGCACTGTAGAGCTCATTTTGTGTCCCAAACTCTTGAAAAATACTTAGGGCTTCATTCTGTTTTGCTATTCCCTCAGCACATTTGTTTAGCTTAATTAGGATGTCGCCATAGTCCAAAAGGGCATCAGCAACCTTTACCTTATCGTTAATACTTTCGGCTAGTTCTAATGATTCTAAAGTATAGCTAATAGCCAAATCCATCGAATCGAGGTAACGATATGTCCTTCCTATTTGTCGCTTGGTTTGTGTTATTGATTCCTTATCGTTTATTGAGGTGTAAATCTCGAGCGCTTTGCTATATGCCTCAAGGGCCTCATCATCCAGCCAGTTCACGTTAAAATATCTGCCCAAGGAGTACAGTGCATCTGCTTTTAAGTTGGGCTTGTTGAGCGATGTTGCAATTTCTAGAGCCTGCTCGGCATAGTCAAAACCAATCTCACTGTCGATAAACTGTTCGCTCAGCTCGAGAAGTATTGCTACCTTATCGGAATCATTAGCTTTGCTTAGGCTATAAAGTAGGCTATCCGCTTTACTTTGTGGCTCTTGCCCAAACGATAGTGTCGTTACAAAGGTTAGTAGGAAAAGGGTAATTAAACGTTGCATCAAAATCAATATTTATCACCAAAAGTAATTAAAAAATAAATTCAACTGTTTACTTGCCCAATTATCTTACGCCAATATCTTTCAAAAAAATACAAATAATGCCGCACAAAACATTGAAAGGCAATAGAACTTTGTGTAAGATACCACTAGCATCCGAAACTTTTCGAAAATAAGCAAAAAAAACCTATAAGCCCCACTGAATACGCCTAAAAATTCGAGCTATCCAGAAAATAAGTTCTTCTC
>NZ_JAANIG010000020.1 GCF_011174675.1 Perlabentimonas gracilis | reverse complement strand
GAACCTTCGGTATAACAGTCACCATCGGTCGTTTGTCCGTTGGTAAAAATAAATAATAAAATTGTAAAAAAAATGCTTGGTTATTTAGGGTTAAAACAAAATGCAACAAAACATTGTGAAGTACGAATACCTAGACAAAACCTTAACTATTTACCAACTTAAAGCATTTGCCATGAAAACAAATTTTATTTGCCCAAAATGTAGAGGTTACCTTAACGTTGACAACAAGGTAATATTTACCGTGAAAAAAAAGGGTTGGTCGGGTGGTATAGTTAAACTTAGCCCCGAGCTAGGCGATTATGCCATTACGCATCACCCGTCGTTTAAGTTTGACGATGGCGACCACTTTGAGTTTCACTGCCCCATTTGCAACTACGATCTAACCCTCGATGGTGCCGATAAGCTAGCCAAGGTTATTCTACACGAAGAGGATGGCAAGGAGTACTTTGTTGTTTTCTCGAAAATTAAGGGTGAGCGTTGTACCTACAAAATTTCGGAGAAACAGGTAGAGGAGTCGTATGGCGACCATGCTGGAAGGAACATGGATCTCCTTAGCGCGACATTCTTTAGGTAGATGCCTTTTCGGTATTGAGATTGTATGGCATAACCCCAAGGAGCTTAAACCCCGATGGTAGCACCTGCACTTGCAGAGGAATAACCTCAACGCCTGCGCTGTGTGCCTTCTGTAGCAGCAGGGAGTACTGCGGGTCTATTTGCCAGGCTGGGCCAAACAAATCTACATCCACCCGTTGAACTACGTATAGCATAACGGCCCGCATACCGCTTTGCTTCACCTGCATTAGTGTTTCCAAGTGCTTTTGTCCTCGTGTAGTTTTGGCATCGGGGAAACGAGCGTGGTTACCCTCCTTAAGGGTAACGTTCTTCACCTCCACAAAGCACTTCTCGGTTTCGTTCTCGGCGTAGATATCAAAACGGCTATCGCCAAAGGTAACCTCACGTTTCACGTGGGTATATCTCTCGAGGCCTGGAATTACGCCATTCTTTATCCACTCAAATGCCAGCATATTTGGCATCGATGTGTTTATGCCAATCCAGTTGCCATCAATTTTAATCATCTCCCACGTAAATTTTGTTTTCCGCTTGGGGTCATTCACCGGCGATAGGTAAACCTCGGCCCCCTCTTCCAAGCAGCTCTTCATTGAGCCCGAGTTGGTACAGTGTGCGGTTACCTCTTCTCCATTGTCGAGGGTTACATCAGCAAGAAAGCGCTTATACCTTTTGATAAGTGTACCGTGCACCAGCGTGCTGGGAAATGGAATATGCATGGCTTAGCGTAATGTGTTTACTAGTTATTTAGATGGATGTACTTCATGAACAGGCTCTTTATCCCCTTGGGCTCTCCGATAATGGTGATTATGTCGCCCTCCTCAAGCTCGGTATCGCCCTTGGGGGTAATAATTTTCTCCTTTCGCTGCACCATGGCCACCAGCACATCGTGGGGAAAGCGAACCTCCTTCAGCATCTTACCAATCAGATCCTCGGTGGAACTATCACCAATAAGTTCAAGGGTAATATACCTATCGTTATGCAGCAGGTACTCCTTAATTTCGCGCTCGTTGCTAATATCGCAAATGGTTTCAACAAACTTCTCGCGCTCAACAATATCCATAATTCGCGAAAGCAGTCTTAGCTGCAACTTGGGGTTATCAATGGGGCTAAGAAGTAGGAAAAACACTCTAATGTTGTCTTTCGATGATATTTCTCCCTTCTCCACAGGCTTCTCAACACCCACCTCGGAGGTTACAATGTGTAATAATGGGGTGTCGATACCCTCAAACTTACCATGAAGTATCGATACCCTTGGTATTACCAAAGCTGGGTCGATAGCCGTAACCTCAAGGAGTTCCTGCTTAATATCCTTAGCACTAAACCTATCGAGCTTGTTTGCCATGCTTTCAGATACATGCCCCACCAAGCTGTTAAAACTTACTACTCGCTCCTTAAGCTGGGTTATCTCTGCTTGTACAACCATCTCATCGAAGGGATCACCCTCGCGTAAACCTTTCTCTTTCAGTATAAACAAAAATTCATTCTCGAGCCCAATATGCTGTTTCTGCCCCAGTAGGGCAAACCAATGGTATATTGCCCCTTCGCGCTTTACATACTTGCGGGTGTAGTAGTAATACCAAATCATAGCGAACACAACCACCCCCATTGTAAAAATGGCAGGCCCCCATCCCATATAGATAATTAGCAGCAAGGATGTTAGTATCCCAAATATTTGCATCCAGGGAAATAACGGGGAGTGGTAACCTGGGTCGTACGATTGTATGCGGCTATTGCGCATTACTATAACAGCAAAATTCACTAAAATAAAGATGACCAGTTGAAAAGCGCTAGCCATTTTGGCTATACCCTCCTCGCTAAGGACCAAAATAAAAAACAGCATAAGTGCCGAAGTGGCTAGAATGGAGTAGATTGGGGTTTTAAAGCTGTTTAGGCGGGTGAAAAAACGTGGAATAACCCTATCGCGCGCCATAGCCATAGGGTAGCGAGAGGCCGACATCAGCCCACCGTTGCCTGTTGACGCAAAGGCAGCAATGGCAGCAGCCACAACCAATAACCCGCCGTACTTAGCAGGAATCCATTTGAAAACGGCCTGCGATGCAGTCCAAACGGGGGTTAAATCTTTGAAAAAGTCAACCGTTGGCAACACCCCCACCATAATGAAAACCCCTACCACATAAATTACAGTAGTAACAATTAGCGAAAGAATCATCCCAAGCGGGATGTTCCGTTCGGGGTTCTTAATCTCTTCGGCCACGCTTGCCACCTGGGTAAGACCAAGGTAGGCTACAAAGACAAATCCTGCGGTTGATAAAATCCCCTCAATACCATCGGTGGCAAAAGGTCTAAGCTTGGTGTCAACAAGGTTTTGGGCTCCAATACTAAATACCTCCCTTAACCCCTCAACCATAAATAGTACTAGAACCGCAATTAGAAAGAATACAAGGAAGCGCTGAAGGCCAGCGGTTTTTTTTGCTCCCAGTAAGTTTAGCACCATAAAAACAATGGTGAGCAGCGAGGCCACAATCTTAATGGGCAGATCGTAAAATATTGATGCGTAAGCACCTATGCCCACCAAGGCGAAAGCTGTTTTTAGCACAAGGGCCAAAAACGTACCAATGCCTCCCACTGTACCCATCATTGGGCCCAAACTCCTATCGAGCATAAAGTAAACCCCACCAGCCCTTGGTAGGGCTGTAGAAAGTTCCGCTATACTGAACATAGCAGGCATTATAAGTAAAGCGGCAACAAAATACGACACAAAAACAGACGAACCTGTGTGAAATGCCGCCAACCCGGGTAGCAAAAAGAACCCTGAACTAAACATTGCACCTGTGCTCAGCACAAATACATCAACCAAACCTAGCTCCTTGTTGAGCTTATCTTTAAATAGTTTTGCCATGCTGTAAAAATAAGACTTTTTCAATAAAATGCATCATCTACTCATTCTGCTATAGTAGGCTATTCAAGTAACACATTAAAGTCCGAATCGTTTGGACACCTGAATAAATTCATATCTTTACATCATCTAAAACAAGAAAATATGGCAAAAAAGCAAAAGGCAAAAAAAGGCGAAGGGTTTAACAAGAATATGCTGATGAAATCCATTATGGGAATATACTCATCGGATCCATCGCAAAGCCTAAACTACAAGCAAATAGCCAAAATACTAGAGGCAAAAGACCCTACCTCCAAGAGATTGATTAACGAAGTGCTGTACGAACTGGCAGAACAAGGTGCGCTGCGCGAAGTTTACAAAGGAAAGTTTATGGTTAAAATGCTATCGGTTGCCATTGAGGGTGTGGTTGAGATGGAGAGCGATGGCAATGCCTACGTTATAACTACCGATAACCAGGAGGTTTTTGTGCCAGAATACAACCTAAACCACGCCCTGCACGGCGATAGGGTAAAAGTGGCCATAAGCCCTAAACGCCGCCGCCAAAGGATGGAGGCGGAGGTGGTGGAGGTAATGGAGCGTGCCAAACGAACCTTTGTTGGTAAGATTGAAGTGGAGGCCAACTACGCTTTTGTTATTACCGACAACAAGCTCATGCCCTACGATATTTTTATCCCCAAAGGAGCCACCAACAATGCCAAGAATGGTCAAAAGGTTATAGCCCGCATTACCGACTGGCCTCGCCACACCAAAAACCCCATGGGCGAGGTGGTGGAGGTAATTGGTGATCCAGGGGTGCATGAGGTGGAAATGCACTCCATCCTGGCCGAGTTTGAACTACCCTACCATTTCCCCGAGGAGCTTAACACGCTGGCCGAAAAAATTTCCGATAAAATATCGAAACAGGATATAGCCGCACGACGTGACTTCCGAGATATTCCCACATTTACCATCGACCCTGCCGATGCCAAGGATTTTGACGATGCGCTATCGATTCGAAAAATTGATGAGAACATCTACGAAATTGGGGTTCACATTGCCGATGTTACGCATTACGTAACGCCCGGATCGCCCATCGACAGTGAGGCCATTGAGCGCGCCACCTCGGTATACCTGGTTGACCGTTGCGTGCCCATGCTGCCAGAGCGACTATCGAACTTCATCTGCTCGCTCCGTCCCAACGAGGAGAAGCTTTGCTTCTCGGCCGTTTTTGAGATGGACATGGATGGTAACGTGCAAAAAGAATGGTTTGGCCGTACGGTAATCCTATCGCAACTGCGTATGGCCTACGAGGAGGCGCAGCAAGTGATTGAAACCGGAGAAGGCGAAATGTTCAACGAAATTCTTACGCTCAACAGCATCGCTCAGAAACTCCGCTACAACAGGCTAAAGGCAGGTGCTGTAAACTTCGATCGTGCCGAGGTTAAGTTTGAACTCGACGATAATGGAAAGCCACTTGGCGTTTACTTTAAGGTGCAGAAGGAGGCAAATCAGCTTATAGAGGAGTTTATGCTACTGGCCAACCGTAAGGTGGCGGAGTACGTTGGTGCTGCTCGCGAGAACTATAAAGTGAAACCCTTCGTGTACCGAATTCATGATAAGCCCAACCCGGAGAAGTTCGAAAATTTCCGCTCGTTCGTCACTCGATTTGGTTACAACGTGATGGGTGGTACCGACAGGCAGATAAGCCGCTCGCTAAACAAGCTGCTTAAAGAGGTTAAGGGCAAAAAGGAGCAAAACCTTATTGAGACCCTTGCCCTACGATCGATGGCTAAAGCTCGCTACTCGGCCAACAACATTGGCCATTACGGCCTGGGTTTCCCCCATTACACCCACTTCACCTCTCCCATCCGCCGATATCCCGACATGATGGTGCACCGCCTGCTGGCTCACTATCTCGATGGTGGAAAACCCAAGAACGAGGATGAATTGGAACGCCTTTGCAAGCACTCCACCGATATGGAGATAAAAGCAACCGATGCCGAGCGAGCATCAATAAAGTACAAGCAGGTTGAATTCATGTCCGATAAAATTGGGCTGCATTTCCAAGGTGTTATAACTGGTGTAACCAGCTTTGGGCTGTTTGTGGAATTAAACGAAACCAAGTGCGAGGGGCTGGTAGCCATTCGCGATTTGGACGACGACTACTACGAGTTTGACGAGGAAAACTACTGCCTTGTGGGTCGACAAACCGATAAGAAATTCCAGCTGGGCGATGAGCTGCTGGTTGAGGTTTGGCGAACTAATCTGCCCAAAAAGCAGCTCGACTTCAAACTAATAGATGAGGAAGGAAAAACATCGGGTAAAACAGTGCCGCAGAACCGAAGTCGTACTCAAGGAGCGAGCAACACAAGACGAAAATCGAATCCCGACAAAACCCGTAAGCACAAGGGTGTACAACGTAAAAGAAGATAATTTGGCAACTAACCAAAATCAATATAAAAAATGAGAAATCTAGCATTACTAGTTCTAGTGGCAATGGTAACCTTGTCGTGTGGCTCATCAACTCAAAAAGAGAAAAGGGCCGAAAAATCATGCTGCTCGGTGGAAAATAACCAGCAGGCTTTCCTGAAGAATCTGGCATCGCTTTGCGGTAAATCATTTGGCGGTCGCGAAAATTTCACCCTGGATGGTCGCGATAGCTGGGCTCACAAAAAGTTTGTGATGCACGTTACTGTTTGCGAAGACGACAAGGTGTATATTCCTTTTCATCTAGACGAAGATCGCTCGCGCACATGGATGTTCATCATGGAAGAGAAAGGCCTAAGATTCCGCCATGACCATAGGCATGAGGATGGGACTCCTGAGGATCAAACCCTTTACGGTGGATATGCCGATGAGTGGGGCAGTGCATTCATGCAAAGTTTCCCCTGGGACAGCTATACCGAGGAGCTACTTGCCGATGGAATAGAGCGTATGTGGAGGGTAATTATTGCCGAGGACTTGAGCTCTATGAAGTACCAACTACACTACGGAGGGGAACTGGTTTTTGAGGCCGAGTTTGATCTTACTAAGCCAATATAGCAAAGGCGAGAATATTGCCCTTACCCATAACCATTAGCACCCCAGCCGTTTTACCAAAGGTTACGGCTGGGGTGTCTTCTTTAGGCCATCCAGTACCAGAATAGTTTTTATATTTGCCCCAGCAATAGTTATTACAAACTTATATCAGTAAAAGCTATGAAAAGCAGCAAGGAGCTAGCACAAAGCCTAAGCGCTGATTTGGAAAACAAGACTCCACAGGAAATACTAAAGTTCTGCCTCGAAAGGTTTAAGGGAGCCATTGCCCTTTCGTCGAGCCTTGGGCTAGAGGATCAAGTGCTCACCGATATGGTGGCGAAAATCAGCCCCCAAACAACCATCTTCACGCTCGACACGGGAAGGCTTTTCCCCGAAACCTACGACCTTATTGACCGTACCTGCAGTAAGTACAAGGTAAAAATTAAGGTTTACTTCCCCAACCGCGAGGATGTGGAGGAGATGGTTAACCAAAAGGGCATCAACCTATTCTACCATAGCGTAGAGAATCGCAAGGAGTGTTGTCGCATTCGCAAGCTTGTTCCGCTGAAAAGAGCATTCCAAGGGCTTGATGCATGGATCTGCGGACTTCGACGCGATCAGTCTGTCACCCGTAAGGATATGCAAACCGTGGAGTGGGACGAGGCCAATGGTCTTATTAAAATTAATCCGTTGATAAACTGGAGCGAGCAGGATGCTTGGGACTACGTAAACGAGCACAGCGTGCCGGTTAACTCGCTACACAAAAAGGGTTACCCCAGCATTGGTTGCCTACCCTGCACTAGGGCTATTGAGCCGGGCGAGGATATTAGAGCGGGTAGATGGTGGTGGGAAAACCCCGAAACGAAGGAATGCGGGTTGCATAAAAAGGGCTAAAGAACGCTCTTTTTTGCTTTCGATTTTTTTATGGTGAAAACGAACGAAGTGCCATCGTTCACGCTGCTGCGCACATTGATGGTTTGCTTGTGCGCCTCGATAATATGTTTTACTATGGCTAGGCCCAAACCCGTTCCACCCTGCTCGCGCGAGCGACTTTTTTCTACACGGTAAAAACGCTCAAATAGACGAGGTATATCCTGCTTAGCAATGCCAATTCCGTTATCGTTTACTTCTACCAGGTAGTTCTCGTTCATATCCATAATCGACACCTTGGTGCGACCTCCCTCCTTGCCGTAGTTTATTGAGTTTGTTACTAGATTCGCAATGGCTTGGTACATCCTTTTCTTGTCGGCCTCAACCCAAAACGGTTCATCGTACTCCTCCTCGAACTCCAGCTTGATACCCCGATTCTTTGCCCTTATCTCGTGCGCCTCGAAAACCTCGGTAATAAGTTGCACCAGGTTAAAGCGATCGAGGTTTAGCTTAATTGCATTCGACTCAAGCTTCGAGATGGACTCCAGATCCTCAACAATGGATATTAACCTATTGATACTTTTTTCGGTACGTTCAAGGTACTTTCTGTTTATTGAGGGGTCTTGCAAAGCTCCATCGAGCAGGGTAAGCACATACCCTTGAATGTTGAAGATTGGGGTTTTAAGCTCATGCGACACATTTCCGAGGAACTCCTTTCGATAATCCTCAAGCTGCTTGAGCTTATCTATTTCAAGGATCTTTTTTTTGGCCCACTGCTGTACCTCTCGGTTTACCTCGCTAAGAATATCCTTGTTTTCCAAATCGCGTTTAAGCTGCTTGCTCGATACATTTAGATCCTGAATGGTCTTGTATACGGGGTTTATCTTCTCAAAAATAAACTTGTTGAGCAGGTACTTTGATACCACGAACATGACCCCAAAAACCACTAAAGTAAATACCACGAAAAGCCAGAAAGAGAAATCGCGCCCCGCCCCAACTAAAACTACTGCAGGAACAACGGATGCTCCTGCAGCAATTAACGATATTATTATCGCCATCGATTTTGGCGAGGTAATTTTCATAGATTGTATTATTAGCTCTTTAGCAGCTTGTCGAGCATTCCACCCTCGATGTACTGCTTTAAAATTTTTGAGATATACTTACCAACAATATCAAACTCGAGGTTCACCACAGTACCCTCCTTAAAGGTGTGGAAGTTGGTAATATCGTAGGTGAATGGGATGATAGCCACCTGAAACGACTTATCCTTTGAGTTCACCACCGTTAGGCTTACGCCGTTTACCGATACAGAACCCTTCTCAACGGTGATATTGCCTTTGGTTGGGTCGTACTCAAAGGTGTAGTACCAGCTACCGTCGGCTTCCTCAACCTTGGTGCACACGGCGGTTTGGTCAACGTGCCCCTGTACCATATGGCCATCGAGCAGGCTCTCGAGCCTCATGCTTCGCTCAACATTCACCTTATCGCCTTCCTTAAGCAGCCCTAGGTTCGACTTGTCTAGCGTCTCCTTGATGGCGGTTACGGTGTAGGTATCGCCCTCCTGCTTCACCACGGTTAGGCACACCCCATTGTGCGACACGCTTTGGTCGATTTTCAGCTCCTGTGCAAACGAGCAGGTTAGGGTAATATGCAGATTTTCTTTCTCTTTGGTTAGGTTAACAACCTTTGCGGCTTCTTCAACAATTCCTGAGAACATAGTACATGATTTTCTGTTTAACAATTGTCCAAAATTACAAAATATGTTTTAACCTATTGGTGATAAAACACCATATCTATTCTGATTTTACCAGAACTTAACATTAAATAGTTTTTCATATTAACACGAGTTGGTCAATTTGTTTTAACTTTATCGCTTCAAAATTTAAACCCAATAAATCATGATGCTTCTCAACCATATTGTTTGGAATGTTGACCCCGAGATTTTCTCGCTTGGGCCTCTATCTGTTCGCTACTACGGAGTGCTTTGGGCACTATCATTCTTATTAGGTTATATGCTTTTTGAGCGTTTTGTGAAAAAGGAGTCGTTACCCGAGGGGTACCTCGACTCCCTAACCATATACGTTGCCATTGGAACAATTGTGGGCGCTAGGCTTGGGCACTGCCTTTTCTACGAACCCGCATACTACCTCTCCAACCCTATTGAGATTTTAAAAATATGGCGTGGTGGGCTGGCTAGCCATGGCGCAGCCATTGGTATTATTACAGCACTTTACCTATTTAGCCGCAAAACCAAGCGCCCCACCATTTACATATTGGATAGAATTGTGATACCCGTTGCTTTGGCAGGTGTTCTTATCCGCTTGGGTAACCTGATGAACTCGGAGATATACGGTGTTGAGACCAGCCTACCCTGGGGGTTTAAGTTTGTTCGCGACTTCCCAATGGGCACACCCATTGAGCATATCCCCGCAATGCACCCAACCCAAATTTATGAGGCCTTGGCCTATTTGGCCGGTTTTGTCATCCTGTACCTAATTTACAAAAAGTCCGATGCCAAACCACGGCCTGGACTGCTGTTTGGTATCTTTCTAATCGTAACCTTTGGTACTCGAATCGTAATTGAATTCATTAAGCAACCCCAGGTTGGCTTTGAGGCAGATATGACCCTTAACATGGGGCAATGGCTAAGTATACCGCTAGTTATTGCAGGGCTTGTATTTATATACTTTGCCTACAAGCGAAAAAAGGCCTAGAATGAACCAGCTTTCACGGTATTACGTACTGCCTCAGCAATGGTACGGGGGGTAACGCCCAACTCACTCTTCATCCTTTGCGACGAGTAGAATGTAGTGCTATGCCCGCTATTGGCAGTATCACGGGTTATGGCTGGCGATTTGTGGGTAATTAGGCCAACCAGCCATGCTCCCCGCCAAGCTATGGCAGTCATCCATGGTTTAACCTCAATGGTAGGCGGTTTGTGCCCGTTGGCTTTTGCAATTAGTTCAAATACCTTTTGATGTGAGATGTTTTCGCCATTGATAATGAAACGCCTTCCCCAAAGCTGTTTGTCCATTGCAGAAACCATGGAGTCAACCACATCTCTAACATCTACATAACCTGTAATACCAGTGGTGTAGAAAGGAAAGCCTTTGGCCAGGGTGCCAAATATTTGTCCACTGCCTGAGTCCCATCGTCCTGGGCCTACAATGACGGATGGATTGACCATTGTAGCATTCAAACCAAGTTCAATCCCTCTCCAAACCTCCATTTCGGAGCGAAACTTGCTCACCGCATAACCCGACTTGCCCTTGGATTTTCCCCAGATAGACTCTTCGGTTACCTCGTTACCCCGAACTGGAGCACCCAGCGAAGCAACAGAGCTAACGTGGCAAAATCGCTTAACGCTAACCTCCAAGGCCGCATCAACCATATTGGCAGTACCGCCAACATTCACCTCGAGCATCCTTTGGATATCGCGCTTGGCAAACGACACCATGGCCGCGCAGTGGTACACCTCATCAACCCCTTGCAGCGCATCGATTAGCGATTGGTAGTCCTCCACATCACCATCGACCCATTGCACTTGATTGAAAAGCGATGGGCTCTCGGTTGAGTAGTGCCGAAAAAGTTTCTGGGTAAGATTTATATTGCTGCTCGAACGCTTAAGGGCTCGTACCTTTTTGCCCTGCTTACAAAGCTGGTATAACAAGTGAGAGCCAATTAGTCCAGTGCCACCGGTTACAAGAATCATTACTCCTCCTTTCTGGTGAAGAACGGGTTTACAATTAGCTCCTTTTCCCAAGTTAACTTTTTGCCAAAGCCTAGGTTGTTGTCGGTAAACTTGAGAAAGGTTAAATCTACAACCCAAAGGGTTGTTTTCATGAGCGTGGCAACAGGAAAACGTTTTAGGTATGCTGTGCGGGCTTTGTTAAGGGAATCGCCCTGTGGTTCGCTGATAATACCCTGAAACTGCACCCCTTGGATCTTCCCAACAACATTACTCTCTAGCACAATACTACCCGCAACGTAAATATTATGGCTAGCCTGCATGATATGCTTGGTATCGTAGTCGGATGTGAACACCAGGCTGTTCTCCTCCTCCATATACACGTAAAAGCAGTTGGCGCAGTATGGCTCCTCGTCATGGCTGGTGGCAAGGGTTAATACGTGATGTTCGTTTATAAATTCAACGATTCGTTTATCGGGTAAACTCATGGGTTTTGCTAAGGGTGATTACTAATTACAAAGGTAAGCAATTATGTATATTTTACTACGCCTTGTATCTTCGATTTGATTTTGAAAATATTTTATAAGTCAACAAACCCTAATTCCATTGCCTTATTAATTAAACCCGTACTATTCTTTGCTTTAAACTTTGTAAATAGGGCTTTTCGGTAGGTTTCAATAGTATTTACAGAGATATTTAGCTCGGTTGCTATTTCTTTGGTGGTACTCCCTTTGGCAATTAGCTTTAAAACCTCACTCTCGCGCCTTGTTGGGCTAACCCCGTTCATTGTTAGCGCTCCACCAACAATTGCATCCTGAACTGCTGCTCCAAAATGTTTTTCGCCATTTACAACTGCACAAATGGCTCGTTTCACCTCATCAACAGCATCCTCCTTAAAAAGTATTGCACTAGGTTGATGCTTCAGCGCACAAGATATTAGCCTAGGATATGCAATTGAAAGAATAAGAACAATTTTAATATCCCTAGAAATGTTCCTCAACCTTCTGACATACTCCTCTCCCCGAGGGTCGCCGGGGTAAAGACATCCAATAAATATATCTGGGGGGCTAAGCTTTGCTGCATCAATACACTCGTTGGCAGAATTAAAATATTTTACCTGAACATCGACACGTAACTCATCAATAATTTTACAAAAACCTTCGGCTACCAAAGGGCAGCTATCAACAATGTACAGTAACTTCATAAAAAGATTTGTAAATAGGTTGAATTTTTTGTTTTTCGAAAGGCATAAGCAAGTTAAACAATTTTTTCTTTTCACGGAAAACCGTTAGTAAAATATCACCGATTTCAGGGATTGTATAATTTGATTAAGTTGCTAAACTTTGATATCCTAATATAATAATCAGTATTTCAATGTATTCTGCACTACACAAATCACACTTACTAAACAAACTTGTGTTATAAACCCTATAAATTTTAAAAAACGAACTATGAAGAAACATCTACTCATTATTGCCATATTGTGGCTATTTAGCTGGGCATCGTTTGCACAAACTGTTGCCACAGAACCCAGCGGTAACGGAACGGAGGGAACACCCTACCAAATTGAAACTCTAGCCAATTTGCTTTGGATAACGGAAAACTCTGAGCATTGGGATAAGTATTATCTGCAAACTGCCGATATAGATGCCACAGAAACAGCTAGCTGGAACGAGGGCGAGGGCTGGGTGCCGATAGGGACAGAATTTAATCCATTTAGTGGATGTTACAACGGTGATGGGCATACCATCACTGGGCTTACGATTAATCGACCCGAGCAAAATTTTGTGGGCTTGTTTGGCAGGTTGCAAATAGGTACTTTCGCTAGCATTAATCTTGTTGATGTTAATGTAATTGGCAGTAGGAGAGTAGGGGGACTTGTTGGTCAGGCAACGCTTTCTTCTTTAATTCAAGAATGCTCCGTTAGCGGTGAAGTTAAGGGGAAATCATTCCCCGGAGGAATTGCTGGTAATTTGTACTATGGTTCAAGAATAGGAAACAGTCATTCAACTGCCAACATTGAACTACTAGAGGATGAAGGCAGCCAACAAGCAGGAGGGCTAATTGGACGTTTGCTGGAGGGACACATCTATAACTGCTACTCAACGGGAGATGTTTCAGGTTATGGCAGCTATTTTGGTGGCCTTGTAGCCATTGTCTCTCACGAGAGTAGTATTATCAACTCGTATTCAACAGGTAACGTTGAAGGGAATAATTTGGTAGGTGGGCTTATTGGAAGCCTCGAGAACTCAAGCCTCGCTTACAGCTACTCCACAGGTAGGGTTACTAGCAATGGAACGGCTGGCGGTATGCTTGGCAGGGTAATTGATGCCTCCGCAAACTATTGTTATTGGAATATTGAAACATCGGGCCAAAGCATAAGTACTGGTGGGGAGGCTAAAACCACAGTCCAGATGATTCAGCAGGCTACTTTTGAGGATTGGGATTTTACCAGCGTATGGAGTATCAATAGCGGCGAAACCTACCCATACCATAGATGGCAAGGTGCTCCAAGCGATTTTAATTATCCGCCCTCTCAGCTCAGACCAACCAATTTAACCGCCGAGCAAAATGGGAACAACATATCCCTTACATGGGATAGCCCATCAACAGGCGATATGCCCGATGGATATAATATATATAGGAACGATGAACTACTAACCTATGTTTCGGGACAAACCAGCTATTCAGATAACGATTTAGTTTACTATACTAACTACATATATGAGGTTAGGGCGGTATATGGCTCGGAATTATCTTTACCAACCAACAAGGCTTCGGCATACTATTTCCCTGGCTTTAATGGTGGCGATGGCTCTGAGTCTGCCCCTTATGAAATTGCCAATGCCCAGCAGCTTAATGCAGTGCGATACTATGCTGACAAGCACTTTATTCAAACCGATAATATTGACTTGGGCGTATCACCTTGGAATGAGGGCGAGGGATGGGCGCCAATTGGAATATCAGGCACTCCTTTTACTGGAGGCTATAACGGCAATTACTTTGAAATTCAAAACATTACAATCGACAGGCCTACAGTGGGTCTTCAAGGTCTATTTGGTTATACATATGGAGCAAATCTTAGGTGTATTATTACTGTAAATGCACAGGTTGCTGGAATGAATAGCACAGGCGCAATAGTTGGCCAAGCGTATTTATCAAGAATTGAAAATTGTTACTCATCTGGAAATATAACCGGAAGTTACTATGTTGGAGGAATTATTGGTTTTAGCAACAATACAGAATTATTATCACAATGCTTCAGCAATGCTAGTGTTTCTGGAGATAATACAATTGGTGGCATTGCTGGAGTTCATCAGGCAAGCTCAAAAATAATTAACAGCTATTGTGTTGGCGAGATATCTGGAGGAGACAATATTGGTGGGTTAGTTGGAATTTTAACCCTTGGTGGAATAGTTGAGAATAGCTTTTTTGCAGGAACCATTACGGGCAATTCAGCCCTAGGTGGGCTTGTTGGAAGTACTCCGAATGGCTATGTGCAGAATAGTTATTGGGATACTCAAACTACTGATTTATACGAAAGTGCAGGTGGCACAGGCAAAACCACTGCCGAGATGAACAATATTGCCACCTTCCTTAACGGTGGCTGGGACTTCAAAGGCCTTGGTGCCGAGGACATTTGGAATATTGGTAACGATCGTAACATCGGTTACCCATACCTAAACTGGCGATATCCTACAGATGATGCTATCTCAATAGAGATACTACCATCGGCGGTAATAGAAGGCGTTATGGAAGTAACGCATAGCAGTGCAGTATTTAATGTAGATGTAACAAATATTGGAAACCCTCAGGGGACACTGTTTGGCGTATGCTGGAGCAGTAGTAACACTGAGCCAACAACCGATGATGAACATAAGTATAGCACTGAGGAATTTGCTTTGGGCAAATATACGGTTAATGCCGAAGATCTTTCCCCATTAACAACCTATTATGCAAGAGCATTTGCCACCAATGCAAACGGTACAGCTTATAGCGATACTTATGGCTTTACCACCGAGTGCGGTCCACAAACCCTACCAATCATCGAGAATTTCGACAACTCATATCAAATGCCCCAGTGTTGGAAAACCTGGGCAACAAATAGTGGTGGCACTTACTTTTTAGATGGTTATGCCTATTCTGATCCCAATATGGTTTACCTACATATGCCAAACACCTCCAGCACAGCCTACCTAATATCCCCAGAGATTGATGCCGATATTAGTAGCCTTCAGGTAACCTTTATGGCAATGAACTACTGGAATAACGATATGATACTTGAGGTAGGTACAATGAGCAACCCAGCCGATGCCTCAACTTTTAGCTACTTTGCACACATTCAAACGCAAGGTAGTTATGCGCAAGAGTATGTTGCATTCGACAGCTATTCGGGTACCGATAAGCACATTGCCTTTAGGGTTAGTTCCAATATCCAAAATCAAACGGGTTATGTGTTTATTGATGATGTGACGATTAAAACCGTTACCTACCACAACGTTACCTTCAACGTTGATATGACCAACGCCAGCAACTTCGACCCCAATAGCGATATTGTTTACTTTACTGGGAATATGTTTAACTGGGCCGAGCCAGGTTTCGATCCCGAGAAACAAGCCATGAGCAGGGTTGAGGAGACAATGGTTTGGACAAAAACGCTACAGCTACCCGAAGGAACCTACGAGTATAACTACTTCCTAAATGGTGGTTGGGATACCAGAGAGCCAATATATGAGTATCGGAGAGTTAGCGTATTTGAAAATATTTCATTAAACGATAACTGGGGTCAATACGGACTGCAATTCGTATCGCCAAGCAGCGCCGATGCTTTCGATGTGTGCGATGGCACAATAAATATCAGCATTAGTGCCGAGGGTGTAGGTGAAGTTAATGGCGATATTTACTTTATTGACACTTGGGGTAGCTGGAACTGGGTAACTAGTTACTACTCCAATGGCAATGGAACAACCAACTATACATATAATATTCCTCTAAACCTGCAACCTGGGCAGGGTCAATTCTTTTTATGGGCAAATAACGAAGGGACTTATAGCGACTTTTTCACCATTACCAACAACTCCAAAATTATCTTTACTGAGCCTTTAGCAAGCCAAAGCTATGAGGTTGGATTAGATACTGATATTCCCGTTGAGCTTACCCTCGATGGGTGCATTGGCCGATGCGTTGAACTATACTTCGACAATAATGGCAACTGGGTACATCTGGAAGAGGTATGTCTCGATAACGAAAGTACAACATACCTGACCAGCTACAGCATACCAGGCACAATCCTTTCTGGTAGCTATAGGTTTGCATACCAATATTATAGCAATACTATTTGGGACTGGGTAACCGAGTACAGCGAGTACTTTACCATCAACAACCCCAATGTAACACTGTCATTTACTTCGCCCACGGCAAGCGATACCTACGAGGTGGGGGTTGATAACAATATACCCATCGAAGTTGAGTATGCTGGGTTAGGTTACATGTATTTCAATTTATATATCAGTGATCAAAATGATGGTTGGAAACACATAACTAGCTTTAGCGACGAAAATGATGGTGTTTTCAACCACAATCATACGCTTACTTCTAACTATACCAGTGGCAGCTACCAATATAAACTGATATACGAAAAGGATGAAAGTACAAGAGGAGAAATCCTTAGTGACGAGTTCATTATTGTAAACAATCAGGAGTTCCTAGAACTAACTCGTCCTCAGTTTGAGTTTGAGGATCCATCCTTCTATACTCCTGATGGTTCTATTGAAATCCGGTGGAACTCTAATGCCCTAACCAATGTAGATATTCACTACTCGCTCGACAATGGCTTTAGTTGGACAATTATTGAGGGCAACTTAAACACCGAGGACGGTAATACCTATAATGGTAACAACAGTTACTACTGGGATATCCCAGGTGATATAAGTGGCACATACGACCAATGTAAAATAAGAGTAAGAAACTCTGCTGACCATGGACTAACCAGCGAATCGGGATTGTTCACCATTAGCTCCGAAGACCCCGTTACCTTCTCCTCGCCCATTGCTGGCACAACAATAGAAACTGGGGGTCCACTTACCATAACAATGGATGTTTTATCGGAATCATGGGTGTCTTTGTACATTCAAGGTCAATATAATACCTATGGAATTGCTGGCATCAGCGCAACGGTTGGAACAAACACTGTTACAACCGATGATACCTACATGCTTTCTACCGGCACGTATAGGGTAATGGCATACCACAACAATTCTGGAACACAGGCCTACAGCGATGAGTTCACAGTTACTTGCCCCACTGTTACTCTACCGCTAACAGAAAACTTCGATAGAACCTCAAATATACCGGGATGTTGGTTTACAACGGGGTTGAATTATAATATGGATATTACCGGATGTAATGGTAGGGCATATTCACAACCCAATAGTGCCAGATTATATCATGGTATGAATGGGCACGCAATCCTTTCTACACCAGAAATCACCCAAGGGCTTAATGGATTAAGAGTTAGATGTAAATCCTTGCTTGCAACAGATCCGGTTAATGGTACTTTATTTATTGGAACTATGTCCGATCCTACTGATGGTAATACGTTTAATGTTATAGAGTCTTTCGAACTAACTAATCGCCCTGGAGATGATTGGCAAAGCATAGAAGTGTGGATCGATGAGTACCTAGGTTCCGATAAACATATAGCTTTTAAATTAGGAGATGGAACTAGTGAGAATTGGTCGAGAGCATTTATCGATAATATCATTATCGATGAGATTCCTTCCTGCGTTGAACCATTCAACCTTGCCGTAGGAACGCTAACCCAAACCTCGGCTGAGATTAGTTGGACAGAACCCGAAACCTCAACCCAGTGGGATATTATTTACGGCGCTAAAGGTTTCAATCCGCTTACCCAAGGTGAGCTGGTGGCTGGTGTAACACAGAACCCCTACACGCTGGAGGACTTGAACCACTCCTCGGAGTACGAGTTTTATGTGCGCACATACTGTGGCGGAACACCTTCTGGCTGGTCAACTGCAAGTACTTTCACCACAGAATGTGGCCCTATAGAAATAACATTTGTAGACCCACAGGAAAACCAGACCTTCGATTTTAGTGTCAGCAAACAGATACCTTACACTTTTAACTATCGGGGGTGCGACGAGGTTTGGACAAACACTTATATGGTTGATGAGCTTGAGAACGAATCATGGTATACTCATGGATATGGCTTCAGCAATACTGAAACAGTGACTTATTCATACAATGCACCAGCAACTTTGCCAAGCGGTACCTATAAGTTTAGAATAGACTACTGGCACAACGAACAGACGAGCTCTATTTATAGCAACGAGTTTGAGGTTGTAAATAACGCTTCGGTTATTGAGGTTACCGATCCAAACTCATGGTCGTACTGGAACACTGGTCTATCTTACGGAATTAGTTGGAACTCGCTTAATGTATCGGGGGTGAACCTTAGTTACTCTCTCGACAACGGCAGCACATGGAGTTCCATAGCTAATGGCATTGCTTCGCAAAATGGTTACAACTACTTTAACTTCGAGGTACCTGTTAGCATTAGTGGACATTTCGAGCAGAGTATGATACGGGTTGAGGATGCCGAGAATAGTTCGGTAGTGTCCTATTCAGAAAAGTTCACCATATCAAGCACTCCTCTAATCTCGTTTATCGAACCCAATGCTCTAAGCCATATTGAAGTGATGGGAGAAATGGACATTACCATCGTCAATCAATACTCTTCCTGGATAGATTTTCACCTAATTGACAATGAAGAATGGTTTATAATTAATCAAAACAATTTTAACCAAGGTCAATCAACCTTCACCTATAATACCTATAATCTTGAGGTGGGTAAAACCTATCGCTTGTATGCATACCACTATAACAATGGTTACGGAGCTTACAGCGAATATTTCACCCTTAGCAAAGCAACCCCAACCATTACCGAATGGCCAACGGCCAGTGGTATAACCTATGGTGAAGCTCTTTCAGCCTCTTCTTTAACCGAAGGCTATGCCGGTCACAATAGCACAGAGGTTGAAGGAACCTTTTCCTTCGATTCGCCAAGCTACGTGCCAGCTGCTGGATCATACCTAGCCAACGTTACCTTTACACCAACCAACAGCGAAACGTATAGCACAGTTAGCGGAACGGTTGAGGTTGGTGTAGCAAAAGCCGATCCGGAAATAAGCGTTTGGCCTGTTGCTAGCGCAATAACTTACGGCGAAGCCATCTCGCAATCCACAATCTCTGGTGGAACTGTAGATGTTGCTGGTACATTCTCTTTCGATAGTCCGGCTACCAAGCCTAATGCTGGCACCTACGCTGCCGATGTTACGTTTACACCTACCGATAATGCAAATTACAACACCGTTATGGGAAGTGTTGATATTACTGTAAACACGGCACCACTTACAATTATTGCAAACAGCTTCTCGAAACAGGCAGGAACAGATTATGTTTTTGCAGGCGATGAGTTTACAACCGATCCTCTTGAATTAATAGGAAGCGATGAAGTAACAAGCGTTACTATATCAAGCGATGGATCAGCATCGACTGCAGCTGAAGGTGATTATCCTACTGTGCCATCTTCTGCTATGGGAAGTGGTCTTGGTAATTATAGTATTACTTATCAGAACGGAACGCTATCTGTGGTTAACAAAACCATCTTAACTATCGAAGGCTTAACCATTGTAGAAAAAGAATATGATGGTACAAGGAACGCTGCTGTTTTAAGTTGGGGTAACCTCACAGGTTTTGAAGAAACCTTTGAAGATGTTCAGCTCGATATTACAAACGCTGTGATCCATTTCGATAACAAGAATGCAGGAAACAACAAAACAGTTATTGTTTCAGGTCTTGCTCTAACAGGAGAGATTGAATGGATGTATTCCATTAACGATCAAATTGTTTCTGGAAATATTCTCCAAAAACCTTTAACCATAACTGCCCCGAATTGCAACAAAACTTATGGTGAAACAGACCCTGAGGTTACCGTTTCATACAATGGTTTTATTGCTGGCGAAAACGAATCGATACTTGAAGGTACTTTGGCCATTACACGTGAACCCGGCGAGGATGTTGATACATATACCATTACTCCTGCAGGCTTAAGTAGCAATAATTATAGCATTACATTCCAAACAGGATTGCTCACAATTAATGCTAAGGAGCTTTTTGTAACTGCTAACGATGCCGAAAAAATCTACGGCTCTAACGATCCCGCTCTTAATGTTTCATATACTGGTTTTGAGTTTACTGACGATGAGACCGTATTTTTTGGAGAACTTGCTATCAGCCGCGAAACAGGAGAAGATGTAAATACTTATTTAATTACCCCTTCGGGTTTATCGGCAAGCAACTACAGCCTAAGTTACGTGAACGGTACGTTTACAATTACCCCTAAAACCTTAACTATTACAGCCGAAAACAAAACCAAGGTTTATGGTAGCGACGATCCTGCATTTAGCATCGAGTATAGCGGCTTTGCTGCAGCAGATGATCTATCGTCCCTAAGTGGTACTCTAGAATTTAGCCGTGATGCTGGCGAGAATGTGGGAACATATGCAATTGTACCTAGCGGATACTCATCAACAAACTACACCATTGGCTATACACCTGGAGCACTATCAATTACTCCTAAACTATTAACCATAAGTGCGAACAATGCAAGTAAAGTGTATGGTACATCCGACCCTGCTTTTACAGTTAGCTATACTGGATTTATTGCCGGAGAAGATAAGACCGTGCTTAATGGTACACTTGGCACAAATCGGGAAAGTGGAGAAACAGTGGCCAATTATGTAATTACACCATCTGGATTATCCTCTACCAATTACACAATAAGTTATGCAACAGGCTTATTAAGTATTACTGCCAAAGAATTAACCGTTGGCGGTTCATTTACCACATCAAACCGCGAATACGACGGTACTAATGCTGCAACAATCAGCGCGAATTCACTTACATTGCAAGGCGTTATTACTTCTGATGAGGTTACGTTAAATCCTGCTGTTGCCTTTGACAATAAGAATACAGGTACATCAAAAGTTGTTAGCCTAGTAAGTGCCACTACTCTAGCTGGAATAGATGCTGGAAACTACGCATTAACATTAACCGGCGCACCAACAGCAACTGCTAATATCACTGCAAAAGAGTTAACGGTAACAGGAGCAATCGCAGCTAGTAAGGTGTACGATGGAACTACCAATGCAATTATTTCGGGAGCAACTCTATCTGGTGTAATTGGCAGCGATGTAGTAAATCTGGGAAATGCTACAACAGGAACATTTGCTCAAAAATTTGTGGGGGCTGATGTTGCTGTTACCACAGCAATAACAATCAGCGGAACCGATGCGGGTAACTACACTGTTAGTCAGCCATCTGACCTGCAAGCCAATATTACTACCAAAGAACTCACTATTGAAGGATCGTTTACTGTCCACGATAAAGAGTACGACGGTAATACAACGGCAACTATCAACGAGAATAACCTCACACTAGCAGGTTCTATCTCTGGTGATGAGATTTCGCTCACAGATATTACGATAGCTTTTGCCAATGCGGATATTGGAGACGACAAGACGGTTAGCATAACTACAGCCACTCTCGGTGGCGCAGAAAAAAATAACTATACACTTTCCCTTGAAGATTCTCCAACAACTACTGCAAGTATTACTGTATCAACTACTACCTATACAGTAACATACAGCGTGGTAGGCGGAAACGGCTCGCTAGCAGCAACCGTAGATGATAGCCCAATTAATTCGGGAGACGAAATTTTGGCAACTAAGGCCGTTGAATTTACTGCAACCCCATTGGAAGGCTACAGGGTTAAACGCTGGACAAACAATGGAACCACCGTTGCTGGAAATACAACGAACAGCTACACCGTTTCGGGCATTCTGCAGAATACCTCTGTAACTGTTGAGTTTGAAGAGATTCCTCCAGTAGTTTATACACTTACCCTAGTGGTTAGCCCCGCAAACGCTGGTACAGTAACTGGAGAGGGAGAATACGAAGCCGCTGAACAAGTAACAATTAAGGCTTCGCCTGCCGAAGGGTTTGTGTTTACTGGTTGGACTGGCAATGTAGCAGAACCTCTGGACGCCACTACCACGTTTACTATGCCTGCCGAGGACGCAACCGTTACGGCTAATTTTGAACCAGAACAACCCGAAACATTTACCGTAACATTCACAGTTAAATCGAATACGCAAGAGCCTATTGAAGATGCCGAAATTAGTGTTGACAGCGAAGTTATTACCACCAACTCCAACGGGGAGGCTAGCACTAGTTTGGCTAACGGTAGTTACACCTATAGCGTTACAGCCACAGGCTATGAGGAGCACAGCGGAAACTTTAGCGTTAGCGGTGCAAATAAGAGTATCGCCATTACGCTGGTTGCTGTTGGCTATAATGTTGAATTGCTCTCAGATGTTGAGATCTATCCAAACCCCTTTGACCAAAAAATTGTGATTAAGGGAATAGAAGGTGTTCAGCGTATTGCAATTACCAATGTTGCGGGGCAGCTCATTAAAAATATCAAAATATCTAACGAAACAGAGATTACAATAGGTGCAGGTAATATTAGCGCAGGCACATACATAGTAACACTATACTTTACCAATGGTGATATACAAAACAGAAAAATTGTTAAGGTAAACTAACCAACATTTGAATGTAGCAAAAAGGGCGAGAGGTTTTCTCGCCCTTTTTGTGTTTCTATACTTACACGCAACTTGCCACCAACAAAGCGAATAACGGTGGTTGAGCCTGTCGAAATCACCAACACACAACTTGCTACCAGCAAAGCGAACAACGGTGGTTGAGCCTGTCGAAACCACCAATAACTTTCACTTAGTGTGGTTAAAAAATACAGACCTAATTCTTACAGGTTAATGCTTCAACGCCCACTCCACGGCCTTCTCGGCATGAATTTGTGTTGTATTAAAGGTGGGGATATTCACATCGGCATCGGAAATCAGTAGAGGAATTTCAGTACAACCCAGTATAACGCCCTGCGCATCCTGCGCTTCGAGCTTGGCAATTATATCTACATACTTTTGTCGCGAATCAGGTTTTATCTGGCCCTGCACCAGCTCGCCATAAATAATATTATGCACCGTGTTTCTATCCTCATCATTGGGAATAAGCACTTTTATACCAAACTTATCGTTCAGGTAACCTTTGTAAAAATCGCGCTCCATAGTAAACTTTGTACCCAGAAGAGCAATGGTATCTATTCCTCTTTTAGCAATTTCCTGACCAGTTGCCTCGGCTATATGAAGGAATGGAATTGAAATACTACTCATTATGGCCTTCTCGCAAAGGTGCATAGTATTGGTGCATAGCACAATAATATCCGCTCCGGCACGCTCTAGCCGAACTGCCGCTTGAGCCATCATCGTATCAAGTTCAGCCCATCTATCCTCATGCTGTAACTTTTGTATGGGGTCGAAATCTACCGTGTACATTATGCTTTGGCACGAGTGAAATCCGCCTAGCATTTGGCGAACCTTACGGTTGGCCAATTCGTAGTACACAACCGACGACTCCCAGCTCATACCGCCAATAAATCCAATGGTTTTCATAGTTCTGCTGATAATATATAGTTGAGATTAAGCATCATAAAAACATCTACCCATGATATGGTTTCTGTTTTTAAATATCCTTTCTGGCTTAAATAAAATCAAAGGTATTAAAAAAGAACGTATGACTAGGCTTTAAATGTTATCACAAATCATGCTATACTGCTGAAAGCACATAGTTAACCCCTAATTAGCATAAACGTTTAATTTCTAATATCTTTGCCAGATGAAGAACCTTTTCCGCATTATACTGGCTGTATATTCAATACTAATCATTGCTGTTTCGGTTTCACCCTCGATGGGAGTTGGAAGTGTAGAAATAAATAGCATAGAGTTCCGCAGCGACTATATACTTCACGCTCTAGCATTTGTAGTGGTACCAATATTTGCTTTTGTCGCTTCGGGCTTTAGCTGTACATCGAAACAATGGTTCTTCTACCTAACCATAGCAACTTTGCTTGCCCTAGGAGCGGAATTTATTCAGATACTAACACCCTCGAGAACATTTAACCCCATCGATATTCTCTCCAACCTGTTTGGCCTATCACTGGGCATACTAATATCCCGTCTTTGGTGCCGTTCTCGCCTGCAACGTGCTAGTCGAAAACACGAAAACTTAACCGACCCCTGGAAATAATTCTAAACAATTTATTTTCACTAAATTTGCGTCTATTTTCAATTCACATAACGGTATGGACAAAAGTTTCATTAAGCTCATTGAGCAAAGCGTAAAGCAAAACTGGGATCACCCTGCCTTTACCGACTTTAAAGGAGTTACGCTCAAGTATAGCGATGTTGCCCGAAAGATTGACAAGATACACACCATATTTGAGAAAACGGGAATTGCAAAAGGCGATAAAATTGCCCTAATTGGGCGTAACTCCTCAAATTGGGCAGTAGCCTTTTTAGCATCGGTTACCTATGGTGCCGTTATTGTTCCAATACTCCCCGATTTTAAGGCCGATAATGTTCACCATATAGTTAACCATTCCGATTCGGTAGTTCTGTTTATAGGTGATCCTATTTGGGAAAACCTTGACGAATCGCAAATGCGACATGTGAAGTGCATTATCTCCCTATCAAAATTCGATGTACTGCACGAAAATACTCCCTTTTCGGTTAAAGAGATAAGGGAGCAGGTTGATCACTTTTTTGAAGAGAAATACCCCGATGGCTTTACCCCCGAAAAAGTTTGCTATTTTCAGGATACCGCGCCTAACGATGTGTGCATAATTAACTACACCAGCGGTACTACAGGCTTTTCAAAAGGGGTAATGCTGCCCTACCGGAGCCTATGGAGCAATATGCTTTTTGCCAGCGAGGTTATCCCTCTTAACGCTGGCGATAATGTGGTGTCAATCCTACCCTTAGCCCACACCTATGGAGCCGCTTTCGAATTCCTATTCGAGGTTACCAGGGGTTGCCATGTCCATTTCTTAACTCGGAACCCCTCGCCAAAAATCATCCTTGAAGCCTTTGATGCCATCAAGCCTAAGGTTGTGCTGGCTGTTCCTTTAATTATTGAAAAAATTTATAAGAAGAATATTCTTGAGGCCCTTAAGCGACCATCTCTTAAGCTACTGCTAAAGGTTCCTGTAATTGACAGGCGTATTAAGCAAATTATCTGTAAGAAAATCTCGTCAATTTTTGGAGGCAACTTCATTGAGGTTATTATAGGGGGGGCTGCCTTTAACCCCGAGGTTGAAGCATTCCTTAAGGATATTGGGTTTAGATTCACCGTAGGTTATGGTATGACCGAGTGTGGGCCTATAATAACCTACGATTCATGGAAAACTACACGTCTATTCTCCTCGGGCAAGGCAGTGGTGAATATGGAGGTTAAAATCGATTCTTCCGATCCGCTAAACGAAGTGGGTGAAATACTGGTAAAGGGTGAAAACGTGATGCTAGGATACTACAAAAACCCAGAGGCAACAGAGCAAACGTTTACCAAGGATGGTTGGCTAAAGACCGGTGATCTAGGTTTGATTGATGAAGATGGGTATCTTTACATCAAAGGAAGAAGCAAAAATATGTTGCTGGGGCCTAGCGGGCAAAATATCTATCCCGAAGAGATTGAAGCAATAATAAATAACCTGCCTTACGTGCAGGAGTCGTTAGTAGTTGAACAAAACGGCAAGCTAACAGCACTTATCTTTCCCGATTTTGACGCGACCGATAAGGATGGTTATGCAAATGTAGATCTAGAAAGAATAATGGAAGATAACAAGACCTTGGCAAACAAGTCGCTACCAGGGTATAGCCAAATAGCTAAGGTACAGCTTTATCCCGAGGAGTTTGAGAAAACTCCCAAGCGTAGCATTAAGCGATTCCTTTATCAATCAGTAAATCAAGCATAGAGATGGGTGCAGAAAACGTGTACTGTGTAATTATGGCAGGAGGTATTGGAAGCAGGTTTTGGCCTCTAAGCCGTTCAAACAAACCGAAGCAGTTCCTCGATATCCTGGGAACAGGAAAGTCCCTAATTCAACAAACCTACCAACGAGTAACATGTTTCTGTAATCCAGAAAATATCGTGGTAGTAACAGGTGCTGAATATCGTAATCTTGTGCTTGAGCATCTTCCGGAGCTAGACTCAAGTCAAGTTTTGGTTGAACCAATGCGCCGTAACACGGCACCTTGCATTGCCTATGCAAATCAGGTAATTTACAGGCGCAATCCAAACGCTGTAGTTATTGTAGCGCCAAGTGACCATCTTATCCTGGAGCAGGATAAGTTTGTGGATACGATTAGAAGTGCTGTCGAATTTGCCTCGCGTGAGAATGCTCTCCTTACCATTGGAATAAAACCAAACCGACCAGAAACGGGCTACGGCTACATTCAAATTTGCAAAAAGGCTGATAAAAGCATACCTAACCTTTTCAAGGTTAAAACCTTTACCGAAAAGCCCAACCTTGAACTTGCAAAAGTTTTTTTAGATAGCGGAGAGTTTTTCTGGAATGCCGGAATTTTTATCTGGTCAATCAAGTCCATTAGCAAGGCCTTTGAGCAACACCTTCCTGAGATTCATAATCTTTTTAGTGAGGTAGGGCTTAAACTCGATACCCCAGATCAAGAGTTAGCCGTACAGAATATATATGCAGAGTGCAAAAACATTTCAATTGACTATGGCGTTCTAGAAAAGGCAGAGAATGTTTATGTAATATGCTCTGAGTTTGGTTGGTCCGATCTCGGCACTTGGGGTTCAATGCATCAGAACTTTAGCAAGGATTCAAATAATAATGCAAAGCATGGGGCAAACATAATGACATACGATGTAACTGGCTCCATTATAAATGTCCCATCAAATAAGCTTGTGGTTGTCCAAGGTTTAAAGGATTACATTATTGCCGAGGCTGATAATGTTTTACTCATTTGCCAAAGGGATCATGAGCAGGAGATTAAACGCTACCAAAACGATGTGCTGCTTGATAAAGGAGATGAATATATTTAACTAATACAAAGAGGGGGGGTGCTATGGCACCCCCCTCTTTATTTGCTATATGTATATTGGGTCTAATACTCCCAAACATCATGCTCCCAGCTAAAAATTTCTTCCTTAATCCTTTCGGATTCCTGCATATTGGGTAGCCCTCCAAAAACATACTCGTTAACTCGCCTGTTGTTATGAACATTTGACTCAGCAACAATATATGAGCTGAAACGTCTTTTGAAAAACAAATCGTCGAATGAATTGCGTTGGGCATCATTTTGGCTATTGAAAGCAGCGGTATTCGCTAGAATAGAACGGGCGTGGGGGTAGTAAACCCAAAACAACCTGGACCGAAGGGTTTCGCCTTGCATTTCAAAATCATCGTCGCTAGCACCCTGAGCAATACGGGTATAAACCCTTATGGGACATATCCCAATAATTCGCACGTGCATAGTGGAGTATTGCCTATCGAAATACCACTCCTCCTTAATTTCAAGCTGCTTGATCTCAGCCCAGTTAATTGAGCCAGGAATAACAATAATAGTATCCCTACCTGTTATTGGGCTAACGTCTGCACGTTCACGGTCTCTTGCATCAAGCTTTGTAAGTATTTGATCATACGATATAAGTGCAGAGAACTCATCGTCAACATCTGCATCATATGCATTAATCTCATTGTACTTAATGGCGTCCATAAGCCTCTGCACAAGGCTGGAACGGTCGTGCATACGGGTGGTGGGGAAGTAAAGTGGGTGGTTCATTCTTTGACGTAAGTCCACTATTCTCCAAACCCTTTTGGTCCACATCATATCTGCCTCACGAAGGTGTGGATAAGGAACAGGGATTCGCTGTTTAATTGTTTCTCTCTCGTATATTCCATCATTCACTAAGGGCTCCTTAATGTCCTGTGCACTTGAACAAATTGCAAGTGAAACCAAGGCTACGCTAAACGCGAGAAAAATTGCTGCTCTTTTCATAATCTAAAAAATTATCGTATTCTGTACACTATGTCGTTCAATTCGCGAACTCTTCCGTCGGGCCCCACTGCCTTTACATCGATGATATTAACAGTTTGTCCGCTGCGAAGACTCTCAAAGATTCGGCGTTGTTCATCGTTAATCAACTGGCTGTTAGATATTGCTGTTCTGGTAAATCCACCAACCGTAGCCATTACTGTAAAACTGGTAATATTAAACGAGAGGTCAAAATCAAATCCCATGGGCATTCGTGCCTCAACAGCAAGTGACGCTGCAAGCTCATTCTTATCAACTATTCTTGCTGTTATGTTACGGACTGCTGCGGTTGGGTCAGGTACATCGCGAACACGAAATTGTCTTGTACCCATATTGCGACGTTGTCCTTCAATTTCGGCAAAAACTGTAACATTACAAACATTTCCCCTCCCAGGAATTACTTCGAACCCATCTCTAATCTTACGAATGGTACCTCCTCCATCAACATTAACAGACAACCTGTCCATTGAAATACCGGGGATACTGATTTCAACAGGGTTTTCTACACCCCTGTAAAACACGTTCATCTTGCTAGGCGACACCACTACGTTGGGCTGTGCAACTTCAAACTCATGGTTAAAAGGTCTCCTAAGTTTCGATCCGTCAGGAGCAGTAACCTCGAGTAAACCAGACCAACGATTAATACCTATCCTATTTGATCGTTGATTAAAGATCCCTCTACCACCAACTATTGGAATCTCCTCGTACGAACCAACCATTCTGTACTCTTCAACTCCTTGTTCGTTTGTATACGATTCGTAATTTCCAATAAAAATACGAGGCACTTGAGTTGTATCGGAGGCTGCAAGGAAGATCTCTGCCTGAAACTCATTACCCTGAAAGATATAACTCGATTTGGGTATAACAACGGCATCCAACTTGTTCACTTTAAAGTCACCTGCATCAACCTGTTGAAGAAGATAACCTACAACTTCAGCTTCAACGTTAAGTATATCTAGTTGAATCTTTGTCAGCTGCGGAAATATGGCAACCAAGGGGATATGATCGAACCGCGTAGATTCCCAGGTATGAGGTGTTCCGTCTGGTGATGGTGGTGGATCGTCGGTATTAAGAATATTGTTAATTGACAGGATAAGTTGCTCAGCTGCCGTCTCATCTACCAATCCTTTCATAAACTCACGGTACTCTGCAATTTTCTTCTTCAGATCGGTTGCTTTTCCACCGCCTTCTGATCCAAGAAATATCCGTCCACTGGTGTTGGTATCGCTTTTCCCACTAATCTTGCCAGCATCTACCTGGTTGTCTTCCAATAATGCGGGAGAGTCCTCTTTTTCTGCTGTTACAACGGTTAATACTTTAAGATCCTGTAGGTAATCAATCATCTCCTTTGTCTTCTCCCTGATCTCGTCTGTAGACAGTTTCCAGGGCTCAACCTTGGTGGGGTTCACCGCATAGGCGCTCTCCATCTGGTTATAGAGACGTTCGTTCTTGATTGTAAAGCTCTTGGTGGTTTGAGACAAACCAGAATCTACTAAGACAAAGGCGTCAAGTACTGTAGCCGATACGTTCAATGCAAGCATCGCCGTAAGCACCAGGTACATCATACCTATCATCTTTTGTCTCGGGGTTTCTTTGCCGCCTGCCATAGTGTTTGGTTAATCTAAGAAATTAGGCGTTATTCGACATAACATTCATAGCAGATAGCATATTGCCATATACCGTATTTAGCGAAGCTATGTTCTGGTTAAGCTTAGCTACAGAATCTGCATATTTTTCGGTCTCTTCAATGGAGCTATTTAACTTCTTCATCATTGACTCCACACCAGCATATACTTGCTGCGAATCCTTAAGTTTTTCTGAAGTGCCCTGCAGATGAAGCTCATGGGCTGCGTTTAGGGCGCCCATATTCTTATTTAGGCGGTCGAGCTGAGTGTGGTACTCCGAACTGCTGCTCGAAATTATTTCGCCGTTAGCCTTCATTGCCTCGGCAAGCTGCGTGTAGATTGTGGTAAGACCATTGGCTGACGCCCCCATTTGGCTTGCCACCTCGCTGCCCGATTGTACTAGGCGGTCATGCACTTCTTTGCCAGCATTGGTTAGCTGACTCTCTAGACTTCCCACGGATCTCTCTACGCCGCCTTTGAAATTCTGTCCGCTTTCGGAAATAGTACCTGCCACCTTTTGGAAACTTTCGGAAAGGATGTTCACTGATTCATTCAGTACCTGCCCACTTCCCTGATAACTCTCAACAAACCCCTCAATGGATTGGCTGGCTCTTTTCAAGTTTTCAGTATAGGATGATGTGGCCGAAGCCGCTTCAGTAATATCAGAGAGTTTGGTTGTGGTGTCGCTAAGCTTATTAAGTCCTTTACTTATCTTTTCGAAAAGTTCGGGGCCAATTTCAGCTTTTTCGAGCATATCATTAAATTTCTCAGAAAACACTAATCCACCTGAGCCTGAGGAAACATAAACTGGTGCACCCTTTGCTTCTGCTCCAGAAGTGATTGGCTGTGCTGCAACACCTCCACCTGTTGCTGCCATAACACTGGTTATAATCTCTTTCAAATCCTCGGCATTAACCCCCTCGAGTCCTGAGCCTTTTCTGTACTTTCGAAGTTCTTCTTCGTCGGACATACCTGCAAGTTCAGGGTAAACCAAAGTCCAATCGGGCTCGTCATGAAGGGGCTCAAATCCTGAAAAGAAGAAGATTACAACCTCCGTAGTCATTCCAATGGTAAGCATCGTACCTGCACCTGGCCAATACATAAGCTTAAACAGGGCTCCAAGTAGAACAAGTGCTGCACCCCATGCGTAAAGGTACTTCATGAAGTTTCTCCATTTTTCCCCTTGAACTATTTCTGATATATTAAATCCCATTGTGATGAAGTTGGTTAATTTTTGCTAGTGCGCAAATTCAATTATGCCTTACCTAGATCCGGTGTATGTCCTTACACATCTAAAACCGACATTGGTCTTAGCGCTATCTTGATATTCATATGTACGAACACCCACTTGGAGAAAGTAACCAATGTCTTTCCAGCTTCCACCTCGTACAACTTTCCGTTTCAGCGCAGGAGGATCATTTGGCTTTGCATTATACTTATAGTCTGGGTTCATATCGTGCATAAAGATGTATGCGCTTTCGTCGTAAGCATTTGCTGTCCATTCGGCAACGTTTCCAGCCATATCGTACAATCCGTAGTCATTGGGCTCGTAACTGCCAACAGGTAATGTGTTAAACCCACCATCATCAACATAATTTCCTCGTAATGGTTTAAAGTTAGCCAAGAAACAACCCTCAGAGTTTCGTGTGTAAGGGCCACCCCAGGGGAACATGCTATGATCGAGTCCACCCCTGGCTGCGTATTCCCACTCAGCCTCATTCGGTAGCCTAAACTCGGGAACTGGAGGTAAACCTCGCCGTGCGTAATGCTTGTTAAGGTACTGAGTACGCCAGATTGTAAATGCGTAGGCCTGTCTCCAACTTACACCTACAACAGGGTAGTTGTCGAACGATGGGTGCCAAAAATAATTAGCTGTGTATGGTTCGTTATATGAGTAGCTAAAATCGCTAATCCAAGCCAAAGTATCGGGGTAAACATTAACCTTATCCCTTATGATAAATGAGGAACGGCTAGTTACCCTAACGGGCACGCCCATTTGATTAATAATCTCTGCGTTCTCTTCGTAAGAACCTGTTTCGAAGTTCCACCTGTTCTTTTTCTGAGCTGCCTGCTGAAGATCTATCCAGAAGAACTCATAATTCAACTTTCTGGTGTCAATCTCTTTGCGGTTGTAGAAACGTTCGTCTTCGGAGTAATACATCTCGTTGAGAATCTCTTGCTGCTCTTCATCCCTAAGGTCGATAGGTATGTCCCAAACCAGAACTGGAGGATTAATAGGGTTGCCAAACTCATCCTCTTCGATAGCAAAATCTTCAATTTGCTGGCTCAAAAGCCTGCGAGCAATAGAGTCGCGAACGTAATACACAAACTGGCGATACTGATTGTTCGTTATTTCTGTCTGATCCATCCAAAATGCATCAATAGAAACGGTTCTTGCTGGTGCATTAACGGCCCAGGTAATATCCTCATCGTCACTTCCCATCCTGAATGATCCCATAGGTACGAAAACCATACCATAGGGTGTTGGGTCTTGGTAACCCCTTCGACCAGATACGCCAGTTAGTTCTCCGTTCTGGCCAGGACCACAGCTGCTAAATAATGCAGCAAGAACAACAATAAATACAAGAAGATTTCTCATAACACTCCGATTATTAATTGCAAATAACGTAAAAATATTTTAAAATTCTTTCTCGTCTATAAAAATCTAATGCTTTTGTACTGTTCAGGAGCACGCTCCTTTTTAAGTGAAAAGCAGTATCCTAACAATAATTCGTGTGAACCGCTATTGAAACCACTTATTTCTGTGGTTGAAAAATCGTAGGCATACCCTATCCTCAATCCGGAGAACAGCTCCAAACCTATCATTCCAGTAACCGATTCGCCTACACGATAAGAAACGCCACCCCAAAACTTTTTATTGTATATAAAGTTCATTCCAGCAGTTAAATGATTAATCACCAAATCCGTACTTATTATAACTGAGGGGTTTATCTTCCAAGCTTGGTTGGGCAGTTGAAGGTAATAGCCTCCGGTTAAGTAGAAATGCCTCCTGTAGTGACTCAGGTACTCCTTGAAAAACTGGGGCTGATTTATGTGGGTGGCTGAAACGCCAAAGAACATCTCGTTGTTATGAAAGTAAATTCCAGCTCCAAAATCAAAATTCATATCGCTTTGTGACCCCACCGGAACTAGATTGTTGTCGGGGCCTTGCGTGTCGGGGAAGTTCCATTCGGGTTCGAGAGTATTATTGACAAACCCTCCATTTACACCGAATGCTAAATTACCCACCCCTTGGATATTAAATCGAACGGCATAGGAAAGATCTACGGCAATATCCTGATTAAATCCAAACTGATCCTGTACAACATTTAATCCTATACCACTTGAAATACCAAAGGGATTAATGGCTGCATCGAGGTTAACCACGCTAGTTATGGGAGTTCCCTCGCCAAAGTTCATCCACTGCTGGCGGTGAATGGCTGTAGCACATATCATCCCGCTACTTCCAGTGTAGGCAGGGTTAATTGACATCTGGTTAAATACATTGTGGCTTAGCAGAGGATCTTGCTGAGCCATCAATTTTAAAGCAGAGAACAACGATAAGGTTATTAAAAGTTTTCTCATCAACTATAGCCTTATTCCAAATTTATTGTTGCTTTGTACCAATAGGTAAAGTAAATAAAAAAAATATTTACTAACAAACTTTATTAACAATTATATGTTGATAAGCTAAAAAAGTGTGCTTTGGGCTTATACTTCGAAATTATTGATAATGTTTCTTTCTTAGTATAATTTTTGTGTAAAAATATTAATGTTGCTCGTTTTCAGAAAGATATACTACCTAATTCTATTCCAAATCCTCATCCACCTATCGGAAACATCTCCTTTACTTGCTTTTTCATAATCGGCCCGCGAACAGGCTACCACAATAGATTTTCCATTTGTTTTTGCCGTTTGTGGTAGTTCAAACCACCAAGCATCGGTTATTGTATTCTGCAAAAAAACAAGCTCGACGTTAGGTATTGGACTTTTAATGTAAAACCGTTTAATACTTGGGGCGCTTGAGGAATACGAGGGGTACTTGTGGCGAGCATTATACCCGTCGATAAAGTGCCAAACAATATGAGCCGCAAGGCTAGAGCTAAGACCATGCGGGTCGCTTAGAGTATTAAGCTCGAACAGGCCAAAAACTTTTGCGTTTGAGCTAACCCCAGAGTATCGCGCTAGCTGACAAATCTCCTCGGAGTAGAAACCATTAGGCGATGGATACACAACTCCAGGAGAGTCGCTTTGCTTAATACAGCCCATATCGAGGCTAATGATATGTGAGTCGCGAAGCAGAGGTTCAACTTCGGACATAGCCCCTCTTACGTAGCCCAATCGCATTAGGTCGAAGTTTCTGGCCGAAAGTGTATCGATATGATGATTATCTACAAGGTAACCTTGGTATCCAAGCACATTGAGCGAAAAAAGTTGGTCTTTACCGTCCGCCAATATCCTATCAATGTAGCAACTCGATGAGAAATCGCCATCGTTGTTGCCCATATCGATTGTGTAATCAATAATTGAAACGTTAGGCTGCTGAACATTTTGTGTCACAGCAAGGTAAAGCGGCCAGGTTATTTCCTGTGTACCACCTATTACAACACAGGTTGCGCCTTTACCCATAAGATACTCTAACACATCGCGTGTAGCCATATAGGTATCTGCTGGACTGCCTGTTTGCTTTAGGTTGCCCAAATCAACAAGTGGTTGTTTTACTGTTGAACCGGATAGTCCGTAAAGGAAACTTCGAACAGCATCGGCGCTTTGTGCTGCACCCGGATTATTTGAGTTGCGAGTTTCGGTTACTCCAAAAATAACTAGGGATGTTTCGTCTATAGTTACTTTACTGCTTATGCCTAAAATCTGAACCCTTCCGTAAACCGAAGCGTTTTTTCCTAGCCCCATGGGGTTGGGGAGTGCTTCTGAAGGATCAAAGTAATCCGATAGGTTCATTATTTCGATTTTTTTCTGGTGCTCGTCTTCCCTTTTTTCCCATTGGTTGCTGGTTGGCTTTCAATAATCTTAATACAATCCTCGTGGGTTAACTCATGGGCATTGGTTCCCTTCGGAATTTTATAGTTATTGCCTTTGTGCTTAATAAAAGGGCCCCAACGACCATTTAGCACTTGGGTATCGGGGTCGTTTTCGAATACTTTTATGTACTTATCGCGCTCCTTCTGCCGGCCTTCCTCTATAAGCTCAACGGCTCTTTCCAGGGTTATGGTTATGGGATCGTCGGTTTTTTTAAGTGAAACAAACTTTGAGTTATGTCTTACGTAAGGGCCAAACCGCCCTACACCAATTACCACCTCTTTCTCTTCATACTCGCCAATAGTTCGGGGTAACTTGAAAAGTTCAAGTGCTTCATCTAGGGTTATCGATTCAATAAGTTGCCCCTTAAGAAGGCTTGCAAACTTGGGTTTCTCACCATCCTTTTCCTCCGACTCGCCTATTTGGGCAATAGGCCCAAAGCGGCCAATACGAACCAGAACCGGTTTGCCCGACTTAGGATCATTTCCCAGAATTCGTTCTCCTTTAGTATAATCCGACTCTTTTAGGGTTTTCTCCACATCTTTATGGAATGGCTTGTAAAACCTATCTATCATCGTTGTCCACTCCATATTGCCAATGGCTATGTCGTCGAACTCTTTTTCAACTAGAGCCGTAAAGTTGAAGTTCACAATTTTTGGGAAATGTTCAACCAAAAAGTCGTTAACAATCATTCCAATATCGCTTGGAAACAGCTTAGCCTTTTCGGTGCCATGAACTTCAACCTTTTGGTTCTCGGTAATTTGCCCCTTCTTAAGGTGAATCACCTGATATTTACGATCAACACCATCGCGGTCGTCTTTAACTACATATCCGCGGGCCAAAATGGTTGATATGGTTGGTGCATAGGTTGATGGCCGTCCGATGCCCAACTCCTCGAGCTTCTTCACCAGGCTAGCCTCGGTGTATCGAGGAGGACGTTGTGTGAACCTTTCCGTTGCGGTAATCTCTATAGCATCCAATTTGTCGCCTGCTTTTAGCGGTGGCAGAAGATCCTTTGCTGTTTCTTCTCCCTCATCGTCGGATGATTCAAAGTATACCCTCAAAAATCCCTCGAAAAGCAGCACCTCTCCCGATGCAATAAACTTACTTTTCGATTTTGATATATCTATGGTAGCCGTTGTTTTCTCCAGCGAGGCATCACTCATTTGCGATGCAACGGTTCGCTTCCAGATAAGCTCGTAAAGCCTTTGCTCTCCTGAATTGCCCGAGATTTTCTGCTTGTTTAGGTAGGTGGGCCTAATGGCCTCGTGGGCTTCCTGTGCTCCCTTGGCCTTGGTTTTATAGGTTCTTGCCTTGTGATACTTCTCGCCAAACTCTTTAGTTATTACCTCCTTGGCCGAGTCTACAGCCGTTGCCGAAAGGTTAACTGAGTCTGTTCTCATGTAGGTTATGTGCCCGGCCTCGTACAAACGCTGAGCAATGGTCATGGTTTGACCCACCGAGAAGCTAAGCTTTCTGCTAGCCTCCTGCTGAAGCGTAGATGTTGTAAAGGGTGGAGCAGGACTCTTTTTGGCTGGTTTCTTGGTTACATCAGCAACCGTAAATTCAGACTCCTTGCACTCCTCAAGTAGTTTTAGTGCCTCTTCACGGTTTCCAATCCGAGAGTTTAGCTCCGCTTTAAGCTTTGCTTCACCCTGAAACAACCCTGCAACCTTATAGAAGTTATCGGACTTAAAGGAAATAATTTCCCTTTCGCGCTCAACAATTAGTCGAACGGCAACGGATTGAACTCTACCTGCCGATAGCGATGGTTTCACCTTTTTCCAAAGGATGGGAGAAACCTCGAAACCCACTAGCCTGTCGAGAACGCGACGAGCCTGTTGTGCATTTACCAGATTGCTGTTAATGCTTCTGGGATTGTTTATGGCTGCCTCAATGGCTGGCTTGGTTATCTCGTGAAAAACAATACGTTTGGTTTTTTTTGCGTCAAGCTTTAATACCTCCGACAGATGCCATGCAATGGCCTCCCCCTCACGGTCTTCATCGGAAGCTAGCCAAATGGTCTCAGCACCTTTCGATAGCTTTTTTAACTCATCAACCACTTTACCCTTATCGCTACTTACCACGTACTCTGGCCTGTAGTTTTTCTCCAGATCAATCCCCAGCTTCTTTTTCGACAGATCCCGAATGTGGCCAAAACTCGATTTTACGGTAAAATCTTTTCCCAAAAATTTCTCAATGGTTTTAGCTTTGGCAGGTGACTCAACTATGACTAGATTCTTTAGCATTTGGCGTGTTTAATGTTGGTATAAAAATTGGCACAAAGTAAAGCATTTAGGAATCGAACTACAAAATTTTTAAAAAAATATGCCTCACTGCCTACACCTTATTATCCTTGCATAGGGCATAATATAAAAGGTGTGCAAGTGATAACGAAAAACTAAAGACAATGTTTTGGTAAGCAAGTTCAACCGTTCAATTTAATTCTTTTTTCCTCATATTGGGGATAAAACATCACAATAAGCTAGTTGCTTTAGTAAAAAGCAGCTTAAAACTAGCAAACAATAAGGTATGATTATTTTCAACTATATACAAAAACGGTGGGCTCTGGCTTATCAATATTTATTAACATTAGGGTATACATTTTTATTTTTAACTTTACACCCACAACAAACACTTGTTAAGCATGGCAGACAATAGCAATTTCGGAAAAAAGTTTCAAATCTGGTTTTGGGGAGTTTTTTCATTTGTTTGGGTACTTGTAATCAGCCTTTTTGTGCTCATTGGGCTTGAGTTTTTTGGCCCACTCCCCTCTTTCGAGGAGCTTGAAAATCCTAAGAGCAATTTGGCTTCGGAGGTATACTCAGAGGATCACGTTGTGCTCGGTTCCTATTACATTCAATTTAGAACGTTTGTTGACTACGACGACCTTTCACCAAACCTAGTTAACGCCTTACTGGCAACGGAAGATATTCGATTCCACAGCCATTCTGGGATTGATGCCCGAAGTATTGCCCGTGTATTCGTTAAAACATTAGTGCTTCAACAATCGCGAAGTGGTGGTGGAAGCACTATTACTCAGCAACTTGCAAAGAATCTTTTCCCACGAGACACAACGATTTACAAATCGTCATTGGCTCGTAAATCAAGCCTGGCCATCACCAAATTTAAGGAATGGATTACCGCCGTTAAGCTTGAACGAAACTACACAAAGGAAGAGATAATTGCTATGTATCTCAATACCGTTGCCTTCGGAAGTAATGCCTATGGAATTCGTGCAGCCTCAAAAACATTCTTCAACACAACCCCAGATTCCCTAAACGTTGAGCAATCGGCCCTGCTAGTTGGTGTTGTTAATGCCCCCACCCGATACAGCCCGGTCCGTAATCCGAACCAGTCGCTATCGCGTCGAAATTTTGTGATTTCACAAATGGCCAAGTATGGCTTTGTAACCGACGCAGAACGCGATTCCATTTCGGCAATTCCAATCGAACTCAACTTTAGGGTGCAAGACCACAACGTTGGTCTGGCCACCTACTTTAGGGGATCATTACAAATTCTGCTAACCCGATCGAAACCCAACCCTCGCGCTTACTTCTCATATGCTCAGTACAAGGAGGACTCAATACAGTGGGAAACAAACCCCCTTTACGGCTGGTGCAACAAAAATCTAAAGCCCGATGGGACTCCATATAACCTATATCGCGATGGCCTTAAAATATACACAACCATCAACAGCCGTATGCAAAAGTATGCTGAACAGGCGGTTGAGGAGCATTTGGGAGGGTATTTGCAAGGTGAATTTGATGCTGAGCAAAAGGCTAGACGTTACAGGTTGTTTCATGACGATCTGTCTGACGAGCAAATTGATGGCATTATTCTGCAGGCAATGCGCCAAACAGAACGTTATAGGGTGATGCGAAACAAAGGTGTTTCAATGGATAGCATAAACGCTAACTTCAACACCAAGGTGCCCATGTCCATATTCACATGGAAGGGGGAGAGGGATACCCTGCTTTCACCAATGGACTCAATCAAACACTACAAGCGCATACTGCGGACTGGCTTTATGGCTATGGATCCTCGGACTGGCCATGTAAAGGCCTGGGTAGGTGGCCCCAACTACAAGCATTTTAAGTACGACCATGTTAGGCAAGGCAAAAGACAAGTGGGCTCTACCATTAAACCCTTCTTGTACACACTCGCTATGCAAGAAGGGTACTCGCCATGCCATATGGTTCCCAATGTTCCTCAAACCTTTCAGATGGCAGACACGGTTTGGACCCCCCGAAACTCTGGTCGTTCTGAATACGATGGTAGAATGGTTACCCTAAAGTGGGGATTGGCCAACTCAGTAAACAATATATCTGGCTGGTTGATGAAGCAATTTAACCCAAGAGCGCTGGTTGAAATTTGCCAACGTATGGGTATTAATAGCAGAATAGATCCTGTTGTTTCAGCATTCCTGGGCACATCGGAGTTAAGCGTATTCGAGATGGTTGGTGCTTATGGTACTTACGCTAACAAAGGTGTTCATGTTGAGCCGCTTATGGTAACCCGTATTGAGGATAAGAATGGAAATATTCTGGCCACCTTCCATCCCCAGCGAAGTGAAGCCATTAGCGAGCAAACTGCCTACCTGATGATAAACCTGCTTGAGGGTGTTGTAAATCAAGGTACTGGAGGACGATTGAGGTTTCGATATAACCTCGGAGGCCCAATTGCTGGTAAAACAGGAACTACCAATAACCACTCCGATGGGTGGTTCATGGGTATGGTGCCAAATCTTGTTGGAGGTGTTTGGGTTGGCGCAGAAGATCGATCAGTTGGCTTTCAAACCATTAGCCTTGGGCAAGGGGCAAATATGGCGTTGCCTATATTTGGGCTTTTCTTGCAGAAGGTGTTTAATGATGGTGGCCTAGGAGTAAACCCAACCGATGAATGGGATAAGCCTCTTAGGCTGATGGACGTTAACCTCGATTGCGAAGAGGTTAACTCACAGAAGAATGTTGAGGTTTTTGAGGATGACTTTTTCTAACCTATAGCTTGGGGACAGAACCAATCAATCGCTTGGTGTAGTCCGACTGAGGTGCATTATAAACCGAATCGGCAGGGCCCAACTCCACGGCTCTGCCGTTTTGCATTACCAGTATTCGATTGCTCATATATTTCACCACGGATAAATCGTGGGAGATAAACAGATATGTTAACCCCAAATCGTACTTTAACCTGTTGAGCAGGTTTAGTATCTGTGCCTGAATTGACACATCTAACGCCGAGACCATCTCGTCGCAAACCAATACCTTGGGGTTAACCGATAGTGCCCTTGCTATGGCAATCCGCTGCCTTTGACCACCCGAAAACTCATGCGGGTAGCGGTAGAAGCTGTTCGAGGAAAGCGAGACGTACTCCAGTAATTCCTTCGCTCTACTTTTAAGCTGACTCCAGCCGATGCTTGAATCGTAAAATGCAATGGGCTCCATTAGTGCCTCTCCTACGGTATGCCTGGGGTTTAGCGACGAATAGGGATCCTGAAAAACGAGCTGAACATCTTGCCTAAAAGCTGCCATCTCGACTTTAGTAAATAGTTTTATGTCTTTGCCATTATAGCAAATGGTTCCGTTTTGATAATGAGCCAACCCAAGGATCGCTCTACCCAGCGTGGTCTTTCCACAACCCGACTCACCAACCAACCCAAGGGTTTCGCCGGGGTAAAGATCTAGTGATAAGCTATCCACCGCCCTAAACGCTTCAACCGGTTTTCCAAAGAGATTACGCTTAAGCACATAATCGACCGATAAGCCTTTTATCTCGAGCAAAGGATCCTTTATGTAAAGGGTTTCGCTTTCGGCCCGAAGATCTCGCTCGCCCTCGTCGACTATCGCACTTTGATCTTCAAGCTGGCCTACAGTTGGTAGCTGCTTGGGTCGCTTATCGATGGGTGGCCGGCAGGCAATTAACCCCTTAGTGTAAGGATGTGTAGGCGAAGATAAAACTTTGGCTGTTGGCCCCTCCTCTACTATACAGCCATCTTTTAGCACCATGAGCCTGCTAGTAATCTGCGATACAACCCCCAGATCATGACTTATGAAGATTAGGCTCATTCTACGCTTGGCGATAATCCCTTTCAGCAAATTTAAAATCTCTTTCTGAACCGTAACGTCAAGAGCTGTAGTGGGCTCATCGGCAATTAATACAGAAGGATTACCTGCAAGCGCAATGGCAATCATAACCCGTTGCTTTTGACCTCCACTAAGCTCATGAGGATAGCTACGATAGGCTTTCTCGGGGCTAGGTAGCTGCATCTCCCTTAAAAGCGAAAGGCACTTGGCTTTCACCTTTTCTGCCGATAGCTCATTGTGTAGCGAAATGGCCTCCTCTACCTGCCGTCCACAGCGCATTGATGGATTGAGCGAGGTCATTGGCTCTTGAAAAATCATTGAAATAAGGCTCCCTCGCACCTCCTCAAACTTTGTGGCGGTTCCTAGTAAATTAATCTTTGAACTTTCATGAGTAAACAAACTGGCTGAACCGCTGGCTACCTCAGCTCCAGGTGGCAAAAGCCCCATAAGGCTTAATGCTGATATGGACTTTCCAGATCCAGACTCGCCCACTAGTCCCAAAGCTTCGCCAGGTGCGAGAGCAAGCGCAAAATTGCTAAGCACCTGGTTTTGCCCAAACCATACGTTTAGCCCCTTAACATCGAGAATGGGATTTGTGTTTTGATTTTCAGCCATCTGGATATTGTTGTGGTGTTGAAAGAGCACCCCTGCATACCTAATGGTTGCCTGTTTGCTCCTGCGCAAAGATACGCTGCGTAATATAACGGACAGGGAAGCGAGCAGCAAAGTAGCCTATGGCAAAAACTACCACAAGTACACCAAGAATATCCAGTGGTTGTATTTCAACAGGATAAGCATCTATGATAAACTCTCCAGTGCCTTCGAGTCGAACCAACTTAAATGTTATTTGCATCCAGCAAATAATCAGCCCTAAAATGGCACCTATTGCTGTTCCAGCAATGGAAATTAGCAATCCTTCGGTAACAAAAATCTTTTGAATTGTGTTGTTGTCGGCACCAAGGCTCTTGAGGGTTTCAACATCCTTTCGCTTATCAATAATAAGCATCGACAGCGTTCCAATAATGTTGAACGAGGCAATAAAAAGGATGAATGAAAGAATTAGTCCTGCTGCCATTTTTTCGGTCTTCAGAGTTCGATACAATGACTCATTCTGTTGATATCGATTCAGAACCTTGAAATCTTGGCCTAGAATATTTTGTAGCTCCTGCTGTGTCCGCTCCAAATTTGCTTTGGGATCCAGCTTAATCTCCACAGCGGTTACCTCATGCGTAAGGTTTAAAAGCCCCCGAACAAACTCAATGGGTGAAAAAATAGTTTGTGTATCAAAATCCTGCTCAATTGCAAATACCCCAGAGGGCATAATGACCTTGGAAGTAAATGCTGTTGCTGTTGATATGGTGGGTAGTCTTCCTTTGCGTGGCATAAACACCTCCAGCGGGTCGAAGTGTGCTAGGTTGGCATTTAGGTATAGTGCTGCCCCATGCCCCATTATGGCCATGGGCTGACTACCGCGCCACAGCATAAACTCTCCATCCACCATCATGGAGTCGATACCAATAAGGTCGGGGTAGTTCCGGCTAACCCCTTTAATCGTTCCAATATGCTGCTTGTTACGATACTTAAAGATTGCATTTTCTTCAAGCACTTCGGAAAAAACTGCCACCGAGGAGTGATTTCGAACCTCATCCAATCGACTTAGCGTATCGGGAAATGTTTTACCCTCCACCAGGGTAATTTTAATATCGGAATCGACAATGGAGTACATACTGCGTAGCAGCGAATCAAAGCCGTTAAAAACCGATAGGATAACCACCAAGGCCATAACCCCAACTGCCATTCCCACCACCGAAATCAGCGAAATGATGTTTATTATGTTATGCGATTTTTTTGCAAACAAATACCGACGGGCTATGTAAAAGGGGAAATTCATAGGTGCTCTTTTAGCAGGGTTTAACGCAAAGATAGATAACCTCATCCATGGGTAGAGCGTATCGTTTTGCCAAATTTTGCGGAATGCTATTCACGTAGTTATCCTCGGTTACTATGAAACCTACACTACGTAAACGCTGGGCGTAATCGCGGCCGTATAACCGCAGGTGGTCGCGCTGCCCGTAATGGAGCTCACGTAAATTGGGTGTATTAATGGTGCTATCCTCCAGGGTTATTTCGAGATTGATATCAAGAGGAACCTGAAAGATACCAAAGCCCCCGGGTTTCATCACCCTATACATCTCCTCCATCGCCTTTATATCGTTTGGCACGTGCTCTAGTACGTGGTTACATAGTATTACATCAAACGTATTGCTTTCCATGGGAATATTCTGCACATCGAGCTTTACCTTTGCCCAGGGGGAATTCAGGTCGGCTGTTGTGTAATCGAGGTTTGGCAGCTTGGCAAATCGTTTTATAAAGCAATACTCTGGTGCTATATGCAACACCTTGCTGTTTGAAGTAAAAAAGTTGGTTCGCTCCTTTAGGTACAGCCAAATTAGCCTGTGCCTTTCCAACGACATAGAATCGGGGGCAAGTGCATTTGGCCGCATCTTAATACGCCCATAGGGTAAAAGCTTTCTATACTTAACTCCCATAATTGGATCCTCAAACCTACTGCCCCTATAAAACAACCCAACTACCTTAAGAACTACGCCAGCAAACCGCTGCAGATGGTGACGAGGAATAAATCTACTGGTGGTTGATATGATATGCTTTAGCATAGTTGCTACTTAAGTAGTCGATCGATATTTTCGATGTAGTCTAACGAATCGTCGATATAAAAAGCCAGCTCTGGAACCACTCGCATTTGATTGCGAATGCGTTGCCCTAAATCGTAGCGAATAGCCTTGGACTGCTGCTTTATCAGTTCTAGTGTCTCCTCCTTATTCTCGGTGGGGAATATGCTTACGTATACTTTTGCTAGTCCTAAATCGGGGCTTACCCTAACAGAAGTAACTGTTACCATCTTGCCCATAAACGATTGTGCCTGACGCTGGAATATCTCACCCAAATCCTTCTGAATTTGCCGCGATACTTTACTTAGTCTTGTGCTTTCCATCTCCTTTCCCTCCTATTGTTAAAAATGTATGCAAATATAAGGATTTGTTACAAATAGTTTTAGAAAGAGCAAAACAAGGCTCTCCTAAAACATACTACAACTATTACTTGCTTGGTTTGCCTACTCGGCATCTATTGCCCTGTTAATAAAAGCAATTAGCGGTTGCATTAGCTTGTACATCGATTCGGCATAGTCTAATATATCGCTCGATAGTAGCTGCTGATTACTTAGGGTATGTAATGGGGTAATGCTTTTGAGCTTAAGGTACTCGGCCACTTTCGACTGGGGTGAAAAACCTGTGGGAACCCTTTTTAACGAATCATCGCCAAGAGAGGGAAACACCTTTACAAACTGTGGCTCGTCGACAATGGCAATAAAATCATCGGCATAAAAATCTATATCTTCCCTTACCTTCTTAATGATGCTGTTGGGTGCATGGTATATTCCTCCCGACAGGAAAGATGCGTTGGGTTCAACATGAAAATAGTAACCAGCATACATACCCTTTCGGCCACCCTTAGCAATGTAGGCACCCATATTGGTTTTGTAAGGGCTCTTGTCGTGCGAGAATCGAACATCGCGAAATATTCGGAAAACACAATCCTTTGCTTCAAGTGTAGCCAGGCTTTGGTCAAAAGAGGACAGCTTGGCAATCAGATGCTCAACAAAGAGGTTGAAACTATCCCTAACCTGCTCATAACGATTACGATTCTCGTTAAACCACTCTCGATTATTGTTATGCCTTAAATCATCGAGGAATGCAAGGGTGTCGGGATGTATGTGCTCCATGGTGCCATTGGTTTACTCCACAGTAACGGACTTGGCCAGATTTCTAGGCTGGTCAACATCGCAACCACGCATTAGGGCAATGTGATAGGCCAGTAGCTGAAGGGGTATTACAGCCAGTAAAGACTCCACAATCTCGCTCGCCTTGGGTATCTCAATTACATGATCCGACATCGACTTGATAATTGTGTCGCCCTCGGTTACAATTGATATAACAACACCCTTGCGAGCCTTAACCTCCTGCACGTTGCTCACCACTTTTTCGTAGCTGCTATCCTGTGGTGCAATCACCACAACCGGCATCTTCTCGTCAATTAGGGCAATGGGGCCGTGCTTCATTTCTGCCGCAGGGTAACCCTCGGCGTGGATGTATGATATCTCCTTAAGCTTAAGAGCACCCTCTAGAGCTACGGGGAAAAAGTACCCGCGACCAAGGTACAGAAAGTTGGTGGAATCTTTAAAAATGGCTGATATCTCTCGAATTATCTCGTTCGACTCCAATATTTTCTCAATCTTATTTGGTACAGCCATCATCTCGCTAATAAGCTTCTCGTATCGGGCTTGGGAAATAATGTCGCGCTTGCGTCCCAATAGCATGGCCATTAGGGTTAGTACAGTTACTTGTGCCGTAAATGCTTTTGTTGATGCCACACCTATTTCGGGGCCAGCGTGGGTATATACTCCTGCATCGGTTTCGCGGGGAATACTTGACCCTACCACATTGCAAATGCCCAACACTATGGCTCCAGCCTCACGAGCCAAACGGATGGCCGCCAATGTATCGGCAGTTTCACCGCTTTGGCTTATGGCGATAACTATATCATCCTTATTGATAATGGGGTTTCTGTACCTAAACTCCGAGGCGTACTCCACCTCAACCGGTATGCGCGCAAACTCCTCGAGCAGGTATTCGCCCACAAGGGCAGCATGCCATGATGTGCCGCATCCAATTAGTACAATCCGCTTGGCTTTAACCAAGCGGGGCAGTACTTGGTATAATCCTCCAAGGTGAATATTCTTATGGTCGGCTGAAATTCTACCACGGAAGGTGTCTGTTATGCTTCGGGGCTGCTCGTAAATCTCCTTGAGCATGAAGTGATCGAACCCATTCTTTTCAATCTCCTCTAGATCTAAATCGAGGGTTTGAATTCGGGGCTCAAGCGCCTCGTTCATTACGGTCTTAAGCGATAGCTCATCCTTTTTAATTATTGCCACATCGTTATCGTTCAAAAAGATAACGCTATTGGTGTACTCAATAATTGGTGTAGCATCGGAAGCCACAAAGTATTCGCCATCACCCACGCCAATTACTAGGGGGCTACCCTTACGCGCAGCAATTAGGGTACCTGGCTCATCGCGGCAAATTACCACTATACCGTAGGCGCCCACCACCTTGGTTAGGGCCAGCCTTACAGCTATCTCAGCACTGATATTACCCTTGAGGTAGATGTACTCTATGAGGTTAACAAGGATCTCTGTATCCGTTTCGGAGTTAAACTTATACCCCCTACGCTCAAGCCTTGTCTTTAGGTGTCCATAGTTCTCTATTATCCCATTGTGAATGATCACAAAATGGCCATTCATTGAGGTGTGTGGGTGAGCATTTTCGTTGTTAGGCTCGCCATGTGTTGCCCAACGCGTATGACCTATTCCTATTGACCCATCGGTGGGGCTTGAGCCGATAAAACTCTCAAGATCCGATACCTTTCCCTTCTGCTTGTATACCTTTACGTCTCCATCGACAAGGCATACACCAGCCGAGTCGTACCCTCTGTACTCGAGTCGTTTTAATCCATTAACAATAACTTCGTAAGCTCTACGGCCTCCATTATATGCTACAATCCCACACATTGGCTTTTAAAATTTGGTATATGTAATAATTAGCTTCATCCTGCTACTGTGCACACCCGACCTTAGCACTGCACCATTGGCTCTAATGGAGCCATTGCGTGGTTCAATGTATATAATTTTACTCTGCTCGGGGTCGTTAAGCAGCGATTGTAAGTGATATGTAATATTAAAGCTGTAACGGTTTTTGCTTTTTCTATATTTCCCGCCAAAGTTCTCCTCATCATAAAGACGATCCAGAAGGTCGGCTGGCTTGCCATCCTTAAGAGTATACAAAAACAGCTGGTTAAGCAGCGTATCAGCAGGCATCCCTTCGTGATTCTCAAGTTCTATCTGCAATTCGGCTCTATTAATTGCCATAGGCATCTGACTGGCCCAATCGTAAATATCATCCAAAACAATCATTCCTCTTGCTGCGCCTAAACCCTTAACGTAAACAACGGTATCCTGCTCTGCTCCCTCTTGTGAGTTGAACTTCACGGCTAGCTCTGGGTCGGCAACCGAGAAATCATGCTGGAAATGGTTAAAGCGAGCACTACCATTTGCACTAAAAACAAGCGAATAGGTTAGGCTAGTAGTAGCATCCTCATCCTGCTCATCGTTTGAGTAGAAAACCGATAAGGTTGAGGCGGTATTAGTGTAATCAAAGTAATACATTCCCTTTGCGTAGGTGGCAAATGTGTTTTTGGGTGCTACATAAATGCCGGGAAAATGCTTCAGAAAATTTTCCTGGCTCGACATTATGGTTGTATCCTCTTGCGCAGCTATAATAAGCTTATTGTTAACCCATACAGGATCTATTGGTATTTTCAGAACCTTCTCCTCACCCGTGTATGGGAGAAGAGTTGCTCCAATTTCTGTTGATCCCACAAAATTATCAACGCTATTGAGTCCATTATAACCTACACCCAACGAGAGGGAGTCGACCAGTTCGTAGACACCAAAGTAGATTGGCTCGTTACCCAACTTATCGCTTAGGCTAAGGTAAAGGAATACCGAGTCGATAACAGGGTTAGTGCCCCATTTGTGGTTTGCGTTGGGAAGCAATATCTGCGAAAGGAATGATGCGCGGCTGCGACCAAAAATTGGGTCGAATGTTTCGCCCACCACGGCAGTACCAAACTGGGCTGTATTAAGCGAGTCGTAATCGCTGGTGTACACCGAAAATTGGAACGAGGTATCGGTCTTTACACGAAAAACATCGCCATCGGGAAGCAAATCACCCCCTAAAAAATCGGGAGGGGAAACACATTGCCAAAAAACTACGCTAAAAAACAAGAAAAAAAAAGGAAGCTTAATACCCTTAAATTTTTGAGAGAGAAAAGCGGAAGGGTTACTTTTTGTCATTGCCTGTACTGTTTAAAACCTTATCGTAAAACAAATTGATCTGATCTACATAATCGTCCATTCCATGGTAGTTGAGAACTGGTTTCTTAAGCGACTTTGCATGCTCATCGAGTTCCGATTCAACCTTCGGACTTCCAAATATTATGCCATCAGAATACTTCAGCGCAAACTTAGTTAAGTTTATGTAATCGGGAGTGTTAAGAAGTTCTAAATCTTTCTTGGTGATGTTCTCGAGCTGAAGCTTGCTTTTGATGTTGGAGTCGAGGGCCGGAGTAAAGGCGTCATCGTACATTGAGTACACCACCTTTGCCTTGGCAAATATTGGATCCTCTCGGTAGGTCTGCTTCACCAGAATAGGAATCATTGATGAGAACCAGCCATGGCAGTGCACAATATCGGGAGCCCAGCGCAACTTTTTTACGGTTTCCATAACACCTCGGGCAAAAAAGATGGCTCGCTCATCGTTATCGGGGTAGTAGTTCCCCTTCTCGTCGGTTAGCGTGGTTTTTCGCTGAAAGTAATCCTCGTTATCAATAAAGTAAACCTGCATCCTGGCGCTTTGTATCGATGCAACCTTTATGATCAGGGGGTGATCGGCATCGCTAATTACCAAGTTCATTCCCGAAAGGCGAATAACCTCATGCAGCTGGTTTCTGCGCTCGTTAATACTGCCCCAACGGGGCATAAACGTGCGTATTTCTCTTCCCTTCTCCTGAATTCCCTGTGGTAAGTTCCTCCCAATTATCGACATATCATTCTCGTCGATATAGGGGGTAATCTCCTGAGAGACGAACAGTACTTTTACGCTTTTCATTTCACTTTATTTTCTCAACCACAATATGTTATAAGATAAAACAGAGGGGTTAGTAGCACTGAAATGCCCCCCAATTTTTCTTGATACAAAAGTATAAAAAAAAATCCACAATTAAGTGGCAAGGTGTTTTTCTATTTGATTTTCAGACGATATAGAAATCTCTTGCGGAGAGTTGAGCATCGTCTTCTGGTTTTAAAAAATGCAATAATACACAACCTAACTGGCTTAAAATCTTTGCAGAAGTATATATTGTGTTCGGGCAACCGCTTGTCGACAATATCGCTACACAATCATTTGCTATGCTGTAGCCTTTTAGGCAATAAAAGTTTTTGTTGATATTGGTTTAAGATTTACCTTTGTGCCCTTCAAATAGATTTACACTACTAATAATGAAAATAGTAAATACCATTGAGGAATTAAGTTCGCACCTTCAAGCAACACGTGATGGTGGGCGCAGCATTGGGTTTGTTCCTACAATGGGGGCATTACATAAAGGGCACACCGAGCTAATGCGCATTGCCCGTGAGCAAAACCAAGTGGTTGTGGCAAGCATATTTGTTAACCCAACCCAGTTTAACAACCCCAACGACCTACGTAACTACCCTCGTACCCTCGATGAAGACCTAAGCAAGTGCGAGCAGATAGGAGTTGATATAGTGTTTGCTCCTACCGTTGAAGAGATATACCCCGAAACGGATACCCGTAAATTCGAATTCGGCAATCTCGATAAGGTTATGGAGGGTAAGCACAGGCCCGGACACTTTAATGGGGTTGCTCAGGTTGTGAGCAAGCTCTTCGACGCCGTTGACCCAACACGCGCATATTTTGGTCAAAAGGACTATCAACAGCTGGCCGTTATTCGTCATCTTGTTGAGATGCTCAAACTAGATGTCGAGATTATTGGCTGCCCTACAATTCGCGAAAACGATGGTCTTGCCATGAGCTCAAGGAATATGCTGCTCACACCCGATCAACGGAAAAGTTCTCCTCTAATCGCAAAAACTCTTTTCGAAGCTCGAAACAAAAAGGAGCAATTCAGCGTTAAAGAACTGATGCGATGGGTTGTTAATCAAATTAATAGCGACCCCCTGCTAAATGTAGAGTACTTTGAGATAGCAAACGCTAAAACGCTTGAACCCATTGGTAATTGGAGCGAGTCTGCCGAAGCAGTAGGCTGTATTGCTGTGCAAGTGGGTGATGTAAGACTTATCGATAACATCTTATTTTAACTAGTTACTAAGTAGGCAAACAATGTATATTGAAGTTGTAAAATCAAAAATTCATCAGGCAAGGGTTACCGAGGCCAACCTATATTACGTAGGCAGTATAACCATCGATGAGGATCTGTTGGATGCAGCAAACCTTATTGAGCATGAAAAGGTACAGGTGGTTAATATCAACAATGGTGAGCGCCTCGAAACATACATTATTAAGGGCAAAAGGGGATCGGGCGAGATTTGCCTCAATGGACCTGCTGCTCGTAAGTGTACTGTTGGCGACACTGTAATTATTATGTCGTACGCCATGATGGACTTCGAAGAGGCCAAAACGTTTCAACCCTCCATTATATTTCCCGATACCGAAACCAATAAGCTGGTGTAGTAGCCAGCCAAGCACCCTTTGCCAGTGAAGCGCTCCGTAAAAGGTACGGTAAAAATCATTCTGCTATTAGTAGTTGCCATTGCATTGCTATATCTTGCCTTCAGGGATATCAATGTTGAGCAGCTGGTGGCTGGATTTAAAAACGCAAACTATTTTTGGGTTGCCTTGGCCGCAGTGGCGGCTATTGCAGCGCACATGGTAAGGGCTCTCCGATGGCGATTGCTTATAGAGCCCCTAGGATACAAGCCGTCCCTTACCAACACCCTTGGTGCGCTTATGGTTGGATATATGGCCAACTTGGTATTCCCTCGCATTGGCGAGATAACACGCTGCGGATCGCTTCGTAAATCCGACAACATTCCTTTCGATTCGCTTATTGGAACTGTGATTGTTGAGCGTGCCTTCGACCTACTGGTGATGTTGGCGCTTACCTTGCTTGTTTTTGTTATCCGTATCGAATTTTTTGGGAGTTTCATATGGAACAGCGCCCTTGTCCCAATTGCCAACAAGGTTCAGGGGCTAGTAACTAATGCTCCTGCTATTCTGGTTGCTTCGCTTGTTATGGGGGTTGCGCTTATTGTTCTAATCCGCAAAAACGTTTTTGGCAAGAAGTTTCATGATAAGGTATCAAAGTTTTTTTGGGGATTAGTAGATGGGGTTAGGGCCGTTTTTACTATGAAGCGCCGAGGAGCGTTCTTTGTGTACACATTCATGCTGTGGTTCTTCTACTGGATTATGACATGGCTTATGGTATTCTCCATTGAGGCAACGAGTAACCTTGGCCCCACCGATGGTTTATTTCTACTTGTTGTTGGCTCCTTTGGAATGGCTGCCCCTGTGCAGGGTGGTTTTGGAGCCTACCATATTATAACTGCAATGGCATTGGGTATATACGGTATTTCAAAAGAGGATGGTTTGATTTACGCCGTAATATCACATGAGTCGCAAACATTACTTTTCATAATTCTTGGGCTTGCGTTTCTTGTTTACTTCTTTTTTAAATTCCGCAAAAAGGGTTCTGCCCCGGTTAATTCAACATCGGCTTCCTAGAGTATTTCTTTGCATGCTTCACCCCTTAATTGTTTTCAACCTCTAATCCCGATGAATTTTCATCACATCCAATCTATTTAGCTAACTTTGTTCATTCCACAACCTAACAGTTATTGATATGGACAAAAAAGATATACTGGACAAGAAGGTACTTGGTAGAGCTGAGCTTGAGCGCCTGCTTGCCTATTGGAACTTCAAGGGGCAAAAAGTATCGCTAGCCTATGGCACCTTCGATGTGCTTAAACCCGGCACCATCGATATGATTATTCAAGCATCGAACAGGGGTGATGTTTTGCTTGTTGCGGTTAAAACCGATGAGCTTGTTGCTAACCACAAAGGCGAAGGAAATCCCACCAACCATCATTGCAACAGGGCCTTTGCGCTAGCTTCGCTACAGCTGGTGTCGGCTGTTCACGTTGTGAACACCGAGGATCCATCCGAACTTATCGATCTGGTTAAGCCCACTGCCGTGGTTTGCTGCAAGCATGCTGTGGATATTGAAACTCGAGCATTCGACAGGGTGCACGATTGGGGCGGAGAAGTTATACAGCTCGACACAGATAGACCTATTAAGTACCACAAGGACAGCTGTTGCTGCGACTAACTTAAGCATAACCAATGGCCAAGGTAAAAACAAGCTATGTTTGCCAGAACTGTGGGGTTGAATCGGCAAAGTGGGTGGGCCGGTGCCCCTCATGCGGCGAATGGAACACCTACGTTGAGGAACGGGTAAGCCAAGGCAAGCAACGACATGGACTGGTTGAGGTATCGCGAAGCGCTACGCCCAAAGCACTCAAGGAAATTGAGTCGAGTAACGAACGCCGATTGAGCACCGGAATTGAGGAGCTCAACCGCATTCTAGGCGGTGGGTTGGTGGCTGGATCGTTAGTGCTTTTGGGGGGCGAACCCGGTATTGGCAAATCGACCCTGGCGCTTCAAATGGCGCTAAAGCTTAACCACCTGAAAGTGCTTTACGTTTCGGGCGAGGAGAGCGCTCGTCAGGTGAAGCTCCGAGCCGATAGGCTAACCAATGGCGAATCTGAGTGCCTAATCCTTAACGAAACGTTACTGGACAACATCCTAACCCAGGCTAAGAACACTGAGCCCGACCTCCTGGTAATCGACTCTATACAAACGCTATACACCGACACCATCGATTCGTCGCCTGGGTCGGTATCGCAGGTTAGGGAGTGCGCCGTTGCGCTATTGCGCTATGCAAAAACCACCGGTATACCCATTATTCTTATAGGCCATATTACCAAGGATGGCAGTATTGCCGGCCCCAAGGTGCTTGAGCATATTGTAGATGTGGTGCTACAGTTCGAGGGCGACAGCAACTACCTGTATCGTATACTCCGATCCATTAAAAACCGTTTTGGGTCAACCGCAGAGCTGGGCATATTCGAGATGCAGTCCGCTGGGCTTATGGAGGTGCCAAACCCGTCGGAGATACTCCTCTCGCATCGCGACGAGGCGCTTAGCGGCGTAGCCATATCAGCATCCATGGATGGCTCCCGACCCTTCCTTATAGAAACCCAAGCCTTGGTTAGCACTGCAGCCTACGGAACACCTCAACGATCCTCAACAGGATACGATACCCGAAGACTAAACATGATACTGGCAGTGCTCGAAAAGCGTGCGGGCTTTAAGCTGGCCACTAAGGATGTTTTCCTGAACCTGGCAGGAGGGCTAAAGGTAACCGACCCCGCTATGGATATGGCCGTGGTGGCTGCCGTACTCTCCTCTAACTTCGATTTAACAATACCCACCTCCATATGCTTTGCGGCAGAGGTTGGGCTCTCGGGCGAAATAAGGCAGGTAAGCCGGGTCGACCAGAGAGTGGCCGAGGCCGCAAAGCTGGGATTCGAAAAGATATTTATATCCAAATACAGCCTGAAAGACGAGGGTAAATTTGTGAAGAATATAGAGCTGGTTAGGGTTTCGAAGATTGAGGAGCTGGTTAGGGCGCTTTTTAAATGACGAATGATAATCAATGTCGTTTAGTTAAGGTAGTAGTTCTCTTCAAATGACTACTTATGTTATCCTCCCTTTGTGGACCCTTAACTTCGTTGAGATCACCGCCAACTGGCGGTTCGGTTGTGCATTCTTCGTGGATCACTTCGGTAAACGCAGTGCATCGCTTTGTGTAACCAATTGAAATGCAGTACAAAACCACACCCGTCAACTGACAGGCAAGAAGAAGGCTCAAAACCAGTTTGCCGAACAGGCAGGAACACAAAGACCGATATTAACTAGTTGGCGTTCATTGCAAGACCGAAGATCACGAACCGATATCCTGAATAGATTTCTTTTCCTTATATTTGAAATTCAATAATATATATGAATTTATGCCTGAAAATCAAAATGTTGAGTGGAAAGAATCTTGGAAAGATGAATACCTGAAATGGATTTGTGGTTTCGCAAATGCCACAGGAGGCAAGTTGATTATTGGAATAAACGATGAAGGAAAAGTTATTGGTGTTGAAAACTCTAAAAAACTGCTCCAAGATATTCCGAACAAAATTCAAACCCAATTAGGAATAATCTGTAATGTTAATCTTATAGAAGAAAACGCATTAGAAATAATTGAGATTGATGTAAAGCCTTATGATATTGCTATATCCTTTCAAGGGAAATACCATTATAGAAGCGGTAGCACTAAACAGGAGCTGAAAGGGAAGGCTTTAAATGAGTTCCTTTTAAAAAAGTCGGGAAGAACTTGGGATGACGTTATTGAAAATAGAGCAACCCTAGATGATATTAACCCAAAGGCAATTGATGCATTTATCAAAGCGGCTGTGAGTAGTAAAAGAATGTCTTTCATTGAAAATGAAACAAATGCAGAGATAATCCTAGACAATTTATTATTGAGGGAAAATGGAGGCATAAAGCGTTCTGCAATAGTTTTATTCGGGAAGAATCCTTGCAAATTTTACATAAATGCCTTTGTAAAAATTGGACGTTTCGGGAAAACTGATGACGACCTGTTATTTCAGGAAGTAGTTGAAGGGAATGCGTTTCAAATTGCCGATAAAACACTTGAAATGCTAGATAAAAAATCACTACTGACCGACTAATAAATATAGATTTCTCGCTTCGCTCGAAATGACAGTACTTTCAAGAGGTCTCAGGGGCGAGGGGGTGAAGGCGGCTACGCCGCCTTCACCCCCTCGCCCCTGACAGCATAACAGCCTGTCATTTCGAGCGAAGCGAGAAATCTATCACATTATTATCATTTTACAAAATACTTAGTCGGACACTAATGATAAAAAATTCCTAATTTCTCCTATTTCCTATGAAGGACTTTATCGAGTTGAAAAATGGGAATACCCCTATAAGGCAGTAAGAGAAGCAATTATTAACGCAATAGTTCATCGTGATTATTCAGGAGCCCCAGTTCAGATTAGCGTTTATGACGACAAGATTATGATATGGAATGAAGGCAAACTACCTGAAGGCATATCAATTGAAGACTTAAAACAAAAACATTCATCAAGACCATACAATCCAACAATTGCAAGCGTTTTCTTTAAGGGAGGTCTAATTGAGGCTTGGGGCAGAGGAACGATTAACATAATCAGCGAATGTGTAAAAGTAGGACTTCCAGAACCTATTTTTGAATCAGTTTTTGGAGGAATTTCCGTAAAACTCTTTAAATCGTACACAGAAAAACAGTTGATTGAAAAGGGTTTGAATGAAAGACAAATTAAAGCAGTTTTTTATTGTAGAGAGAACGAGTTTATTAACAATAGCACATACCAATTAATTTGCGAAACCTCGGAAAGAACTGCAACACGTGATTTGGAATTTTTAGTTGAGGTTGGGGTTTTTGAAAAATTGGGTGAGAAGAAAGGTACAAAATATAAACTTATTCGTGCCTGATAAATGGCGGTTATTTGGCGGATAAAACATAAGTTTGGCGGAAATATGGCGGAAATAAACAACGAAACGCCAACAAGGGGTGTAGTCTCGTCTCGTCATTTTCTGACGAGACGAGATGGGTTGACATTGGAACTTCGGAGCGGCTTCGCCCGCTCCGGCCCTGCTTGCCAAAACGTCAGTACAGCCAGGGTTTTCGTCGGGGGATCCGCCGGCTGGCGGATAACACGCTCTCCTCTCGTCAATACCTTGACGAAACCACACCCCCAGCCTTAGATAAAAGCATTGACTAAACGACATTGAATGATAATCAAATATATGCGGTATGGGGCTGTCTCCCCTCACAAAAACCATAAATCTTTTTTACTAGCTAACCACTTGTATATACAAAAACATTATCTTGCATATACAAAACCTTAAAAACTTAAGTGGTATGAAAAGATTTTTTTGCTTGACTTTTTTGCTGTTTTTAGCAACAGCTTTATGTGCACAGAATGCCAACAAGGTGCTTGGCGTATGGTTAACGCAGGATGGCGACAGCAAGGTAACTATAAGTCAGGATGCCTCTGGTAAATTTAATGGCGAAATTACTTGGCTTAAAGATCCGCTAAACGACCAGGGCAAGCCAAAGGTTGACGATAAAAACCCAGATAAAAAGAAGCATAACAACCCCATACTCGGGCTCAACCTGCTTAAGGGATTTGAATACGACAAGTCGAAGGATCAGTGGGTTAACGGAACGATATACGATCCCAATAATGGCAAAACCTATAAATGCCTTATGTGGTTTGATAAGGATCCAAACAAACTTTCAGTGAAGGGTTACATAGGATTCGCTGTAATTGGACGCGAGGTGGTGTGGACCCGCGATAAGTAGTGTTCTTCCGAAAATTCCTTGCTGGATTTATTCAACTCTTCTACCCTCGCACCTGTGCCGTTTGCCACAGCGATTTGATGGTAGGCGAGGAGGTTATGTGCCTTACGTGCCTTTATGCTTTACCACTTACCCGCTTCTGGAACCAAAAGGATAATCCTGTGGCTAAGGTTTTCTGGGGAAGGGTACCTGTTGAGAATGCCTGTGCATACTTTCTCTTTGCCAAGGGGAGTAAATATCGCCCCCTTTTGCATATGCTAAAGTATAAGGGCAGGCGCGATATAGGCGTTGAGCTGGGTAGGCAGTTTGGTTTGGTGCTAAAAAGCTCTGAACTATACCATGGGGTTGATTATGTAATTCCTGTTCCTCTTCATAAGCGCAAGCTAAAAATCAGAGGATACAACCAAGCCCAAGCCATTGCCGAAGGCATTTGTCAGACCTTGGGTGCTGAGCTATCGATAAATCATTTAATTCGAACAGAATTTACCGAAACCCAAACGCGTAAAACACGAGCCGAAAGGGTGCAGAATGTAGCTCAGGCATTTTCCGTGGTGAATAGCGACGATTTTACAGGCAAGCACCTGCTTATTGTAGATGACGTGGTTACCACCGGAGCAACCCTTGAGGCCTGTGCGGCCAAACTTATTGAGGCGGCAAATTGCAAGGTTAGCGTAGGGGCATTGGCCTATGCATCAAGCTAGGCTAAAAAGTCAACAACCTCCTTTATGCTTTGAATGTATTGCTGCTGACGCTGGAGAAGCTGATTGGTACACTCTTTTTCATCGGGCTGATTATCACTGGGCTCAAAACTTGTGCTTTGAGCCCAATCGGGAGTTTCGCCAACAAACATACTCCCCTCGCCCTCGCAGAGCCAAAGTGGGTTAACCCTATACTTGCGGATTAGGTTCTTGAGAAGTAATGCACTTATACCAGCCTTCCCCCTTTCAACATCCGAATAGGATCCCTGCTTGATCTCTAGGGATTCGCTAAATGTTTTTTGGGTAAGATTGAGCTTGGTGCGTATTATTCTTAACCTTTCATTCTCAGTCATAACCTATTTGCTCTCAAATGTTTTCAATAGCTACACAAACGTACAAAAATAGCACAAAACTTTAAATAATAAGTACAACTTTTAACATCTTACAATTTTTAAGCTAACTTCGCCCTGTTGAACAGCAAACCCAAACCATTTATGGCCTGCAAAAGCAATAGCATTGAGAGCAATGGAAAATCGATGGGCTTAGTGCACAACAACCTAGCACTTTTGCAAGACCTTTTGCAAAAAATAATCGACTCGTCCGAAAAGAAGCTGTTGGTTATTTCAAGCAACGAGATTGTCCACATAAATCCTTCGGCCCTGTCGGAGTTGGGCTACTCGAAGAAAGACTTTGTAAATTCAAAGATCGACAAATTCATCGTCTCGTCTCAAGGTGGTGGTCATGTGGGCAAATACCTTGGCGTAGGTGTAAACCTTAAGCGCAAGGATACCGAACTCGACCCCATTAAGGTTAAACGTTTCGATGGTAAGGTGATTCAGTACAAACCCTTCATACATCGTTGCTTTTGGAATGGTAAATCGTCTGTGCTGGTAATGCTTCAGGATATAAGCACCGACACTATCTCCACCACTGTAACTACCGATTTAACATCCTCTAAAATGTTAGCCCTCTCGTGCGTAAGCACATTCTTTTGGGACTACAACCTAAACTCAAAATCGCTAACCATTGACTCCAGATTTTTCGATAGATTAAAAATACCACTGCTGGCTTCGGAAACATTGCTTGAAAGCTGGCTAAAATCACAAACAACCGAATCGAAAAAACAGTTCGATGCCATAATCTCGAGCGTAAAAGCAAAAAAGGATAACCACCTTCAGTGGGATTACAGGGTGATTGACTCTGAGGGGACAAACCATAGCCTGTTGGCTAATGTCGATGTGGTAGAGTGGGACAGCCTTGGAAATCCGCTCCGAATTGCAGGGGTACACATTCAGGTTGAGAGCAAATCGGCAAATACTAACGGGTACCGCGAGGCAATGACTCCACTAAAGGAGTTTGTAAACAACTCGCTGGATGGTCTCATCCTTATTGATATGGAGGGTAGAGTGCAGGAGTGGAATCCTGCACAGGAACGTTTAACCCAGATAAGCCGAGAACAAGCCGTTGGAAAGCACATCTGGCTGATACAACACTCCCTGTCGCCGGAGCAAAAACCGGTTACCAGTTTTATTGATGACCTGAAAACTCTATTCGAGGGAATTTCACAAAACGGAGTAAACGCATGGCTTGGTAAGGTGTTCGAATCAACAATAGCCGTAGGGCAGAGAACTACCAAAACGCTGCAACACACTGTTTTTACTATAGAAACCCGACAGGGCCAAATGGTGGCCGTAACCAATAGGGATATTACCGAAAGCAAGCAAAACCTCGAAAGGATTGAGAAAAGCGAGGAGCGCCTTAAGCTAGCATTATCGGCAAGCAAGCAGGGCATTTGGGACGAAGATCATATTACGGGTGAACGATACTACTCGCCCATGATGTATGCAATCCTCGGTTACCGCCCACTTGAGGTACAGCCCTCCGAAGAGGTTTGGGCAAAACATATTCATCCGGAGGATTACGACCTTGTAACCAAGCGGAACAAGGCGTTACAAGCATCGGGCACTAGCTTGGAGTCGGAGTTTAGAATTATCCGCAAGGATGGTGAAATAATTTGGGTGCAGTCTAAAACCCAGGTAATTCGCGATGAACGGAATAAGATAATCCGCATAACCGGAACAGTTAGCGATATCACGCGTCAAAAGAATGTTGAGAGCGAGCTGCGAAAAAGTGAGGAGATACTAAAGCGAAACATCCTGCAGCATCAGGTGGTTGCCAATATCTCGTTTGCCTTAAATACCAATAACCCTATATCGGAAAAGGTTGATACCGTACTTAGCTTCCTGGGCGAATTTACTCAGGCTAGCAGGGTATACGTGTTCGAAAATCGCGACGATAAAAAGGTTACCTCCAACACCTACGAGTGGTGTAACCAGGGCATAGCCCCCCAAAAAGAGGCATTACAAGATGTTCCCCTTGATTTGATTTACCAATGGATGGGGGACGATAGCTATAAGATGTCGCGAAACCTTAGCCAGGAGCTGCCTCGTGAGCTGGCAGTCACTATGATCGATCAGGATATCGAATCGTTTATTGTTTTTCGCCTATACGTGGGTGGTCGGGAGTTTGGTTTCATTGGGTTCGACGAATGCGGTTACCGACGCATTTGGACCCAACCCGAAATTGAGCTGCTCAAAACCATATCGAACCTTCTGTCGTTTACCTTTGAGCGCGAAGCCATCATCCGAAATAAAGTCTAGGGTATCGGGTGTGCCATTTTTTTTCCTTGGTTTTAGTATCTTTGCCACCTTTACATTCACCTATGGCTAAGCTACTACTTTCTCTGTTTACAATAATAATCCCCCTCCAGCTGCTGTCGAGTAGCTACAACGCCTCCCAGCTCGACTCCATTCCGCAACACACCCCGGGAACTGGCCGAAACTCTACCATACTGGTTCCCGTAGCCTTTTATCAAGAGGAAACCTCGGTTGGATTTGGACTAATGGGCGGTGTTTACTTCACAAAAAACAGGCTGTACCGATCATCGAACCTACAGGGCTTTGTTATATACACTCTTAAGAACCAGGTTAAGCTGGCTTTGCTCCCAAAGTTCTACAGCCAAAATCAGCGCAACTACTTTAGCGGTCACCTTAGGGCAACCCATTACCCCGATAAGTATTTTGGTGTTGGCCCCTCAACCAGCAGCCTGCAGGAGGAGAGTTTTACTTCGCGTGAGGTATCGATACTAGCCGAAGGGCAATACCTAATTAACCACCACCTAATGCTTGGGCCCGCCTTAAGCTACAGCACTGGCTTTGCCTACAACCTTGTGCCCGAAGGGGAGCTGGCTATGGCCAGGCCTCCCGGAACAGATCCTTACCATATGCCCGCTGTGGGAGTGGTTACCAGCTGGGACACCCGCGATAATATCCTTTACGCCTCGCAGGGGGAGCTGGTGAAGCTCTCGGTACTAACTAGCCAAAGGCTTTTTGGTAGTACTCTACCAAACATCAGGGCAAAGGTCGATGTGAGAAAATTTATTGAGATTGCTCCAAACCACATCATTGCCACGCGCCTTTTTGCCGATATGGTGTGGGGCGACTCACCCTTCCAAGATTTACCCTCGCTGGGGGGCAATGAGGTGCTCCGCGGCTACTACCATGGTCGTTATCGCGACACCAAGATGATATCACTTACCAGCGAATACCGATTTCCCATTGTATGGCGCATAACGGGTGGCGCGTTTGCCAGCGCTGCTGATGTACAACCTTCCCTTTCGGCATTCAACCTTAAATCGATAAAGTACTCCTTTGGTGGAGGGCTACGCTTTAGGGTTAACCAGGCCAAGATGCATATCCGGTTTGATGTGGGCGTGACCCTCGACGGACGACCCGCCGTGTACATTACTGCCAACGAGTCGTTTTAATGTTTTGATTGAGTGGCGGGTTGCGAGTTACGAGTTACGAGTAACTACGGTAAACCATTGCCAACCGCTTTTTGCCAACTGCCAACTTCAAGACGGTAAGCGGTGAGCGGTGAGCGGTGAGCGGTAGACGGGTTACGAGTTGCTTGTCTCAGCTTGTCTCGGAAACGTAAGTTGACGAGGGGAGCCGACGCTTTTTGGAGGCTAACGAGACGGGTGCGGGTAACGGGTTAGCTATTTTGCGACTTTGTGCCTTTGTGCCTTTGCGTTTAAAACAGGTTCTGACAATAAACCATTGCCAACTGCTTTTTGCCAACTGCCAACTTGAAGACTGAGAGAAGTCGAAAGTCTAAAGTCAAAAGTCAAAAGTGACAAGGTGTGAGTGACGGGTTGCGAGTTGCTTGTCTCAGCTTGTCTCGGAAACGTAAGTTGACGAGGGGAGCCGACGCTTTTTGGAGGCTAACGAGACGGGTTGCGGGTTTTCAACAGGCAACTATTTTGCGACTTTGTGCCTTTGCGTTTAAAACAGGTTACGACAATAAACCATTGCCAACTGCTTTTTGCCAACTACCAACTTGAAGACTGACGGAAGACAGAAGTTGGAAGACAGAAGACGGAAGTGACGAGTTACGGGTTACGGGTTACGAGGGCAAACCATTGCCAACTGCTTTTTGCCAACTGCCAATTTGAAGACTGACGGAAGACAGAAGTTGGAAGACAGAAGACGGAAGTGACGAGTTACGGGTTACGGGTTACGACGGCAAATCATTGCCAACTGCTTTTTGCCAACTGCCAACTTGAAAATTGAGAGAAGTCTAAAGTCTAAAGTCAAAAGTGACAAGGTGTGAGTGACGGGTTGCGGGTTGCGAGTTACAGGTTGCGGGTAACGTGTTATCAGCAGGAAGCTATTTTGCGACTTTGTGCCTTTGCGTTTAAAACAGGTTACGACAATAAACCATTGCCAACCGCATTTTGCCAATTGCCAACTTGAAGACGGAAGACGCCTGCCTCGTGAGACTGCCGCACTTTGGCAGGATAACGAGGGAAGACGGTGAGCGGTAGGCAGTGAGCGGTATTCAGTAATCAGTGGGCGGTGAGGTGACGGGTTACGACGGCAAATCATTGCCAACTGCTTTTTGCCAATTGCCAACTTGAAGATTGACGGAAGACAGAAGTTGGAAGACAGAAGACGGAAGTGACGAGTTACGGGTTACGGGTTACGAGGGCAAACCATTGCTAACCGCTTTTTGCCAACTGCCAACTTGAAGACTGAGAGAAGTCTAAAGTCTAAAGTCAAAAGTGACAAGGTGTGAGTGACGGGTTGCGAGTTGCTTGTCTCAGCTTGTCTCGGAAACGTAAGTTGACGAGGGGGGCCGACGCTTTTTGGAGGCTAACGAGACGGGTGCGGGTAACGTGTTATCAGCATGAAGCTATTTTGCGACTTTGTGCCTTTGCGTTTAAAACAGGTTCCGACAATAAACCATTGCCAACTGCTTTTTGCCAATTGCCATTTTTAAGATTGAGGGAGGTCAGAAGACCAAAGACAGTAATCGGTAATCAGCCTGTCTCGTAAGAGTGGCGTTTTTTGCCACGATGACGAGATAATCAGTAGACGGTGAGTCACAGGTTACTGAACCTTCCAAAGACAGGCAGGGATCACCGACCACCGCTTACCGCTTACCCCTGCCTGACTGACGTCAAGGCAGGCAGGGATCACCGACCACCGATCACTGACCACCGATCACTGATCACTGACCACCGATCACTGACCACTGACCACCGACCACCGACCACCGATTACTGACCACCGATCACCGACCACCGACCACCGATCACTGACCACCGACCACCGATCACCGATCACTGAACACTATCTACCTCAACAAAAACTCGCCCTGACCAATGGCGTGGCCATCCATGAAAAGGAACACCTCGTAGCGACCGGCAATTAGCTCACCGTTGTTATCGTAATAGATACACATCTCCACATCCTTGTTCTGATAGTCAACCTCACGGCGGGCCGAAAATACTATCTTCTCGCCCTCGAAGTCGAACAAGTCGGTGTTGGATTTTGCCAGGATAAACCCATCGGGGCCCAAAATACGAATATGCACATACCTTGACCCGGCCTTGGCAATGGAATTCTCGCTTAGGGTAAAGCAGGTCTGAATCTTATCGACATTGCGAGCCCGTGTTATCTCTCTTCCACGCTGATTGATGGTAACCACATTGATATTCCGTGCCCGTACCACCGATCCGCGTTCCACCGCACTGCTTAGCTCCTCGGTGCGCTGCTCTAGCGACTCCACCGTTTTTTGCGAAATGGTGTACTCCTGCCGCACCTTTATGTTTTCGGCAATAAGCTGCTGGTTTAGGGTGTTCAACGAGTCAATCTCTTTCACCATGTCGCGCATGATGGATCTAAGCGTTCCCAGCTCGCGCTGATACTCCTTAATCTTAGCATAGCTTACCTGCCGTACTTGCTTTAGCTCGTCGTACAACTTTGTGGCGCGCTCCTGCTCCTCCTCCAACTTGGCCTGCAGCGCCTCGTTATCGGTCTCCAGCACATCGTACTCATACATTATCTCCTGAAGATTCTGGGCAATAGAGTCTTTCTCGGCATTAAGCTGTTGCTGAATCTCTACCGACTCCTGATGCTGGGCATAGAACATATATCCCACCACAGCCAGCACTATGGTTAACACTACAATAAGGGCAGTAAGCAGCATCACTGCTTTTCCCTTGGCATTGCTACTGGTACTGTTTACACTTGTTTCCATTTTGTATGAACTATTAATTGTTTATCATCATTTTGCTACGCTATGCAAGGTCAGCATCAACTCTCAAACCTTTACTGCGCTTGTAAAACGCATACCACCGGCATATATTTTACAAATTCCAACAAAAGTAGCTACAATTCATGGCTTTGACAAGAGGGGGGGGCGGTGAGCGGTGAGCGGTAAGCGGTGAGCGGTGAGCGGTGAGCGGTGGGCGGTGAGCAGTGAGCGGTAGGCAGTGAGCGGTATTCAGTAATCAGTGGGCGGTGAGGTGACGGGTTGCGACGGCAAGCCATTGCCAACTGCTTTTTGCCAACTACCAACTTGAAGATTGACGGAAGACAGAAGACGGAAGTGACGGGTTACGGGTTACGGGTTACGGGTTACGACGGCAAACCATTGCCAACCGCATTTTGCCAACTGCCAACTTTTTGACCTGACAGCGTGCGAAGCTCCTGTCAGCGTATAAAAAAGATTGGTTGATTGAGTTGCAGGTTGCGAGTGAAGAGTGACGGGTGACGGGTGACGGGTGACGTCGGTAAACCATTGCCAACCGCATTTTGCCAACTGCCAACTTGAAGACGGTGAGCGGTGAGCGGTAAGCAGTAAAAGACGAGTGACGGGTTACGATGGTAAACCATTACCAACTGCTTTTTGCCAACTGCCAACTTGAAGACTGACGGAAGACGGTAAGCGGTGAGCGGTGAGCGGTAATCAGTAAGTGGTAAGAGGTGAGAGACAGGTGACGGGTTACGATGGTAAACCATTGCCAACTGATTTTTTGCCAACTGCCAACTTTTAGGCTGACGGGTTACGAGTTACGCTAAACCTTCCAAAGACAGGCATGGATCACTGTTCACCGACCACCGGCCACCCCTGCCTGACTGCCTGCCCGACTATTGCGGTCAGGCGGGCCGTCAAGGCAGGCAGGGACTACTGATTACCGATCACTGATCACTGACCACCAACTTCATCATTCGGTACTCGATATTCCACATTCCTCCCCTCCTCCACCCTGCCCGAAATCGTACCTCCAACATATCGACACGCAGTATATGTTTTTGTATTCCTGCACATTAAATACATTGGCACGTCCATTGCAATAATAGTAGTCAATAAAAAGTTTGCCCGAAAGTGGACTTAAAGCGTTCTTTGAAGCAGGATTAGATTGAGGGAAGACAGTAGGTGGTGAGCGGTAAGCGGTGAGTTACGACGGCAAACCATTGCCAACTGCCAACTTGAAGACGGAAGACGGTGAGCGGTGAGCGGTAATCGGTGGTCGGTAATCAGTAAGTGGTAAGAGGTGAGAGACGAGTGACGGGTTACGACGGTAAACCATTGCCAACCGCTTTTTGCTAACTGCCAACTTTTTGACCTGACAGCGTCGGAACGACCCTGCCAGTGGGCAGGCAAGCTGTCAGCGTCTAGGAAAGATTGACTGATTGAGTTGCGAGTGACGAGTTACGATTGATCACTGATTATCTCGTCATCGTGGCAAAAAACGCCACTCTTATCTCGTCAACCAAAAGGTTTACGAGACAAGCAGAGACAGGCCGATCACTAATTACTGATTACCGATCACCGATTACTGATCACCGATTACCGACCACCGACCACCGACCACCGACCACCGCTCAACCCAAAAAAACAACCGTTCATCAAACCAAAAAGCACAATCATCTAATTAGCTGTAAACAAATTAACACTTTTACGTAACACCTGTTGATAACTTGCTTTTTTATGCCTAAAATTGCATCCGATTTTAAAACGGTAAAAAGCTGAACGCCTGACCAGATAAAAATTTTTCAACACAGCGAAAACAGGCAACAAATAAGGCGATGAGGCGATGATGAGAGATGAGCGATGAGAGATGAGTTAAAGGTTGTGATTAATTACTGAACACCGAACACCGAATACCGAAAACCAAATACTAATTACAAATAATTACTAACCACTAAAACACTGAACTTTAAACATTAAACCTACGATAGGCAGGCAGGCACTAAACCTGCCAGAGGCAGGTAAACATTGAACACTAATTTTTTGAAAATAACAATTTTACTAACTAAAACAATTCAAGCTATGAGAACAAAAAATCTACTTAAACTGGCCTTCACCATGCTGGCCATGATCGTAATGACTGGCGCAATGGCGCAGCAAATTCCTTCGCAATATACTGCAGACGAAACCCAAGAACTTGTGCAAACCGAGGGGATTTCTTTCAGGTTATATGTGCAACCCGATCCTTTATACAACCCAGACTACAGGGCTGATGCTACTCCTACCGCCTGGCTATTAAGCACATCTGCGCGCTGGACATTTACCATTCCTACTGGCCTATCACCAGAAGGAACAACAGAGGAAACTGTAAACTGGGTTGAAATCACAAATCCTGTTGCACCTGCATCGCCAGAAACTACCCCTTATTCAGTAAAAGCAGTAGAGTCAAACACATCTTTGGCAGCTTCTTGTGTGGGTAGTGGTACCACTCAAAACAACATTTATATTATTCCAGCACCAACAGCAGTTATTTCAGATCTAGGAGACCTCACTGGAAGTGGCTGGACGGGTAGTGCATTTAATTATTCACGTTGTGCTGAAGCCACAGATGCGATTAATGTTCCTGCGTTTAATATTGCTTTTACTGAAAATACAAAAAAAGTAGCAAATGCATATGATTATATCCTTACAGTAACAAAAACTGGATATGATATCAATGATACAGAAGTAGTTCCTCCTGCTGATGTAACTACAGATTTTGGTAAGGCTGATATGCAAGCAATTGCTGACTATGACGCTAGCCCAATTGCACATACAACTACAAATACATTGACTATTCTTGATGATGGTAGTGGTAATCTTGTAAGAACAAAGTATGTGTTCACACTAGCCAACATTAGTTCTAAAACATCATATTTATCGTACTTTAGGGCTAATACTGGTTTTACCCCTGATATTGCTACAAATTACTATGCAGTTGCTGATCAAACTGTAACGCTTTGGTTGAACCCAGCACCTGTTACTGGACCTATCTACCACATTCCAAACAACTATGCTTTCTAGCATAAGTAACCACCTAGCCTAACGGCTACATGCATACCACACCCCGCTGGTTCGCGCTGGCGGGGTGTACAAAAGAGGGATAAATCCTGACAGGTTTTGAAAACCTGTCAGGATTAGAAAACCCCAAAAAACGTTCTTTTAACATATTGGTTTGGGAAGGGAGGAAGACAGGAGTCAGAAGACAGAAGTAACTACGGTAAATCATTGCCAACTGTTTTTTGCCAACTGCCAACTTGAAGACGGAAGACGGTGAGCGGTGAGCAGTAATCGGTGGTCGGTGGTCGGTAATCAGTAAGTGGTAAGAGGTGAGTGACGGGTAACGGGTAACGGGTTAGCTATTTTGCGACTTTGTGCCTTTGCGTTTAAAACAGGTTACGACGGCAAACCATTGCCAACCGCTTTTTGCCAACTGCCAACTTGAAGACGGTGAGCGGTGAGCAGTAGACGGTGAGTGACGGGTTGCGAGTTGCGAGTTGCTTGTCTCAGCTTGTCTCGGAAACGTAAGTTGACGAGGGGAGCCGACGCTTTTTGGAGGCTAACGAGACGAGTGACGAGTTACGATTGATCACTGATTACCGATTACTAATTACTGACAACCGATCACTGATTACCGATCACTGATTACCGATTACCGATCACTGATTACCGATCACCGATTACCGATCACCGATTACCGATCACCGACAACCGATCACCAAACCAAAAATTGCACTACTAATAAACAAACAGTTTGAATAGAACTTTACACATACTACTACTTATAGCAACAGTATATCTGTTTGCGCACAGGGTTCAGGCACAGAGCGACGTGGTGTTGCCTTGGGCCTGTGCTGGCTCGCAGGAGACATACTGGGTAAAAGGGTTCAACGGCTCGTCGGACTTTGAGTGGAATGTGTACTTCAACGATGGTTCGGGTACGCCTCAGCGGGTTACCGAGCAGGTTCTTACCTACAATAGCCTGAATGGCGACACGGTGCTAATTAGCTGGCCCAACGACCCCGACAAGGGGGGGCTTTACACCTTCGAGGTGGTGGAGACCACAGCCTACGGCTGCATTGGCACGGTGTACACCGAGAATATCGTTGTAAACTCACCTGCCATAACGCTCTCGTTCGACGATGTGCCCGGCTCGTTCTTTGTTTGCGAGAACCAAACCGCCGTGCTTGACCCGGGTGCCGATTTTATCAACTACCTATGGCAAGATGGCACCACCGACGAGCAGTACCTCACCACCGAGGCGGGAACCTATCAGGTTAGGCTTATCGATAGCGAGTTCAGCTGTGCATTCCATAATATAGAGGCCGGATTCCATCCCCTACCCGATATCGACCTAGGTCGCGATACCACCCTGTTTGGCTCGCAAACCCTGCTGCTCGATGCCGATGGTTCGGGCATAATGAGCTGGCAGTGGTATACCTACAACTACAATATCAACGAGTGGGGCAGCCAGCCCATAGCCAACACGCCAACCTACCTGGTTGAGGGTACCTCAGGTAACCAGTGGATATCGGTTTGGGTACAAGACAACAACGGCTGTGTAAACTCCGACTCCATTAGAATAGCAGGCACCGACTATAGCAACTTCCGTATCCCCAAGGCCTTTGTACCGGGTAGTCCCATTGCCGAGAACCGCGTGTGGAACTTCCCAGCACCGCCCGAGGACGGAGGTCAGCCGCTCTACACCTTCCTTACCGATGTTGATGTTCGCGTATTTAACCGTTGGGGTAAGCAGGTGTGGGAATCGAAGGGAGCATATCAGCCTTGGGATGGCCGCGACAACAACGGCCGCCCATTACCAATGGATTCGTACCACTACATCATCCGCATAAGGGTTGATGGAAAGGTATTCTTATATAAAGGTTCTGTAACGATTATTAGGTAGAGGGAAGACGGTAATCAGTAGGCGGTGAGCGGTGAGCGGTGAGCGGTAGACGGGTTGCGAGTTACGAGTTACGAGTTGCTTGTCTCAGCTTGTCTCGGAAACGTAAGTTGACGAGGGGGGCCGACGCTTTTTGGAGGCTAACGAGACGGGTTACGAGTTGCGGGTAACGGGTTAGCTATTTTGCGACTTTGTGCCTTTGCGTTTAAAACAGGTTACGACGGCAAACCATTGCCAACTGCTTTTTGCCAACTGCCAACTTGAAGGCGGTAAGCGGTGAGCGGTGAGCGGTAAGCGGTGAGCGGTAAAAGACGAGTGACGAGTTACGTCGGCAAACCATTGCCAACTGATTTATTGCCAACTGCCACCTTGAAGATTGATGGAAGACGGTGAGCGGTGAGCGGTAATCAGAAGACGGTGAGTGACGGGTTGCGAGTTGCGAGTTTTCAGCAAACAACTACTTCGCGCTTTGGCGCCTTAGCGTTTAAAAAGGGTAACAAGTTACTAAACGAGAAAAAACTGGAGTTAAAATATAAAAAGGGGAAATGAGGTTACGAATAACAATACTACTGGGGATCATGCTACTGGCAGGAAGAGTTTCTGCACAGCAGCAGCCGGTGTATAGTCAGTATATGATGAACCCCTTCCTGATAAACCCTGCTATTGCAGGTTACCAGGGCTACACCGATTTTAATCTAATTGGCCGTGAACAGTGGTTGGGCTATAGCGAAGGCCCAAGCACCTATGCGCTGAGCGGACAAACCCGCATACTACGTACCAGCTATCGTAATCGTAGCCGAGTAATTAGGAGCCGTTCGCGCCGTCGTAGGCCAAGCGGTCGCGTGGGCATTGGTGGCTTTATCTATAACGATCAGAACGGCGCCATGAGCCGTACGGGATTCCAAGGAACCTATGCGTACCATATCTACGTTCGCGATATCCAATACAGCGCAGGCGTTTCGCTTTCGGCATTTCAGTTTAGGACCAATGTCACTGGAGGCGACCTATACGATGGACGCGACCCCTCGCTCGATGGTATTCGTCCGGGCTACTCCCCCGATGCCAATGTTGGGTTCTTGGTTAGCGGCGACTATTTCTACGCAGGATTATCGGGTACAAACCTATTCCAAAGCGCTATTCAATTTGGGGGCGGATCGGCCGAAACGGCATATCGCCTGCTTAGGCATTACAATGTTATTGCAGGATATAAGTACCAGGAGCGACGCTCCGACTACGGGTTTGAACCCTCCATAATGTTAGCCTTTACCGAACGCCTATCGTGGACCCTCGACATAAACTTTAAGGCCTACTACAAGGAGGATTACTGGGCTGGCATATCGTACCGCACCGCCGGGGCGGTGGTTACCATGTTTGGCATGAACTACCAAAACTTTTACTTTGGCTACGCCTTCGACTACGGCTTTGGCGATATCCCCAATATTGCCCAGCTAGGCTCGCATGAAATTATGATAGGCATGCGCCTAGGCGACAGCGCCCGCAGATACCGCTGGTTGAACCGATTCTAAAAAAAACATTTGATATTACTCTCAGAGGGTGATCGTTTGCTAAAAATGGTTGCCCTTTGACGGGTTGCGGGTTGCGGGTTGCGGGTTACGAGTAACGACGGCTAACCATTGCCTTCCGCTTTTTGCCAACTGCCAACTTCAAGACGGTAAGCGGTGAGCGGTAGACGGTAGACGAGTTACGAGTTACGACGGTAAACCATTGCCAACTGTTTTTTGCCAACTGCCAACTTGAAGACGGTGAGCGGTGAGCGGTGAGCAGTAAGTGGTAAGAGGTGAGAGACGGGTAACGAGTTACGACGGCAAACCATTGCCAACTGATTTTTTGCCAACTGCCAACTTGAAGACGGTGAGCGGTGAGCGGTGAGCAGTAAAAGACGAGTGACGGGTTACGACGGCAAACCATTGCCAACCGCATTTTGCCAACTGCCAACTTTTTGACCTGACAGCCCTGCCTGTCGGCAGACAGCGTGCGAAGCTCCTGTCAGCGTCTAAAAAAGATTGATTGATTGAGTTGCGAGTGACGGGTGACGGGTTTTCAACAGGCAGCTATTTAGCGACTTTGGGATTTAGCGTTTAAAACGCGATTGATCACTGATTACCGATTACTGATTACCGATCACTGATTACCGATCACTAATTACTGATTACCGATTACTAATTACTGACAATCGATCACTGATTACCGATTACCGACAACCGATCACCGACCACTGATTACCGATTACCGATTACCGCCAACTAACCACAAAACACTACACCCTGTATTTGTGTTATTTACCCATTTGCTGTCGACTACAAACGAATGCTAAACGACTCTACCCGTTTATTAACCGAATCGGCTTTGGGGAAGAGCTTTACTTTGCATCAACAAACCAATTGTTCAACTCAAAATTTTTAGCCATGGAAACAACAATTAACAAGGTAGAGATCCAAGGGTTTCTTGGACGCGATGCAGAGGAGCGTACATTCGATAGCGGACGCTCGCTAATTACCCTAAACGTAGCCACCAACGAGAGCTACAAAAACGCCAAAGGTGAATGGATCACCAACACCACCTGGCACACTGTAACCCACTGGCGCACCAAAAAGGACGAAGCGCTAATGGAAAGCCTAAAGAAAGGCGCACTGGTTTCAGTTGTGGGCAAGCTGAACACCCGCAAGTACACCGATAAACAGGGGCAGGATCGCTATATCACCGAGGTGGTTGCCCAAAAAGTGGAGCTGGCTCAGGTTGAAGCATAACTATCCGCTACCTAACTTTTTGTGGGGCTGTCGCAAAGGCATATAGGAATTCTCTGTATGCTCTTGAGGCAGCCCCACTAATGTTTAACGTATGCCCTGTTGATTTACCATAAAAATAAAAGTACATTTGATGTTTTGATAATCGTACTTATATAAAAAAATGACAACAATCAGCAACCCCGAGAGCTCCTGGCCACAAATAGTAATGAGGTATAGTAAGCCCAGCAATTGGGCTAGCTGGTGGCAGGTTATTAATACCGTTATACCCTACATTGCGCTTTGGGTACTAATGTACTATAGCCTTTCGGTATCGTATTGGTTAACGCTACTACTATCGATCTTTGCTGCTGGCTTTATGGTTAGGGCTTTTATCATTTTCCATGATTGTGGCCATGGATCATTTTTTAAATCCGAAAGGATGAACCGCTGGGTTGGAATTCCGCTGGGGCTGCTGGCCTTTACCCCATACCACAGGTGGCACAAGGATCATAAGGAGCACCATGCTACCGTGGGTAACCTCGACAAACGAGGCGTTGGCGATGTGCAAACCCTAACGGTTGCAGAGTATAAAAAGCTCTCGCGATGGGGTAAATTCAGCTATCGATTTTACAGGCATCCCATATTCCTGCTGGGCATTGCTCCGCTTCTGCTTTTTGTAATCCAATTTAGGCTACCCAAGTCGAATATGACCAAACGTGAACACCTCTATCTCCACCTTTCGAACTTAGCGTTAGTCGGAGGAGCAGGGTTATTAATTTGGCTAATTGGATGGAAAGCCTATATGCTAATTCAGCTACCCATTATATATATTGCCTCAATACACGGGGTATGGCTGTTCTATGTGCAGCATCAGTATAAAGACGTTAAATGGGTACGCTCGGGAGAATGGGACTATAAAACCATTGCGCTGGAGGGCAGCTCGTTTTTCAAGCTACCACGGATTCTGCAGTGGTTTACGGGTAATATTGGCTTTCACCATATTCATCACCTTGGTCCTCGTATACCAAACTATAAGCTGATGAAATGCTACAAGGAAAATCAAATCTTTCAGGAAACTAAGCCCATAACCTTCTTCTCGAGCCTGCACTCGCTTAAACTTAGGCTGTGGGATGAGGAGAAGCAGCGATTAGTTGGATTCGGGGAGGTGTAACGATTGAGCACAAAAAAACGGGTTACTAAACCCGTTTTACGTTTATGGCGTTCAGACCCTTGGGGCCTTTTTCTGTTTCGAACGTTACGTTGTCGCCCTCCTGTATCTCCTCAGTAAGACCATTCACGTGCACAAATATGCTCTCCTGAGTATCCTTGTCGCGAATAAAGCCATATCCTTTGGATGAATTGAAAAAGGCTACTTTTCCTTTTCTAATAAGATCTTCGGGGTTGGGCGGGGCTTGGCGAGGCACAGCAATCTCAATGTCTTCCTTTTTAACTTTCTCTTTGGCCTTGGGATCCGGCGGAGTGTCGGTAATATTGCCAAACTCATCTACATAGGCAATCATATCGTCAAAGTCCTTGCTCTTGTCGGTGCTTGCCTTGCGTTCCTCTTTCTTTTGAAGCTTGTCCTTCTTTTTCTTTAATCGTTTCTTCTCGTTTTCTCTTTTGTTAAATGATTCTTGTGATCTACCCATTGTCGATAATTAATTTTTTGTAAAGATACGGAATTTTATTCGTTATGCAACATTGAACTACAAGGGATTATAGAAGGCTTAACTCACTTGTCCTAGGATTACTACGTAGTTCTTCCCGTATTTCTTAGCACACTTGGGGCAGGTGGTATACCACATAAACCATTTCATTACCTTCATTCCCTTACCATCAACTTCTTTTTCAAAATCTTTGCACCATTTCCCAGTATCCTTAAAGGGGCCTTCGTACACCTTGCTATAATATTTTCCGCTAAGGTTTACATTGTTTGCATTGGGTATCTCCTTATCCACGGCAAGGTATAGATCCATATTCCAACTCGAAGTGTGATCGGAAAGACAAAGCCAATCGGGTATGTTAGCACCCGCAGCATTTACCTTTTCGTTTAGGCGTTTCATTACGTTCCCAAAGCCAATGGGCATAAACATAAAGGTGAAAACCTTATCCTTAATAAAAGGCTTGTTCTGCCACTCCAGCATTTTATCATCCCATAGCGATACCTCAAAGGGTGGGCAGCAAATGTCATCGTTGATTGAATTGTTGTTCATGGTTTTGGTTTGAAATGTTTTTTTAGAGAGCCGTATACAAATATACTGCAAATTAGGGCCTAAGATCAAATGCCCACTCCCTAATTTTTCCCCAATCCCGAAAATCTCCTTCCGGGGCTTTCACCATCCGCTTTGCGACAAACTTGTCGAATCCCTTTAGCTTTGAATAATCCATTTTCCCTGCAAAATATCCTTCGGCAAAGGGAGTAACCATTTCGCGCAAAGGGATCAAGTAATCCTTAACCTTCGCTCGATTTTCTGGAGTATCCTCATGAAGGGTTAGACAGGCGATGAAATAGGCCGTTGGCTTAGTTTGTAAAATTTCTTTGTTGATTTTCACAAATCGTTTAACCTCGGGAGTCACATTACCCATTCGTATGGCGCTGCCAATTACTATGGCAGAATAATCGATAAGATTATCAATGGAGTTTATGTGTACAAGATCAACGCAATAGCCCTGCTGCGAAATGCCAAAGGCTATGGAATCGGCAATATCAATGGTTGATCCAGCGCGGGTTGCATAAGCAACAAGAACTCTACCATTGCCTGTTGCTTCAGCGCCATAGGTTTTGGTTGGCATTGGAATATGCCTTGAACCGCAAGCATAAAGGGAAATTGACATTATAAAAATGGCGGTGATTGCTTTCATATTTAGGCTTTTTTGGTTTTCACTTCTTCATTCTTCTTAAAAAAATTCTTTTCTATTGAAACCTGATCTCTTTAACCGTTCCTTTCCAGTACTCATAATCGCCGTCGGTTAGGTTCCAGATCGCTGCAACCTCCTTGGCTATTCTTATTTCTCCCTGTTGTTGATAGCTTCGTATCTGGATGGTGTATGGCTTCAATTCGTATTCACCATTGGGTAATGAGTAGGGACGCTCATTGGTGGTAAAGCGGATATACTCGCCCTGCTGGTTGAAGTGGAACGTGCCTCCAACATCAACTCCCTTATGCACAAACCGGGCTTGTGCTGTGAACTCATCAATCGGCTCCCACTGGATATAGGGTTGGATGGCATACAGCGGAAGCAGCAGGCTCTCGGCCAAAAGTACAATGGCTGCGCCCTGAGCAATTTCAAAATCTTTCTGGTCAAAAATTTTAATAACCCTACCCAGTGTGCCAAACATATGCCCCTGCCCGTTGCAATACTTATCCCGGCCTTCGAACGGGACAATTCCCATAATATTTGCTCGCATATAGGCCAAACGCGACGGCTCGTTCACAAAATTATGCTGATAGGTCTTTAACCTCATCATCTTTTGGTTGGGCCTCATCCTGATTTGGCTATCGGCCCAAACAATCTCTGCCCAATCGGATTTGGGTTGCCCAATTAATCCACAGAGGTTAAAATATTTTTGAACTGGCGTTGGCAAATGGGCAATATCTTCCTTTAAAAACTTTCCTTCGGGATTCTTCGAATTATCTTTAAAGAGGCTAACCTCTTCGTTATATATTTTTTGGGGCGCTTGGCAAGAGAATAGCATAGCAACAAGTATTAGTAGATTACTCCGTTTCTTATTCATACAAAATGTTTATTAAAACTTAAACCCCACTACAACCTGGGGGATGAATATTATAGACTCCCTAAAAAGATCCCATTGGGTTTTTTCGCCCATACCGGGCCATCTCTTTTGCATCCAGAGGGCCTGTCCTATTCCGGGCTGTATTGCAAGGTAAAGGTTTGGGTCGTTCAATAGGTTGATTTTATACCCAACCTTATACTCCGCCCAAAGTTCTAAGCCACTGTAGGTTTTCCCATCCACATACGATTCAAACCTATTATATGCCGGCCAAAGCTCTATCTCGGTATGAAAGTTTCTCCAAAAATAGAATCGGTACGATAGCAGCAGTGTATATGCGTTGGCTTGACCGAGAGGCTCCTCCTCCATGTTTTTCCAATTCTGAAAGGCGGGGCCAATTCCCACTTCGCTTCTCTCGGTAATTTGGTACGATACCTTAAGCATATATATACTCACCATAGGAAAGGTTAGGCTGGTCTCAACCGACCATTTACCCCCGGAGTCTTGCCCTTGAGCCTGCACCACAATTGCTAATGCCAAAAGAATTCCAACAAAAAATTTAAATTTCATCTCTAATCTGTTTAAAACTTTAATCCAACAAATATAAGCGGGGGAAAGTAAAAGAACCGATTATCCTTTTCGAGCTCCTTAAAGCTTTGAGGTTTATTGCTGGCGTATAGCCCAAACCCCAGTGGCCACTGGATATTTACAAATGCTGGCACATTACCTACCTTGAAATCGAAAAGGTACCCTAGGCGGAACTCATTCCAAAGATCGAAGCCTGGGTAGTGCTTTTGCTCATTCGATTCCCAGAAGTTATCGTAGGCCGGCCAAATCTCGTACTCAAAATGTAGATTTTTCCATAGATATCGCCTATAACCCAGAATTAATGCAGGAGAGTTGGTCTCGCCAATCCCATCGAACTTAATATTCATATAGGAAAAACCTGTGATTAGCTCATCCTTGGGGGTTAGCCTGTAGGTATAATGAACGGCCCAAATGCCAAAAAGAGGGGATATAGGACAAACGTCGATGGTATGGCGATACTTAATCTCCGCTTGTTCGTTGTTACTTTGTGCTTGAGCGTTTGGTATAATTAAACCAAAAAACGCTAACAGAACGATTGTTTTTACTTTTGCTATCATTTGTGTTGATTTGTTGAACGCACATAATGCGGATAAATGTTTACTATCAGATTTCTCCAATCAGCATTCGTCTGAAAAACTGTGTTATGGTGCTTTCTGTTCTGGGTTACATCCTACTTTGGGCAGTTCCCAGTCATGTTCGGAAGATTAACAGATTGAAATTGAGAAATATAAGGTCAGGATTGTAGTTGAAATTAAAGAATAGGTGCTTTATTAACAAAAAAGCG